>JAPLFJ010000006.1 GCA_026390735.1 Ignavibacteriota bacterium
AAAATTACCGTTGTTATCAATTTGTTTCAGGCGGTACTGATATTTTCCCACAGAAAGTTTTTTATCTTCGAATGAATAGTTTGTCGGAAGGCTCGTTGTTCCTTTGCCTGCGGCAAATCCGACTTTACTCCATTCGCTTTCAACAGTTTTTCTTTCGATATCGAAACCTATATTATTAATTTCCGAAGATGTTTTCCAGTTAAGTTTCACATCACGAAGATAAACCGAAGAAGAGAAAGAAGAAAATGTTACTGGTAAAGGTGAGTTACTTGTTGATGCAAAATAATATGTTGTTGCCGCTAATGGATTAAAGAGACTTGTGTTTAATCCTGTACGGTTAATAACCGGTGATGAAGTTGTACCTGTTGGTGATGAATATGTTCCGGGTGCAGAACCAGTTGCAGCAGATATATTAAGGTCGCTTATGTTTGAGATTCCCGGGATGCCGTCACCACGGATTGCCATACTAAGGTTTGAACAAACAAAACCATCAGCTAAAGTAACAGTCCATCCTGAATTACTTCTTTGTATGAATGTTTTTCCGTTTTCTACGAATGAGCTTCCAAAAGTTGTCACTCCGCTTGCATCAGTATACGCAACAGAAATTGTACCTCCTGTAGTTGGTGTACCGCTTATTGTAAGATTTCTGTTGTTTGTGTTTACACCAACCGGATAAAGTCCTGTCTCAGAAGTAATAGCTGTAGACCCAAACCATCTTTTAACAGTTCCTGTACCTGTTAAGAAATATGAACCTGTAACTGATTTACCCGGAGAAACTGTTGAGCTTCCCAAAGTTAATGTCTGTCCGTTCAGGTCTATATTTTTAGAGAGGTTAAGATTACCAGTTATCGTCATATTTGAACTCAACGAAGGTGTTGCAGAAGATGAAAGATTCAGAATGTTGACTGTGGGTATTCCGCTCAGAGTACATTCGTTTCCCAGAGCCCAATTGTATATACCAACATTATCAGAAGAGACAGGTGCAGCGCCGCTGCTCCAGTTTCCTGCTGTTGACCATGTATTGCTTTCACTTCCTATCCAGGTATTGAATGCAGATGAAGAAACCCAGTTACTTGTCGAACCGCTTAATGCAAAATTATTCAGCGTTCCATTTCTTGCGTTTGAAGACATATCGTAAAGAGTCGTTCCTTCATAATAGTCCATTCGGTAATATGCTGCAAGGCCTGTTTCATTTCCTGCGAGAGTGCACATCATATTATCACGGATTTCGGCAGCCGTTCTGCATACGGTCCATAAACGTACTTCATCAATTTTTCCCTTAAAATAATTATCGAGTTTACCGATGCTGCTTTGCGGGTTATTGTAGGGAGTCATACCGGATGAACCAGTTGTAGAATATATATTTAAACCATTTACATAGATAGTATAAGTTGTGCCGTTAAAAGTGGCTGCAATATGATTCCAGGAGTTCAATGTGAGAGCACCATCGCCTGTTTCATAACTCTGCCATGAACCGTTGCTAAAGCCAAAATGAATTTTAGTACCGTGCTGGTAAACACAGGGAGGACGCATACTACCACCATCATTCGGATACCCCAGAATTCCGTGAAAATTTCCGTCGGAAGAAGTAGGATAGACCCACATTTCCTGAGTGAATGTTGTTCCTAAAACTACTCCGTTTGACAGTGAAACGTTGTCGTCTGTTCCATCGAAATCCAAAGCATTACGCGAGCCGGAAAAGCAATCAGATGTTTTCCATACAGGAGCGTTATACATTGTACCCGAATAATTATTACCACTGTTATCTGTTAAGGATGTACCTGAGCCGTCGCTCATTTTGTAATAAACTTTCAGATTAGCATTAGTGCCGATTTCCCTGTACATATTAGCTTTAATTTCTGCCTGAGTGCGCACTACATTCCAATAACGAACCTCATCAATTTTACCTTTAAAATGTCCCTGATTAATACTTGTCCATGGTGCTTTTCCAATTGTAACTGTGTTTGAGTTTGAGATTGATAAAGAACCTGAAGCTTTATTGATAACCTGTTCTCCATTAATATATCCGCACAAATATCCACCACTACTCCAAGTCATTGCTATATGATTCCAGACTCCTGAAATTAATGTTTTAGTACTACTAGCATTGACGCTTGATCCCCAGCTCTCGAAGCATTCACACGTCAAAGTCAGGTTACCTTCGACTCCCATATTAAACCCCGGAACCGCACCATTGCTTTGTGATTTACCAAAAACTTTACCACCGTCTGTATCCTGGTACAAAACCCACGCTTCAACAGTAAAAGCAGAATAATTCAGTGATGAGCTGTTTTGAACACTTATATAATCATCAATGCCGTCCAGTGATACAGCATATCCGCCAATCTGGGAATAAGCGCAGACGGGCAATAATAGGAAAAGTAAAGCGAGTAATTCTGTCTTCATATTTACTTTCATTATAACTGACATAATTATAACATTATTTTAAATTATCAGAATAGAAATTCTACTCTGTAAATTCTTTACGAACATTATTTAAGAAGCAGCATTTTTTTAGTCATCACATATTTATCTGCAATAATCCTGTAGAAATAGACTCCGCTGGAAAGATTGCTTCCATTGAACATTACAGTATAATAATCAGCTTTTCTGAACTCATTATTAATAATTACACTCACTTCTTTGCCAGTGATATCATAAATTACTACAGATACTTTTGAATCGTTAGGCAGCTGAAAATCTACCTTAGTAAACGGATTAAACGGATTCGGATAGTTCTGGCTCAGGTCATACTTAGCCGGTACTCCGACATTCACAGATCCACTTAAATTATGATATTCAAAATTACCGTTGTTATCAATTTGTTTCAGGCGGTACTGATATTTTCCCACAGAAAGTTTTTTATCTTCGAATGAATAGTTTGTCGGAAGGCTCGTTGTTCCTTTGCCTGCGGCAAATCCGACTTTACTCCATTCGCTTTCTTCCGAAGATGTTTTCCAGTTAAGAACAGCATCGCGGTTACTGACTGAATTTGTAAAGAATGCTAGTGAAACAGGGAGAGGATTATTAGATGAAGATAAAGGATGATTACTGATCGTACCGGACAAAGAGCCTGAAGATATTGTCAGCGAGTTGTTGTCTACAAGTATGCCCTGAATTTCACCTGCAGCATTCGATGCCAGGTCACAGCTCAGGAAATAATATCCACCGCCAGTACCTATTGACTGATTAAAACCAGAGAAGCTGATTGTATTTCCTGTACCCGGATCAGCCGCAACTGTACCGAGGAGACTGCTGATTTTTGCACCCGGATCAAATGTATTGTCCGCACTGTACCACAATTTGAAATTTGATGCACCGCTGCGAACGCCGTTTAGTTTAATTACTGCTACTGTAAGAGATGCCCCTGAATTTGCCCCGGATAGCTGAAATCTTCCAATGGGCTGATTAGGGTTACCTTTTACAATGATAGGCGTATAAGAACTTCCGCTAGTAAAAGTGCAGGTTACAGAAACTGTTGAAAAGCTGAACTGATCGCCGTAAGATGTACCACCAGTATTAGTGGCAAAAGCGCGCACATAATATGTAGTACCAGGTGCCAATCCTGTTATGTTAGCTGTAAACGCACCAATATTTGATGTACTACCTTTGTTAATGAAAGATGCGTTACTTATAGTCGGGTTTGAACTGGTGCCATAGCATACACCATAGGCGATAGGATTAGGATTACCTAAATTTGTAATATTTCCATTCCCCGTAGCAGTGGTTAAAGTAACATTTGTAGCTGCTTGTGTAGTTACCGTAGGTGGCGGGGTTGCTGTTACCGTCCATCGAGCGTACAACATCACATTATAAGCTCCAATTGTAAATGTTGAACCTGTAGCATACGGTGTACCGCTGCCGTCAGCTTTTGTATTCCAGCCCTGGAAAGTATATCCGGTTTTCACAAGACTACCGGAATTTGAGAGTACCGTTACAGTGGAACCTACTGCATAATTATTGCCATCAACAGGCACGCTGCCTCCGGTGCTGGAGTTGCCGTTATACGTTACAGTATAAGGTGATATAGCAAAGATGGCGTTTAGGTTTTGCGCCACAACAACATTTGCACTTGGGTTTAAGTAAGCAGATGGAACGGTTATCTGAATAGGTGCGCTCAAGACAGTCGAAGGAGTACCAGTAATTTCCAGTGTGAAGCTGGTTGATCCTGCATTGATATTTGACTTTGCCTTTGCGATAAGGCCGGTTGGCAAATTGGTTACCCAGCTGGAAAGTGTAGTACCCTGAGCAATTGTACTAAGTATAGTATGCTCAAGCAGTGTAACAACAACATCCTTGGAAGTAATCGAAACACCTGTCGCACCGATAATCGATACATTGGCGACTGTCGCTTTCGGATTCATAGCTGTCTGAATTTCAGCGGCTGAAGAGAAAGCAGAGTTCCAAATTTTTATTCCGTAAACTTTTCCGCTTTTTGCAGCTTCACCCGAATACCTATTATCATTATAAAAGAAACCGAATCTTGGTTTTCCGTTGACAAGCACCGGAGATCCATCGCTCCCGGCATTATAGTTTATTTCGGGCGTTGAAACAACTACACCATTTACGACAAAATATGCCTTAAACACTCCGTCGGTCGAACGGGTAACTACAAGATCAATTAACTGGTTGTTGCTAATAGTTGTAGTTCCGTTGCCGCTGGGATAGAATACTAACTTATTTCCACAAAAATAAAATCCATTGTCGCTAACACAGTTTTGGTAATCAATAATCTTCCTATAACCAGGGCCGGTCGAGTCGAATGAAAACCGAAGACCGATTGAATAATTCGTACGGATATCCGAATTTACATCAATATAGAAACCACCGCCTTCTTTCTGGTCTGATCTCCAAGTCCAATAGTCTCCGTTTGCGTCAGTTAGAAAAGCCGACTCAACATTATTGCGTAAGTAAGAAGGATCTCCATTGCTGACTGGTGTGGGTCCCCAGGCTGTAAGAGTAGAACCATTGAGACGGTCAGTAAGGGTTCCCGCAAATTCATATTCTGCAACAAGTGTCTGCGCCCCTGCGCTCTTCAAGAGTATTACGGTAAACAATACCGTGACTAAAATTAATAATAATGATTTTTTCATTATTGAAGTTCTTATATATTTTGAAAATAATTTCTGTTTTTATATCTTAACTATACGGATATTGGTTTTTATATTTCAGATTTAAATACAACTAATTTGATAACTCTTGAATAAATCATACATTTTAACGTGCAAATTTCATGCCAGTTAAAATATGCTATATTTAGTTGTTTTTGAGGTGTTTACAATAATATTTTCTCATTTTGAGACAAATTTTCTCATTTTGAGACAAGATTTATACAACAGTCCATTATAAATTATAAATATCCATTTTGGTGGTTAATAAACGATTGATAGGGTATGCAAGAGCATGTTATTTGATTTAGACGACACATTTTTAAAGAAAAAGTGTAAATTACTGCCCTTTCCAGAAAAATATTGGGGATAATTCTTGTTTATCAATTTTGGTGTGAACAAGTTTGGGATGGTATTTTTTAATTTTTGTCCCACAGACTGAGTTGTAAGTTATTCAGGATATAAAATCAGAGATTTAAAAAAGGATACCTACAAATATGCAACCACTAAGGGGTTGGAAAAAACTGAACTGTCACCGTCAAGAATGCAGGAACTACGAATATGTAACCCTTAAAAAAGGTCATTAAAATCAGGAAACAGAAAAAGTTTAGAAGGATTAATTTCTAAATTGTATAAGTAGCTTATATTTCTTATATTTATGGACATTTTAAAACATATAATATTCGGAGTAAAATTTTTATGAAATCCTTAAAAGTATTTTTAGGACTGATTTTCTTTATTGGAGCAATATCAATTTATTTAGGGGGATGTTCTCCGGCAGAAACAACAACCGGTAAATTAGCTTACGGGCAAAAAGACTGGGAAAAAGCAGCATCAGAATTAGCAAAAGGTTTAGCAGTTGACAAGACAGATGCAGAAGCATGGTATATGCTAGGATATGCGCAGACAGAATTAGGTAAATTCACAGAAGCAGCAGTTTCTTTTAAAGAAGCTTCGACACGTTCAGCAGATTACGGCAATCTTATTAAGAACTACTGGATTGACAAGTTTAATGCAGGTATAAACGATTTCAACAGCGGCGTAAAATCATTAGGCAAGAAAGAAACTGATAATGCGAATGCATACTTCGGAAAAGCCGTAAAGAATTTTACAGCAGCAACCGGAATAATCCCTGACAGTATTGCAGCACATCAGTTATTAGCAGACTCATACAACTACATGGGTCAGACCGATAAGGCTTTAGAAATTTACCAGAATATTCTTGATAAATCGAAGAGCAAAGAAGATGCAATCCAGATTGGTAAACTCATGTATGCAGCAGGCATCAAAGCCAGGCAGGCAGAAGATTACGTAAAAGCATTTTCAATATTCAAGAGAGTATTAACTATTCCTTATATACCTAAAGACAATATTTATTACGAAAGTTCACAGTTTAACTGCGGATACTGTAATTACCAGCTGGCAGTGAAACTTGCTACAGACGGAAAAGCAAAAGCAGAATACGAACCATTCTTAAACGAAACAGTCAAGTATATTGAGGGTGTAACATCAACATCCAAGAGCAAAGAACTGCTTAAGGATTCATACGAAATCTTAATCAATGCATACGATGCTTTAGGCAACAATGCAAAGAAAGAAGAAGCAGTACAGAAGAAAGCAGCTTTAAATTAATAACTTGAGCGACAGTAATCAAAATAAAAGCGGACGCTGGTTCTGGGGAATAATAATCGGCATTCTGGTTATGGCGATGCTGTTTGTAGGATTTTCCATAATCATATTTGCTACAGTACTTGTAAAGACAGGTGACAAAGGTTATGATTACGAAGAAGTACGTTCGGGTAAAGGAAAGATTGCGATTGTAGAACTTGATTTTACAATCATCGATTCAAAACCGATAGTAAGACAGTTCAAGAAATACCGTGAAGACAAGAGCATTAAGGCAATTGTGTTACACGTAAACTCGCCGGGAGGCGGAGTTGCGGCTTCACAGGAAATGTATGAAGAAGTTAAGAAGACACGTGATGCAGGAATACCTGTAATAGTTTCATTCGGTTCTATAGCAGCAAGCGGAGGTTATTATGTTGCATGCGGCGGAAGTTTAATAGTTTCGAATCCGGGAACACTGACAGGAAGCATCGGAGTGATTATTTCACTTATGAATTTTAAAGAACTTACCGATAAACTCGGGATTAAGGACTTTACGATTAAGAGCGGTGAACTGAAAGATGCGGGTAATCCGATGAAAGAAATAAACGAAAAGGACAGAGCTTATTTTCAGGATATAGTAGACGACAGTTACGAACAGTTTCTTGATGTAGTTTCAAAAGAAAGAAAGATTGACAAAGAAGAAGTCCGCAGGATAGCGAGCGGCAGAGTATACACAGGCAGACAGGCCAAAGACATAAGGCTTGTTGATTCACTGGGTACTCTTGAAGATGCGATAAAAATAGCAGGTGTAATGGCAAAGATAGAAGGCGAGCCTGCGATAGTAAAAGAGAAAGGTAAACGGAATATATTTGATTATATCATAGAGAATATGACTAACAACGAGATAAAGGTTTTAAAAGAAGATGTATACAATGAATTTTTAAACAAACCGGTTTTGCAATATAAATTCGAAAGGTAAAATGGGAATGACAAGGGCACAAATAGCGGCACAAATTTCTGATGCTACCGGAATAAGTAAGAAGGAAGCAGAAATCGTGATTGAAGGATTTATCAGTGTAGTAATTGACTGCCTGTGCAAGGATGAGACTATTGAGATAAGAGGATTCGGAACGTTTAAGAATGTAGTAAGAGAACCGATGAAGGCCCGTAACCCAAAGACCGGAGAGACACTTCAGCTTGGCAGGAGATTCATACCGAAGTTTAAAGTGTCAAAAGAATTCAAAACAGTAGTACAAGAAAATTTATCAAAATAATTAATTAACGAAAGGAGCAAATTTAATGCCTTGTGGAAAAAAGAGAAAAAGGGCTAAAATGTCTACTCATAAGAGGAAGAAAAGACTTAGAAAGAACAGACATAAGAAGAAAATAAGATAGTCTAAAAGTTTTATTCTTAAATATAAAACCCTGGGTCTTACGGCTCAGGGTTTAAATATTTTGAACTCTTAATTAATATCGGTTTTTCATTCCTGAAATTACTTCAAGAATTTAACATTATTTCTTTTCTATCTTAGACCAGGAATCCTTTAAAGGTACGGTTCTGTTGAAGACAAGTTTATCATTTATTGATAACGGGTCAACACAGAAGTATCCCTGTCTTACAAACTGGAACTTATCACCTATTTTTGCTTTTGCGAGTTCAGGTTCAATGTAACAGTTGCTTAATATATCCAAAGAATGAGGGTTCAGCAGTTCCTTAAAATCAAGTTCTTCATGTGATGATGGGTCTTCAATAGTGAACAATCTGTCGTACAATCTTATTTCAGCTTTAACTGCGTGCAGAGCAGATACCCAGTGTATTGTTCCTTTCACGCTTCTGGTACTTCCAGAACCGCTTTTTGTTTCAGGGTCGTGAGTACAGTGCAGTTCAACGATTTCACCAGCATCATTTTTTATTACTTCATTGCATTTAATTATATAGGCAGATTTCAGGCGTACTTCATTTCCAGGAGAAAGCCTGTGAAACTTCTTATGCGGAACTTCCTGGAAATCATCCTGCTCAATGTAAATCTCTCTTGAAAAAGGAATGTTTCTTGAACCCATCGATTCGTCTTCGGGATTATTAATTGTAGTAAGTTCTTCTGTTTGTCCTTCAGGATAGTTAGTTATGATTACTTTTACAGGATTCATAACTGCCATGACACGCGGTGCTTTCTTATTTAAATCTTCCCTAACACTGTGTTCAAGCAAGGCGACATCGGTCATTGCATCACGTTTAGCGACACCGACTTTATCTGCAAAGTTTCTGATTGATTCAGGAGTGTATCCCCTTCTGCGAAGTCCGCATATAGTAGGCATACGCGGGTCATCCCATCCCGACACATACTTTTCCATTACGAGTTCGAGAAGTTTGCGTTTGCTCATAACAGTATAAGTAAGGTTAAGGCGTGCAAACTCAATCTGTCTTGGAAGGTTTTCAAGATTAAGAGTTTTTAAGAACCAGTCGTACAACGGACGATGGACTTCAAACTCGAGAGTACACAATGAATGTGTTATTCCTTCAATCCAGTCGGACAACGGGTGAGCATAATCATACATAGGATAGATGCACCATTTATCACCTGTGTTGTGATGAGTAGCTTTCTTTATGCGATAAATCAAAGGGTCGCGCATATGCATATTAGGTGAAGCCATATCAATCTTTGCCCTTAAAGTAAGCGCACCATCTTCATGCTTCCCTTCTCTCATTTCAGTGAAAAGTTTAAGGTTTTCATCGACAGAACGGTTCCTGTACGGCGAATTAATTCCCGGTTCAGTAGGAGTTCCTTTCTGGTTCTTTATCTCGCCTGCAGTGGAAGAATCGACGTAAGCATTTCCGTCTTTGATTAACTGAACGGCATAATCATAAAGTCTTTCGAAATATCCGGACGCATAGTACATTCTGTCATCCCAGTCGAAACCGAGCCATTTAACATCTTCGATAATGGAATCAACGTATTCAACATCTTCCTTTACGGGGTTTGTATCGTCAAAACGGAGGTTACAGAGTCCCTGATAATCACGGGCGATACCGAAGTTCAGGCATATAGATTTAGCATGACCGATATGCAGGTAGCCGTTAGGTTCCGGCGGGAATCGTGTGTGCACTTTTCCATCGTTCTTGTTTTGCTTTAAATCCTCGTTTATAAACTCGCGAATAAAATTAGTCGGAGTATTTGTGTTTTCTTCCATTTTTATGTTGGTATTTATTATTATGAACTATAATATATCTTTGTAATTTCTTGCACCATGTATAATCCGATGAATCAATATTGACTTCTCGCCGATTGAATAAAATATTAAATAGTTTTGTACTATTAAATATCTATAACCCAAATTCATTATATCTTCATCTCTAGGTATCCTTCCAAGTAAAGGATTATTTGAAAGTAGTTCAAAATTGATCTCAAACATATTTGCCAATTCGTTTGCCGCTTTTATATTGTCATCTCCAATATATGATACAATTTCAGAGAAATCTTCTTCTGCAATTCTAAGTAACCTGACCTGGTATTTATCTTTTGCCATTTATTGATTTCCTGATATTAGACATAACCTGCTTAAATGGTCTCCCTTTATCTCCAGCAGCCTTTTGGTTTTGCGCTACAGATAATTTTCCCAGTAAATCTAATTTCAAGCTCAATTTAGAATAATGTCCCATAGACATTACTACCAAATCTCCTTCACCATTTTTGGTAATAAATATTGGTTCGTTGCAACTATGAGCTAATTCAGAAATCTCATTAGACTTATTTCTTAAATCCGATATTGGTTTTATTATTGGCATATAATTATATTTGTATCAATATTATATCATAATTATGATATATGCAATGAAAAAAGACGACTGAGGATATTTAATTTGATACTTATTTCAATTTTTCCAGTATTGCGTTAATTCTGGTGATTGTCTTATCTCTGCCTATGATATCGAGTATTTCGAAGATACCAGGGCCACCGCTTACTCCTGATGTTGCAAGACGCAATGGATGGATGACGTTTCCGTTACCGACATTCATCTCGGCAGCTGTTTCGTGAAGTATTTTTTCGAAATCTTCCTTAACAGGATTTTCATAAGTGCTTATTTTCTCAGAGTATTTACTGAGAATTGCGGGCGATTCTTCTTTCCATCTTTTCTTTAATGCTGCTTCTTCATAGGATGCTGGTTCCTCAAAGAAGTACGAGCCTTTTTCGTAGAATTCCTGTACGAAAGAAACTCTTTCCTTCATAGCATGAATAACTTTAAGTAAATATTCATCTGAGTATTCGTTTCCTGAATACTTTGATGTCTTTAAATCATCTCTTAGCATTTGAATTAACTCAGTATCAGATTTTCTTCTGAGATGTTCTGCGTTTAGCCAGTTTAGTTTTTCGATGTCGAATACTGCACCGGATTTATTGACTCTGTCGAGCGAGAAACTTTTTATTAATTCATCAATGTAATAGAACTCTTTATCGTCTCCAGCAGTCCAACCGAGCAGCGCAATAAAGTTAATTAGAGCTTCGCTGAGGAAACCTTTTTTCCTGTAATCTTCCACTGCAACATCACCCTGACGTTTGCTTAATTTTGAACGGTCAGGATTTAAGAGCAATGGTAAATGTGCAAACACAGGTACATCCCATCCGAATGCTTCGTAAAGGAGCACATGTTTAGGTGTTGACGGAAGCCATTCTTCACCACGGATAACGTGTGTTATCTTCATAAGATGGTCATCAATTACATTTGCCAGATGGTAAGTCGGGTAGTTATCGGATTTAATTAATACCTGATCATCAACTACTTCGCCAGAAAATTCAACATCACCACGTACATCATCTTTAAACTTAATTGTGGATGAAGGGTCCACGTTTAATCTAACAACATGAGGCATTCCCTTTGCAATATTTGCAGAGACTTCCTCATCTGAAAGTTGAAGACAACGTTTATCGTATTTAGTCTGATTTAGCTTTTGCTTTTGCTGCTCTTCGCGGAGAGCAGTTAGCCTTTCTGCTGAGCAGAAACAATAGTATGCTTTCTTCTTTTGCAGAAGTATATCAACATGTGTTTTATAAATATCGAGTCTTTCTGATTGATAGTACGGACCGTAATCACCACCCTTTTCAGGACCTTCATCGTAATCGAGTCCAGCCCATTTAAGAGTAGCGATAAGGTTTTCAACAGCACCTTCTACTTTACGAGCCTGGTCTGTATCTTCTATTCTTACAATAAACTTACCGCCTGTATGGCGTGCAAACAGGTAGTTGTATAATGCCGTGCGTAAATTTCCTATGTGAATATATCCCGTTGGAGACGGAGCATATCTGACTCTTATTTCTTTATTTATCATGTTTCTTTAATTTATCTTTTTAAATTAATTCACCACAGAGCACACAGAGAACACAGAGAACACAGAGCGTCAGTAATTATAAGGAATTATCGATGACTATTACAAACTCCCCTTTTTCTTTAATCTTTGATATATCCTTATTCATTGCATCAACTCTGTTTCTATAAGTAGTTTCGTGTATCTTTGTCATCTCGCGGGATACGGATATATTCTTCGCGGAAAAATACTTATTCAGTTCAGATATTGTTTTTTTAATCCTGAACTTTGATTCGTAGATAACGAGTGCCATTTTAATTTCTTTCAGTTTCAATAAAACATTTTCCCTTCCTTTGAGCGGAAGGAATCCCTGAAAGAAGAACTTCTTGTTATTGAATCCTGACATTACGAGCGAATGAATCAACGCATTTGCACCAGGAACAGGAATAACCTTTATATCATTTGATACGCAATGAGATATAACGATTGACCCGGGGTCCGATATGGCAGGAGTACCCGAATCACTTACCAGAGCGATTGCTTTACCTGATTTCAGTTCATCGATGAGAATATCCATCTTTTTACTTTCAACCTGCGCATAATAACTCATCATTTTATTCTGAACATTGTACTTTCTAAGCAATATTGCCGTCACCCTTGTATCCTCACAGGCGATTAAATCAACATTCTTAAGAATGTAAAGTGCCCTCAGAGAGACATCTTCAAGGTTGCCAATCGGCGTTGAAACGACATAAAGAGCGCCCTTTTCAACGGCAAAATCAGGGAACTTCTCTTTAAATGTATTGTCAATATTCTGTATATCAATCATCGATGAATTTATACATAGGAATATTTATATAAAATGTAAAAGAGAGGGATTTCAGCAAATTATGTTTTTACACAAATGTTTAAAAACTTTAATGTCGGTTTACAGTAAATTTTGCACAATCGTATAATAACCATTCATCTATTATACATTTGATTTTATGCATAGTATAATTATATTTGTAACAGACTTTATTATCTGATTACAGCTATGGAAAAACTCAAACAATTTGTAAAGATTATATCTCCTCCAGAGACATGGAAGCTACCTGTGATATTAGCAATCGGTATTTTAACCGGATTACTATTTCTTGTATTTTATGTAGGAAACGCTACATCATATTTATCTGACAAACCAGAGACCTGTGTTAATTGCCACGTAATGTTTCCGCAGTACACTTCCTGGCAGCACAGTTCACACGCAAGGGTTGCAACCTGTAATGATTGCCATGTCCCTCACGATAATGTTATAAGGAAGTACATGTTCAAAGCGAGTGACGGCTTAAGACATACAACTATGTTTACACTACGGTTGGAACCTCAGGTAATTAAGATAAAAGAAGCAGGAAGAAACGTAGTTCAGGAAAACTGCGAAAGATGTCACCAGGGATTACTTGGTTATATGCATTCTGCGCAAAAGAACAAAGGGTATATAGTAGCAGATGACAAGGATGTATGCTGGAATTGTCATCAGGAAGTACCTCACGGAAAGGTAAGCAGTTTATCTTCATTTCCGAATGCAAGGTTACCAAAACTTGATTCAGTTTTACCGGAGTGGTTAACAAAAGCGTTAGAGAAGAAATAATTTCAAATACTTAAAATATTTTAGCAATGAAACTTTCAGAAAAGATTAAAGAAAGACCCTGGCTCGGCTGGGTTCTTTACGGAGCAACAGTAATAGTAGTATTTTTAATCGGTTTACTGGGAAGCACAATTATTGAAAGAAGAAGTGAATCGAATCAGATTGTACAAAATGTAAAACCCATCAAAGATTGGGAGCCCAAAAATGAAGTCTGGGGTGAAAACTATCCAAGGGAATACGAAACCTATCTGGCCACACAGGATACAGGTTTTGCGAGCAAGCACGGTGGTTCCGCTACAATAGACATGCTTGAACGTTATCCTGATTTAATAGTACTATGGGCTGGATATGCATTTTCAAAAGAGTATAAACAAAGCAGAGGACATTATATGGCAGTAAAGGATATCAGAACCACTTTACGTACTGATGTTCCGCAGCCAGCAACGTGCTGGACATGCAAAAGTCCAGATGTTCCAAGACTTATGGACCAGCTTGGGATTGCAGAATTTTACAAAAAGCCATGGAAGGACCTCGGTTCTGAAGTTGTGAATTCGATTGGTTGCCAGGATTGCCACGACAATAAAACAATGAACCTAAGAATATCAAGACCTGCTCTGGTTGAAGCATTTCAAAGGCAGGGAAAAGACATCACGAAATCCACTCATCAGGAAATGCGATCTTTAGTCTGTGCTCAATGTCACGTTGAATATTATTTCAAAGGAAAAGAAGAGAAATATTTAACATTCCCATGGGATAAAGGATTTACAGTTGAAGACATGGAAAAGTATTACGACGAAGTGGAACACGTAGACTGGGTACACAAACTCAGCAAAGCACCGATGCTTAAAGCACAGCACCCTGATTATGAATTAAATCAGATGGGAATACACAGTCAGAGAGGACTTGCATGTGCAGATTGCCATATGCCATATAAGAGTGAAGGCGGGGTGAAGTTTACAGACCACCACGTACAGAGCCCTTTAAATAATATAGCAAACTCCTGCCAGGTGTGTCACAGAGAGAGCGAAAACATTTTAAGAAACAACGTTTACGACAGGCAGGACAAGATATTTGAACTCGGAAACTTAACAACAAAAACTCTTTCAAAGGCACATATTGAAGCCAAGATTGCATGGGATAATGGTGCAACAGAAGAGCAGATGAAACCAATACTAAAATTAATAAGACAGGCACAATGGAGATGGGATTTTGTTGGAGCTTCACACGGAGGTTCTTTCCACGCACCGCTTGAATGTGCAAGAATACTAGGTAATTCAATTTTGAAGGGACAGGAAGCTTTAAATCTGCTGACTGAAGTACTGATTAAGTTAAACGTAAAGATGCCTGTACAATTACCCGATATTTCTTCAAAAATAAAAGCGCAGATTTATATCGGATTAAATATGGATAGTTTGTATAAAGCAAAATCCGTATTTTTGAATGAGACAATTCCTCAATGGAATAAAGCAGCTAAAGACAAAGGGTACACAATATCAGGTTATTAAAACATCATTATTAAATTAAGCTCTCCCTCTTTGCAATGAGAGATTGCGAAGGGGGTTTTTATAAACATAAAATTATTCAAGAGTGAGAAGATTATTACTTATTATTTTTCTATTTACAGTTACTGTATCATACGCACAGGAAACTAAACCTACAGGTAAATTTAACGGTGTATTATTCGGAGATTACTTTTATAAAGCCGACGGAGACTCTTCAGGAAGTACAGGACAGTATTCACCTTACGGGAAAGACGTACAGGGATTTACGATAAGAAGGACAAGACTGCATTACGAACATTATTTCAATGATGACTTTACGGGAAATTTCGGTATAGAAGCAAACGACGTTACAAAAATAGATTCAAAGATGAGTTTTATTATATACGATGCAAATTTTGAATGGAAAAATGTAGTAAAGAATTCGAGTATATTATTCGGATTGATGCCAACTCCAATGTTTGTATGGGGAGCATCAGAGGTAATGTACGGATACAGAGGAGTGGAAAAGACATTTGCAGATAAGAACGGCTTAGGTACTGCAGTAGATATAGGTGTAGCATTAAAGGGAAAGTTTGACAAAGACGGGAATTCAGGATACATGGCATTGATAGGAAACGGCAAAGGATTGCGTCCTGAAGTTTCAAAGTATGTAAAAATTTATGGACAGGCATACACCAAGATATTCAAGAACTTTGTAGCCGAAGGATATTTTGATTATCAGTCGGGAGCTAACGAGCAATACAGGTACACAGTTAAGAGTGTTATTGGCTATAAAGCAAAACATAATGAATTTACTTTTGAGCCTGCATTCCAGGTCAGGAACAATGCAATCGCAGGAACGGAAGCACAGAACCCGTTTGGTTTTTCAGTGCACTCAAAATATAATTTACTTCGCAAGACTGATATGAATGAAACAGAAGTGATAAATGTATTTGCGAGGTATGATTACTTTGACCCGAACAGTAATAACGGGCAGGCAGGATACAAAGAGAATTTCTTCAGTGCAGGATTAGATTTTCTTCCATTCCCGAATTTTCATATAATACCGAATCTCTGGTTGACTTCTTACAAGGATAAGAGTCCGGCAAGAGTATTGAGACCATCAGATATAGTTGCAAGAATGACATTCTGGTTTATATATTAAATAATATTTCATATGATAATAATAGGTAAAAACCCGATACTTGAGACACTCAGGTCAAATCCGAAGGATCTGACAAAGATAATATTTATGAAGAATATGAAGCCCGAACCGAGAATGAAAGAGATACTCGGACTTGCGAATGCGAACAACATCAGCATTATATCTCTGCACAAGAATGACTTTGAGAAATATTTTCAGAGCAAAGACAAGCGCGAAGGAATTTCGCAGGGAATGATTGGTTTTATGAAAGACTTTGAGTATACACCTTTGAAGGAATTAATCAGCATGACTGAGAAAGTGGACAATCCCCTGCTGATAATACTTGATGAGATAACAGACCCGCATAATTTCGGAGCGATAATACGTTCGGCTGTTTGTCTTGGGGCTAACGGTATAATTATTCCGCGTCATAATTCTGCGGAAGTGAATCATACAGTGATAAAGACCTCTTCGGGAGCAGTGAATTACATTCCTATTGCGATGGAGACGAACCTGAACAATGTAATAAAGTTATTAAAGCAGAATGCATTTACAGTGATTGGGACAGACGCACAGGCAACGACAACTACGTTCGATGCAAAATTGAAGAAGGCAATTTGTCTGATAGTAGGAAGCGAAGGCAGCGGAATAAGATTATCGCTGAAGAACAACTGTGATGAACTGGTAAAAATACCAATGTCAGGCGGGTTTGATTCGCTGAATGCGTCGGTATCGACGGCAGTGTTTTTGTATGAGATAATGAGACAGAAGAAATCGTAAATATCTTAGCAAACAATAAAGAAAAGTATTATGTATCTTTATTGCCGGATTCTTCCTTTTCTTTATCTTCCATCTTTTCGAGAGGTTTCTCCACAAACTTTTTATGAAGCACTGTTACCGATGTTAAAAAAGTTACTATCATTATTACTACCGAGACAATGATAACCATTGCCCATATTCCGCTATCGTCCATATATTATAATGTTTTACTAAACCAGTTTGTGATTAACTTTAATATTTCGGGATACTGTACGATTAAATCCTTGCCATGTTTATCATTTTCAAACTTAATAATCTCTCGAGGTTCCGTCAGGTAACTGTCATATATATTCTTTTCCTCCTCTAAGTAAGAACCGTCTGAAGAACCGCAGATGAACATTATATTTTTAGTACGTGCAAACATTCTTGAGGAGCTCATCATTCTGTCATCGTATCCCGTGAATGCCTGGAATGTCTCTTTACCTGCTGAGACAGCAACGACAGAAGAAACGCCTTTGAACATTTTAGCATAAATACCGAGTGAGCCGCCGATTGATGTTCCGACAATACCAACTTTTCCTGAATCAATTCCCTTCTGCATATAAGCCCAGTTTAATACTGCATCAACATCTTTCGGTGCCTGTTCTCTGCTGGTTAATAATTCCATCTGATCAACCGATGCTTTACCGGATTCTCCATGGTTTCTTATGTCGTATGCAAGGACTTTATAGTTTTTGCTTAAGAGTGTATCTATAAAACTTTTATCCCATTGTTCCCTGGAAGAACGGAACTGGTGGATAAGAATGATTAGCGGCTGTTTTTTATCCTTATTATCCGAATAATAGTAATAATCCGCGACGAGCTTAATATTATCCTCAGTTAAGAAATCAAGTTTATCTTTTTTAACTTCAACTTTTGGTTTCTGTTCAGGTTTCTGAACATCATTCTGTATGTTTTTATTGCATCCTGTAATAATTAAAACCGATGCGATAATGACAGTATAAAATAAGTTTTTCATTGTTATATAATTTAACTTTACAGCCTGTTTGGTACTTAAAGACGGTATTAAAAAACCCGTGTTATGCACGGGTTTAAAATAACTATAATATTTAATTACTTCTATTTATAAATCAACGTGCTGATTCCACTTATGTGTATCTTCAACTTCGCCGTACTGGATAGAAGTGATAGTATCGTAGAACTTCTGTGCTACAGGTCCGATTTTCATACCGTTGAATATCATTTCTTTTCCTTTGTATTCAAGCAGACCAACAGGAGAAATAACTGCTGCAGTGCCTGTACCGAATACTTCTTTAACTCTTCCGTTTGCGTGTGCTTCAGCTACTTCATCGATTGAAATATTTCTTTCGGAAACCTTCATACCGAATTCTTTTGCAAGAGTAAGAACTGTATTTCTTGTTACACCTGCGAGAACAGTACCTTTGCTTAAGGAAGGCGTGATAAGTTCATCATCGATAACAAACATAATGTTCATAGCACCGACTTCATCGATATCTTTTCTGTTCACACCATCGAGCCATAACACCTGTGAGAAACCTCTTTTGTGTGCATCCATACCAGCCCAAAGAGAAGCAGCATAATTTGCAGCTGTCTTTGCTGCGCCGACTCCGCCCTGAACTGCTCTGACGTGGTCTGTGCTGACCATTATCTTAACGGGGTTTAAACCTGCTGCATAATATGATGCAACGGGTGAAGTCATAACTATTAAATGATATTCGCTTGCTGCAGTAACTCCGAGGAAATGTCCACTTCCGAAAACGACAGGTCTGATGTAAAGAGATTGACCTTTTTTACGTGGAATAAACTTTGCATCAATTTTAACCAGTTCTCTGATACCTGCCAGCAATCTTTCTTCATCATAAGTAGGGATACAAACGATTTCAGCAGAACGGTTCAACCTATTAACATTCATATCAGGTCTGAATATATTTACACCGCCTTTTAAAGATTCAAAAGCTTTAAGACCTTCAAAGATTGACTGACCGTAATGGAAGACACAAAGACCCGGTTCAAAAGGTAAAAGTCCGTAAGGTTCGATGGCACCATCATCCCATTTACCATCTTTATATCTTGAAATAAACACGTGGTCTGAGAAATGGACACCAAAACCCAATGTCTCATAATTTATATTTTCAAATCTTGATTTCTCTGTTTTTGTAACTTTAAAATTCATAGTAAATCTCCTTTTCTTAAAAAGTTTTAGAAGAGTTTATTGTGCTTTTCTCATTAACTCGGCACCAACTTCGAGTGCTTGTCTGTTAATAGGCAATAAATTATGATATCTTTCGGGTAATACTTTTTTCAAAGCCTCCATAACACCTTCGATAGAAACAACAGGTTTCTTTTCGAGGAATGCACCGAGAAGAATCATATTTGCAATTTTTATATTATGTAATTTATTTGCTTCGTCTGATGCGGGTATTGCATATACACCGATATCTTTTCTATCAGAAGCGTGCAAGATATTAGTAGATTCATAAACAATAATTCCACCCGGTTTTATTCTGCTTTCGAATTTCTCCATCGAAGGCTGATTTAATAAAATACCTGTATCAAACCTTGATACTATAGGTGAACTAATCGTTGAATCAGATACGATTGTAATACAATTAGCAGTTCCGCCTCTCATTTCAGGACCGTATGAAGGCATCCATGAAACGTTCTTACCCTCTACCATAGCGGCATACCCTAATGTTTGCCCCATTGAAAGAACGCCCTGTCCTCCAAATCCTGCGATGATAATTTCTTCGTTCAACATATTATTTTATTCCCTTTCGGCTTATAAATTTATTAAATCTTCCTTTGAAGGAACCTTGATATCTCCCGGCGGATAATATTTCAGCATATCCGTATCGATGAAATCATTCGATTGTAGAGGAGTCATTCTCCAGTTTGAAGGACAGTTGGAAACTATTTCAATGAAGCTTAGACCTTTTCCAAGTTTCTGATATTTAAAACCATTCATTATTGCCTTCTTAGCTTTTCTCACTGCGTTTGGTGTATGAACCGTTTGTCTTGTCACGTAAAATGCACCCGGCAATGGAGCTATTAATTCCGATACTTTAAGCGGGTAGCCCATTGTATGAACATTACGGCCGTAAGGTGAAGTAGTAGTCTTCATTCCTTCAAGTGATGTTGGTGCCATTTGTCCGCTTGTCATTCCATACACACCGTTGTTAATAAATATAATCATAATATTTTCACCACGGTTAATGCAATGGATTGTTTCAGCAGTACCTATTGCAGCAAGGTCGCCATCTCCCTGATAAGTGAAAACATATTTATCGGGTAAACATCTTTTAATACCTGTTGCAGCAGCTGTAGCTCTTCCGTGTGCGGCTTCCTGCCAGTCGATGTGTAAATATTCATAAGCAAAAACTGAACATCCTACAGGTGCAACACCAATTACATCCTTTTGTATTCCGAGTTCCTGAATTACTTCACCGAGAATTTTGTGTGCAGTACTATGTCCGCAGCCCGGACAGTAATGCAGACGAGTATCGGTCATAACATTTGTCTTCTCGTAAACGAGGTCATAATTATCATCACCATCAACGATGCACTGGGGTGTTAAAATTTCGTTATTTTCCATATCAATAAAATTTAATTTTTCTCTTAAAGTGTTTTAATAAATTTTTCTAAGTTCTCTTCCACTTCTTCCGGACTTGGAATGATTCCACCCATTCTTCCATAATGTCCAACCTTAACTTTTCCATTAACTGCTAATCTTACATCTTCTACCATCTGTCCTGCGTTTAATTCTACTGTCATCATTCCTTTAACTTGATCGGCAAGTTTAAAAAGAACATCCGATGGATATGGCCATAAGGTTATTGGTCTTAATAGACCAAGTTTAATTCCCTTTTCTCTTGCGAGAATAACAACTTTATGACTGATTCTTGCCGATAATCCGTAAGCGACCAGTAAATATTCTGCATCTTTTGTTTCAATCTCTTCATACCTTACTTCATTCTTTTTAATTTCTTCGTATTTGGCATTAAGATGAATATTGACTATTTCCATCTTTTCTGGTTGAATAAAAAGTGTAGTAATAATGTTTCTTTCTCTGTCTTCAGTCTTACCTGTTGTAGCCCATGGCTTTGCACTCTTAACAATTTCTCTCTTATGGAAAGTTACCTTTTCCATCATCTGCCCTATTGCACCGTCTGAAAGCATCATAACCGGAGTTCTGTATTTTTCAGCAAGTTCAAAACCAAGAAAAACAAAGTCAGCCATTTCCTGTACAGAATTTGGCGCTAAAACTAATAAATGATAATCTCCGTGACCACCGCCCTTCGTTGCCTGAAAATAGTCTCCCTGTGAAGGCTGGATTGTTCCAAGCCCCGGACCGCCGCGATTAACGTTCACAAGCAGACACGGTAATTCGGCAGCAGCGATGTATGATACACCTTCCTGCATTAATGACCAGCCGGGTGATGATGATGAAGTCCAGACTCTTGCGCCTGCACCCGCAGCACCATATACCATATTGATTGCTGCCACTTCACTTTCAGCCTGCAGAGCAATACCTGTTCTGTTCGGAACTTCTCTTGTTAAATATTCCAGCACTTCCGACTGCGGAGTGATAGGATATCCGAAGTAAGCATCCATACCGGCCTGAATAGCGGCTTCAGCCATCGCTTCATTACCCTTCATTAATCTGATATCTTCTTTCAATTCCATAAATTATTCCTCTTTAATAGAGTTATTCAAAGTTTTAATTTAAAATCGTTGTTTATAAATAATCCATTTTGGAAAGGTCTTCCAGGGATGGATTATCAATGGTTACATTAATTGATTCTTTAACGTTGGAGATAGTCGCAATCTGTTCTTTCTTTTTCCCGCTTGTTCTGTAAACTTTAATAACGCCATCAGGACAAACTATTGCACAGTTTAAGCAGCCAGTACAAACGTCGTCTATGACGACTGCATACCTGTAGCCTAAATTGTTAATGTCTTTGGAAAGTGAGATTGCATCTTCTTTGCAGGCAACAGTACAGAGTTCACAACCTTTACATTTCTGAATATCAATAACTGTTTTGCCTTTGATCTTGCGAGGTTTCTTCGCCATTGTTTTAGTGTTATCACTCATATCAATATAATTTGTTGATTTACGGGAAAGATATTTTCTAATAATTAGTAAATTATCCAAAATAAACTTAAAATTAAAGATAATTTTAAATACATATATACCGCCAGAAATTGAATTCCTACGGAAGGATAAAACTCATCTTTGCCGATGGAAAAGTACTAAAAGTGTTATAAATTTTTCTTCCTGTAAGAGAGTCATCGTAATACTGATTTTTATATCCGATATTTCCGTAGCAGTATACTCTGGTACCGGACGCCATTCCATTTGCACGGAGAGTTACAACATCAACGTAATGATTCCTGACAGAAGCAGTATCGTTTACATCGATAAGTAGTTCGTATTCCGTGAATGAATAGTTTGATAATGGAGTTCCGACAGTTGAATCAGGAGAAAAGTAAAACCTTAAATAATACTGTCTGAGCTGATTAACGTTAAGTTTATAATTGAATGCTATCTGAGATGCGGAAAGAGAATAACTTACGCCGGAAATTCTTGCAGAAGTTAATTTATACATATACACAGGATAATCCGTAGTATCGTCTTTTGTGACAGTTGCATAAACAAGTTTATATTCTGAATATCCCGGTTTGGAGAAACTGACGATATACTTTCCCACAGGAAAACCTGCAAAAGACCATTTCCCGCTTGTGTCTGTGACCATAGAATAAGATGTACCGGTTACGGCTATGTTGAAATCAGCATAATCGACAGTATCGGTACTGTTTAGATCAGTGCGTTCGGTTCTCGGATGGATTTTACTCTTCAAAGTGCCATATCCGGGAGCACTGGGAGAAACAGGGCTGTCTGATTTATTACAGGATGTCAATAATAATACAGAAAGAAGAAACGGGGCAAAAAATATAACTATACTTCTCATAGTAAGGAAATATTATTTTATAATACGATACTTAAATTTAATATTAATTTCTTTAGTTTTCAACGTATATTTCTCAGCTAAAACAGCAATTTTAAATATGACTTGAAAAGTGCAGGAAATAATCTGAAGTTTAAGAATCTCATTCAAAGATGCAAAAACTTGAAACTGCACCGGCATTAAAGACTGTCATTTTATTAGCCATTGGTATTTTCATTGGCAAATATCCTGTACTGCCTTTTTATGTACCTCTGATAATTACAGGCCTGCTGGCAGTGTCTTATTTTCTGCTGAAAGAAAAGACCGAGTTCACAAAGCTGGCTTTGATATCAGTTGTGATTATTGCAGCAGGAATATTCAAAGGGCACTATGATTTTAATAATGAGGAAAAGAATTCGGCGTCTTATCTAAAGAAGAATGTGTCTGATGTTTATTTAGTTGGTGTAATAAATAACCTTCCTGAATATTCAAAGAACAGAGTTAGGTACACAGTTGATGCAGAAGCCGTTATATCAAGAAGCGACACTCTGAAAATCAGTGGTAAGATACTGGTAGTCCTGAAGCAAACGAAAGAAATTGGTGTAAAAGATACACTCCCCTCTCTTGAAGCAGGCGACAAGGTAGTGATGTTCGGTGATTTAAAAGATGCGCCTGACGAAACGAATCCGGGTGACTTCAATTACCGGAATTACCTCGCATTAAACGATGTGCATAAAATATTCAGGGTTAATTTCTATAACGACGTGGAAATAGTATCGAGGAATAACCTGAACTACTTCGATCAGAACGTAGTTTATCCTGCGAGGAAGTATGCGATACAGAACATTGCTGAGAATGTCGGAGGTGACGAAGGTGCATTCCTGAACGGACTCGTAACAGGATACAGGGCGGACTTTTCCAAAGAACTTAAGGACGATTTTGTGAAAGCAGGTGTAATGCACCTGATTGCTGTTTCGGGGCTGAATGTTGCATACATTATTATATTCCTTTCTATTACTTTTTCACTGCTGAGGATTCCTTTGAATGTAAAGATATACCTGATAATAATTGCTCTTATATTTTACTGTTTCTTCACGGGAGCAGCGGCATCCATCGTGAGAGCTGTGATAATGGGTTCACTGATGATACTGAATTACAGGGTACAGAGAAAGATAAATTTTCTTAACGTAATTGGTCTTTCCGCATTGGTAATATTACTGATAGATGCGCGTCAACTGTTCGATGCGGGGTTTATACTTTCGTACAGTGCAGTGCTTTCAATCGTAATAATATTTGAAAGAATAAATGATATATCGGGCAGAAGGTTCGATGAATGGGTTAAAGACTGGAGGAAGATATTTTATTACGGATACATAACACTGCTGACATCAGTAGCAGCACAGGTAGGTGTACTTCCTATTACAATAAAATACTTTGAGAAAGTTTCTTTGGTCGGTATCTTTACAAACATTATAGCAATTCCGTTATCTAACTTTTCACTGGCAATCGGGTTTATACAAATACTTGCAGGAATATTTTCTGATTATTTATGTTCGGTCGTTGCAGAAGTAAACTATGTACTTCTGCACTTACAGATTATGTTTATTAAATGGGCTGCAGACCTGAATTATTCCTACTTTGAAGTTTTTGGTATGAGTGCAGGGCTTTTAATTCTGTACTATGCTGTTCTCGGATTGCTGATATGGGGTAACAAGAAGAACCTGATGTTCCGGTTATCTGCCTCTGCAATACTTGTACTGATGTATATAGTTTTCACGAGTTACGACACAAAGGAATTACAGGTAACTTACCTGAGTATAGGAAATGCAGACTGCACGCACATCGAAACACCTGACGGAAGTAACATACTGATTGATGCAGGTACAGAAAATCAGTTTAACAACAGCACATCTGCACGGATTGTCCCCTACCTGAAAAGGAAGAATGTAAAAGAGATTGATTTGCTTATACTAACAGGTGAGACGGGAAAGAACTACAAAGCACTATTAAACATATTACAAAACTTTGATGTGAAGAGAATAATAATGAAAGACGTTAATGGCATAAAGAATACAACAGACAGGATAGTAGTTGAGAAAAAGATTACCGTTGAGAACATAAGCGAGTTGAAAGAAATAAACGGATTCGGAAACGTGAAGATATATTTCATGAATGCCGATACATCGAAATCAGCAGTAAAGGTAGAATACGGGAAGAACAATTTTCTGTTCACAGGTAAAGCCGAGGAAGATGATGAACTGGATTTGCTGAAGATATACGGCGACGGATTGAAATCGGATGTACTGAAAGTTGCGAGGTACGGCAGTGACAAAGCAACATCGATGGAATTTGTAATGAAAGTGAAACCGCTGATAAGTATAATAAGTACGGCTGCAATGAAAGACAGAGACCTGCCGTCGAAGTACGTGATAAGACGGCTTGAACTTTCAAATTCAAGGGTTTACAGGACAGATGATGTGGGAGCGGTGGTAGTCAGGAGTGACGGAGAGAGGCTGTTTGTGGATAGTTGATCCGCCCATCAAGACGGCGAACGCAAAGAACGCGTAGTTGTTCGTTGTTCGTTGATTTATCAAGATTAAAGATTCCACCACTAAGACACTAAGAACACTAGGTTTGGAAAGAATTATTCATCAACGAGAAATGCGAATATACAATTAGTTTTTCTGAGAGTACTAAGTGACTTAGTGGTAATCTTCTTTTCTGAGTATTTTTAATGAAATCGTACGATTGAATTTTAATATTAAATTTTTTAAAGGATTTAATTATATTGGGGTAATTAAATTTATAAGGAGATTTTAAAAAATGCGCAATAATCTTGTAGCGTGGGCAGTTTCCGAAGACCATTTCCCGTCGTTCGGAAGTATAAAGGAAAAGTTTAAATTTTTCGTAAGGTATGCAATCCTCGCGCCTTCCGGTCACAACACACAGCCATGGTCGTTTGAAGTACACGACGAATCATTAAACCTGATTGCTGACAGAACAAGAGCATTACCCGTAATTGACCCGGATGACAGAGAGTTGATTATAAGCTGCGGAGCTGCAATGACAAACCTAATTGTTGCGATGAAGTATTTCGGGTTTGAGCCTGAGATAACTTACTTCCCTGTTGAGAATGATAACGATTTACTGGCATCGGTCAAGATTAAAACAAGAGATTACCAGCCAAACGATGAAGACAAAATGTTCTTCAAATCTATTTTAAAAAGAAGAACTAACAGACTGCCCTTTGCAGACGACTTAATTGACGGAATAACAAAGCAAAAACTTATCGCAATAACTGCAGAAGATAAAGACGTAAGGTTCGCAATAGTAGAAGATGCTGACAAGAAGGAAGAGATTACAAAGTTAATAGAAATAGCTGACAGGGCACAGTCACAGAACAAGAGTTTCTGCAGAGAACTTGCTCAGTGGGTGCATCCTAACCGTTCAAACAGCAAAGACGGTATTCCGGGATACGCATTCGGAATGGGTGATTTGATTTCGTACGGAAGTCCATTCTTTATCGGCAACCTTAACTGGGGCGACATTCAGGCAGGACGCGACAGGAACCTTGTGAAGGGTTCACCATTTCTTGCTTACATGGAAACCAAGAAAGACAAACCGTATGAATGGTTAAGAACAGGAATGGCACTTGAAAGAATACTCCTTAAGGCAGCGTATGAAGGAATAGCGGCATCGTATCTGAATCAACCGCTTGAAGTTCCGGAATTGTTTGAGAAATTTAAATTACTTGTAGACTCGCCTAACTATCCACAGATGATTTTAAGAATGGGATACGGCAAGGAAGTGAAGTCAACACCGAGACGCGATGTTGAAGACGTAATAAAGATGAATTAATGAGATTAGCACCGGCATCCTTTGAATCGGCAGTTTACGTAATGATTCAGTTTGCCAGTATAATAGTAATATTTTTAAACGTAAGTATAGTACCACAAAATTTATATCTGGTTTTCGGAATAGCCCTCTTTCTACTGATTGGAATGAGGGCTGTTTTCGTTATGAAGTTTGATTTCAACATAGCCCCCGACGTAGTAAAAGGCGCACAGTTACGGGCTGAAGGGCCTTACAAATTTATACGCCATCCGATGTACACATCCGTACTGGGATTAACTTTAATGTATGTGATAGACAGTTTCACGGTATTCAACCTGATGATGTTTGTGATACTGCTTATAGATTTGCTTATGAAACTTAATTACGAAGAGAAGTTACTCGGAAAGAGATTTCCGGAATACAGCGAATACAAAAAACGTACGAAGAGAATCATACCTTACATTTTTTAATCATAGTTTATTGCATTTGGAATTTTCAAAGAAAAATGTATGTTTATACATATAAATTGAAGGGAGATGAAATGCCGAACTCAGCACATTTACATTTAATACTTAATCACTTTCCTATGATAGGATTGATGATGGTTGTACTTGTATTAATTTATGCAGTTATTATTAACAACGATAAGATTAAGAAACTGGGAATGTTTCTGCTTGTGCTTATCGGACTTATCACGATACCTGTGTTTATGACGGGTGATAAGGCTGCGAGTATTGTAAAAGGAAATGACGGAGTGATGGAAGAGAACATAGAACCTCACGAAGACTTTGCAAAGATTAGTATGATTGCGATGGAAGTTACTGCAGGGATTTCGTTAATTGCACTGGTATTATTCAGGAAAGAAAAGGCAGTGCCTGTGTGGTTCGGGCTTGTGTTGCTGCTGCTGATAATAGGGGTGAATCTGATGATGGTTTATACTGGACATCTGGGGGGAAGGATTTCTCACGATACTATAATGAAGCACTTCTGATTTTTGGAGTAGGTTCACGGAGAACGCGGAGGTTTCACGGAGAACACAGAGAAGAGATGGAAGAATGGAACGCGGATAGATACGGATTTAACGGATTGACTCGGATAGTTAATAGATTTAAAAGATTAAAGATTTATTTATTAGATAATATTTACCACCAAAACACTAAGCACTAAGAAGAGATATTGTTATTTCTTTGGTTTGATGGGTTTCAAGATGTTGAGAATGTTTTGCATATCAGGCGGGAGTTGTGATTCGAAGAAGAGTTTTTCTTTAGTACGCGGATGAACGAAGCCGAGGACTTTTGCGTGCAGTGCCTGACGCGGCATCAGTTCGAGCAGATTATTTATCTGTGAACGAAGATTGTTCGTTAGGTTTATAGAGTGCGGTACCCTGCCGCCGTAGGTCTCGTCACCGAAGACGGGATGTCCAGAGTTTGAAAGATGTACCCTTATCTGATGAGTCCTGCCTGTTTTTAATTTCAGTTTTATAAGACTAAGATAATCGTATTCTTCGAGAACAGTGAACATTGTGATTGCAACCTTGCCGCCTTCTTCATCATCTTTCAGCACGGCTACTTTTTTCCTGTCTCGTTTATCACGTGCGAGACGCGATTCAATAATCCCCTCTTTCTTTTTCAGGTGTCCCCAGATGATTGACTGGTATTCCCTGTCGATATCGTGCTTCATAAACAGGTCGGAAAGTTTACTGTGCGTCACTTCATCTTTAGCTATAACAAGCAGACCCGATGTATCTTTATCAAGGCGATGAACAATGCCTGCCCTTTCGAAGCCGTTCATACTGGAAAGCGTTTCGCGTTTACTGTCAGCATAATACATAATAGCATTCACGAGTGTACCCGAATAGTTTTTGTATGCGGGGTGCGTGACCATACCAGCAGGTTTATTCACAATCATAAGGAAGTCATCTTCATAAACAATATCGAGCGGAATGTTTTCTGGAAGAATATCCTGTTTATCTGGAACTGGAAGTTCTATTTCGATTTCGTCATAAGGTTTCAGAATGTAATTCGACTTAACAAAGTTACCATTAACCATAACATTGCCGCGGTTGATTGCCTTCTGCACCTTTGTGCGTGTGGCATTTTCAACAAAAACAGTAATATACTTATCGAGCCTTTGTTTATCCTTAATATTCGGTACTGACAGTTTATAATTCTTTTCCATTGATTAAAATATCTGTAAAAAGGGATTTAATGTTAAGGAATTGTAAACAATACAAGTCCTGAAAAATAAAACGAAACTTTCGTATAAAAGATACGAATATTAACTAAGTAGTTCAATTAGAAAACAACAACAAAGAATAAAGGAAAACACTATGAAAAACTTCAAAACTAAGATAATAGCGATGATTGCAGTAGCAATCATATTCTCGGCGGGAATAGTAAAAGCCGGAAACAACGAACCTCTGAAAATTTCAGATTTAAACGTACAAATCTACAAAGAGCTTGCTGAAGTGTTAAAGACACCAACCTGGCTGAACTTCCAGGACAAGAACATAGCAGGTGAAACAAGTGTAACAATCACCATAGAAAGCAACGGAAAGATTGTACTTAAATCGATTAACGGAGAAAGCAATTTCCTGAACCATATGGTTTCACACAAGATTGAATCGCTCAATCTCTGGACAGACCCGAAATTTGCAGGAAGTGACTTCACATACAAGATAATATCAAAATAAGATTAGCATTTTTTCATCTCTTTGAAAAGAGAAAGCGCCGGTTCTAGTCAAGCCGGCGTTTTTTATTTCCGTAAGGACACTTTTTCACTTGTTTTTCAAAAGATATTTTAGTATATTTGTACTTAGTTATCTGAATAGGTATTTGCCTATAAACACCGTTGAGCATACCAATGAAATTCAGATAATACCGAAAATCAACCTTTCAAAAAAAGAATCAGGAAAATGGCGCAGTAGTGGCGCACACGTGACGCAGTTTTGGCGCAGATGTTTGCTTAGAGCTGACTTTGAGCACGCTGAGAGCATGCTGAAATGACACAGAATAGTACTGATTTTTATGCTAAAATACTCATCCCCTCTATCCCAAGCCTGTATAATATATAGACAATTTTATAATAGTGTAATTACTTTTTTGGCTATTATTGTAATTATTCCTGTTAAGATTAATTCAACAGACAGCAGTACACATGGTATACACAGGCAATACACTCTATATAGGGAATTAATACACTCCATATAGACTTTTAATACAGACTAAATACACACGGTATAGAGAAATCTGATTTTTCAGGAGATATCTGGGTATAAACGTACAACTCCTGCGGAGTGTGGAGCAGGAATACTGGAACAAGCTGGAAGCTTGTTTTACTTTCAAAAGCAATTTTGGTTCAAATCCTGAAAGATATAAATACACAAACTCTAATGGGAAAATGACCAGGGTCGGGATCTTGAATTACAAGAACTTATTGTGTTGGTGCCTTCCCAAGCAGGAGAGGCTGTGTGAAAACACCCAAAAAGGATGTCGGTATATTGGAAAAAGGTCTCACTTCCATTAGCGGTGCATAAATACTAATTTCAAGTATTTAAAAATTGGCATCTCAAAAATGAAAGGAGACCTAAAATGTGTACGGAAAAGATAAGTACAAAAAGTGTTAAAATCAATAACGATAAATATGAGTATTATATTGCAATTGATTATTCACAAAGAAATATGGCAATAGCCACAATAAGAAATGATGGTAACAAACCCAGAGTTATAGATGTAGATTCAGACATAGATCATCTGAAAGCCTACTTAATTAGCTTAAAGGGAAGAAAGATAGTGACAATAGAAGAAACCACATCAACTCATTGGTTGTATGTAGAATTGTTTGAATACGCAGAGAAGATATTAGTATGCGACCCCTACAGAAATAGTTTATTAAGTGATGGACCGAAGACAGATAAGCTGGATGCTTCAAACCTTTGCAAACTATTAAGAAGCGGTCTATTAAAAGAAGTCTATCACAGCTTAGACAAGAAGTATGAATTAAGACAACTTGTAAGTGAATATGAGCAATTAGTGAAGTTTGGTGTAAGGGTGAAGAATGAGAAATCTGCAATATACAGAAGTATGGGAAAATCCTACCAGAAGAAAGAAGATATAGGAGACGATACACTTGCTTGGATAATAACCCAAAAAGACAAAAGGATAGACTTATACGAGAAGCAAAAGAAGGAATACGATAAAATGTTTTCCAAAAAAATAAGCCATGACACGGAATTAAAACATCTAAAGGACGTAACAGGCATAGGCACCATAGGAGCAGTAAAGATATTAGCAACAGTAATAGATGCAAAACGATTTAAGAATGAAGGTAATTATTTAAGCTATTGCGGCCTTGTAAAATATCAAAAGATGAGCGGCGGCAGAAATTATGGACAGAAGAAAACAAGATACAGCCGAAGGTTAAAGTCAGTATATAAAACAGCAGCAATGTCAGTCATCAATGGTAATAGTCCATTAAGAGAATATTACGATTCATTGTTAAAAAGAGGGCTGTCAGAAGAAAATGCACGAAATCAATTATCAAGACGCATAGCAATAATAACATATGGAATATTAAAGACGGGTACGAAATACAACCCATATAAATGGAGAGAATCAAAGTAGACAGAAAACAAGACTAAATATAAAAGCACAACTAATTTGGTTAGAGTCCCTGAAAAGACTACCAATAGTTTAAAAGAAAAGAGCAGATGGATGATGTGGTAAAAAAGATAATGAGAAAGTTTATTCAAAAGAATATTATAAATTGTTTTAAAAAGTTGTTTTAAAGAAATGGAGAGAGAGTTCAACGGGGATGATGCAGCTCAACAAAATATAGGGCAATCCTTATTTTGTCGATGACATGCCAATTTGTCGGTTAACCCTCTCCGGTTTTATTCTAAAATTTACCGTAGCCCAAGTATCTACATGTTAGATCAGAGAGCTCAAATAGACGCATAGAAAAAACAATAAAACAAACAGACATCGAGTAAAGAAAGAACGGCAACTAAAACAATAATAAACTTTTGTTCTTTTAAACAGGTATAAGTTCTACTAAGGAAGTTCGACCAAATGTCAGAACGGAGTATTAACTTTCGTTAAGGGTATAGTGTTTTCTCTTGACATTTTTTTCCATAGACATCCCCTTCTTTTTGTCATTCCCTTCTTTTTGTCATTCCCTGATGTTCTTACAGGGAATCCATAAACATCAAAGAATGGATTACCCAAAAAGTATTATCATTCAATATAGATTCCCGATAAGATCGCTCGGGAATGACAAGGTTGGGTAGGTGACTCCGAAGGAATTGTAGTTGAGAAGAATGATTCCATATCCCTCAAAAATGTGTATTATCTGAAATCCCAAAACATTAAATTACAGCACAACCAATTGTATGAAAAGAATATCATTACTCATATTGTTCCTGTTGTTTTTTGCCACGGCATTCCAGTCGGATAAGTTAATAACTCAGGGCTGGTATCAGCAGTTCTTTCCGAATTTGAACGGAAGCAGTATTACGAGCATTACTTTTCTTGATAGTCTTACGGGATATGCAGTGACAAACACAAACTCTACCTTGCAAGCTTATATCTTGAAGACTACTAATGGAGGTGATAATTGGAATATTAATTATACTTACACCCAAACAAATTCTAATTGGAATTTTGTGAAAATTGGATTTGTAGATTCAAATACTGGTTATGCATTTGGTTGGACTGAAATGTTTAGAACAACAAATGGAGGTGCAAACTGGGAAGTCATCATAAATAATTTGTATGCAAATGACATTGCAATAATAAATAAGGATACAATGTTAGCAGTAAAAAACAGTGGTTTTAACGGTGGTGTTTACCGCTCTACAAACGGCGGTTACAACTGGCAGGCAATGGGGCCGACAGGAGGAAGCGGTCAGCCATCTACTATTTACATGTACAACAAAAACATGGGATTCTGTCTTGGCGGTGAAATGCGTAAAACCACAAACGGAGGTGTTAACTGGTTTGCAATACCCGGTGAAACATACACAAGTATAATGTTCGTTGATAGTTTGACGGGTTGGAAGTGTTATGACAGTATTAAGAAAACAACAAATGGCGGTTTAAATTGGTTTTCGCAACAAACTCCAAATGTCAGTCAAGGTTTTTGGGGTCCTTCAAGTTTCTCTGCCATTAACAAAGATACCGTTTGGATGGTGGGTGCTTTAAGTAATTACACGAACCCCGTTAATCCAATATATAAAACTACAAATGGCGGTTTAAACTGGGGATATCAGAATGCCGATTCTACTCATATAGTAGGTCTTTTCGGGTTTATTCAGTTTGTAAATGACAAAGTAGGTTGGGCGAAGTCAGGTGGCCAAACTTACGAATTGCATACTGTAACAGGCGGTAACGTCACTACATTCTTCACAGGCATCAAACTCGTGCCAAGCATAGTGCCCGAAAAGTATTCCCTCGGACAAAACTATCCGAACCCGTTTAACCCAACGACAAACATTCCGTTCGAACTCAAAGAGCCTTCGCACGTAACTCTGAAAGTATTCGACGCCCGCGGTCGCGAAGTGAAAGAACTCGTCAACGGACGCTGGGGCACAGGAAAGTTCATCGCCGATTTCAACGTCCACCTCGGCGGATCTGCGACCATCGCCACAGGAATCTACTTCTATCAGATTATAGTATCGGGCGAATCCACTCACCAGATTTTTACGGAGACGCGAAAGATGATGTTTTTAAAGTGACAAAGTAACAGAGTGACAAAGTGACAAGGTATTAGAGCGAGTAAGATACTCCTTAATTTGTCATTCCCTCATGTTTTAAGAGGGAATCCATAAACATAAAGATTGGACGACCCATATAGTATCACCTGTAATGTGGATTCCCGATAAGTTCGTTCGGGAATGACAAGATTGGGTAGGTGACTCCGAAGGAATGTTGCGGATAAGAAGAATAATCCCATATCCCCCAAAAATGTGTATTATCTGAAATCCCAAAACATTAAATTACATCACACCAGAAGAAAAATGAAAAGAATATCTTATATAATCATTTTACAACTGCTACTTACTTTTAATTATTGTAACAGTCAGTGGTATCAAATCAACTTACCAGTTGCAGGTAGTGTTTACAAAATGCAGTTTACAAATACCAGTACCGGCTGGGCAACTGTTAAACAGACCAACAATCACTATACTCTCATTAAAACTACAAATTCCGGCTTAAACTGGTTTTCGATTTATTCTGATTCTGCAAAGGTCATTACATTTCAATTTATCAATGATACGCTTGGTTATGCAATGGGTAAATATGAGGGATTTTATTTGATGTCTAAAACTTTGAACGGCGGAAATAACTGGACTACAATGCAGAGTTCATATTCTGACGTTTATAGCGGCTTTTATATGGTAAATGCGGATACGGGATGGGTAAACGCGTTTGCACTTCCGACTCAAATTACATTAAGAACAACAAACGGATTTCAAACGCTCGAACAAATATCAAGCGGCGCCGGCGGTTCGTCTGCGACTTTATTTTTCTTCAAAGAAAAGTACAACGGAGAATATTGCGGTTACTTACTCGGAGCAGGCTTGTTTTGGAAAACAACAAACAGTGGTTTTACTTGGCAGCAAATTAGTACGGGTTCCTCTGATAATGTGAACAGCTTCAGTTTTGTAAATAAGGATACAGGTTGGGTAGTGATAGGTGCTTTCACAAACAATAATAAAATACTAAAAACAAATAATGGCTGTTTAAGCTGGTCTACTCAATTTTTGGCAACATTAGGTAATGCACTCAATATATTCGCTTTAACTAAAAATAGAATATGGTGCGGTGCAACTTCCAATTTGGTTTTTACAAGCACAAATTCCGGTATCACGTGGGGGACACAAGCAAGCGCCATACATGCCAATGCTTGGATATACATGGTTGATTCATTATTAGGGTTTACCTGGTCGGGTAATGATTTTTATATGGCAAGGACTACTAACGGCGGAGGGGCAATAACCGGCTTAAATCAATCCAGTACAGAAGTACCGGAAGAATATTCCCTCGGACAAAACTATCCGAACCCGTTTAACCCAACGACAAACATTCCGTTCGAACTCAAAGAGCCGTCGCACGTAACGCTGAAAGTATTCGACGCCCGCGGACGCGAAGTGAAAGAACTCGTCAACGGACGCTGGGGTAAGGGAAAGTTCATTGCCGATTTCGACGCTTCGCAATTCGCCACAGGAATCTACTTCTATCAGATAATAGTCTCGGGCGAAACCACTCACCAGACTTTTGCGGAGACGAGGAAGATGATGGTTTTAAAGTGACAATTTCAAATTTTAAAGTTTAAATTTCAAATTTCAAATTTACATTTAAAATTTCAAATTTGAAGAACGAACGCCAGCCCATTTCACGATGCATTCCTGAGCCAATAATAAAGCAATCTTTTTAATCCCGTAGGGATTATATATTGGTAGAAAAGATATGCCCCACAAACCCAATCCCGTTTAATAATTATGATTAATATGAAATCCCTATGGGATTTCTAATTCACTTATAATACATAAACCTAATACCATCTTTCATCATTAAAATATTCACTCCTGGTTGAAGATCCGCAGTGACGGAAGTGGTACGTTTTTACTAAAAAATATTCTTTCCCCTATTGACATTTAATAAAATATTTAGTATATTTATGTTTATTGTGTGAAGTGGATTCAATAATCTGCCGCTTTGCTAAATATAAATTGTTTTTTCCTTTAGAATAGCCTAATTCTATGAAAAAACAACAAATAGGGCATTTATCCACTTCAAACACACTTCAAACACACTTCAAACGCACTTTTCCTTCGTTTCTCTTTCGGTTCACTGTCGTGTTCCTTATAGTCTCTATATATTCAACCCGTACAAAACTACCACCAAATCATTCATGGTCGTCTATAAGAGCAATGACCTTTATATTAAATTCAAACTCAACGCATCCTTATTCGATTGTTTTAATACTATAAAAATTTTAATTTAATGTATGACAGATTTTAATTTCAGAATAGGTTACGGTTACGATGTTCACAGACTCGCAGAGGGCAGAAAGCTGATTCTCGGAGGCGTGGAAATTCCTCACAGCAAAGGTCTTGAAGGTCATTCCGATGCCGACGTACTGCTCCACGCAATATGCGATGCAATTCTCGGAGCGGCTGGTTTTCAGGATATAGGACATCAGTTCCCGAATACCGACCCTGCCTTCAAAGACATCTCAAGTTTAAAATTGCTTAAGCACGTCTATGATTTAATATCAAAGGATGGATGGAAAGTCGGCAACGTTGATTCTATGATTATACTCGAAGAACCTAAGATTGCAAAGTACATTCCCGCGATGAAGAAGAATATCTCAGAGATTATCGGATGCGAACATATATCAATTAAAGCCACTACATCCGAAGGTCTCGGATTCGTTGGCGAAAAGAAGGGCTGCTCTGCAAATGCCGTTACTATACTTCACAAATAATGGTTGATTTCTTATACAATATAGACGTTCAGGCCTTTTACTTTATAAACAAGACTCTGGCAAATCCCGCAACCGATTTCTTTATGCCATTCATTACGGAAATAAATCACTGGAAAATCTTCTACGTTATTATGTTCCTGTATCTTATGATTGGCGGAGGCAGAAAAGGTTGGATTGTCGGTATATCTCTTTTAGTCTTAATAGCAGCAACTGACCAGCTTAGCAGTAATTTAATAAAACATGCAGTTGAAAGAATAAGACCGTGCAATGTTCTGCCCGGTGTGCATTTGCTCGTAGGCTGTACTCAGTCGTTGTCATTCCCTTCGTCGCATGCTGTAAACAATTTTGCCGGCGCAGTATTTCTTTCGCACTTCTACCCTAAGTTTAAAATCTCTTTCTATATTGGAGCCTTCCTGATGGCCATTTCGAGAGTTTTTGTTGGAGTGCATTATCCTTCAGACGTTCTTGCAGGAATATTAATTGGAATTATCGCAGGGCTTTTCTTTGTTTATGTATGGGACACCATTAATAAAAAACTTAAAATACTCAAGAATTAATTGAAGCTTAAAAGAACCTTACTGTATATACTTTCGGGACTATGCCTTGCTTTCGCATTCCCGCCAATCAACATCTATACTCTGTATTTTCCGGGTATCGTACTGCTGATTCATTTCATACATTCATCCGAAAACTTTAAACAGGCGTTTACTAAGTCATATTTTGCATTGCTTTCTTTCGAACTTGTTACTGTTTCGTGGATAAGTCTGAGCGGACTAAGAGAAGGTGCAGATAAGTTTATGATACTCGGCGGGTTCTTTGAAATGGTTATACATAGTGCTCTCTTAACATTACCTTTAATAATATATTTCTACACAAGAAAATCAATTACAGGATACTTTAAAACAAAGAATCCTGCACTGGGAAATATTATCTCATTATTCACACTTCCTTTTATCTGGGTAACAGTAGAATATCTCTATGCCCTGCCTGAAGTGAGTTTCCCATGGCTTACAGCAGGAAACGCTTTTTCATCTGCATTACACAAAATTCAGTTTATAGAAATTACGGGCGTGTACGGTATTTCATTCTGGATTATGACAATTAGCTGCTTTGTTTATATCATATTCGAAAAATCAATTAACCATAAAGATTCTTTCGGAAAACTTATTCGAAGGAAAGATGTAATAGTTCTTTTAGCAGTTGTTTTCGTCCTGTATTTTATTCCTGACTTATATACCATTATAACTTCGCCCGCAAAGAAATACACGAATTATGTTTCTGAGGGAAAAGTTAAAGTTAACATTATTCAGCCAAATGTTAACCCCTGGAAGAAATGGGGAGCGAAACAAATAGACCTCGTGAATGATTATATAGACTTAATTAAACTTTCCGATACTGCAAACCCAAAACCTGATTTAATGATACTGCCTGAAACGGCAGTGCCATTCTATCTTCTTGATAGTTATTACAGTGATAAATATGACCTTATTAAATCCGCGGTAGAAGAAACCAAAACCCCTTTATTGATTGGGATTCCCGACCAGGTATATTATAATGACAGTATCAAAGCAAAATCCGATTCGAAAGAGAATAAAGGGTCAGGGAAAAAGTACGATACGTTTAATTCAGCAGTGTTAATCCAGCCCGGAGAAGAGAAAGTATCGCACCAGAAGTACGCAAAAATGAGACTGGTAATCGCAAGCGAAAGGATGCCTTATCAGGAAAGAATTGCAATTCTTAGAGATTTAATACGCTGGTCGGTAGGCATAAGTTCTTTCCAGATTGGATGGGACACAACAATATTCAAACTTAAAGATAAATATAAATTCTGTACCGCTATCTGTTACGAGACAGTGTACCCGGAATTCTTTGCAGCATTTTCTGAAAAGGGTTCTACATTCAATGTTATTATCACAAACGACGGATGGTGGGGAAAACTTTTCGGCACTTATCAGCACAATCAGTTTGCAATACTCCGTGCGATAGAAAACAGAAGATGGATTGCCAGATGCGCCAACACAGGGATTTCAGGTACTATAGACCCTTACGGGAACATGTACAACCAGTCCCCTATCAATGAGAAGTTTATTATATCGGATTATGTTGGTATAAACACAGAGGTAACTTTTTATACAAGGCATCCGTATTTGTTTCCGAATATATTATTACTTATATCGTGTGTTATAATATTAGGAGCAGTAGTTTTGCGGATTGCTAAAAAACGAGAAGATTGGGTTTCTTCGGGTTCATAACCTGAATAAAATTTAATACGACCTTATGCTTTTCGTAATAGTCCATGGCTTCTTCAATACTCTTGAAAGGACCGACTAAGACCCTGTATTCAAGACCGTTATCAATCTTTGTAGTACCTTCGACAATACAATTCAGGTTATTCGATTTCAACTTTAGTTCAAGTTCACTCGCAGCGGACAAGTCATCAAACACTTTATTCTGAATGTATATCCTTTTTCCCAGTTGCCTGTAAATAACTCCGTAAAGATTTTTGACTTCAAAACTCTCTGTCTGACCTGATTCATCCTCGGCTGATAAATTTGCAGTATCCTTTTTTTCTATCGAATCACTTGATTTCTTCAGCATTGTACGAACTGAGTCACTCTTTCTGACACCGATTGTATCAGCAGTCTGATTGCCAGGAGATTTTGTGAACATGGTTTTATATACGTAAAAACCGAAGGCTGCCAGCAGAAACACGAAGAAGAAATAGAGGAATCCCTTAAAGAATTTTCCCTGCGTGTTTTTCTCTTCAGGTTCAACAGTAAATTGCGGCTTGAACTGTTGTTCGCTGTTCCTGAATATATCATCATAGGATTTTACTTCTTCTTCGGGTTTAAGATGCTCGATTATTCCGTCTGATTTCATATCCTGCAAAGCATCGGACAACGATTTAGGTTCAACATGCTCTTTCTCCGGTATCGGATCATGTATAATTATCTCAGGAAAGGTTTCATGTTTTTCAGGCTCTTGCTTTTCGACCTTGGAATCATCAATGAGTTTACCGAATATCTTCATTTCCTGACTCATTGGAGAACTTAACTCGGTTTTCTTTAGTTCTTCCTTCTTTTGTGAGAGCTCTTCTAATTCCCTGATACGATTTTCAAGTTCAGAAAACAATTCATTAGAGTCGTCCCCTGCTTTAGGAATTTCTTTAACTTCCGGTTCCTGGGGAATCTCAGGTTTATCATCAAAACCAAATAAGTCTTCAAAATTAGGAAAGTCAGTCTTATCCTGAGTTTCTTTTGTTTCGGATTCCTTTGGAATCTCAGGTTTATCAAAAGAACCAAAAAGGTCTTCAAATTTCGGGAAGTCAGTTTCACCCTGAGTTTCTTTTGTTTCAGGTTCCTCTTTTATTTCAGGCTTGGTTTCAGAATCAAAAAGGTCTTCAAACTTCGGGATTTCAGTTCTGTCAGTATCAGGAACAATAATCTCTTCGTGCCTTGTATCGGCATTAGCGTTATGCACATTCAGTTCTTTAATAATCTCTTCACGTCGTACTAAAATATCAAAGATTTCTTCTTTGATATTATCTATATTCATATCATCCTTAAGACTAACACGGATACCCGGTGTAAATGTATACTTTACCTCTTCTATTATTTTATTGTTTTCTGCAATCTGCTCTTCAGGGTTTTCCGTAAACTCGGTTAAAGGTATTCCCTCAGGTAAGATTATATCGACTGGATTATCAGCGAATACAGTCTGCTGACTGATGACACTCGCAACTACTTCTTCATTAAATATGCTTTCTTCGGGTTTTGAATCTGATATATTTTCTTCTTCGGCAACAGGATTTATGTCCGTGAATATACTCTGCTCCGTTTTCGACTCCATAATAACGTCTGCAGGTGTTACCTCTTCTTCTGCTGCTGTCTCTTCTGTAAAAGATTCCTGTTCTGTTTCTTCTTCTTTAACGAAAACCTCTTTAGTTATTAAACCTGTAGCAGGGCTTTCTTCTTCCTTTATTTCTTCTCCTGAAGAATCAAACTCAAAGTATAAATATTCTTCGTTATCAGCTTCCGGAATAATCTCTTTTACCTTAAGTATGGCTTTATGCTTTACATTCAGGGTGTTTACAACAATCGGCTCAAGATCCGAAAAGTTTTTATTGATTGCGTCTGCAAAGTTTTTTGCGGGTGAAAAGACAACGTACCTTTGTCTGACACCATTAATAGTTTTAGTGTTAACATTAAATTTACCGAATTCAGGTATGTTTATTTTCTTACCCTTCTTAAATGCAGAAACCATCGATTCGAATATCCTGTCGACGAATACTCCTGCCTCGATTTCTTCAACCCCGAATTGCTCAGATATCCTCTTTATGAGTTCAAATCTTATCATCAGTCTTTAAGCCTGTCGATTAATTCCTTTGAGGGTTTATAAATCAGTTTATCTTTAGGTGGTAAAAGTATTTCTGCCTGCTTTCTGACATCAGGTACAGTCTGCATTTTTCTGTGTACCACTTCAAACTCTCCAAGTTCCAGTATGCTGAGTTTTCTGTCTGTAAGCACGATACGCTTAATTTCATCAAAAACAAAATTAAATATATTGCTGCTGAGTTCTTTATTGAAAGAACTCCGTACCCTGACCTTATTTACAAGACTATTTTTATTCAAGACAGTATGTTCGAAATTTTATTCACTAATTCTTCTAAATATATTTTGTCAATTTCATCAAAAAACGCATATTCGGCACTGTCAACATCCAGAACACCTATGGCTTTTCCATCGTACAGAACAGGAATTACTATTTCAGACTTTGATTTGCTGTCGCAGAATATATGCCCCGGAAAATTATTTACATCATCCACGATTATTGTCTCTTTATCTCTGAAAGAAGTACCACAAACACCTTTGCCAATCTCAATTCGTGTGCAGGCTAAACTTCCCTGAAAAGGACCAAGTACAAGATTATTTTTATCCTTATCGTATAGATAAAACCCTACCCATAAATAATAGTCAAATGTGCTTTTTAATAAGGACGTAACGTTGGCAAGGTTTGCGATTACATTGTTTTCATTTTCAAGCAATGCATCCACTTGTTTTAAGACTGTGGTATATCTTTCCTTTTTCGATAATAGTTTCAGGTTGTTAATATCTACTTCTATCATTCAATTCTGATTGTTTTCTCTTTAGCCTCTTCAGGAGTGGCAAAAACCCCTGCTCTCACCCTGTAGAATATTCCTTTTTCCTTTAAATCGACTTCGTATACTTTTCCTTTAACTTTGCTTTTTTCAAGAAGCCGCAACTTCTCGTCTGCTTTTGACTTCTCTTTGTAAGAACCAATTTGAACATAATATCCGTCAGGTTCAGAGAAGAGCACAAACTGTTTCTTATCACTTATAAACCCAAGATTCTTTGTTGTCAGTTCCGGGGCTTTCTTTTGCGGTTCTTCTTTCTTTGTTTCTTCTTTTTTAACTTCTTCTGTTTTTGTTTCTGCAACTTCTGTTTCAGGTTCTTTTTGAGAGGCAGTATCTTTCGTTATCGCCTTTACTGTATCAGTATTCTTTAATGCGTTCGAATCAATTTTCACTTCAGTCGGAACATTCACAATCTGATTATCCTGAGTCTTAAAAAACTTAAGCACGGAAAGCAGAATAATGGCACCCATTAAACCGATTAATATTATGAAGAATACCGGACTCCTTAAAAAACTTTTCTTTTCCTGCGGGGCCTGCGTGAATGGTTTTCTTGCAGGTGAATTATCAGGTACTGGTTCCTTGTCTTTAAAGTTTGTCATCGCATCAAAATTAATCCCGCCCATATCCCCTGAAAGATCTACTTCTTTTTCAGTGGTTATTTCTTTATTGTTAAAATTTGTCATCGCATCAAAATTCATTCCACCCATATCGCCTGAATGCTCTTCCTGCGCTTCATTCACCGACTGTATCTCGTTATGCAGTAATTTTACGTCATCTGAAATAACAGGTTTATCAGGAAAAGACAACTCTTCTTCCGGCAGAGGAATTTCTTCGCTCTGATCTAAATTTGTAAACATCGATTTCAAATCAAATGACGGAATGATTATTTCGTCTGAATTGTTCATTTCCGGAACCTTTGGAGAAACGGATTCTGTTTTCTCTTCTTCTTTCTTTTCAAACAACGATGAAAAGTCAGGAGTCTTAATGCCTTCTGATTTATTTGTATCCTGAAACGGTGTAATAACAGGTTCAGGTTTTTTAGTATCAAACAACGAATCGAATTCATCAAGGGAGAACCCTATACTTGTATCCTCTTTCACAGGTGCTATTATCTCAGGTGTTGGTTCATGTTTAGGTTCTTCGTGAACAATAATCTCTTTAACCTCAGGCTTTATATCAGGTGTTTTAAACAAATCGGAATAATGCTTATTGATTTCTTCCTTTAAATCCTGTTTAAGGCTTATCGCTTTTACGAAATCCTGAAGTGCTTTATCTTTATCGTTAAGTATGTCGTAATAAATACTTCCTCTGTTGAAATAGACATTAGCGCTTGAAGGGTTTAACTCTATCGATTTTGTATAATCATTAATTGCTTCTTCAAACTTTTCAAGGCTTATATTGATGTTTGCACGGTTGTTATAAGCTTCAGCAAATTCACTGTTTAATCTTATCGCCTGTGAGGCATGGTAAAGTGCGTCTATGTAGTTTCCTGTTTTTCTGTAGCATACGGCCAGACTGTTCTGTATCTCGGGATTATTCTGATTCAGTAATAATATTTTCTTATAATCTTCGGCGGCTCTTTGCCAGTCAGATATTTTAAGGTATATCTTTCCGCGTTTGCTGTATAAACCAATAATTTCGTCTATTGTATCCACACCACTTTTCAGTTTTACGATTGAATAAGTGAGGTCATTAATTGCTGATTCGTAATCTCCAATCGCATAATGACAACCTGACCTTATTTCATAAACACTTCGGTTATCAGGAAATTTATCGAGCAATTCGTCGCAATATGCTATCGCACCTTTGAAATTACCGTTTCCAATTTCGGTTATTACCTTGTCAAAAATACTATTATTCAATTTACTGTTAAATTAGACATCTGTTAAAAATTACAGAATACAAACTTAAAGTAAAAGATAGTTTTTTATATTCAAAATAATAAGAAACCTGTCTAAATGAGTTATTTAAATCGCATAATATTCATATTTTATGCTTTTCACAAAAGAATAAATGTCAGACAGAAGAACAATATTCAATTTAGCGTTACCGGCTGTACTTCAAACCGTTGTCAGGTCTCTGTTTATAATTGTCGATGCTTTCTGGGTCGGTAAAATGGGTGCAATATCCCTGGCGGCTCTCACTACTGCAACATTCCTCGTCTGGGGGTTTCTTGCTCTGGGTGAGATGATAGCAACGGGAACAAACTCTCTTGTTGCCCAGTCAACAGGAGCAGGTAACCATGAACTTACTAAAAGAATATCAACTTTCAATTTAGTAAATACATTCTTTTACACGGTTGTTCTCAGTCTTGTTTTAATTCCCATTATTCCGCTTCTCTATTCTTTAATGAATGTTTCAGGAGAACAGGCAAGATTGAGCAACGAATATTTAGTAACTCTGCTGATAGGATTCCCGGGAATGACACTTCTTTCAACCGCTACTTCAATTTTCAGAGGAGCTGGCGACACAAAGACTCCGATGTATTTATTAATCTTTGCAGTAGTACTGAATTTTTTCCTCGCACCATTGTTTATGTTCGGATTATGGTTCGTGCCTGCATTCGGAATGACAGGCGCAGCACTGTCAACACTCACTGCCTATTCGATAGCATTCGTGATTTCATACTTCATTATGAAGAAAAGAGATTTGATATGTAAACTGTCAAAGTACAAAATCAATAAGCCTGTTATTCTGGAGACGTTCCGTATAGGATTTCCAATCGCGTTAAACGGAGTCGGGTTTTCCTTAATCTATGTTTTTGTTTCAAGGTTTGTAGCAGATTACGGCACAGTAGCATTTGCAGCACTCGGAATCGGACATCGTTCAGAGTCTCTTGCTTATCAGATTACAGTTGGGTTTTCACTGGCAAGTTCAATACTGGTAGGTCAAAACATCGGAGCAGGTAATCCCGAACGTGCAGCAAAACTCGCGTGGAAAATTCTGGGATTTGCGTCTCTGGTAATGTTCGGATATGGTTTACTCCTTTTTATTTTCAGTGCAGATGTTGCAAGGATTTTCATCAACGATGCGGATGTAATCAATGCTGCGTCGGTTTACAATAAGATTGCAGCATCAGTTTTAATATTCTCTGCTGCTGAAGTTATACTCAGCGGTGCTTTTTCAGGTGCGGGAGATTCACTTCCGCCTGCAATTGTCGGACTGCCAATGAACGCATTACGCATACCTCTTACGGCTTTATTCTCGATGTTATGGGGGCTCAATGGAATATGGATTGCAATATGCTCAACAGTTATACTGAAAGGTATAATCATCACCATCTGGTTTAGACTTGGGAGATGGAAAACAAGAAAACTCGTTCTTAAATAATATTACTTATTCATTTCATTCCAGCAGAGTGCTGCCGCTCCAAGCATTGCTGCAGTATTTTCTTTTAATCCTGAAGGTAATACTTTAACCGTTCCTTTAAAATTGTTAAGCATATTTTCTTCCATATGTTTTTTCGTCGACTCAAAAATATACTTACCTGAATTTGCAAGTCCGCCGAAAAGGAATATTGCCTCAGGACTCGAAAATGCCGTAGCATTTGCGAGTGCCTTACCTAAAATTTCTCCTGTGTATTCAAAAGCTTCAAGCGCTGATTTATCTCCCTCGACTGCAGCATCATAAATTGATTTGGAATCTATCTTATCTTTGTCTGCGTATCTTAACGACGATTCATCAGTTCTCTCCTTCAGTAATTTTATAACTGTCTTAACTATTCCTGTTGCAGAAGCATAAGTTTCAAGACATCCCTTTCTCCCGCATCCGCATTGCCTTCCGCCATCTATTACGATAGTATGTCCAAGTTCACCCGCAAAACCCGTTGAGCCATATAACAATTGACCGCCGCAGAATATTCCGCTTCCAAGCCCTGTTCCGAGTGTTACGATTATAAAATCATTCATATCCTTCGCATTACCAAAGACCTTCTCGCCAATTGCAGCAGCATTAGCATCGTTCGTTAAGTAAGCAGGCAGCCCTGTTTTTGCTCGTACCATTTCGGAGAAAAGTATCTTCCCTTTCCATCTTAAGTTTGGAGCATTATCAATAGAACCCGTGTAATAGTTACCGTTAGGGGCACCAATTCCATATCCTTTTATGCTGACATCTTTCAATGCTCCTGCAACCGCGTTAACTTCAATCAGTAATGCATCTAAATAATCTTCAAACAATTCAAAGTCCGAAGTCTTTATCGACCCCTTACCAAGAATATTGCCTTCCGAATCGACAAACCCAAACGGAGAATTTGTACCTCCAACATCTACTCCAACTATTACTTCTTTCATATAAATTTATAATTCTATTTTTAATATTACTCTAATACCTTTTGCTCTTTGCCTAAAATTTCTCTGTGCGCTCTGTGTGCTCTGTGGTAAAGTTTCTTTCTAAGCTTTCACTCTCTTCTTATACCCGTACAATCCATAGAATATTAAATACGCATACCCGAACAACGGAACAAACAACGAATACTGCACACCAATAATATCAGCAAACAGTCCCTGCATCAGCGGAAGTATAGCACCACCAACAATCATCATCACGAGCAGTGACGAGCCCTGAGATGTGTATTTATCCAGTCCGTCAATTGCCAGCGTGAATATATTCGACCACATTATCGAGTTAAACAATCCGATTGCGAGTATAGACCACATAGCAACTTTGCCGTTAGTAAACAATCCTATCAGCAGTAATATTATTGAAGAGAAACTGAATATGGTTAATGTTCTTGCTGGTAACGATTTACCAAGTATAAATACTAAATAGTTTACCGCCATAAATAAAAGGTAGTACCAGACATTTGTAATATCTGCTTTCGTTATAAGGAATATCACCACGAACAATGCCAGACCAACCACAAACATTATAGAATACTTTTTTGCCGCTTTCATTTCGCTCAGAGAAATAGAACCAAGGAACCTTCCTATCATCGCACCTCCCCAGTAATAAGCCACATATTTACTCGCCTCAACTTCTGTGAACCCTCCAATACTCGGTAATCCAAGAAATGCAATCAGATTACTTCCTATAGAAACTTCTGCGCCAACGTAAAAGAATATTGCAAACATTCCCCAGAACAAGTTAGAATGCTTTAATGCTATCGGTTTTCTTTCAATCTTTTCTCCGCCCGTGAATAACGGCAGGTGCGCAAACTTCATTATTACTGCAAGCAGTAAAAACATCACACCGAATATTATGTATGGAGTTTTAACAGAATTAGCTCCGGGATTTACATCAGTTAAAAAGAATTTGAATATCAGGTATCCTCCGATTACAGGGCCAATGGTAGTACCGAAAGAATTAAACCCCTGTGCAAGGTTTAAACGGCTTGATGCAGTCTCGGGCTTTCCGAGCATTGCAACATAAGGGTTTGCAGCAATCTGCAGAAGTGTTAATCCGAAACCTATGCAGGCAAGTGCTGAAAGAAAAAATGTGAATGAATGATACTGTGCTGACGGATAAAACAGAAAACATCCTGTTGCAGATAACAGCAGTCCGATTATGATTCCGTTCTTATAGCCAATCTTTGCAATCGGGTCACCTGTTGTTAAGGATAATACAAAGTACAAAAGCGAAACCACGAAGTATGCACCGAAGAAAGCAAACTGTACCATGTTTGCCTGAAAATGCGAGAGTTCAAAAACCCCCTTTAAGAATGGTATTAAAATATCGTTTATACTTGTGATAAATCCCCACATAAAGAATAGCATCGTGAGTGTTGCGAGCGAAGATGTGTAACTCCTGTTTTGTTCTGTCATAATTCCCTTATAATATTGTTAACTTCAATTTCAGAATTTCAAAGCTATAAGTAAATGTAAAAAATCTTTCTACAACCCAAACAAATGCTCAACCAGTATCTTTGCACCTATACCTATCAGTATTAATCCGCCCACTACCTCCATCACCCTGCCCAGTTTCATTCCGAGCTTCTTCCCTATCCAGATTCCAAGAAAACTCAATCCGGCAGTTATTAAACCAATCATAATACTCGGATACCATATATTAACATCAAGCATCGCCAGCGTAAAACCTACCACAAGTGCATCGATGCTTGTAGCAACACTAAGAATAATCAGGTTCTTTCCCTTTGATGGATTTTCTTTCTGTGATTCTTCTTTCTTAAAACTCTCGTGAATCATTTTAATCCCGATGTATGCAAGCAGACTAAAAGCAATCCAGTGATCAATCGATTCCACGTATACCTGCAGTGTGCTCCCAAGAAACCATCCTGCAACAGGCATCAGAAACTGAAACAGTCCAAAATGGAATGCAAGTCTTACAGTCGAACGGAAATCCTTCATCGAAGCAAGTGTTCCCGCACCAACAGATACTGCAAAGGCATCCATCGCCAGCCCAACGGCAATCAGAATTATTTCAAGCAGTGACATTTATCCCGGTTCCCTTTATTACATAACAGAACAAAATAATATATTTGTGTTAGATGTTTTTGTTTAATATTTCATTTGTAATTTCTTTCCATCTCTTAGACTTAAAAGTCTCTTAATCAGCGGTCATCAGTCAAAATCGTCTTTTATCAGTGTGCAGCTTTTTCATCTCTGTTTTGCTTTGAACTTAAATTTTTTCATAAGGTATGATTATTAAAAAAGCACACAACCTTTCGATTGTGTGCTTTAATAAATTCTATTAAAACTTTACTGATTTGTTAGGAAACATTTTCTGGAATTCCCTCTTCTTTCTGTTCTTCCAGTTTCCTTTGTGGTATGCATAACCTGAAACCAGCGGCATTGCAAGTGTTGCTTCTGCATAAACCATCTGCTCGTAAGTTGTATCAACTTTACCCCACGAACTTGCTTCTTTAAGAGTCGAACCCGAAAGTGCTCCGTCTCTTTCGTCCGCAACAGTAATCTGAATCGCATACTTGTGCATAGGTACTTCTTTACCAAGAATGTCTGCAGCAACTACTACGTCCTGGGTAAAATTCTTAGGCACACCGCCCGCAACCATATACAATCCCGTTTCGAAAGCTTCAAGCTTTATCTTCGTCAGTTCAAGAAAATCTTTCGCTGAGTCAAGCGATACGTGCGAATCAGGATTATGAAACTGATGATGTACAAAACCGAAACCTGCCGAACAGTCTGAGAATGCTGGTACAAAAATCGGTACGTTATTTTCATACGCAGCTAAAACCACGGAATTCTTGTTCTTGCCGTACTTCGCAAGATACTCACCCATATGCCATATAAATTCACGTGAAGAATACGGACGATGTTCAAGCGCATCACAAATTTTGCCCACGGTAAAATCACAGTCGCGTAATTCTTCTTCATCGATGTATGTATCATAAATCCTGTCTATCATCAAATCACGTAATTCATTATCATCAACAAACTGTGTGCCCATATAATGTTTATAGCCAAGTCCTTCAAAGAAATCCTGGTCAACCATTATTGCACCCGTCGATACAATCGCATCAACCATATTATTTCTCACCATATCAACAACTACATCCTTCAGTCCAGCCGAAAACAGCGAACCCGCAAGAGTTAATATCACCGAACAATTCTTATCCTCCAGCATCATATCATAATATTTCGACGCGCGGTATAAATTCCTCGCCTGAAATGCCATGTTTTTATAAGATTCAACCAAAGGCACAACGTCAAACGCCTTTATATCAATGTGCTGAATCTGTTCTCTTAAAAAATCTTTCTTTTCTGCCATATTATTGTTTAAATTTAATTAATATTCGTGTGTGATAAACAGCACTCAATTTATCCAAATTAAAGGAAAAACTCAAATAACTAATTCTGCCGAAATGCGAGAACAAAATTTCTTATTAAGCCCTGTTTTATGTTATTTACTTTGTGTTCTAAGAGTACTTTGAAGTAAAATCATTTATTTAAAGGAAAACAGTTTAATTCATCTTCTCAATAAATACTTTGTAAATCGCCTCCTCCGGTGTTTCAGTCCCGAATGATAGTTTCTCATCAGATAATATTTCTGTCGTTTTCCCGTTATTGTCAAAATACATTGATGTCTCAGTTATTAATTTCTCTTCATTAATAAACACTTTGTACTTTGCAATGCAGTAATCCCATTCCTCCGAATTTATGTACATAAACTTAATACGTATCTCCCCCCGCATTTCCGTCCCGAGAAATAGTACGCGAATCATAATAGTAATTTGCATTATCACTTGTTCCCACGTAAACCCATCTGCTGTCCTGAGAGTAAGCATTGGTAATGAAATAATAAATTGCAGTAAGAATATACTTAAAATACTTTAACATAGATTAATATGCTTTGTCCGGTATCAATTTGTTTCGAAAAAATACGGATTATACAGAATAAATTCTATACCACCTATCTTCTGCAAAGAGATTTGAAGTCACAGTATTCGCAGTTCTTTTCGTCTTCCGTCTGTACAAAAGTCTTTGAAGAGTCGTACATTTCCTCGATAATTTTTCTGATTCCCTTGCCGAATATCTCAAGTTCATCTTTCTTAAACGGTTCCGCCCTCATATATTTTATTCCGTCCCTTATTTCTTTCAAAGGATACAAGCCAGCCTGGTATGCCTCGCCGCCGTCCCTAAGATAAAGCAGGTACGAATAGAATAATGTCTGAAGGTTTGCCTTTAGTTTTGTATCCACGAATAATTCTTTCCAGAATTTATCAGGTTCTTTGCTGTCGAACTTTTTTAATCCCGCATCACCAGTCTTGTAATCTATAACAATCTTAATTCCCTTCTCATCATCAACCCTGTCAACCTTACCTCCGATGTTCAACTTACATTCTTTTCCCGCTATATTAACAGTTATTTCTTTCTCTATCCAGTCTTCAAGTCCAGATATATGAAAACTCCCTCTTTTCTTTTCTTCAAGAAGCAATCTTCTTACAAGTTTCTGAATAACTGATTTATAAAGTACATTCCTTCCCTTTTCCTTAAAGTTCAGGGATTTTAATTCTTTTGAAGATTTTATAAACTTATCAAACACTTCATCAAAATTATTGTCAACCACTTCAATTAATCCGTCCACAGTTTTACTGTTAACATCCTTCCCTTCGTATGGAGTGTATAATTCCTGCATCACGCCGTGAAACACGGTCCCGAAGGTTCCTGCACTGAAAACTTCTTCCACTTCATCACCCGCTTCTAGTTTCAGAACTTTCTTCAGATAAAACTGAAGACTGCATCCTATATAGTTGTTGATATCACTCGGAGAAATCCTCTTAATATCTTTGAGCATAAACTCTACCAGCGTATCATCCTTTTTTACTTCAATCAGTGTGTCTTTAGATGTTTTAACAGTTGGTGATACAATCCTGCCCGTATATTTAATGTTTAGGTTCTTTTCCTTCAGTTCGTTTTCGATCTGAAGTATGTATCGGCTCTTTTCTTTCACCTCATTTCCAACCTCTGTATCGTAGAAAAGGAATACATTCTTTGCTTTCTGAATGAGACTATAAAAATAATAAGCCGTGATGTTATCATTATCTTCAAAAGTCGGAAGACCGAAAGCCTTCCTCAGCGAATATGGTATATAGCTTAAACTCACTGCACCCTTCGGCATCTTCGCCTCGTTCATAGAAAGTATAAACACGTTCTCGAAGTCAAGGTTTCTTGTTTCCAGCAATCCCATCACCTGCAGCCCTTTCAACGGCTCACCAGTAAGCACAACACCCGCATTATTCAGAATCTGCATAAGCATATTCCAGAAAGTTATCTGGTTCATCTCAATCCCGTCTATCTCCATTGCATCAGTCAGCCTGTTCAGTTGTGTTGAAAAGTTGTACAGATATTCCAGTTGAAACATTTTATAATTTGATTCAGCCTCACTGCTCTTTTCAATCCTTACCGCCAGCAGGTTTATTATATCATTCAGATATTTAATAATCTCACCCACTTCGCTAACAGAAGAAAATATACTTTGAAGCAGTTGTTTTGAATATCCTTCCGGCAGACGGTCAATAAGTGCATTAGACATATTAACGTACACAACATTATCTTTTCTTATTGAATTAGCCAGCTGGAATATTTCTTTCACTGAAGCAAACTTTATGTACGGATGCATCAGTAATCTCAAAACATCTTTATGGTAGAATTTCAGAACACCCTTCTCGGATATTTTATTAATCTGAAGTTTATGAACGATACTTATAAAATTATACAACGGGGTAGTCTTCAGAGGCAATCCCATAGTAGCGTTTATATTGTTTGCCTCTTCCGGTAGAGCATACAAGACAGGAAGTAATGTGTTCGAATCGGGTAAGAGAACCAATGTCTTTTCAGGGGTGGTATTATTTGTCTTCATAAAATTGCTCAGCTCATTACCAAACGTCTTAACCATTCCTGCGTTTAAAGGAGAACCTATAACATTTATATTCTTTTCAGAATTGAGGAGTGATTCATCTGACTTAATTACTTCCCCCCCCAGCGTTTTCATATTTCTTCTTAAGAAACTCCCCGCCTCCTGTCTTTCATCATCCAGATAATATTCATCAGCATCCCAGAGAATCTCTGCAAGCCCTTTATCTTTAAGCGTTTTAAAGATTGTGTGTTCGCATTTATTTACAGAATTAAACCCCGCAAAATAAATCTTGCCGTATCCTTTAAACAGTTCTTTATTATTTATCTTTTCTGCAATTTCTCTTATTGCCAGACCTTCATAAGCAATCCCCTGTTGTACAAGACTTTCTTTAAAATCAGAATAAATATCAAAAAGTCTGTCCCAGATTTTCAGGAAGTTATCTTTGTACTTATTCTCTGTCTTAATGTTAAGCAGACTGTCCCAGAAAGCTTTTGCCTCTTCTCTTATTTCGGCAGGAAAACCCGATTCAATTTCCTTCTCGTCTTTTATATGCCTGAATATCAGCCGTGCATCGACCATATACTTATCAATATCGTCAAAATCTTTAAGCAGCATCTCTCCCCAGCTGTAAAACTGATCGAATGATTCCTCATTAAAGTACTTCTTATAGGATTTATACAGTTCAAAAAGAAGAGTAAGATTATCACCAAGATTAAAATCAGAGTACTTTGCGATGAAATCGTTAATACTGAATACTGTTGGTGACCATACAGGTTTTTCTATCATACCTGAAAGACTTTTCTTAAAGTACAAACCTGCTCTGCGAGACGGGAAGACAACCATAACTTCGCCGAGTGTCTCTTTATGTGTATTGAATATTTTAAGGGCTGTTTTTTCTATGAAGTCAGACATCCTGTTCTCCTTTATTCAGATTTTTTACTGTTACGGTTATTTCGTCTTTGTAATCATTAATGTACAATATGTATTTATCAACTTTCGTGTATCCCATTTGCCCGAGTATTGCGCCGTATTCATCAAGTTGCTCACAATGGTCTTTTTCTTCCTTGCCTGTCTTATAATCTATAAGCACTGCAGAATCATCTTTCAGCATAACCCTGTCAGGCCGCAGTACTTTCCCATCTTTTGTTAAAATATCAGATTCGGGTTTGACTTCCCATTTATCTTCAAACCATTCTTTTGTTTCCCTGTTGTTAATTACTGCAATCAGAAGTTTTCTGTAATCTTCTTTCTCTGTCTGATTTATAATCCCCTCTATCAATCCTTTACTTAAAGCGCTCTCAATATCGCCTGCTTTGATTATGTATGACAGCAGTTTATGAACCACTACACCTTTATCAGTTTTAACTTTCATCTTTTCGTTTTCAAATACCTTCAGTTTTTTGTAAGAAGGTCTTATGATAATCTTTTTATAGTAAGGAGTGGAGTTAAAGTTTTCCATAGTTTCCAGCCCACCACTTTCAGGCTCATCATCAGGGGCCTTATTTCTTATGCCAATCTCTAATCTGTTATCTTTTATAAACTCTCCGTACTCGTCAGTGACTGCATCTTTAATAACGTTAGCAATGGAAGCGTTTCTTCCTGCAGGAACGTTAACATAAAGTCTTTCTTTTGGTCTCGTGAAAGAAACATAAAGAAGGTTAACGTTATCAAGTCGTGTCATCTTTGAAGCCTCGGAATAATCCTTTGCAAAATAAGATTCTGCAGCACTCTGTGTTGCATTAATATAATATGCAGAGGCTTTATTAAAAGGCGGCTGGTCTGTTGACGTCCATATCTTTTCCTTTTTGCCGTCGAGTTCCAGTCCCCAGTTTGCATAAGGAATTATAACCACCTTGCTCTCAAGCCCCTTTGACTTATGAATTGTCATAACGCGGACTGAGTTTGCTTCTTCCGGGAGGTTAATAGATATTTCACCCTTCTTTTCTTCCCAGTACTCGAGGAAGGATGCCGCATCCGATTCTTTTTCGGAGTTATACTTAAACACTTCATCGATAAATTTTATAAGATAAGGGTCAGCTTCCTTATTAAGTTTAAATATTCCTATTATGTGTTCGACAAGTTCATAAGATGTAAGGTTGTTCAGCACAGGAAGCCTTTTAGGTTTCTCATTTTCTTTAAAGAACTCATCGGGCATTAATCCGAGAAACAGTTTACCATCATAATCTTTAGAGTCAAAGAACAAATTTTTCAGAGCTATATCTTTATTCTCAATCTTTGCATAGTTGTACAGCATTTCAGTTCTTGCAAGCATGTCTGTGCTGTCTGTAATAAACCGTAATGCACCGAGAATAAGATTAACTTTCGGTGAATTCTTAACCAGCAAGGAAAGAGATGACACAACATCATAACCTTCTTCTGTAATAACCTGTGATACTTCCCTGCTGTTATCAGCCGTTCTAACAAGCACCAGTATATCCTTTGGTTTATACCCGTCTTTTTTCAGCTCATATAAAATCTCCTTAACTCTTTGGTTAGAGAATTCATTCGTAGATATTTCACTGTCTTTAGCGTAATCGAAAAAGTTTATGTTTATATACCCTGAGTTTTTACTGCCGTTATTCTTCTGGCACAGCAGATTTTCCTCGTATGATTTAGCAAGGTATTCGTTCTCGCCTTCGTGTTTTTCACTGTTAACAATATTATTCTTAAACCTGAGGAAGAACCGGTTATTAAAATCTACAATCTCTTTATGAGACCTGTAGTTTACGCTGAGTGTATCTTTTTGTATCATATCCTGGAACCCTGCAAGGTCGCGTTCAACGCCTTCAAGAAGCAAACGCATATCGCCATTACGCCATCTGTAAATAGACTGCTTGACGTCACCAACGATAAGCGAAGTATTATTCTCGCTAAGGGAGTTTACTATTAAAGGTTTGATGTTATTCCACTGAAACTCAGATGTATCCTGAAATTCATCGAGCATAAAGTGTTTCAGTTTTACGCCAACCTTTTCATAAATGAAGGGAGAGATATCATCACTTATCAGAATGCGGAGAAAGTTATTGATGTCTGTCGAAAGTATTGTACGGTTATCTTTTCTGTAAGTGTTTAACAGACTCAGCAAATCAGAGAATACTCCGATGTTATATATTGTCCTGAAAACAACGTCCGAAGTAATATATGCTTTAACATTCGAATCGTAATACCCCACTAATTCCGCGAATAACCTGTCAACGGTATCTGCATAAGAAGACTTTGACTTAAAAATGCTGTTACCTTCATCAATACGTTTTCTTAGAGTTTTATAGGGCTCCGCAAAATCACCTTTGCTGATTTTAATGCAGTAATTAATGATGCTTGTGGAGTTTCCTCCCACCAGGTCTTTAGTATCAACTTTATTCAGGTCTATAATATCCGTTATTTCATTCGCGTATTTCGTCATTTTTGACTCGAAGGAGTACTTCACCTTCCTTATTTCATCAATAAGCACTTTTGTCTGTTCTTTGCTTTCATATACATCGTCTTCCTTCATCTTAATCTTTCTCTGCCAGAACTGTTCGTTGAATATTTCTTTTCCGATTGTATTAATATCTTTATCTATATTCCACGTGTACCCTTCGTCAAGTTTATACATTATATAATCTTCGATGTACTTTGTGAGGAATTCATCAGTCCCGATAGTATCCAGCAGTTGATTAGTCAGTTCATCAAGGACGGCCGCCGAATCGAGTTCAAGGTTGAAACCTACAGGCAGTCCGAGTTCTTTAGCAAAAGATTTAATAATCCTTATACAAAAACTATCGATAGTACTTATGTTAAAGTTGGAATAATCGTGAAGTATACTGCACAGGACATCAGCCGCAGTTTTCCTGAGGTTAAAATTCTTTGTCGGAACGCCTCTTGCTTTCAGGTCAGAAACAATCTCTTCGCCAAGTTTCTGCTCTCCACCACCGGATAGTTTCACAAGATACTCAATCACCCTTGTTTTCATTTCTTCGGTTGCCTTATTCGTGAAAGTGATAGCCAGAATATTCCTGTAATTTCCGGGATTTGTAAACGCAAGGTTTAAATACTCTTTTACGAGTGTACGTGTCTTCCCCGAACCCGCCGAAGCCTGATATATCAATAAATTTTTACTCATGTTGTTTTTTAATCTTGTACAAACTTACATAATATATTCAAGAAAATATTATCATTTCGTGAGAATTTATTGGGAAACATATTTTTACAGACCTGTTTTAAATATTTGTAAAAATATATTGATAATTAATACTGTATTTTATATGTTATTTTCTAAAGGTGATATTTTCATAAATTAAAACAATGAAATGAAAAAACTATTTACTTCTCTCGTATTACTATTACTGGTAATATTTCAGAATTCTTTTTCACAGAGTTTTCAAAGTGGAATGAATCTTCAAGGTCAGGAAGTTAAGCCAAGAGTCGTTAACGTTTCTGAATTACCGCAGTCGGTAATGCTATTGGAACAAAACTATACTCAGGAAAGAGGCAAACTGCCTGCTGACAGGAACACAGGTGACATGAAATCTTTAATAAGGGCACAAGAAGATAAAGCCACAAACGGTCCATCGCTAAGCATAAAAGGTTATGCAGGTCCGAATAAAAACGGATGGCAGCCTGCTGATGCAGACATTGCAACAGGAATGTTACATGTAATGGTTGTGACAAATGAACAATTTCATATTTACGGCAGGAATAATTCTTTACCGCTAATTACCAGTAACACATTACAGAGTTTTTTCGGCAGACCAGGAAAGAATGTGTTTGACCCAAAAGTAGTTTATGACCCATGGAGAAACAGATGGATAATGCTGGCTTTTGAAAGAGACGGATTGTTTGCATATTACTGGCTTGCAGTATCACAAACGAGTGACCCTACAGGTTCATGGTGGACATACCAGTTCAACGCTCACATAGACGCATCCACTACAACAACAAACTGGGCAGATTATCCCGGATTAGGTATCACATCTTATGATTCGCCATCGGATTCAACTTCGATAATTATTACATCGAATCAATATAATCAGGCAGATGCATTTCAATATGCAAAAATCAGGGTTCTGAAAGCAAAACAGGTTTACGCAGGTCAGTCAGCCGGCTATTGGGATTTCTGGAATATGACAGATGCAAATGCAGGTAAGTCATTTACAGTAAAACCCGCGGTTCAGTGGTGGACAACTGCTTACGGGACAGCATATTTAGCCAATACTTATGGAGGTTCAAACAATTATTATACCATCTGGAGAATAGACAAACCATTATGGTGGTCAGCAACGGGCGGTATAACTTTAACAAGACAGTCCACAATTACAGTAAATGCATATTCTGTTCCAACGAGTGTTAAGCAACCCGGAAGCGTTATAGTAGATGCCGGCGACTGCAGGACACAGGATATAATATTAACCAAAGGAACAAATTCAAGTAACGTTGCAAAGTTATTCATGTATACTGCGGTTCCTTCAAAATATGCATGGACAGTAAATGATACTAACAGCGTAATCTCATACTGCAAACTTAACGTAACAGATAACACAGTTGATGCACAGCAATTGTTCGGCAGCACGGGTCTCTGGTTCACATATCCGAAAGTAGCCCCTAAATATAAAACACCTTATAATTCAGATACAGTATTCATTTCATACATATCAGGCGGAGCCTCTGTTTATAATGAATCAAGAGTAATAGCTCACGACAGAGCAACAGGAATCGGCCCATCGTATTTAATACAGGCAGGTGGCACAGCACACTACGGTTCATTCAGATTCGGCGATTATTCGGGTGCCTGTATAGACCCATTGCAGAATGGGAATGTATGGGTTGTTTCGATGAGAAATAACAATTCAAACTGGGGAACGGGAATCGGATACGTAAGCACAACAGCAATTTCAGGGATATCTCAGGAAAACGAATTCATACCAAGCAAATACACACTGAGCCAGAACTACCCTAACCCATTTAACCCGACTACAATAATATCATTCGGATTACCAAAGTCAGAAAATGTATCATTAAGAATTTACAATTCACTCGGAAAAGAAGTTGCAACTTTAATGAATACAAACTTAGAAGCAGGTAACTATAAAGTTGACTTTGACGCGACTAATCTTACAAGCGGAATTTATTTCTACAAATTAACCGCAGGTTCGAATACTCTTTCAAAGAAAATGTTATTAATAAAATAAGGATTACATACAGGCGTTCCCGGTTTATGCGGGAACGCCTGTTATTTAAAAAGTTTAAATATTAAGAATGAAGAGATTTGCGTTATACAGTTTAGTATTGCTGACAGCAATCGGAATAGTTTTCATTTCGATGAGGTTTGTATCATCAAAAGATATAAGCGGCAAATACACTGGAAAAGATACTATACAGCAAGGTTGCAGTAAAACCGAGGTAACTCCAAACAGTACCGACAAATGCGGTAAATGCTGTTGTAAGAAGAGTTGTGATAAGAGTTCAAAAGAAGAAAAGAAAGATGAAGAAGTTCCAATCGGAAAGAATCCAAACCTTAACAATCCTGACACAACAAAAAGTAATATAACCCCGCAGGAAGTAAAACAGTAAAGTCTTATGACACGAATATTAACAGTGGTATCAGCAATTATGTTTTTTGCTATACCACTGTTTTCACAAAATACCTGGACTAAACAAACATCAGGTTACAGCGAGAATTTCAGGAAAGTAGTTTTCAGTGATTCTTTGTACGGATGGATAGCCGGAGATTCGGGACTGATAGTAAATACTACAAACGGAGGAAACAACTGGGTTACTCAAAAGAGAAATCCAAATGACTACATAATAGATATCTCTTTTCTCAACAGATTATACGGATGGTGCATCGCCTGGATGATTTCGGGCAGCAATATGCAGTCAATAATATACTCAACAACAAACGGAGGGAATAACTGGACAACGACAGTGTATCCGGATTCCACAACATTACTTAACACGGTTTATTTTTTAAATTCATCTACGGGTTTTTTAGGAACCACATACAGTTCAACAAAATCAATCTTAAAAACTACCAACGGAGGGAACAACTGGTATCCTGCAAACGTTGATACAAACTTTGCGGCATCTTTTCCGGTAAAGACATTCAAATTCATTGATTCCAACACAGGAATTGCGGCAGGCGGATACCTTGATGTATGCGGAGTCGTATGGAAAACAACTGACGGTGGAATCAGCTGGACGTCAGGAATGGTTGGAAGCGAGCCATATAACTCAATAGCATTCCCGAATACAAACACTGTAGTAATAGCAGGAGGAGATTATGAATACGGAGTAAGCATAAACTACTCTACAAACAGAGGAGTGAACTGGAATACTTACTTTACGGGATACTTTGGAATAGGCTATTCCCTGTCATTCAGGACCGCAACTGAAGGATGGATTGCGACAGGTTTTTCCCAGATGTTTCTGAAGTCAACAAATTCAGGATTGAGCTGGGTTAATGAGGACACACCAGACAGCACAGCAATATACTCACTTACTTTTCCAAATCAAAGAACTGGATGGGCTGTGGGCGACAATGGTGCAATATTAAAATTCAGCGGTGACCCGATAGGAATAATAAATACTGAAGGAAAAGTACCTGATTCATATTCGCTAAGCCAGAACTATCCAAACCCGTTTAATCCGTCTACAGTTATCCGTTATCAGTTGTCCGTTGTCAGTTATGTATTGCTAAAGGTTTATGATTTGCAGGGACAGGAGGTGAAGACTCTTGTAAAAGAGAGGTTGAATGCAGGAACGTATGAGGTGAAGTTTGATGCCCGCCTCGGCGGGTCTTCGAGTGAGTTGACGAGCGGAGTGTATTTTTACAGTTTGAGTGCAAACGGGAAAGTGATACAAACACGTAAGATGGTAGTCCTGAAATAGTTTCCGATTTAAGGTCTAATCGTCATACTTTATTATATTTTTGGTGTAGTCTTTCTTTTTATCTTCGGGAATAAAATCAACAAGTTCTTCGAAGAAAGTGTCAGTCCATTCGTACTTATTCTTCAGGTCATTATACTTAACAGCAGCAACCATAAGATAAGCTTTCTCTGCTAAGTACTTAACCTGTTCAGCTCTGTAATACTGACGGAATCTTAAAGAAGTATATACATCACCGCTATCCTGTTCAATCGTTTGAAAATCAGTACCCGAGTAAAAACTTTTCCTCCTTATAAAACCATCATCAACTTCATCAAAATATCTGTCAAGAATAAATACACAGAATACATCATAAGGCGGTTCAAGATGCTTGGGGATTGCACGTTCGAGTTTAAAATCGAATGTAATGTAAGAATCTTCAATAACAATGTTCTTAACAGAACTTTTGTCAAAGCTGACAGGAGTAATTCCAATGCCGGAAAGTAAACGTTCATAAGCGACAAAGTCTTTATTACGAATCATAAGTTTAGTGTTGTCGTTCAAACCTTCAACATCAAGAGTTTTCCAGAATTCTCTGAGTTTAGGACAGCGGCGAAGTTCGTGATTAAGTCTTTGCCTTCTCGAGAAAACTTTTCGCATAGTTTTCACTTTTTCGCTCTTAGTATTATACCTGCTTGGCACGGGAGAAATATACGGTTTACCATATCTTAAGCGGGAAATAAAATTTCCGAATTTACCTCTTAGTTTTCCAAAGGAGCTTTTATCAAAATACGCCATACAAAGAATAAGGTTGATTTGCGATAAAATATAAAATTATAAGGAACAAATGAATGGAATAAAATGAATACGGCAATAATTATTTCAGAGAAAAGGCTTGACATTTACAAGATGTTTTATTATATTTGTAATACATTACATTAGGGAACCTAAAACACAATTCAAGAGTATAATAAGTGAACAGTCCCTGATTTTTGACCAAAAACCTGCATTTCTAAAAAAAGAATCAAGAAAATAGCGTGTTAGTGACGTGAAACTAGCGTGAATCTGACGTGAATTTCGCGTGAGATTAATTGTATATTCTCCTTAGATCTTACTGAGAGCTGGTAGTAAGCACCGACAAAGTGACGACAGAATACCATATAATTGCTATAATATTTCAAGGGTATTTGTACAAAATTTATCCCTACACTAGTGAAAATTTCCAAAGACTTCGTGTTGTAATCCTGCTATTCCTGTCCCAACAAAATTATCCTGTTAAGACGTATCAAAATCCGGAAAGAATACAACTCCCCGCCGAAAGAATAAGGTATTATTAAATAAATATGTCGTCCCGCTGGGACTTTGAAATATTACAATGCTTTTTGCTATTGTTATGTCGTCCCGCTGGGACTTTCGAGTGTTTTTTAATTATTTCTATTATACTTATTGCATTCCACTCTATCTCAAGCAGGATGCTTGTGTTACCCTCTAATGGCATTCCACTCTATCTCAAGCAGGATGTCCCGATAAAGAGAATCGGGATTCAAATAACGAACTTGAGTTACTCTCTGCTATCAATACATTTTTGGTTGTTGATTTGAATTACATTATGGAACTAAAATTTTTATATTCAGTATTAATATTATACTAAATTATTAAAAAAGATGAAGAAAAGAATTTTAGCGGTAGTTTTACTTATCAGCTTCTTTGCTGTTTTTTCAATAAGTAGTGAAGCATCAGCACAGTCTGGGTCCCCGACTTTAAAAGTAACAGCAACAAAATCAGTAAAACCGGGCGCGACAGGAACATTAACTATAAAGTTCAAGCACGGCAGCAAAGTTAAGATTCCTCAGGAACCTACGATTGAAGTATCAATCACAGGCGACGGAATAACCGGAAGCGGATCACCAATATTAAAAGCCGATGAAGACGGTTACATTAAAAACTCAACTATTAAGTATAAATTCAAAGTAAGCAGTAATGCAACGAGCGGTTCGACGATACAGATAACAGGAACGGTAAAGTTCGGATACTGCAGCACAGAAACGGGAACCTGCAAGATGGGCAGTCAGTCTTTTACTACTTCGGTAAAAGTTAAGTAAGTTACAGAACATTTAATGTTAAATGCGACTTACTTCATATCCGATGTTCATCTTGGGATGAAGAACTATCCATACAAGAAAGAACAGGAAGATATGGTTATTAGTTTTTTTGACAGACTAATCGAAGACAAAGCGAAAGAATTATACATAGTCGGAGATTTTTTTGATTCCTGGATAGAATACAGACAGGTAGTACCTAAAGGGTTTTACAGAATATTCTCAAAGTTATACGACTTAGTAAATGCGAACGTGAAGATTACATACCTCGCCGGGAATCATGATTTCTGGCGGGGTACTTATTTATACGATGAATTCGGAATTGAGATGATGAATACACATATAGAGAGAACTATTGATGGTAAAAAGTTTTTCATACATCACGGAGACGGACTTGCGTACAATGACACGGGTTACAAAATAATGAAAAAGATACTGAGAAACAGAGTATCACAGTTTCTTTATTCGTGGATACATCCCGACTTTGGATTATGGCTTGCAAAGAGTACTTCATCAAAATCACGTGATTATACTTCACAGAAGGACTATTCTGCAAAAGACGGTTTAAAAGATGCTGCAATTGCAAAGATAAATGAGGGATATGACTTTGTGATAATGGGACACAGGCACCGTCCTTTGTTTCTGAATGAAGGAAGCGGAGTTTATATAAATTTAGGTGACTGGATGAAGACGTTCAGTTACGGTGTATTTTCGGAAGGAATTTTCTATTTTAAGAAATATTATGATTTAGAGAATCATAAAATAATTGATGAATTAATAGCCGAAACAAAGGCATAATATGTTTGGTAAATCGAAGAAGAAAAAAGAAGAAGAATTAAATAAGTTTTTTGCGGACAAGAGTTACCGCAAGAAAGTTTCGAGAAAGAATAAGACTGAAAAGTTATCATTCGGGTTTATTCTTACTATTATGATTTTCGTATTTCTGATAGTTACGGGATACCTTGTGTATCTGTCACAATCACTCCCGTCACTATCCGAACTGGAAAATCCGAAAATTGAAGAAGCAACCAAGATATATTCTGATAACGGAGAACTTATTGACAAGTTTTTCTTAAAGAACAGAACAAAGGTAAAATATACTGATATTCCCAAGGATATGATAAATGCACTGGTGGCAACGGAAGACAGAAAGTTCTTCAGTCACTGGGGTGTTGATTTACAAAGAATAGGACAGGCACTTATAAAGAATTTAATTACCTTCCGTAAGAAGGAAGGTGCCTCAACAATCACACAGCAGTTAGCAGGAAATCTTTATCTCAACAGAAAAGAGATGACTTATAACCGTAAGCTGCGTGAAGCTATGACTGCCGTTCAGATTGAAAGAACTTACACTAAAGAAGAAATCCTAACCTATTATCTCAACACTGTTTATTTTGGCAAGGGCGCTTATGGTATTGAAGCAGCAGCAAACACATTTTTCAGCAAGAGTTCAAAAGAGCTGAACCTTGATGAATGTGCGATACTTGTTGCAACTTTAAAATCACCGACGAATTACGACCCGACAGAACAGCCTGAGAATTCAAAGAACAGAAGAAACCTTGTTCTTAATGCGATGTTCGAAGAGAGTTATATTACTAAGGATGTGTATGAATCTTCGATTGCAGCACCGATAAGAGTTTCATTGAATCAGCAGGAAATAAGCACAGATTCAAGAGCGCCTGAATTCACTGAATACGTAAGACAGTTGCTTCAGGATAAAGCTGAGAAATACGGATTTGATTTATACAGGGACGGGTTAAAAGTTTACACAACACTCGATACACGTTTTCAGAAACATGCAAACGATGCAGTTACAGAACAGCTGAAAGGTTACCAAAAGGCTTTTAACGGAAGCTGGAACTGGAAGAATAACAAGGACATACTGGAAAGTAATCTTGATAAGTTTATAAAATATTCGGAAGCATACAAGAAAGCTACTACCGAACCCGACAAGAAGAAGGTATATGACTCTATGAAGAACAACAAAGTTATCATAGATTCAGTTAAGATAATAAGCACAACAGTTCAGGTAGGGTTTGTTGTGATGAATCCAAAGACCGGAGAAATAAAGGCAATGGTCGGTTCGAACCCGAACACAAGGACGAAGTACGGATTAAATCACGTAACGCAGGTAAAGAGACAGCCTGGTTCATCGTTTAAGCCATTTGTTTATGCAGTAGCAGTTAACAATGGTTATTCCCCTGGTTATCAGATTTCAAACGAACCATTGAGCATTAACATGGGTGGCAAGATGTGGAGTCCAAAGGGAGGCGGCACGGGTGGTATGGTTTCGATGAGACTTGCGATAGAAAAATCTATAAACGTTGTAGCAGTAAGAACTGCGATGGAACTTGCACCGATTGATAAAGTGATTGAACTTGCACATAAGATGGGAATAAAGTCGGAGTTACCTAACTTCCTTTCATTAGCTCTTGGAGTTGGAGAAGTAACACCGCTTGAGATGACAAATGCATACGGGACTTTTGATAACGAAGGAATATGGGTAGAACCGATTGCAATAACGAAGATTGAAGACAGGAACGGAAACGTAATAGAAGAAGTAGTACCTGAAACACGCGAAGTGATGAGTGAAGAGACTGCATACATAATGACCGATATGATGGAAGGTGTAGTAAACGACGGAACGGCATCATCGATAAGACAATTCTTTCACAGACCAGCGGCAGGAAAGACAGGAACCTCACAGAGTTTTACGGATGCATGGTTTGTGGGATACACTCCGCAGTTTGTAGCTGGATGCTGGCTTGGTTTTGATGATGCTAGGGTTAAGTTCGGAGGTGCTTACGGACAGGGCGGAAAGGCGGCAGCCCCAATCTGGGGAAGGTTTATGAAACTGCTGTATTCAGATGAGGAGTTTGATTTTCCAGTGGAATATTTCTTAATGCCTGAGGGAGCAGAGGAAATGAATATATGCACGATTTCAGGATTGCTTGCAGGGCCTGGATGTCCGGGAGCGATAGAATTAATAAACAAGAAATTAATGCCAAGGAAATGTCCGGGAAGTCACATAATAAAAGATTCACTTGCTTCAGCTCCAATAGATATTAATTAGAAAGCTTGGCACACTGATTATCCTGAAAGATCTGATTTTCACTGAGAGAAGAGAAAGAAAGGGAACGCGGATTTTCACGGATTGAGCTGATTTGCAGATATATTTTTAGGGTTAAAGATAAGAAAGAGAAAGAGCACAGAGCTTTTTTCTAATCTTGTCATTCCAGCATGATCTTAGCTGGAATCCATAGAGATTAAAAATAGAGAAGAGAAAGAGAAAAGATGTCCGCGAATTGATAGAGCGAATCGCAAGCGATTTACGCTAATTAGACGAATTACACAAATTAAAGAAAGAGATTTTTTAGGGTTAGAGACAAGAAAAGATAATAGAGTTTAGAAAATAAATAATAAAACAAGAAAGGATTAAAGTGGAAAGAACACTTTGCATAATAAAACCGGATGCGGTTAAAAAAAGCGTACAAGGAAGTATTATACAGATGCTGCTTGATGCAGGATTTAAAATACGTGCGATGAAATTAATACAACTTTCAAAGGCACAGGCACAGAAATTTTATGAAGTACATAAGGAAAGACCGTTTTACAATGATTTAGTAGAATATATGACATCAGGACCGGTAATTCCTATAGCGTTAGAGAAAGACAACGCAGTACCTGATTACAGAGAATTAATCGGTGCAACAGACCCTGCGGAAGCAAAAGAAGGAACAGTAAGGAAAAAGTATGCGGCATCAAAAGCAGAGAATGCAGTACACGGCTCTGACTCAGTGGAAAACGGAGTTATTGAAGTAGGATTCTTCTTTAATGACTCTGAATTAGTTTAAATCGTTCTTTATTTAAACTAATCGCTCTTAAATTAGTTTAAGAGATAAGTACAGGTTAGTGATGGTATAGTGATGGCTTGATGATGGTATGATTATGTTATCTTTTCAGTATAGTTTCAGTATCATTTCAGTATATTTTTAGTATCGAGGGTTATCATTTCAGTATAAAAGCAGTATAGAAAATTAAACAGCTGCCTTTGGGAAAAGGCGGCTGTTTGTTTATATAATCTTTGCTTTGAAAGTGCTTCACACGAAATATTAACTTGCAAATATTAGAGAATATTCATAAATTGAAATATTGGGAAAGTTTTTGATTGGGAATTAAAAACTTTTAAATAAGACAAAACATAATTAGGGTTGGGATTTAAAATGTTGATTCAAGGAATCAGTATTTTAAGTTTTAACCTTTTTGTGTTTAAAAGAGATTATGCAGATAGTATATTTGAATAACGATTGATAATAATTGATTCGATTTGTAAACGTTCTTTATAAATAAGATTTTAACGTAGCTTTTTGCTATGTTCGACTTAGAAAACTGGTAATTTTCAATTCGTCAAGAACAAGCAAGAATGCAACGTCCTGATATAGGGCGTGCATTCTTATGTCTTTGACGATAGGTATACCAGTACCTCTAAGTTAGATATTTGAATGTTACGCCTTTTTAAATTTATATCAGAATATAATGAGTCACGAAAAAGATTTTAAAATCGAGAAAAGTAAATGTTTCACTTTCCGATTTATACTTTATTTTATAGTAATTTCTGTTTACATAATTTCTTTAGCAATTTTCCTTTGCATTTCAGGTGAAAAGGCAAATACTAAAATATTTGAAATCTCCATTTCCTTTGCTCTAATAATATTTACATTCGTACAATTCGAAATTCAACACCAGAAAAACGAGATTGAGACATTCCGAGAATATAATAAGAAGTATGACATACTGAATGATGATTTATATTCCATAATTAACTCTAGGTGCATTAAAAAGTTTGATGAAGAACAAAAATCAAATAACAACAAAAAGATGTCGAAGGCCTTAATAATTGATTATTTAGTTCTTTGTTCTGAAGAATACTATTGGAGAAGACAAGGATACATTTCGAAAGAACTATGGATAAACTGGCAAAAAGGTATGGAGGAAAAGTTTAAGGACTTTGATAGAGTAAAATGTGCTAACAAGATAATTGAATATGAAGCGAAATATAATAGCAATTCTTATTACGGTTTTTTTACATGTACATTTTTAGAAAAGTATTTACCTGACAACAAAAACAAAATTAAAATAGAAGGAAAGGATATTTGTTATGACTGAAATTAACTTAGAATCGTTTAGAGCACTTAAATATATAGATTATATTGATGAAGTTGTGATAGAGTATGCAATTGGTTTGAAGAATGAAGATATGACACTTCGAATAAAAGTATTTAAAGATAAAGACGGGAAATACTATGCAAGGAAAAATTACTATATAGGGACTAAGCCACAAAGTCCCTATGCGAGTATAGATGGGATTCACACTACCGCTGAGAAGGCTTTAGAAGAAGCGATAGGGACTGTATCTATGCAGTGTTTTGATTGTAATGAAATAGATAAGAGGAAACAAATAATTTACCCTAACGAAAAATATTGAGCATTTAAACATAAATCAAATAACAACAAAATATAAAACTATTTCCCTAATATATAATTTGAAATAATAGAAATACTATGAAAACAAAAACTACTATTTTAGTTTTAGCGATGTTGATGCTATCGCTTTCTGCATTTTCCCAGCAGAAGAATAATGCCAAATTATTTGTCGGCTCGATAACAAAAGATACTGTATGGAGTTCGGATGTAATAATTTCTACAGATGTTACAGTACCTGCCGGTAAGACACTGACAATAAATGCAGGGGTGTCCATTTATTTTGTTAAAGGGGCGACGAAATTAATAGTTAATGGACGACTTGTAGCTAATGGGTTGCCAAACCAAAAGGTGGTATTTACATCAAATGAAGTATTGCCTGTGAAGGGGGATTGGAAAGGAATAATCATTAATACACTTGCGCCTGAAATGTCATCAGTAGTAACAAACGCGGACGTCCAATTCGCAATAGATGGAATTACTGTTAATAATACAACAGTATCATTTAATAATACTTCAATATTAAATTGTTCAAGAAATGGCCTGAATATAATATCAGGTGCTGGTAAAATAACGCGAATAAATAATTGCGAAATTACTAAAAATGACACATGTGGTGTATATGTAGAAAATAGTGTAGTAAAAGTTAACAATTCTTCAATTTCAAATAATCCGGGTATCGGCATTTTAGTAACAGGAAGTAACTCAAATACTGAAATCAAGTATTCAAATATTAATAAAAATCTAATTTATGGAGCTGTTTACAGACAAAACAGTGTTGGATCAATAAGGAAATGCAACATTTGGGATAATTATTTGTATGGAATCGCAATTTTTGGAAACGCTGCTTTAAACTTAGATTCAAATAATATTTATAATAATTATAACAACGACCAAAGCGAAGCACTTAAAATGCCATTTAACTATTTAGAATGGAGAGATGGGATGAATCATCCGAAAAAAACATGGAGCAATTTATTGAAAGAAGATACACTGGTTTTTACATCCAGAAGGATACTTAACATAACATATAAAAAGGATGCTGACTACACAGAAATATGTGGAAGTAATACTTTCTTTTTTAACACTCACATATTATTCATATATACGTATATTCAAGATTTATATAGTACAAATGGGGCTCAAGTCGGTAATTGCCCAACCTCTATAAAATACGGTTTAGATATGAGTGAAAGATCAGTATCTGTTTTTATAAATACACTGATTACAGATTATAATCAATTGCAATTAGTAAAAGAAGGAGGTAATCTTGTAAATAGCAGAGCATGGGTATCAGATTATTATTTCATAGCTACTTCAACGAAGCAATTTGCTTCATTTAATCAAATAGGATATATAGCAAATATTAGTAATTGCTGGTTAGGACAAAGCACAGGAAATGATACATTAATATATCAATATAATCCCGGAACAGTTAACTTTGTTAATCCATTGTCACAACAATTACAAGATGTTGGATATTCAACAACACGTTTATCAACTGCACTAAACTCACCAAACGGTGAAGAAATATGGGAAACAAAATCACAGCAATACATTACGTGGCAACCACAAAGCAGTAAAGATTTAAAACTTGAATATACGACAAATGACGGAATTAACTGGCTAACGATAGCGAACAACATAAAAGGATATCAGGGATACTATAAATGGATGGTGCCTGATACACTTTCTCAGATAAGCAGAGTGAGAATTTCGGATATGGTGAATGCATCTAATAATGATTTTAGTGACACTACGTTTAAGATAATTCCACAGAACTCAACAAATGCAACGGCTTTTTCTTTGATAGCACCAACAAACTTTAGCACTGACGTTGCAGTATATCCAAGGTTTGAATGGCAGGCAGCTTTTGCAAAGAATGAAGGAGGAACTTATATATTAAGGTATGGAACGGATGCTAATTTTACGACGGGAACGTATATGCAGGTAGATAATTTATGGAATACATTTTACTACCCTGAATATGATTTAGCACTTGATTCTATTTATTACTGGAAGGTATATGCTGTAAACTCGAACGGTTCATTGTTAGAATGTATTGACACGTATCAGTTTCAGTCAATTACAGCAAACCCAATTGTTTTTAATAAAACTTTTGGGAACAGAACACTAAACAGAAGGAATTCACCATATAAATTACTTGGGAATTTTACAGTAGATTTACAACACCGCTTCACTGTTCCTGCGGGAATAACAATAAATATGAATGACAGTGCACAGATAACAGTGAAAGGAGAAATACGGACTCTTGGAACGCAAACGGACTCGGTGAAACTGAAATCCGCCACTGCAAACGTAGCAGGAAAATGGAAGGGAATAAAGTTTGTTTACGGAGCATCAGACTTAAAGGTGCTACAGGATACGGTGATATTTTCAGGTTCGGCATTTTATTATACATCAATAATAAATACAGGATTAAGTTCAACAAACGCAATAGATGGAACAATTCCTTCTTTCCTGCCAATAAGTATTTACATACAGAACTGCTACATAGGAACAAATAGCGGGTTTGGGATTGTGTGCGGTTCAGAATCTATAATTAAAAATTCGATCATTACTTTAAATGGAGGCGGTGTTCAAGGAGGAAAAATATTTAAGCAAAATACTATTTCCAGTAATAGTAACTATGGAGTAGATGCAGGATATTGCAGGATATTTGAGAACAACATCGTGCTAAGTAATAGCGGTTTTGGAGCAAAATTAGGATATAGCATGCCCGATTCAGTATCGATAAAGAATAATATCATTAAGAACAATACGGGAACGAACACAACAGATAAATATGGAATACTGACGAACAATATGGGTATATTTGAGAGTAATTCGATAACGAATAATACAGGATCGGGAATAAATGGTGGATTAACTTTTTATAATGATAGTGTTGCGTATAACACAACATACGGAATTAATGCTACATCAGCTAAAGTATTTATTTTTGAAAAAGTAAATAACAACGGCGGCTATGGAATACAAACCGACAATCCAATTTTCTACGGAATAAGAGTTTTGAATAACAGTAATTTTGGAGTAAATGCAATAAACTCAAATTCTTTGAAACGATCTGTGATAAGTAATAACCTTGGTTATGGGATAAAGATTGGAACTAATTTAATAACACAAATAAGTTTGGATTCTAATACAATTTCCAATAATACAGGACAAAACACTACAGAGAAATACGGAATAATGACGAATATGCAGGCAGTGTTTAACAATAATAATGTGTCTTATAATCAGGGACCAGGTATTGACGGCGGAAAATCCTTTACCAATGATAGTGTGTATTACAATATTGGTAACGGAATACAAACTTCTTCTACAATCGGTGTAAATCTGACAAATAGCTTTTTATACATGAATAATTTCAGCGGTGTTTATATATACGGTAGTCCTTTATCTATTCAAATGCTGAATTGTAATGTTATAAAAAATGTGGGGACGGGTATATCTATAGTAAACACAAAAGGATTGACGATGAATAATTGTATAGTTACAGGTGATACTATTAACAACTCTGCCACAAATCCTCCAGATTTTTATGCTGAAATAGGAATGAGTGTACAAAACTCAAGCAACATAAGCATTAACAACTCGGTGTTTAAGAACTGGTGGGCAGCAGGATTAAGTTTTTTCAACACAAAGCAAATATCAATAAAAAATGATTCGATAATTAATAATAAATGGCTTGGGATATATGCGACAGGTGGAGATACATTAAACATAGATTCATCGGAAGTGATATACAATGGCAGTTTGACTAATAACGATAAAGGTGGCGGGATTTATTTGAATATAGATCATGCTACAATAACATCTTCGTTAGTGAACTATAATAAGAGCAAAAACGGGGGCGGCTTATACATAAACAGTTTCTCACCTTTTATTTACAATAATACATTTTATTCGAATCAGTGTTCGACTAACGGAGGAGCAATATTTACAGGGGGAACATCTACAACAAACCCGACTATAGTATATAATACAATTGTAAACAATAGTTGTGCGGCAAATACTGGCGGAGGAATATATATAGGAAATACAAGTAATAGCAGAGCAAGAATAACGAGAAATATTATCAGTGAGAATTTTGGACATGGGATATACGGCGACCCTGATTCTTTACTTCAGAACAATATAACATACAATAAATACTATAATGGTTCAGCGGGATTTGCCTTAAAGAAAACTAATGCTGTAGATTTGAACGCAACGTATAATTGGTGGGGAACGAGAAGCGACCAGATAGCGGTAGAGAATATGATTTACCATAAGCAGGATTCAAGTGCTTTGGGATTAGTGACTTTCCAACCATTTTTAGGATCACCGAGCACGCAGGCACCGGGACAAGTGACACAGGCAACGACATTGAGTTTATTTAATGACAGCACATACAGTAATGAATATTTGGGAATGATTATGATAGGACAAAAAGTATTTATGCAATTATTGGCAGTAGATGCGAATCCATTTGCTAGGGATGTTACACCAATAAGGATAAAAAACCTGAGAACAAGTCAATCGATAGAAGCATTGGCGCTTGAATCCGGAATTGCAACGGGAAACTTCAGGGATACGGCAAGGGTAATGACATCAACTAACTTTAATCTTAATCAGATTGGAGGGGTCTCAGGTGATACGATATTATTCTTTTCAACGATAACTACAACTGTTAACAAACGATTGATTGTTACGAGCATTTTAGCACCGCAGTTGATTAGTCCAATAAATAATGCTGTTGGGATGCTTACAAATCCAAGTTTTGTTTGGAGAAAAGTGACGGGTGCAACAGGATATAGATTCCAATTAGCAACCGATAGTTTATTTTCAAATATAGTAGTTAGTGATTCATCGCTGACAGATTCAACAAAAGCAATAACAGGATTAACACCAAATACAAACTATTACTGGAGATTGAACTCTATAAACGGGAATGGAAACGGATCATTTTCTGAGATAAGAACATTTAAAACATTGAGCAATCCAAGCATAGTGATGCAGTCATATCCTGCAAATGGCACAACTTCGCTGCCAACGACAATAACTTTTAAATGGTTTAAATCATCTGATATAACTGACATTTTTAATAAAGTAACAAACAAGAAGACTGATAATGTTGATTTGAGCAAAGTAATAAATAAGAATTCTGTTAATTTGAGTAATAGTAAGACAAAGACAGCGACAGATTTTTTAAGTCCTGATATAATAAGTAAATATTGGTTTGAGTACAGCACTGATTCTACATTTACAACAGTAGTTGCAAGAGACTCTTTGCTGACAGATACAATAAAAACTGTAGCGGGGCTTAATAATATTACGAAGTATTATTGGAGAGTAAAGGCAAAGAATGAAATCGGATGGGGTGGATTCAGTGCAAACTGGAACTTTACAACCATAGTTCCTTTACCAGCAGCACCGACGCTATTAACACCTGTAAACAATTCTGTTGACCTTACATTAGTTCCAACACTGGATTGGAGTGATGTACCTTATTCAACAAGTTATAGAGTTCAGGTGTCAACAAGTTCATTATTTACTACAATGGTTTATGATACGCTGGGATTAACGACATCACAAATAACCGTACCTTCGGGAAAACTAAACACAAACACACAGTACTATTGGAGAGTAAATTCAACTAATGAAGCAGGAACGAGTGCTTATTCATCGGTCTGGATATTTACAACATCACCGAATGCACCAAATGTACCTGTGCTTTCAACACCAGCTAATAATGCATTAAACCAACCTGTGAATTTGACATTTAAATGGTACAAGGCAATAGAAACGATTATAAGTGACGGACCTGATGCAATTTCAAAGTATTGGTTTGAGTATAGTTTAGACTCAACATTTGCAATCTTGATTGCAAGAGATTCGCTTTTAACTGATACGACAAAAACAATAAACGGATTAAACAGCAACACGAAATACTATTGGAGAGTGAAAGCAAAGAACCAAACAGGATGGAGCGGATTCAGTAATGTTTGGAACTTTACGACAGTATTGCCAGTACCTGCGGCACCTGTACTTACAACACCTGCAAATAATTCAACTGGCATTTCATTAACACCTGCAATGACATGGGGTACAGTAAGCGGAGCAACGAGTTACAGGATACAAGTGTCGAGTGATAGTTTGTTTGGAACGACACAATGGGATACAACAGGAGTAACGGCTGTAGCTGCAAATGTACCTGCCGGGAAATTGACAGGGCTTACAAAATACTACTGGAGAGTGAATGGAACAAACGCAGGCGGAACAGGTGCGTGGTCTACGGCTTGGAACTTCAGAACATTGCAAAATCTTTCACTGAATCTGAAAGTATATCTTGAAGGATTCTGGGATGGCGCAACACAGGTAGCAGATACTACAACAATATATCTTGCAAATTCGACAAGTTTTGTACTTGTAGATAGTGCAAAAATAGTTTTATCAACAACAGGCACTGCACTTGTTAACTTTACGAAGGCACCGAATGGAAGTTATTATGTGGTGGTAAATCACAGGAACCATCTTGAAACGTGGAGTGCACTTGGACAATCCTTTGTGACTAATGTAGCAGTTAACTATGACTTTACAACTGCGGCTAACAAAGCGTATGGTGACAATATGAAACAGGTTGGAAGTGTGTGGGTACTTTATGGCGGAGATGCAAACAGAGATGGGTCGATAGACGCGAGTGATATTGGAGTATTTATTGTGGAATTCGGGAACCTTGGTTACTTAAGTTGTGATTTTAATGGAGATGAAGATGTGAATGCATCGGACATACTAATAATATCAAACAACTTCGGTCTTATCAAGATTACACCTGGAATAGAACCATTAGCACCTGAGACAATTAAGAATAAAAAGAAAGAATTTGAGAACTCTTTGAACAATACAAAAAAGAGTACAGATAAGAATAAATCGGCAAAAGGTAATACAATAAACAAGAAGACGAATAAATAACATAAACATTATAAACTAACTTTATTAAAGCAAACATAATTATGAAAAAGATAATAACCATAGTACTGCTCTTGATTGTGATGGTGAACGTATCACCTGCACAGAAGGTTACATTCTCGCTTGGCAACAGGTCGATAGCAGCGGGAATACTTTCATACGATTTAATAGCAACAGTCCCGAGTGGACAATACTGGGCAGTAGGTGCTGCAACGATAAGACTGAACATCAGTCCTAATCCTTCGACAGGACTTACAATACATCCTGATAATCCTGTAATAAACCAGAACCCGAACATAAGTTCAGGCGGATACCAGCCGTTAAAAACACTTGCTGCATCCCCGACGATTATGAGTTTCAACATATTAACTTTTAATACGAGCGGATTCTACAGGTTTAACCCTGGAACGTACACACTTGGAAAAGTAAGGTTTGACGTGGTAGGTTCATTCGTAACAGACTCAATCAAGTTCAGGGTCAATCCACCGTTTACATCTGCATTAACGACAGTTAACGATTCAACGGTAGCACTTGTGTACCCGACAAATTTCACTATAATAAACCCGACAATCACAGGTACAGGAAACAACGTATCGGAATTGCCGAAAGAATTTAAACTTTACGAAAACTATCCGAACCCGTTCAACCCTACAACATCTATAAAGTATGACATTGCGAATAACTCATTCGTAAAACTCACAGTTTATGATGTAACTGGAAAAGAAGTGGAAACCTTAGTGAACGACAATATGCAGGCAGGCAGGTACGAAGCAACTTTCAACGGAGCAAATTATGCCAGCGGAATGTACTTCGCGAAGATAGAAGCAGGAAGTTACAAGCATATTATAAAGATGGTGATGGTGAAGTAGGCATGAGGCAGTTAAGAGTGAAAACGTGCATCCGCAGCGGCGGAGCAATAAAAGATAGAAGAAGAAATGGCACACTGATAAAAGACGATTAGAGCTGATTTTCACTGATTGTTTTTTAGGGTTAAAGATAAGAAATGATAATTCTGGTTTACCAGCGTATGCAATAGGCACGAGGCAATAGGCATTAGGAAGAGGTGCAGTATGTCTTTTCCTGGAATAGGTTGACAGAAGTTAATAAGTTAAACCTAAAGAAAGGATAAGAAATGACAACAAGATTTATTCAAGGCGAGAACCTACAATACAGCCATGCTTTTAAACAGAAGGTTGTAGGTGAAATAG
>JAPLFJ010000007.1 GCA_026390735.1 Ignavibacteriota bacterium
AAATTTTAAGTTCATTGACTGAATATAAAACTTATTAGAACTTTTTAAATTCAAATCGATCCTGGCATAAATCTTCATAACGCACATATATTATTATAAGTTAAAACTTTAACTACTTTTTAAACGGGACAGTAGTGAAACATTTTAATTAATTTAACACAGATGATGAAAACAATAATAATAAGCTTTTTAACAATGATGTCCGCTCTGTTAATGATTTCCTGTTCTGAAAATACGGTAAGCCCGACAGGAACAACTGCAAACGGATACATATCTGACAAAGTTGAAAACTGGACTCTTGGAAATCAAACAATCAATGCATCGATTTGCATTCCCGGAAGTTATTCATATGCAGACTTAGGTACAGGACAGATAAATTCTGCGGGTATATTTTCAATAGGGTTTACCACACCTGCCAGTGAATACCTCACTGGTATTGACAACCTTTTCAATGAAGGAACAGAGGTCCACGTCAAAGTAAATTCTTTAAACACAAAATATGCCATACTTGTACTGACAGCAAGGGATGGAAACGGCAATATAACAGGTCTTATTGAAAGAAGAAACTATACAGACAACATAACCGATAATTCATTCTATACGGAATATGTTTATTTTAATGAGGACATAACGCTGGCCGGGACAAAATTGCACGAATATGCAGCAGACACAACTTTCTCTGAATATAACGTAAATTCTAAAACAGGTTGGTCAACTTTAAGCTGTATGTTTACAAAATTCACCCCTACATATATCTCATATAAAATTTCAAACACAGAGCCACAAGGCGCTAAATGGTACTATTTCGATGTAAACGATAAATCAACTGGTGTAAACTTCAGGCATAAACATCCGGCATTATTCAAATAAATATTTGCGGCCCCTTACTTAATGCGGTAAGGGGCCGTTTATGAATATAAAACAAACTTTTATCAATTTATGTTAAATCCGATTTTCTTATATTAGTATTTTTATAATCGAAACTATTTAAACACTAAATGATAAAATATTTTAAGTACTTCTTAGCTTCTATACTTATACTAACGGGGTTTAATGCTTATTCGCAGGATGTGGATTCAGCAGTAATACGAAACCTGTATTCGGAAGCACTTACCAGTAATATCTCATACGAAAACCTGCGCGAGTTATGCAAAAATATCGGAGGAAGACTTACAGGCTCAAAGCATGCAAACGATGCAATAAAGTTTATCGAAGGAAAACTTAAGGGGATGAACCTTGATAATGTTTATCTTCAGGAACTGAAAGTAAGAAACTGGGAACGCGGCGAAAAGGAAGTTGCCAACGCTATGACTAAAAAGGGACGTGTAAACTTTAATGTTTGTGCACTGGGAATTTCTGTCGGTACAGGCGACAAAGGTCTCACAGGAAAAGTTATTGAAGTTAAAAGCTGGGAAGAACTTAAGAATCTCGGTAAAGAAAACATAGAGGGCAGGATTGTGTTTTTCAGCAGAGCAGCAGACCAGAAAGGGTATACAACGGGATATGGATACGGAAGTTCGGTTGACCAGAGAGTGAAGGGTGCTGTTGAAAGCGCAAGATACGGAGCCATAGGCGTTATAGTAAGGTCGGCAACTGTTGCGTATGACGGATATCCGCATACAGGGGTTATGAGATACAACGACTCACTCACGAAGATTCCCGCGATAGGAATTTCAACAAAGGAGTCTGATATTCTAAGCGGATTGCTTAAAGAAGATAAAGACCTGGAATTTTATTTCAGGACAACCTGTCACCAGGATGCAGATGTTAAATCTTTTAACGTAATAGGTGAAATAAAGGGAAGTGAGTTTCCAGAAGAAGTAATAGTTGTGGGCGGACACGTTGATTCATGGGATTTGGGAGAAGGTGCACATGATGACGGAACAGGAATAGTACAATCGATGGAAGTTCTAAGATTATTTCAGTCAATCGGAATAAAGCCTAAACATACGATAAGGTTTGTTGGCTTTATGGACGAGGAAATTGACCAGAAGGGCGGAAGAAAATATGCAGATGCTGTAAAGAACAAAAACGAGAAGCACCTTGCTGCTATAGAATCTGACGGCGGAGGCTTTACCCCGCATGGCTTTTCATTCGAGGCAAGCGACGCTCAAATTGAGAAACTCAAAAGCTTCCAGAAATACCTTGAACCGTACTGGATGCATCTGTTCGTTAAGGGCGGAAGCGGAGTAGATGTTGGTTTCCTGAAGGAATCAGGAGCGGCGCTGATAGGACTGATTGTGGATTCGCAGAGATATTTCGATTATCATCATTCTGCTAACGACGTATTTGAAAATGTTAACAGAAGAGAAATGCAGCTTGGAAGTGCTTCGATGGCTGCATTGATTTACTTAATAGATAAATACGGAATATGAAAAAAGAAAACAAAGATTGCACGTGGCCGTCAAACAATCCTTTAATGATTGAATACCACGACAAAGAATGGGGAGTACCTCTTCACGACGACAGGAAACTGTTTGAGTTTATTATTCTCGATGCGTTTCAGGCGGGGCTTAGCTGGAACACCATTATTAACAAGAGAGATAACTTCAGAAAAGCATTTGATAACTTTGACATTGTTAAGATTTCAAAGTACAGCGAAAAGAAATATGAGTCATTAATGAATGATGCGGGAATAATCAGAAACAGATTAAAGATTCGGGCAACCATCACAAACGCAAAAGCATTTCTGCAGGTACAAAAAGAGTTCGGAAGTTTTGACAAGTACATATGGCAATTCACGGGAGGGAAGACTATAGTAAACAAATGGAAAACGCTGAAGGAATTACCGGCAAAAACAAAAGAATCGGACGCAATGAGCAAAGACTTACTGAAACGCGGGTTTAAGTTTGTGGGCTCAACAATTTGCTATGCCTTTATGCAGGCAGCAGGAATGGTGAATGACCATATAGTAAGCTGTTCGAGGTATAAAGAAGTGAAGGTGGCGAAGAAATGAATTTCTGTAAATAAAGAGTTTATAAAGTACAATTCTGCAGGACATTTAACGAAAAAACGATTCACAATTAATCAATATATTTCGATATTGAGAAAGTTTTCTCATTTTTCAAACTGATAATTTTGTTTAATAATTATATGTTTGTATTACTCATTTAAGAAACAATCACCCAAATAATATGAAAATAATTTTAACTTTCCTGGTAATAGTATTACTGTACGGAAATCTGAACGCCCAGTGGGCAGAGCTCAACTCAGGCGTTACAACAACGCTTTACAGCATATCGGCTGTAAGCAATGATTATGCATGGGCTTGCGGAGCAAACGGAGTTGTTATCAGAACGACAGACGGCGGAACAACATGGACAAATGCATCGTCACCTGTATTAAGACCGACAATGACGTTTTATAATGTATTGGCAAACAGTTCAACAAAAGCATTTGTTGCGGGTATGAATGCAGCAGGCGATTCAACTTTTGTTTTTATGACATTAACAGGCGGTACAAACTGGGCTGTGGTTTTCAGTCAGGCGGGGGGCTTTGTAGATGGAGTATGGACATCGGGAGGTCTTGACGGTTTTATGTTCGGCAATCCGGTTGGAGGCAACTGGTCTTTATATCAGACAAACTCTGCAGGCGGAGGATGGTATTCTATTACACCTGCTTTGCCACAGGCGGGTGCCGAAGCCGGTTACAACAACACATTTGCTGTATTTGGCACAAGGGTTTGGTTTGGAACAAACAGCGGGAAGATTTATTATTCCACTAACAGCGGTAGCACTTTCACGGCACAGAACTTAGGGGTTGCATCGGATACAGCAATGTCAATGTGCTTTAACGGACCAGGCTTAGGTCTTGCAAGCGCAAACAGTAAATTATTCACGACAACAAATGCAGGTATAAACTGGGCACAAATATCAATTCCGGGAACGCAGACAATCAGCGGCTTAGCAGGATACTCTTTAAAGTGGTTTGCTGCAAGAGGAAAAGACATTTATTACTCAACTAATCAGGGGGCAAACTGGATTTTACAATACTCAGCCCCAGGAACATCCACATATTCACAGATAGTTTCATCCAGGGTTTCGGCCGGAACCAGCATTGCGTTTTTTGCAATCCGTTATAACGGCGGTATTTCAAAATTACTTACTACAACTGGTATAAACAAAGTTGGAGACGAAATACCTTCAAAATTTGATCTGGCTCAAAACTTCCCTAATCCGTTTAATCCTGTAACAAAGATAAAGTATCTGGTTGCAAAGAACTCAAATGTAAACATTACCGTGTTTGATGTAACGGGGAAAGAGGTTTCATACTTAATAAATGAATTTCACACCGCAGGAACATACGAGATTAACTTTGATGGCAGCAAACTAACAAGCGGAATATACTTCTATAAAATGACAGTGAATGATTTTTCTTTAGTTAAGAAAATGACACTTATTAAATAGAAGAATAATTGACAAGGAAGTTTTTAAAAGCCCCGTTTATAACGGGGCTTTTGATTATTAGTTGTTTACCTTCCTAAATATATATCCACCCTTGGTGGCTCCCCAGACCTGTTCTTCATTTTCGTTAAATCCCCTGTCCCAGCTCTTCATTCCGTCTTTGTTTATAATAACTTCACTTGAGGCATACTTTGCGTTACGCAAATCACTTTCACAGCCCTTACCTTTTGTACCACCCGAGAATGAACCGTCATCATTCTTAACAAGAAAGACTGAACAGCCTTTTCTTTCTGTTAAATCAGAAGGGCTTAATTCTTCAAGTGGGTTATCTTTCTTCCACTCGCCTGCATATTTTAACGGCTCAGAGAAGGTGAATACTTTGCTTTCAAACGAACCGTCTGGCAGCTGAGAGACCCTGTATACTCTTTGCCTGTATGGTTTATCCATCTTCGAGGCAACAGCCTGTTCCACGTAAATCCAGTGAGCATTCGAACGTATTGTCCACATTGGTTTCATCTGAAGGCGTATGTCAAAATAGCTGGTGTCGGTTTTTGACTGCTCTTCGCTTGAGAATGAACCCTGCATATAAGATACTAATAACGCCAGGTCGGGCATATTGTCTTTCTGTGAATCATCAGCAATTTTTATCTGTGCATTAAGTTTGCAGGTCAATACGATAAGCAGGAACACTATTATATACTTTTTCATTTTTTGCTTTTACTGATTTTCTTATTCTTATTTAAAGATTCTTTTTCAATTTCCTTTTTAAACTTTATAACTTTAGCCAACACTTTTTTATCTGATGCACCTATAATTTCAACGGCAAGAAGTGCTGCATTCTTTGCATTATTAATTGCGACTGTTGCGACAGGAACCCCATAAGGCATTTGCACGATTGACAGTAAAGAGTCGAGTCCTTTTAATGCTTTTGTTTCAACAGGAACTCCTATAACCGGAATCGGTGAATACGCTGCACACATTCCCGGAAGATGGGCTGAGCCGCCAGCCCCTGCAATGATTACTTTAATCCCGCGTTTGTAAGCGTTCTTCGAGTACGATGCCATTAAATCAGGAGTGCGGTGAGCCGAAGTAATCTTTACTTCATATGCTACATTGAATTTATCAAGAATCTCTGCTGCCTGATTCATAACGGGTAGGTCTGAATCAGACCCCATAATTATTCCAACTAATGGTTTAGACATATATAATTAAATTTAATTTCTTGAAAGAACCAGAATGCTGATATCATCAACCTGTTCAGCACCATCTGAAAACTTATTTACATCTTTAATTAAGCCGTCCAGCAAATCAGACGGTGTTCCTGAAGTGTTTTTGTAAAGAAAGTCTTCGAGTCTTGTAAACCCGTATTCATTTTTTACATTATCCATTGCCTCTATTATTCCGTCAGTATAGAGCAATAGTTTATCACCCTTTTTGAAGTCAAAAGTCACAAGATTATCTTCTTCATCTGAAATAAAATTATCAACTGCGCCGAGCGTAATACCGTGTCTTTTAATCTTAAAGAGTTCGTGTGATTCTCCCGATATCTTATACGGAGGCAGGTGGCCTGCGTTAAACAAAGTACACTTGTTATTTTTAGTGTCGATAACAGCAAATACAGCAGTAACAAACATCTTCCTGTTCTGTGTACGGCGCACCATCTTATTCAGTTTGACTAATACTTCCTTCGGGTTTGAAGTATCTTCAAGAATTAAATGCATACAACTTCTCAGGCCCGAAAGAAGCAAAGCACTTGCAACACCGTGTCCGGAAACGTCACAGATAAATATTCCTGTTAAATCATCATTAATGTTAAAGTAATCATAATAGTCACCACCGACTTCACTTGCAGGAAGAGAGGTTGCAGCTATCCTTAAATCGCCGATACTCTTCCGGCTTTCGGGCAGCATTGACAACTGAATCTCGCGTGCATAGTCCAGTTCCTTCTTCATCCTTAAGGTTTCCGAGTGGCGCTTGAAGTAAACATCGTATTCCCTGTTAAATTTTTTGTGCCTTTTGTTTTCCGATGAATACGAAATAACAAAACAAAGCAGAGTAGTAATGAACATAGGAATTTTACCCGTTATTCCGAAATCCTGAAAGAAAATCAGGTCTGTCAGAAGAGGCAGACCAATTGCCAGCGAGAACAGTTGAATCTGGTCGCTCTTTGGAAACCTGAAGAAAATAAGTGAAAGCACAAAGAAAATAACGATAGTAGCGGTTCCTGTCTTTTTCTGGTCTATTGTAATATCAAAATTCTGGTCATCCTGGTTATCATTGTTCTTTAGTTTTTCAACCCTTGCCTTATTGTCCGCAACGGGCTTCTTTTTTTCTATGAAGTCCTGAAGTATTGCGGAAAGAAGAAACAGTATTAGTGCCGTAACAAACAGTATAAAGATTTTCCTTCGGATGGTTTCAACAGAAAATATACGGTTGTAAAATATCCTTAATAAAAGTGAAACAATAAACGCTGTGAAGTTTGAGTAAGAATCATAATCTACGCTCCCGTCGAAGAAGGTGGTAATAGTAATGAACCCTGTAACGATTGAGAGTATAAGTATAAAAGTTCTCAGGGATGAAAAGTTCTTTTCATCCTGATGAATCCTGTATGAATCCTCTTTGGAGTGTTCCAGGTATTTATCGAATTCAAATGCTGTTACCATTCGTATGAATTATTGTTCGGGTTTGTATTCACCCGGTAAATCTCCGCCGGTACCGAAGAAAAACTCAGTCATCTGGTCCATAAATATTTTATCGGTATCGGGGTTTGAAAGGTCAAGTCTGTATTCGTTAACTATCATCTTAAAATAATCAACAAACAATTTAAACGCCTCTTTTGATACATTATCATATACCCTTTGTCCCAGTTCTCCCTGAAGGGGAAGCCTGTCGAGTCCGGGCAGGTCTTTATTTAATTTAACACAATGAACTATTCTTGGTTCTGCCATATATTATTTTGTTTTTTCGTCTATTAGTCTATTTTCAAATACGTTGTTTATTACTTTTTGTTGCTTAACTGCTTCGAGTAATGCATCACGGTCAATAACGTTAGTATCGACGGCTTTTATTTCTTCTCCGAAATCACCGAAATATTTCTTTGCCTGTGCGGCAGTATAACTATTTGTAACAATTGAATAATCCTTATCCATTTCAAGAGGCTTACCGTTTATTTCAATCGATTTAATAAAACTGTCCGACTGATCGCTTAGCAAAGATGAGTTAACTATAATTTTCATTCCTGATTCGATAATCATATCATATCCGCTGAGTTCTTCGTCTTTTGCAGACATACGGATATTGTTTGCCATCATTTTCTTTACGGTAGAACCTTTAACAGTGAAGGTCATAATGTTATTTCCGAAAGGATTTATTTCCCAGATATCGCCAACTGTTATATTACCTTTTAACATATCTTTTCTAATACTTCCGGCATTCATAAAGGCAATGTCGGTTTTAAACATGGTACGTAAGGCATCTGCATTCCACTGTCCGCAATTACCTTTTTTCCAGTCAATATCAAGTTTACCGATAACTTTTTTCATTTCAGGTTCTATTGAAGCAAGCATTTCATTCACTTTGTCTCCTGCCGTTTTATCGAATATTGCAGAATCAAGAACGGTTTCGTTTAATTTACCGAAATAACTTACTACTGTGTCTTTTTCTATATCAACTTTTAAATCAAGTTTGCCGAGAAACTTACCGTATGAACCTGCCTGAACGATAATTATACCATCAACAACTTTTGGTTTATAAATAGGTGTATGAGAATGTCCGCCAACGATTATATCAATATCATGAAACTTCTTTGCGTAAACAGTATCTTTGTCAGCACCGTTATGCGAAAGAAGAACTATCAGGTTACATTTTTCCTTTTTTAATACTTTAAGGTTTGCAGTAATAACTGAATCGGTATTTAACACTACTAATGAAGCAACATTCTTTGGGAGAGTCAGAGATTTTAAATCTTCTGGAGACACACCTATAATACCAATTTTAATCCCGTTCTTTTCTTTAATTACGTATGATTTCCCGAAAGTCCTCTGTTCTTTTGGTAAATAGAGATTAGCAGAAAGTACATCGAAGTTTGCTGTCTTCAGACCTGAATCGAGAACGGCTGCGCCGTAATCAAATTCATGGTTACCTACCACAAAAGCGTCAAGGTTATACATCTTTAAGAGTTCAATCTGCGAAAATCCGTTGGTAATTGACGAGATAGGACTGCCTTGATAATCATCACCGCCGTTAAGAACGAGTGAGTTCGAGTCTCTGAATTTGTTCAGATATCCAAGTACAGAACCTGTACCGCCGACGAAATAAGTGGTGGTTTGTCCGTCTTTTTTCTTTGAAATCTGGTAAGGCACATTACGGGCGTGAAAATCATTCCAGTGTAAGATTGATAATTCCCTGATATTATCCTGTGCGAATAAAGATACGCAGGTAAATGTTATTATAATTAATACTATAAGTCTTTTCATATAAAATTGAAATTAATAATTGAACAAAATACTCAATATTTAAAACATAAAGAATGAAGAAAGGGAATTCAAAATTAAAGGAAAAGCAGAAACAACTCACAGTTTCTAATCGGATATAAACTACTTTTATTTTTCTGATCAATAGACTATATTAATCGAAATGTGAAATGTAATGAGCAAATCATTTACTTTAATAGCGCGGAATGCAAAAGTACGGGAGCTAATTTCCAATATCGACAGAATTGTTGATTCTAACGGTTCGGTGCTTTTAACGGGAGAAACCGGGGTCGGTAAGGAAATTTTTGCAGAATACATTCACAGGACAAGCAACAGGGCAAACAAACCATTCGTGAAACTTAGTTTATCAGCAATGCCTGCTGAGTTACTGGAAAGTGAATTATTCGGACACGACAAAGGCGCGTACACAAGCGCGGTTGGCGAAAAGAAAGGATTGTTTGAGATTGCAGATACGGGAAGTATTTTCCTTGATGATATTGATGATGTTCCACTTAAGATTCAGACAAAACTGTTGAGGGTTTTAGAATCAAGAGAGATACAAAGAGTCGGCGGAACTAAGACTATAAATATTGATGTAAGACTAATCACAGCCTCTAAAATAAACCTTAAAGAACTCGTTGAGAAAGGCATATTCCGTTCTGACCTTTTTTACAGAATTAACGTAGTACCCTTTGATATTCCACCTCTGAGAGAAAGGCGGGATGATATAGAACCCCTGATTGAATATTTTATAAAACATTTTGATTCGCAAAGGGAAATCAGTATTTCCGGAGAAGCTCTCAAGGCATTCATTAATTATTCCTGGCCCGGTAACGTAAGAGAATTAAAGAACCACATTCAAAGAATACTTCTGTTTATTAACGAAGAAATTAAACTCTCAGACTTGCCTGCGGAAATACGCAGCGAAAATCCCATTGACTACATAATGAAAGCCTGTAACAACTGTTATCTTGACGGCGAAATGAATTTTGACCAGATAATTAAATGCCTCGAACACAACCTCGTTGAACAGGCACTCGCAAAAGAAGAAGGAAACCAGTCAAGAGCAGCTAAAAAACTTGGACTCAGTCTATCAACATTCCGGGATAAACTTAAGAAATACAACATAAACACACATAAATAATCTGCGGATTCCCGCAACCTTTATACGAAATTTCGCAACACTCCATCAATAATCTTCACATTTCCTTTTAATTTATCGCTTATTTCAGGCATAATTATTGTAGTGTATAATACAATTATTAAACTTACAGAATAATGAATACTGATAAGAGTACATTATCTATTAAGGGTTCAATAGTCGGGGTTTACGAAAAAGAAGGAAAAATAATTTCGATAATCAAACATGAAGAGGGTATTTTTGAAACAGAATATAAGTTTCCCGAAAATGTTCACCTTGAAGACAAGATAAACATAGTAAGCAAGATAGAGAAAATAGATAAACTTTTAAAATAAATTATTAAACCTTAAAAAAATGGGGGCAAGATGAGTGACAAACCTCTGACAGTCTACGAAGACATGAAGTCCAAGGGTTATTCCCGAAGAGACTTTATAAAATTCTGCGGGATGATGGCAGCGTTTATAGGTGTAGCATCCACAGGAGTAAGCAAAGTTGTTAAAGCTCTTGAATCAAAATCACGGATGCCTGTTGTATGGTTTCACTTTCAGGAATGTACGTGCTGCAGTGAATCATTTATCCGCAGTTCACATCCTATGGTAGCGGATATTTTACTGGATAACATTTCTCTTGATTACACACAGACTTTACAGGCACCTGCAGGTTATCAGGCCGAGAAATCATTACAGGATGTAATGAAGAACTTCAAAGGTCAGTACCTTATGCTCGTTGAAGGTTCAATCCCGACGGGTGATGACGGAGTTTATTGCTGTATAGCCGGTAAATCAGCTATCGACATAGTAAAAGAAGCCGCAAAAGATGCCAAGGCTGTTATAGCATGGGGTAATTGTGCTTCCCACGGCTGCGTTCAGGGTGCAAAACCAAACCCAACGGGCGCACAACCGGTTCATAAAGTAATTAGCGGAGTTCCGTTAATTAATGTACCCGGATGTCCTCCTATTGCCGAAGTAATGGCAGGAGTAATTGTTCACTTACTTGCATTCGACAGAATCCCGCAACTTGACGGTTTAAAAAGACCTAAGGAATTTTATTCAAGACGTGTACACGACACCTGTTACCGCAGACCTAATTACGATGCAGGATTATTCGTTCAGACATTCGACGACGAAAATGCAAAACGCGGATACTGCCTTTACAAGATGGGGTGCCGCGGACCTGTTACTTACAACGCCTGTGCCGTTATAAAATGGAACAACGGTGTAAGTTATCCGATTCAGTCGGGTCACGGCTGTATAGGATGCAGTGAAGCAAACTTCTGGGATAACGGACCATTCTATCAGCACCTTGCGTCATTCCCGGGTTTCGGAATTGAAACTACTGCCGACAAGATTGGTGTAGTTGCCGGTATTGCGACAGCAGCGGGTATTGCAGCACACGCAATCACTACAAACATAAGAAAAGGAAAAGAAATAAAAGAAGAAATAAAAGAAAGTGATCACTCACAAAAGGAGGATAATGTATAATGGCTAATAGAATAGTAATTGACCCTATTACAAGAATAGAAGGTCACCTGAGAATAGAAATGCAGGTACAAAATGGTAAAGTTGTTGACGCATACAGTTCGGGAACAATGGTAAGAGGACTTGAGATTATATTAAAAGGCCGCGACCCCCGTGATGCATGGGCATTCACAGAAAGAGTCTGCGGAGTATGTACAACCGTACACGCACTCGCATCAGTAAGAAGTGTTGAAGATGCACTCGGAATTACAGTACCTCCGAACGCAGAACTTATCAGAAACCTGATGTTCTGTGCACAATACTTACAGGACCACGTAGTTCACTTCTACCATTTACACGCACTGGACTGGGTAGATATCGTAAGTGCTTTAAAAGCCGACCCGAATGAAACATCAAGAATTGCACAGAGCATTTCAAACTGGCCGAAAAGTTCACCTAAGTACTTCTCCGATTTACAAAAACGTCTTACGACATTTGTAAGCAGCGGACAATTAGGGATATTTGCAAACGGATACTGGGGACATCCTGCGTATAAATTACCCGCAGAGATAAACCTTATCGGAGTAGCACACTATCTTGAAGCACTTGAATGGCAGAAAGAAATAGTAAAGATTCACACAATATTCGGCGGCAAGAATCCACATCCTAATTATCTTGTAGGAGGTGTACCTTGTTCAATTAATATCGAAGAAGTTAATGCAATCAACTCTGAAAGACTGGCATACGTCGGCACATTACTCAATCAGGCAAAAGACTTTGTCGAGCAGGTTTACATTCCTGACTTACTTGCAGTAGCACCTTATTATCTTGACTGGGGTGCAATAGGCGGTGGACTTGAGAATTATCTTTCATACGGAGACCTACCTGTAAATGGGTATGCCGATGTCAGTAAATTCAAATTCCCAAGAGGCGCAATTCTTGGAAGAGACTTATCGAAGGTGCACGAAGTGGACGGAAAAGATGTCGGACAGGTACAGGAATTCATTAAGCATTCGTGGTATGAATATTCAGACGGTGACGAAGCAGGAAAACATCCATGGGTCGGTGAAACCAAATTAAAATACACAGGACCAAAACCACCGTACGACCAGTTGAATGTTGAACAGAAATACAGCTGGCTGAAGACTCCAAGATGGAAAGGCCATGCAATGGAAGTAGGACCGCTTGCAAGGATGCTTGTAGCCTATGCATCAGGACGCGAAGAAGTTAAAGATTTAGTCGGTGCCGTCTTAAAGAAATTAGACGTTCCCGTAACTGCCTTATTCTCAACACTTGGCAGAACTGCCGCAAGAGGAATTGAAACTCAGCTGGTTGCAGGATGGGCAAAAGAATTCTTCGGACAACTTCTTACGAATATCAAAAACGGTGAAACAAGAACTTTTGAAAGTGCAAAGTGGGAACCTTCATCCTGGCCGAAAGAGGCAAAAGGTGTCGGTCTTACAGAAGCACCTCGCGGAGCACTTGCTCACTGGATTGTTATTAAAGACCAGAAGATTGATAACTATCAGCTGGTAGTTCCATCAACATGGAATGCATCACCAAGAGACACGAAGGGACAGATGTCTTCTTATGAATCTGCTTTAATCGGAACTCCTGTTGCAGACCCGGAAAAACCTCTGGAAATATTAAGAACAATACATTCATTCGATCCGTGTCTTGCGTGCGCAGTACACTTATACGATGAAAAAGGAAAATATGTACACCAAATCGATACTTTTTAAGGAGGAAAAATGACACAAACAAACAAAAGAATATATGTCTGGGAATTACCGGTAAGGTTTACGCACTGGGTTAATGCTCTTTGCGTAGTAACACTTGCCGTTACCGGATATATGATAGGAAGGCCCATAGCTTTTCAAAGCGGTGCCGAAGCTTCTTTTAGTTACTGGTTTGGTACCATAAGATTCGTTCATTTTACTGCGGCATTTATTTTCTTCTTCAGTTTCGTTTTCAGAATCTACTGGGGATTTGTAGGAAATCAATACGCAAAATGGAATACCTTTCTGCCACTGAAGAAAGAACAATGGGTTGGAATGCTCCGCGTACTGAAAATTGACGTTCTTCTTATGAAGAGCAGACCTCTGAAAACAATCGGTCACAATTCACTCGCAAGTCTTTCATATTTTATTGCATTTCTTGCATTCCTGTTTCAGTGTATTACGGGATTCGGAATGTATTCTGCAATGAGTGATGCTTTCTTCCCGCAACTTTTCAGATGGATAGTGCCTCTTATGGGAAGTGATTTTGCGGTAAGGCAATGGCATCACATATTTATGTGGGTCTTTGTAATCTTCACAATCATACACGTCTACCTTGTATTCTACCACGACTACGTTGAAGGAAGAGGAACAATTTCTTCAATGGCAGGCGGATGGAAATTCATAGAAGAAGAAAGTCCGGATAAATAGTATTTATCAAACAATACTCAAGGCGGGGAAACCCGCCTTTTTTTATTAATATATCTTTTGTATTATATCCGCAAATGAAAACTCTAATACTTGGAATCGGTAACATTCTTCTTGGTGACGAAGGAATCGGCGTTCATACCATAACCGCGCTCGAAGACAAGACCCTGCCGAAAAACGTTGACATACTTGACGGCGGTACAGGCGGGTTTCACCTTATGTCTTATTTCAGAGAATATCCTCACATAATTATGATTGATGCCACGATGGACGAAAGACCACCAGGAACTGTTTCGGTTTTAAAGCCGCGGTTCTCAAAAGACTTCCCGAAATCATTAAGTGCACACGATATCGGATTAAAGGATATGATTGATTCAGTTGCACTTCTTGATAAACTTCCAGAAATTGACCTGATTACTGTTTCAATAGAATTATTGACGGAAGGTTTATCTCTTGATTTAACTCCGCCCGTAAAAGATTCTATCGGTGAAGTTATTGAAAAGGTTTACGACTTACTGTCTTTAAAGGGTAAACAATAATATGCTTCAGATTATAATAGGAAGTTCGTTGCTGAGTTTCTTTCATGCGCTAATCCCGCATCACTGGCTCCCGCTTGCAGTAGCAGGTAAATCCGAGAAATGGTCTGTAAAAGAAACCATAAGAATTACTTTGTTAATCGGGCTTATGCATACATCCAGCACTATTATAATAGGGATAGTGGTTGGAATTGCAGGGTATAAATTAACCGGCGTATTTCAGTCATTCGAAAACTTCCTTGCTCCTTCAATTTTAATCGGCCTCGGCTTATTCTTTGTCATAAGAAACTTCATAAGCGTAGACAAGCATGCACACGATGAACATCATCATCATGAACACGATGAACACCATCTTCATGAACATGGCGAACACCACGAGCATCACAGCACTCATCACCACGACCACACGACTCACCATCATATGAGCGAAGAAGAGATTAAGATGTTATCCGGAAAGCCTAAACGTGCCGTAATATCTGCTATAGGAACGATGATGGTTTTTTCTCCGTGCATTGAGATTGAAGCGTTTTATTTCACGGCGGGGAAATACGGATGGACGGGAATAGCGTTACTGTCCCTGATTTATTTTTTAATAACTATAGTTGTAATGTTGACCTGCGTGTTGTTAGCAAAGAAAGGGCTGGATTACATAAACAAGAAATTACATTTTTTCGAACATTACTCAAAAGCCATAGCAGGATCGATATTAATTATTCTGGGACTGTTATCGGTATTTATACAATTCTAACAAATCCTCGGTAACTGTTCACCGCTGAGCATATCAAGAATTCTGTTAGAACCCATTAAGTTCTTCAGTGTGACTAATCCTTTTTTGTTTTTCCCTTTCACTACTCCAATTATAGATGCATACTTTCCATCGTCTTCTTTCTTAAGTATTTCCAGTGTTTTGCCAGCGTCTTCTTTTTTAACGATAGCAATAAACCTTCCTTCGTTAGCAACATAGATTGGGTCGAAACCGAGTATTTCACAAACACCTCTTACTTCTTCGAGAACGTGTATAGACTTCTCTTCAATCTCGATTTCATACTGTGACTGTGAAGCAATTTCATTAACACTGCTTCCAAGCCCTCCGCGGGTCAGGTCTCTCAAACAATGAATCCCGATACCTGCATCAATTAATTTCTGAACTACGTGATTTAATGGTGCGCAATCGCTTAATATTGTACTTTCAATATCAAGGTTTTCTCTTGTTGTCATAATCGCAATTCCGTGCCTGCCTATATCTCCGTTAACAATTATCACATCCCCCCCTTCAACACGGGAAGGAGAAACATTAATATCTTCTCTCACGATACCTATACCAGCGGTATTAATAAATATTCCGTCACCTTTACCTTTATCAACAACCTTTGTATCTCCTGTAATTATCTGAGTACCTGTTCTTTCGCAGGCATCTCTTATAGATATTATTATCTTTTCTAAATCCTTTATTAAAAAACCTTCTTCAAGAATCAGCCCAAGACTAAGGTAAAGAGGTTTTGCACCACACATCGACAAATCATTCACTGTTCCGTATACTGCAAGTTCGCCTATATTTCCTCCCGGGAAGAATACAGGATTTACGACATAAGAATCCGTAGTAAATGCCAGCCTGTGTCCTTCAACATTGAACACAGCGCCATCGTGCTTTTCTGAAGTCATATTGTTCGAAAGATAATGCATAATCATTTTCTCGATTAAGTTATTCATCATCTTTCCACCGCCGCCGTGAGCCATAGTAATGGCATCGTAATCACTTATCGGAAGCGGACAACTCATCATACCTGTTGTGTTTTCTTTCTTGTCCATTTTATATGTTATAATTTTTTCTCTTTGTATAAATAGTAAGCAGAACATGCACCTTCGGTAGAAACCATCGTGGCTCCGAACGGATGTTCTGGATTACACTTAGTCCCAAACACAGGACAATCAACAGGTTTCTTAATTCCCTGCAGTATCAATCCGCTGATGCACTCACCCGATTCTTCAACGGAGTAATTCACCACACCGAATTTCAACTCTGCGTCATAATCACTGTACTTTTCTTTTAAACGGAAACCACTTTTTTTAATCTCTCCGATTCCTCTCCATTTTCTTTCGCATATTTCAAAGACTTCATACATAACCTCCATTGCTTTTGCATTCCCCTCTCTCGTAACCACCCGTGAGTACTGGTTCTCTGCTTCGTGTCTTCCCTCTTCAAGTTGTGACACACACATTAATATACCCTGGAGAATATCTACCGGTTCAAACCCTGTAACGACAATTGGAATTTTATATTTACTGACAATTTCTTCATACTCTTTGTAGCCCATAACCGTACAAACGTGCCCTGCGGCAAGAAATCCCTGAACCAGATTATTCTTTGAATCTAAAATTGCTTTAATAGCGGGGGGTACCAGGACGTGGGATACAAGTACAGAGAAATTCATAACACCCTGCTGATGAGCAATGAAAACTGCCTGTGCATTTGGCGGGGCAGTGGTTTCAAAACCTACTGCAAAGAAAACAACTTCCTTATCAGGATTCTGTTTTGCTATCTGCACTGCATCAACGGGCGAATAAACAATCCGTACATCAGAACCAACTGCTTTCAGTTTTAATAAATCAGTGTTTGAGCCCGGCACTCTTAGCATATCACCGAACGAACAGAATATTACGTTTGCTTTTGAAGCAATCTCAATTGCCTTATCAATCTTTTCGATAGGAGTAACACAGACAGGACACCCTGGCCCGTGAATAAGGTTAATATTCGGAGAAATCAGATCATCAATTCCGTACTTCACTATAGAATGCGTCTGCCCTCCGCAGATTTCCATTATACTCCATTTCTTCGTTACCTTTTTGTGTATAGCATCTACAAGCAGTTTGGCTTTATCAGAGTCCCTGTATTCATCAAGGTATTTCACTCTACATCCCCCATCAGTTTAAGATACTCCATCGTTTTATTTGCTTCTTCTTCATCTATAATGTTTAAAGCAAAGCCAACGTGTGCGAGTACATAGTCGCCGACCTTTGCTTCGGAAAGGAATGAAATGTTAACAGTCTTAATAGCACCGCCAAAGCTTACTTTAGCAGACCTTAACTGTGGGTCGTCACCGCTTATTTCGAGTATTTTTCCCGGTACTGCAAGACACATATTTATGTTATTTAATTTTTTTAAAATAAGAAAAATAAGCAATTTGTCCTAATGAAATACCTCCGTCATTTGCAGGTACTTCCTTATTCCAGTAAACATCGAAGCCGTTTTTCCTGAGTTCTTTTATTGAGCTCTCAAGTAAATATTTATTCTGAAAGCATCCGCCGCTTAGTGCAACAATGTTTTCGTTTACACGTTTTGCTATATCAACGATTATGTTAACGAGCGTATTATGGAATTTTACGGATATTATATTTACTGATAGACTATTCTCTTTGTCATCAATCAAATGTTTAATTACTTCCGTCCAGTCTATTACACTCACTCCGTTGTCATTTGTTATTGCATACTTATAAGATTCTTCAGAGGAGAAACCTTCGTTTAAAAACTCAAGTTCCATTGCCGCCTGTCCTTCGAAATTAACTTTCTGCCTTATACCAAGAACAGAAGCAACTGCATCGAACAGTCTTCCCATACTCGAGCATTCAGGCGAATTAATATTCTTCTTAATCATCTGCAGTAATAATCCTGCCTCATTACCGGAAACATTGTCAGGTAAATGTTTTATAACTTCATCACCATAAACTTCATACAACAAACCAAAAGCAGATTTATATATTTCCCTGAACGAACTCTCACCTCCTGGCAAACGGAATTTTTTAATGTGTGCTGTTCTTCTATAACCCGTTTCATCGAACCTGAAAAACTCACCTCCCCAGATAGTCTTGTCTGTACCAAAGCCCGCCCCGTCCCACGCAATTCCAAGTAACGGACCTTTTAAGCTGTGCTCTGCAATTACTGACAGAACGTGAGAGACGTGATGCTGTACAGACTCTGTTTTTCTGTAATTATCTACTGCGTACTTGGTTGATATATAATCAGGATGTAAATCAGAAACTATAATCTCGGGTTCTACCTTATAGAGTTCTTTGAATTTATTAATAGTGCCGCAGAAACTGTTATACTGCTCAACATTTTCGAGGTCGCCAATGTGCTGGCTCATGAATACTTCATTACCTTTTGAAACTGCAACAGTGTTTTTTAAATGTCCGCCCACAGCCAGTATATGTTCTTCGTTTCCGGCATTGATAATCACAGGCATAGGGGCATAACCCCTTGCTCTTCTTAGTATAACTTTTTCGTTCATCACTATTCTTGCGATGGAATCGTCAACGTGTCTGTTTATGGGGCGGTTATGTACAAGGAATAAGTCTGCTATATCTTTTAGTTTCCTGATTGCTTCATTCTCTTCAATGCAGATAGGTTCATCGGAAACATTCCCGCTTGTAGCAACAATCGGGCATTTCAATCCGTCCATTAATATATGGTGCAGAGGAGTATAAGGGAGCATTATACCGAGATACGGGTTTAAAGGTGCAACCTCATCAGGGATTCTGCAATCAACTTTTCTTTTAAGCAGAACAATCGGAGACTGGGGTGAAAGTAGTAATCTTTCTTCTTCTTCGCTGACTTCACAATCACTCTTAATGCTTTCAATATTGGGATACATAAGAGCAAAGGGTTTTTCTACCCTGAGTTTATTTCCGCGTAACCTGTTTACAGCTTTAATGTTCGCAGCATCAACAACCAGATGAAATCCTCCAAGCCCTTTTAATGCTATAATCTGTCCTTCTTTAACAGCGGCAATAGTTTCGGTGACAGCATCGTTGTTTATACTCAGAACATTCCTTTCGGCATTCCACAGTTCAACGTGCGGACCACAGACGGGACAGGCATTTGGCTGTGCGTGAAACCTCCTGTCGTCAGGATTTTCGTACTCTGCTTTGCATTCAGTACACATCGCAAACATCTTCATCGTAGTTCTTTTTCTGTCATACGGAAGCGAATCAATTATGGAATATCTCGGGCCGCAGTTAGTGCAGTTAGTAAACGGATAAAGATACCGTCTGTTGTTCGGATCAAATATTTCGTCACGGCAGTCTTTACAGGTTGCTATGTCAGGTAACACTATTGCATTTGGCGCTCCGCTTAAATTACTTTTCCTTATTTCAAAATCTTTATAATTATCCAGGGGAAGTATTTCAACGACGAGATTCTGTATCAAGGATATTGCGGGTTTATCGGATTTAATTCTTTCGGTAAATTCGGCGAGAGTTTCTTCATCACCTTCTGCTTCAACAATAACACCCTGCGGATTGTTTAAGACATAACCCTTTAATCCAAGAGAGTTTGCAAGTTTATAAATGAAGGGACGGAAACCAACACCCTGCACGGCACCTTTAATCGATATTTTAATTCGTTGCTGCAACCTTATTTAATTAATAACTATTTTTTAATGTTAGCAAGAATCCATTCGCACCAGTCATCTATTCCTGCGCCCGTAGTGGCAGATGTTTCGAACACTTTTAAATCAGGATTAATCATTAACGCATTATCCCTTAATTCTTTTATGTTGCAGTTAACGTAAGGAAGTAAGTCAACTTTATTAATAATGAGTATGGAAGAATTAATAAACATTTTAGGATATTTCAAAGGTTTATCATCGCCCTCTGTAGTGCTCAGAACAACAATTTTATAATCCTCGCCGAGGTCGTATCCCGCAGGACAGACAAGGTTGCCGACGTTTTCAATCACAAGAAAGGATATATCCGACAGGTTAATGCTGTCAAGAGCATCCTTTACAAGTTTCGCATCCAGATGGCAGCCGCCATTAGTTACAATCTGAACGACGGGAACATTATATTTCTCAACTCTTTTCGCATCGAGGTCTGTCTGCACATCTCCTTCTATTACGGCAAGGTTTATTTTCCCTTTAAGTTTTTCAATAGTCTTCTCAAGGATACTTGTCTTTCCAGAACCGGGAGAACTTACAATATTAATGACAAAAAGTTTATTCTTCTTAAACTCATTCCTGAGCTGTGCAGCAAGTTCGTCATTTTTCTCAAGGACTTTTCTTTCGATTGTTATTATACTCATATTTGTTAATAGTTTTATTAATCCAGTTCAACTTCTGTTACGCGCATTTCGGTACCCGACACAATACTGTTATCGAACCCGCCGCATTTGTCACACATCCTGATTCCGTTTGAGTTGGTAGTTTCGACCTTACATAGATTACAGTAAAGCACAAACGGAACCTTCTTAATTTCCATTCTTGCTTTCTTAAAGGGTGTTTCAAGTTTAACGGCATCAAAGCAAAACTGAAGCGAGTCAGCAATAATGCCCGAGAATTCCCCAACCTCCAGAAGAACCGCATTGACCTTCCCGTAATCCTGTTCCGGGACGTTTTCCTTTATAATTTCTACTATACTTTGCGCTACAGATAACTCATGCATGGATTTAATATAATCGTAAAATCATTTAATCTCAATGTTAATTAATTACTCGGTTATTTGTTTTAACAAGCTGTGTTTTGTAATTATTAAGGCGCTCAATAATTCATCTGAAAAGGCGGCTTTAATGCAGTTAAATTCAGATTTCAATTTCACAATAAATGCTTTACTTTGTTATTACGGGTATGTTTAAGGTATAACATCCGGTAGTTTTTATTTGTACAAACTTTTAACCCCTTAAAAAGTGATAAATAAAGCAACCGAAGAGGTTTCTCTTCTATTGAACAATGTTGAAAGACTGAAACAGAACAATTTTCTCCTTCGGGCCATTTTAGAAAGCCCGCTTGGCATGAATATATTTTCCCTTGATAGGAAATACATCTATACATTTTTTACGGAATCCCACAAGCAAACCATAAGAGCAATCTGGGGTGTTGATATTAAGGTTGGTATGAATATGCTTGACATTATAATGATACCTGAGGACAGAGAAAAAGCGAAGACGAATTTCGACAAAGTATTACAGGGTGAGTCTCTTATTATAGAAGAGGACTATGGAGATTCAAAACTATTAAGGTCGTACTGGGAAAACCGTTACAACCCTATTTACGATGACACTAATAAAATTATAGGATTGACTGTATTTGTAGCAGATATAAGTGTGCGCAAACGAACAGAAGTAGCCCTGAAAGAAAGCGAATCCAGGCTCCGCAGTTATTTTGAATTGCCGCATGTTGGCATTACGGTTACATCACAGACAAAAGGCTGGCTTGAAGTAAATTCTGAAATCTGCAATATGCTTGGTTATTCAAAGGAGGAATTATCCAGCCTGACCTGGGCGGACTTAACTCATCCTCAGGACCTGAATGCCGACGTAGAACAGTTTAACCGTGTAATGGCGGGGGAAATAGAAACATACTCGCTGGAAAAAAGATTTATACGTAAAAACGGCGAAATACTGTGGACAGATTTATCAGTTAGCTGTGTTCGCAAAGATGACGGTTCAATTGATTATATGGTAGCACTGCTTCAGAATATAACCAAACGGAAAGAGGCAGAAGATGCTTTGCGTGAAAGCGAGGAAAAATACAGAAAGTTAACCGAAAACATGAAAGATGTTGTATGGGTACTCGATACCGAGACAATGTACTTCACATACATAAGTCCATCCGTTGAAGAACTCCGCGGATATACGGTGGAAGAAATAATGGCCGAACCAGTTGATGCTGCACTTACGACCAAAGCAGGGGAAGGACTCAAAGCAAGCATCAGAGAAGAAGCGGAAAGAATGCTGGCAGGAAAAAAATCCTCTGAAGATTTCTTTCTGAATGAGATAGAACAGCCATGTAAAGACGGTTCGACAGTCTGGACAGAGGTGTTGACTAAATATTTACTGAATAAAGAAACAGGCCGTGTTGAAGTACATGGAGTAACCCGCAACATCAGCAAGCGAAAGAACGCAGAACAGGCATTATTGGAAAGCGAAAAATCTTTAAGGGAACTTAATGCAACGAAAGATAAATTCTTCTCAATCATAGCACATGATTTAAGAAGTCCGTTCACATCTATTATAGGGTTCAGTAATTTACTTGCTGACCAGGCAAAAGATAAAGATTATGAGGAAGTTCGCAAATATGCAGAAATAATACAAAGTTCTTCAAAACGTGTAATGGATTTGCTTATTAACCTTCTGGAATGGTCGGGTTCACAAACCGGAAGAATGGAACATAACCCTGAATACGTTGAGCTGGTATCTCTTATAAACGAAGTTACAGAATTGTCAGTTGATATGGCACAACATAAATCAATATCCATAATTAAAACATTACCGCGCATTGCACCTGTTCAGGCAGATAAAGCAATGATAAGCGCAATAATGCGAAACCTGATATCGAATGCAATTAAGTATTCATATCCGGGCGGTACAATTATAATATCAGCTGAAGAACAGGAAAAGGAACTTATTATTTCGATATCCGACAACGGAACAGGAATTGAAGAGAAAAATATACCGAAATTATTCAGAATAGACAGGAATTTTACAACACAGGGAACATTAAAAGAAAAAGGAACGGGGCTTGGTTTAATATTGTGTAAGGAGTTTGCAGAGGCTCACGGCGGAGAAATACGGGTTGAAAGTGAAAAGGGGAAAGGAAGCAAGTTTATCTTTACAATCCCAGTTAATAGTTAAACATAAGAAAACAGAAAACATTAATACATGAATAAAGAAAGTAAAAAAGAGAACAAAGATAATTTATTTTCAGAAAAAGCAGAGATACAGTTCAATGACTTCTTTGAATCGGCGGCTGATGCTATGTTCATAGCAGAAACACACACCGGTATTATAGTAGAGGCAAACCTGGCCGCTTCGCGACTGCTTTTGCTGCCCCGTGAAAGAATTATCGGCTTACACCAGTCACAATTACACACAAAGGGAAACAAAGGAAATAACACTGAAGGATTCACAAAACACGAACAGGAAACAAAAGAAATGGCCGCTGCCCATCTAACGACCGGCAATATAATCCGTTCTGACGGTTCGGAAATACCCGTAGAAATACTGGCTTCAAAAATAACTTACAAAGGGAAATTATGTCTTATTGGTACTTTCCGCGACATCACTGAGCGGAAAAAGACAGAGGAAGCTTTTATTGAAAGCAAAGAACAGTTCCGAAGTCTTTCAGAAGAAGTACCTGCATTTATTTCCTCTTTCTTACCCGATGGAACCATAATATACTGCAATCAGGCACTTGCATCTATGACAGGCAAGAGCGTTGAAGAGATTACGGGAAAGAATTTCTACAATTTTCTTAATAAAGAGGATTTAAAAATTGTAAAGAGCTCACTTAAATCACTCACCCCCGAAAATCCTACGGAGAATCATGTACAGTCATATACTACTCCAGAAGGAAAAACATTCTATCAGGAATGGAGAAACAGAGCATTCTTCGATAAAAAAGGAAAACCCCTACGCTATCTGGCAATTGGGGTTGATGTTACGCAAAGCAAAGAGATTGAAAATGCACTGAGGGAATCAGAGAAAAAATACCGTTTACTTTTCGACTCTTCACCAATAGGTATAGGCATTGCAGATTTGGATGGCAAAGTAATTGCAATGAACAATACGATGCAGGAAATAACCGGGTTTACGATAGAAGAAATGAAGAAAAGGAATGTTCTTGATTCATATATTTATCCCGAAGAACGCGAAAGAATAAAAAAAGATTTAATTGCTTTGGGAGAAATAAAGGACAGGGAGGCACATTTAAAACGAAAAGACGGTGCGGCATATTTTGCATTGATAAACTTAAACCTGATAGAGTTAGGCGGCAGAAAATTAATGCTGTCGAATATACGTGACATAACAGAACTAAAGCAGACTTACAATGAAATAAATTTAAAAGAAGAAAGGTTTAATCAAATTGCGGACAGTTCAGGGATATGGGTCTGGGAAACAGACAAAGACGGATTATTCACTTACGTAAGCAGTACCGAAGAATCTATTCTGGGTTATAAACCGGAAGAAACCGTTGGGAAAAAACACTTTTACGATTTCTTTGCTCCTGAAATAAAAGAGTCTTATAAAAGCGCTGCATTAGAAGCCTTTTCAAGAAAAGACGTTATCAGTAACTTTGTAAACCCGAATATTCATAAAAACGGCAAGCGTGTAATTCTTGAGACAAGCGGAGTACCTATACTCGATGAAAAAGGAAATCTTACCGGTTATCGCGGAGCAGATAAAGACATCACAGAGAGAGAAAATGCCGCGGGAATGCTAAGGTCAAGCGAGGAAAAATTCTCGGTTGCCTTTAAAAACATCCCGGTACTTTTATCTATAAGTGAGTTCAACACCGGTAAATATATAGACGTGAATGATAAATTTCTGGAACTGTCCGGGTTCAGCCGTGAAGAAGTTATAGGTAAAACATCTACAGAAATCGGCTGGATAAGTAAAGAAGACAGAGAGCTGCTGTTTAATACACTGAAGAAAGCAGGGCGGGTCAATGAACTGGGACTCAACCTTAGCAAAAAGAACAAGGAAGAAATGCACTGCATATACAATGGTGAGACTTTAATACTGAACGGTGAAAAGTATCTTCTGTCAATGGCACTCGACATAACAGAGCGCAAAAAAGCAGAGCAGGAGATAGAAAACCTTAACCGTGTTTATTCTGTAATAAGTCATATCAACGAGATGATTGTAAGGACTGAAAGCAAAGATGAATTATTCAGGAAGGCGTGCGAAATCGCAGTTGAACAAGGAAAGTTCAGGATGTCATGGATTGGCTTAGTTGATGAAAAAGACAAATTAGTAAAGCCGAACACCTGGAGCGGACACGAAGACGGATACCTTAAAGAGATAAGAAACATATCGATTTTAGGTAATTTTGCAGAAGGATTGGGGCATACTGGAATAGCAGTCAGGGAAGGAAGAACATTCCACTGTGACGATATTGAAAACAATCCTCTGATGGCTCCATGGAGAGAAAAGGCACTAAAAAGAGGATACCGTTCTTCAATATCCCTGCCATTAAGATTATTCGGAAAAATGATTGGTGCATTTACTCTTTATGCAGACACACCTGAGTTCTTTGATGACAAAGAAGTTGAATTACTTGAAAAAGTTGCAGATGATATTTCATACGCACTCGAGACAATAGAGAACAAAGAGGCAAGAAAGCAGACAGAAGAAGAACTTAGCAGAAGTCACGAGATGTTTTCAAAATTAGCAAACCAGGTACCCGGCGTTGTTTATCAGTATCGTTTATACCCTGACGGTCATTCATGTTTTCCTTACTCAAGCCCGGGTATTTATGAAATCTATGAGGTTACCCCCGAAGAAGTGAGAGAAGATGCCACACCTGTGTTTGGAAGACTGCATCCGGATGACTTAGAAATGATTACATTCACAATAATGGAGTCAGCCCGTACCCAGGAAGTTTACCACAGTGAGTTTCGAGTAATCCTTCCGAAACAGGGCTTGCGCTGGCGTTTATGCGATGCAAAACCAGAACTACTGGAAGACGGAAGTACTTTATGGTATGGAATCATAACGGATATTACAGACAGGAAAAACGCAGAAGCAGAAATACTGAAGAACCAGTATATGCTGGCAGAAGCAGAAAACATAGGTCAAACAGGAAGCTGGACGCATGATGCAAAGACACAAAATACTCAGTGGTCATCAAACATGTACGAAATATTCGATGCCGACCGTAACGAAATACGTATGCTTGATTACACTTCCTTTCTAGAGCATTTTACACATCCTGAAGACAAAGAAACGGTACTTAAAGAATTTGCAAAGGCACTGAAAAACAAAGATTATTTGTTTAACACTAATTACCGTATAGTAAAAAGAGACGGAAGTATAAGGATTATACACGCAATAGCAAAGACGATATGGGACGAGAGCGGCGTTCTCACACAAATGATCGGATGGGTAGAAGACATAACCAAACAAAAACAAACAGAGAAAGAACTTATACTGGCAAAGGAAAAAGCAGAAGAAATGAGCAGGCTGAAATCAAACTTCCTTGCAAACATGAGTCACGAACTCAGAACACCGATGGTCGCTATTATGGGTTTTTCTGAAATATTAAGTAACTCATTAAATGATTCCGAAGAGAAAAGGTTTGCTGAAATGATACTCAAGGGCGGGAAAAGACTGACAAACACACTGAATTTAATACTTGATTTATCGAGAGTGGAATCAACTAAAATAGAATTCAAATTAGAACCGCAAAACATATCAGGTACAATAGAATCTTCTGTAAGACTTTATGAAAAAGAAGCAGAAAAGAAAAAAGTAAAATTAACTTCCGACATAAAAGGAGTTGTGACAGCAAACATTGACATTTCAATGCTTGAAAAAATACTGGAACACATTATAGAAAATGCCGTGAAATATACAACCGAAGGCGAAATCAAAGTCACAGCAGAACACGAAAACTTTAATGGCGAAGAGTATACATGCATAAAGATTAAAGATACAGGAATCGGAATACCGGGAAATATGACTGAAATAATTTTTGAACCTTTCAGGCAGGCAAGCGAAGGCAGGAGCAGGCGTTTCGAGGGAACAGGGCTTGGATTATCGATTGCTAAAAAATATGTTGAACTGATGGATGGAATTATCTGTGTTGAAAGCAAACTTGGTGAAGGCACTACCTTTATTTTAAGATTCCGTTCCTGTGCAACTCCGGACGCAGGTATTTACCACAAGGAAGACATAATTAAGAATGAAAACAAAAGGAAACAGAGTGGTTCAAAAACAGCGAGAAAAATATTAATCGTAGAAGATGAAGAACTGAACCTCGACATGATTAAGCTGGCATTAAAGCATATTTGCGAATATGATTCTGTCTCAAGCGGCGAAGAAGCACTGGAGATTGTTCGTAAGAATAATTATTCACTGATTCTTATGGATATAGGACTAAAGGGAATAAGCGGAAGCGATGCTACTGCAGAAATAAGAAAGATACCCGAATACAAAACAACGCCCATCGTTGCCATCACAGCATTTGCAATGAAGGGCGACAAAGAAGAGTTTTTTGAAAAGGGCTGTTCGCATTATATTTCGAAACCGTTTGATGTTACTGAATTAAGAAATCTTGTGAAGGAAGCGTTATCAGGCAATAGGCATTTGGCAATAGAAAGAAAGAGTAGGATGTGAGAAGTAGGGAGTAGGGAGAAAGAAGTAAGGAGTATGGAGTAGGGAGTAGGGAGTAGGGAGTATGGAGTAGGGAGAAAGAAGTAAGGAGAAGGAATGGAACGCGGATGACGCGGATGACGCGGAAAGAACGGAGGAACACTGATAGAGATTTTTCAGGGTTAAAGATTTAGAGAAAGAGTAAGGAGTAGGGAGTAAGAAGAGATTAGAGAAGGATTGGAACGCGGGAAGAACAATTATACAGTTACGAGTGAAAATCCGCCGCGGCGGACAAAATGGCAAGAAAAGATAGAAGAAGAAATGGCACAGCATAAAAGACGATTAGAGCTGATTTTCACTGATTGTTTTTTAGGGTTAAAGACAAGAAAAGATAATTCTGGTTTACCAGCGTATGAATTCAGAATTATAAATGATGGATTGAAGAGCAAGAACTTCAGACACGAATTTACACGAATTACTCAAATTTAAATAACGTTGATTTTTTAGGGTTAGAGATTACCCAGTGCCTCCTTACTTCCTACTCCTTACTTCAGTAAGAGGAGTTTTACGTTGTGAGTGAAAGAACCGGCTTCGATTCTGGCGAAGTATATACCGCTGGAATAGTTTGAGGCGTTCCAGGTCGCGTCGTACGTGCCTGCCTTAAGGTCTTTGTTGACGAGTGTTTCCACTTCCCTGCCCATTACGTCATATATTGTAAGTTTTACGAATGAGGCTACGGGGATTTCATATTCAATTTTTGTTGAGGGGTTAAACGGATTCGGATAGTTCTGCGACATGCTGAATTTCTTCGGTGTTGCAATCTCTACTTCGCTGTTCAGATAATAATATTCAAAGTTACCGTTATAATCTATTTGTTTTAGTCTGTACGAGTATTTTCCAGAGTTAAGTTTGCTGTCAGAAAACGAATAGTTAGTCGTTGTATTAGTTGTTCCTTTTCCTTTTACAAATCCAATCTTCTCCCAATTCTGAATTCTGAATTCTGAACTCTGAATTTTCTCCACTTCAAACCCTGCGTTATTAATCTCGGATGAAGTAGACCAGTTAAGGGTAACGGTATTTTTAACGACACCGGAATTAAATGAATTAAGTTGAACGGGAAGAACACCGCCAGGGTCAGAAATATATATGTCGTCGAAAAAAGCATTATCACCGGATGCAGTATTATGATTCCATAAAACGCCAAGATAGTTCAGCGCGGTAGCCGTAAAAGTACTGTTAACGGCGGAAGCACCAATCTGAGTTGTAGTTAAACCAGGGGTGCTTTGCGGAAATACAGAAACATTGCTTTCAGCAAACAAACTCCAGGTATCTGTTGACGGGACATAAGTAACTCTAACGCTAATGTATTCCGCCCCATAATTACCACCTGAAATAATATTCGTAACATTTGCATTTGCGTCAAGCCCGCCTGTAAAATGTACGAGTCTAATAGGGTTTGATGTGCCAGATTGACCGATAACAACGGCATATCCATCTCCCGTTGTATAGTTCGAAGTTGTCATCCCAAGTATGAAAGCAATCCCAAAATTACCTGCATCGAATCCTGAGGGGTCTGTACGTGTATTCCTGAAATTAAAAGCCCATTGAACTGTTACGATAGAATTGCTTAAGGTTGTCGGATAACTGCTTAAGCCCGACAAGTTAACGAGTGCCACTTCCCTGCCTGCCGTTGTACTGCCCGCCTGAAGCTGGTTTGACAATATCTGCAGACCCGATGCAACAGTTTCTGTCTCAGACCAAAGCAATGATGTAGCACCGGTTGGTGTACTTCCAAGTGTTGTACTGTTTGCCCTGTTAAAATTATCCAGCAGTACAAGACCGGTCTGAGGTGCGGGCGCAGTTAAAGTTGTTGCATTAACTGATGGTACTGTGCCGTCGGTTTTATAATTTCTTGAAGTACCGTCGCCATTGTATGAATAAACCTGGAAATAATATTGCGTAGATGAATTCAAGGAAGAGAATGTGTACGTTGCTGTTCCGTAAGTCGCATTTATTGTAGCCGAACCTTCTGCGAGCAGAGGGTCGTCCGCATACACAACTCCATCCGTGGGAACAGTGAAAGAATTTGTAGTACTGCCCAAGATTAAATAGCCCGATGGCAATTGTGAATTAACAACAGCGCCGCTCCACGTGAGTGTTATAGCACTTGTCGTAACATTTGTAGTGTTTAAGTTTGTAACATAATTTGTCGGCTCAGGCGATAAAACAGGTGTAAGGGTTGTTCCGTTTGCAGAAGGCACAGTACCGTCAGTTTTATAATTAATTGAAGCGCCTGTTCCATTATAAGAATAAACTTTAAAGTAATAAGTTGTAGTTGGGTTTAAAGATGAAAACGTGTACTGAGTTGTTCCGTAACTTATGTTCATTACGCCGCTTCCGTCTGACAGAGTTGCATCGTCCGAATAAACCATTCCGTCAACAGGTGCAGTAAATGAGTTACTTGTGTTTGCGAGAATCAGATATGCAGTGGGAAGCGTTCCTCCGACAGCATTTGTCCAGTTAAGAGAAATATCGGTTGTTGTAATATTCCCTGTGCTTAAATTAGTCACATAGTTTGAAGGTTCTGTTGCAGGAGTTGAATTCCCTGTAGTTGCGTTTAAAGACGGAACAGTTCCTGTGGTTTTGTAATTACGTGAAGTACCGTCGCCGTTATATGAATAAACCCTGAAGTAATAAGTCTTATTGTTGCTTAATCCAGAGAATGTATAAGTATCGGCAGCACTGTACAAAACGTTTACAACGGCAACACTGTCAAGTGTTGCATCATCAGTATAAACAGAACCGTCGATAGGAATGAAATAATTATTCTTGCTGAAGGCCTCGATTAAATATCCTGACGGTGCCTGAGTACCTGTTGCGGCATCTGTCCAGTTTAGGGTTATCGCATTAGACGAAACAGAACTTGTAAAATTTGACAGATAATTTGTCGGCTCCACGGAATAGGTCGGACTTAATTTTGTTAAGTCATTAAAGTCTATATAATTTACATATTCAGGATGGTCTATAAACGGATTCCTGTTCTTCTGAACACTTTCGATATAATTATTTCTTTCCACTTCCCACTTATCCGGCGGGTCGTCCCTGTGCCACTGCAGGAGCGTGTTTACGTCCTGCGGTCCTTCGCTTGCAGAAGGAAGATAATTAGTATTCAGCCAGTTGAAGTTCCAGGTATAGCCGCCAATATCATCATACCTTACACACATATAAAACAAAGCCCTTGCGGCATCACCCTTATGTACATTTCTGGGTTCATAAACTGATTTGCCAGCGGAGTTTTTACCGTATTTTCCATCATAGAAAGAACTTGTAACAGTTGTAACAATTCCGAGCGGGTGATTACTCCTGACACCGTTTGCGCTGTTCTGATTCAAAGGGAAAAGATGGTGCTGGTCCTGATACTGGTCAGTGCCTGTACCGCCAACGGGCATCCAGCTCTGGCACCAGGTATGTTCACGGCTCATAACAGTCCATGCAAAAGTACCTGTATACTGATATTCCCAGCCGCTGTAAACACATATTACGCCGCGTGTTGAACCGCTTATCAAGTAAGAAGCGTAGTTAGCAACATTAGTAGGCCCGAAATTGGCATAAGTAATCCTTGTGTACGGGCTTCTGATACGGGTCTTCAAATCAGATACGAGAGTAGCATTGCCAGTATTAATAGCAGTATAGTAAGCATCGTTCTGTGCGTAAAGATTAAACGAAGCACAGAAAAGCACAAATACGAAAATGTATTTTATTAAACCCTTAGTAATATTAAACCTGTAATTTATTTATTAAAATATAAAGACCCTTAAATCTTTAAACCCTGTTCTATTATAACCAAAAAACACATATATTCTAAAACAATAAAAGCCAGATTTCGTTTCCCCCATCCGGCTTTTACAAAACGCCCTTTATTACCAAAACTCCTTTATTGCCTAATCCTTACTTTTTCTTTAATCTCTAACCCTAAAAACTCTTCTTCTTTTTCTCTGTGTCCTCTGTGTGCTCAGTGGTGAACAATCTTTTCTCTAATTATTAATCCGCGCTCATCCGCACTTTCAGCGTCATCCGCGTTCCAATCCTTCTTTAATTTCTTACTCCTTACTTCTTACTCCCTACTCCTTACTTAATAACCGCCATCTTCTTCGTCATCACAAAATCCTTTGCCGACGACTTCGTCATAATACGGTAGAAATAAATCCCGCTCGACAAATCAGAAGCATTAAACTGAACGGTATGGTAACCCGCAGTTCTTGACTCATTAACCAGAGACTTTACTTCCCTGCCTGTAATATCGTAGAGTGAAATATTCACCTTACTGTCGAGAGGCAAATCGAAATCAATCTTAGTAACAGGATTAAACGGATTCGGGTAGTTCTGACTAACGTTAAACTTAGCAGGAACGCCGACTTCCACTTCACCGTTAAGCGCGAAATATTCAAAGTTACCGTTATGGTCAATCTGTTTCAATCTGTACTTGTATTTACCAGTCTGCAGGTTTCTATCATCGTAAGAATAGTTAGTAGCAGTGTTCGTAGTTCCTTTTCCGCTTACGTATCCAATCTTTTCCCAATTGCCTGTTGCCTAATGCCTAATCTCTCTATGTTGAACCCCGCATTATTAATTTCGCTTGTAGTAGTCCAGTTAAGTTTAATATTCCTGCCAGTGACAGAATTAGTTAATGATGAGAGTGTAACGGGCATAGCGGATTCATTCTGACCTGAGCCAAAAGGAGAATAGGTTGTTATTCCAGAAGCATACAAAGTGAAATCAACAAACTCACCAATCCCTGCTGCTAAATTTGCAGTTCCTGCTGTTACCCAGGAATTATTATACAGATGCCATAATTGAGCATACGTATTTCTGTTTGCTGTAAAGTTTGTACCTTCCTGTGATGTCAACCATCCCACTCTTAGTTTTGTATTGCTTGAAGCCGGACCATTAACATTCCACTTTAGTTTTAATCTGTCTGCACCGCTGTTTGTTCCTGAAACATCTGGTTCGACATTAATAGTATAATCACCTGTAGAGCCGGAATTTGTAATCCAAACCGGGGAGTATGCATCAGCGGTTCCGATTGGGAATAATATTTCGGTGTTCACAGCAGGATTTCTTGTAAGAACGCCTGTTGAATTTGTTACAATATAATTTGAAGCGGACACCCCTGAAACAGTTGCACTGCTTCCAAGCGTTAGATTGTTTGCGCCAAGATTTAATTTTCCGTTAGTGAAAGTGAGTGTTCCGTTGACGGTAGTATTACCAGCAAGCGTTACATTAATACCAGAACCATTTATTGTTAAATTTCCATATTCTGTTAATGGGAGTTGTGATGATGTAGTAACCGTTTTATCATAATCAGTGATTGTTATATCGTCGATATTAATTTTTGTAGAGCTGGTTGTTTTTAAAATCTTAAACCTTACTGCTCCTGGTTGATTTACACTGAATGTAGTCGGTGTTAAAGTTGCAGTTGTAGAAACCAGCGCTCCAACATTTGACCATGTTGATCCCCCATCAGTTGATTTTTGCAATTGCCAAGTACAAGTAGCATCGGTACCATAGCTTGCACTATTGATTGTAATATCTCTAGCCCCATTTGTCAAATCAAAATTCATTTTAATGTATCCGGCCGTCTGCATTCTTACACTCCAGGTGTTGTTTTTCTTATCATTTGTTAAATTCCCAATTAAAGCGTCTGACATTTCCCAACTTCCCATAGTACAAACAACAGAACTTACTGCATACGACCCTTTTGTCCCTGCCTCAAAATTTTCAAAGAATGATGCAGGTGTATTTGTTACTTGTGAATTAGGGTTGTTGGTGCCTGTTGTTAATAAGAACTTTGAGTTCAAACCTGTATTGTTATATTCATAAACCCTGAACCAATAAACGGTTCCTGCCGTAAGGCCTGTTACAGATACTGTGTTACTTGTAGAATTGTAAATACACTGTTCGCCAGAACCCGAATACGTGGTTGACGTTGTTATTGTAGCACCATCAACAGGGTCAGTAAAACTATTTGATGTATTCATTAAAACTACTCTTTTATCTCCGTTACCGCTAGTCCAGTTAATAGTCATGGAAGTATTTGCAACCGTTGGAAATGTTATTGCAGACGCCTGAGTAGTTGGCGCTATTTTTAGTGTTGTGGCATTTGCTGTTAAGCCGGCAGAATAGAAATTATAAGCATCATAAGAAAATGTTTTATAATAGACAGTCTGGAAAGGAGAAAGACTTGTATGGTTAGTTAATGAAGCGGCAGTACCTTTATACCAGATAGTGCCTCCGGCAAAAGCCTCACCCTGAATACCCGGGGCAACGCCATCTGTAGGAGTGGAGAATGTTCCTGTTGCATTATATATAACAACTATGTTATTCCCATTAGTATTTGCAGTGGATGTTAAATTAATTTGAGAAGAACTTTCTGTAACAGCCGTAAATGAGATAGGGTCTGATGGAGAAACCCCTGTTCCGCTTAATGCAACATTTGGATCATTCGCGCCAGTACTTGTATGTGTAATGTTTCCGGAATACGATGTAATTGCTGTAGGTTTAAATCTTACATATATTGTAGTTGAGTTTACGGTTCCACCCGTTTGAGTCAAAGTAATCGTACCAAGATTGGCAACAAAATTTGCACCTGAATTTGTGGATATTTCAAATCCACTCGGAGGTGTCAATACAATATCGGCAGTTAAATTTGCTCCCAACACAGTATAATTTAATTCAACCGAAGTTGTGTTAACGGGAACATTGCCAAAACCAGAGATTGAGCCTACCGAAATTGTGGGTGATGAGGCGGTTAACGTTGTTTGAGAATTAGGATTATTTGATGCAGTTGCTGTATAAAATGTAGTTGTAGAACCAGTTCCGTTATATTCAAATATCTGAACCCAATAAGTTGTGTTTTGATTTAAGTTTGATAAATTCACTGTATTGCTGGAACCATTATAAATACAATAATAGCCGGAAGTGCTAAGTTGTGTTCCTTTAGTCATCCAGTCATTACTGGCGGTATATGTTACTCCATTAGTTGGATTTACTATACTCCCTTGATTTGATTCCCTTACAAATACCGCCCTATTACTTCCATTGCCGCTCGACCAATTTACTGTCATTGAGCTTGTTCCAACCGATGGAAAGGTGATTCCAGATGCCTGAGTTGTTGGAGCAACAATTACTGGCCCAACTATATCAGCCCAAGTAGTTGCAACTCTAATACCATCCAATTTTAGCGCTGGCGCGGCAGACGAAGATCCTTGTCTTAAACCAACAGAACCAATACTAGCGAGATCCGCCGGAGTATCTGTACTTATTGTCCAACCTGTAACAGGTTCGGCGGCATTTAATGTTGGATTAATGTAAATAGCTGATATATCATTTGTTGTACCAGCAACCACTGTATATTTTAATACTAACAGATAAGTTGTACCTGTGGTATAGCTATATGGTGTAAAAATAGCCGTTCCAATTAGTCCGGCCCTTGATATCCCGAAAGCAAAGTTAGTCGTAATGGCATCCTTTTTAATGAAAACCCTACCGTGATATGTCGTACTCATTGTTGCTCCCCCAAGATGAAAGAAGTAATCTCCTGTTGTTTGGGACGAAGTAACATTTATTAAACAAGATGCATAAATAGATTCTGAGGTTTGCGCAGTAAAAGTCTTATTTACATCCTGTCCCGTGTTTGATAATGTAGTTTCTAATCCGGTTCCTGAAGATAAATAGCCAGCATAAGATATTGTAGATGCTGTAACCATCACAGTTGGACTGGCTGTTGAACCTGTGAGATTCCACCCATTAGCTGTTAAATCTGTTCCAACAGTATAACTAAAATTTTCATTTAGCAAGGGTGTCTGCCCCCAGCCCACATTAGCAAAAACGGTAAATAATATAACGACCAGTAAAAATTGTTTAATTTGTTTCATGAGGATTATAATTTGAATTTTTTAATATCGTTTGGGAATAATTATGGGCGGCTGACTGAATACACGGAAACACGGGAAATGCCTGTAAGTGCGGGGCGGACAGAGACTGCCCTGCTGTGTTTATATAAATCTGTTCAGGATGAAAAAGATGACCCATAGTATTATTGATGAAATAATTTGTTTTGTCTGATTCAAAAATAGTTATTAATATGTTCAGCAGTGTTTTCATAATGTTATGGAATTGTTATGCGTTGCTGCCAGCGAAGAATATACGGGATAAGATGAAGATGAATTAGTGGTGATGAAAAAATGACAAAGAAATAGTGATGATAAAAAAGTGATGACAGAAAAAGTGATGATAAAAAAGTGATGATAAGAAAGTGATGAAAGAGAAAGTAATGATAAGAAAGAGATAAAGAGAAAACGGAATAAAGAAAATAATGAAAGAGAATTACGTACGGACAATAAAAGAGAAGTGGCTGTTCCCGGACTTTGCAGTCCCAGGTGGAGCCGGGATGAATCTTTGTACGATGATGAATGTATCCCCTTTACAAGGATTGCCCTAAACGATTTTTCCAATCGGCAAACAATTTTATAAACCCTTTATAAAATAGAACCTGATTATAGTGAGGTTTTAATACGGAAATCTTTTTATGGTGGCCGCTTGCGCATTGTGGTCAGATAAAAAAGAACCCTTTCGTACTTAAAACCTGTAAACCTTTTTAACAAAGTAATAGGTATTTGTATAACCCTTTTGATGAATGATACTTATTACTTTCGTAAATTGCGAAGAATGGATAGGAGTTTCACCGTATATTATGCAGGCGATAAGATGTTGATACGGGGGATTGATTTGGGGGTTAAGCGATTGGGTTTTTCTTTTGTGTATTATATGTATGTGCGGGTAATTTTAGGGAGTAATGAGAAAGAAGTAGGGAGTAAGGAGTAGGGAGTAAGGAGAAAGAAATTAAAGAAGGAATGGAACGCGGATGACGCTGAAAGAACGGATGAACGCGGATTAAAGATTAGAGAAGGAATGGAACGCGGATGACGCTGAAAGAACGGATGTAAAAACAATTATGAATTCAGAATGATGAATGATGAATTGAAGAGCAAGAACTTCTGACACGAATTAACAAGAAAGGAATTAAAAAGTTGTTTAGGGTTAGAGAAAAGATTAAAGAAGAGATGTCCACGACTCCTTTTAAGAGCATAAAGGAATGACAACGTGTGAATAAGAGAATTAATATATGCTAATTATGCGAATTAAACGAATTAGAGATTTTTCAGGGTAAGATCAAAATTAGTAAGGAGTAAGAAGTAAGGAGTATTGAGAAATTAAGGAAGGAATGGAACGCGGATGACGCGGGAAGAGCGGATGAAGAGCAATTATGAATTCTTCCACCACGGCGGACGCAAAGAACGCGGAATTATGAATGATGAATTAAAAGAATAAAGATAGAGATATACTACAAAGCAGTTATGAGGAGAAGAGAAGGAAAGGAATGGGGCGGGGAGTTTATGTGAGGAGGGATTCGGTTTTGAAGTTGGTGGTCCAGTATACTTCTTTGGATGTTGTTTTTGTGAGGGCGAAGAATATTACGGCTTTGTTGTACAGTGAGATTTCTGCGGAGTATGTGTTGCTCATGATGAACTGAAGAGTTTTGTTTTCTGATGTGATTCCGTCGTTTACTATGAGTGTGTCTTTTATGAAATAATGGTTGCTGCCTGTTGCGGGATTCTTCAGGTCGTAGAGGAATATTAAGAGGCAGGCGTTGTATGGTTGTGTGATGTTCTGAAAGTTGTCTGTGTTGAAATCGATTTCAAACTTTTCGCTGGTTAAGGAAAATGAGTTTACGGTTAATCGCTTGCCGATTGGTACGATATCGTTTTTGATTGTGAGACGGTCTGCCTCAACAGATTTCGCGTTGAACTTTATGATTTTTGTGTATGCGCTTCTGCCTTCGAGGTTTGATGAATTCCAGACTTCCTTTATTCCCGGAAACCATAATGCGTTAGTAGAAAGCAGTGAAGCCATTCCGAACTTTCCCCTGTTCTTAACAGATTTTTCCGTGTAACTTATTTTCTGATTATGCGGTCTCGTGTATATGATAACTTTACCGCCGATATTCCTGAAAACCATATTTCCGAGTGTGCCCGAAATATTCCCTATTACACTTTTTGTTATTTCTGCCATTGTTTTAACTCCTTATGTTTAAGATACCTTTAAAGCATACACCCGACAAGTCTTATCGAATATATTTCAGATATATATCGCATAAATATCGTATGTATATCGCATATATTTACTGACTAAAGGCAGATTAGATAGAAACGGGATAACAATCAAGAGAAAAGACAGGAGGCAGATTTTATGCGGGGGTTAAATAAAAAAAAAGGCGGACTGGGTAGGTCCGCCCCTCATTGCGAAAAGCAATTAAGTAAAGGGTAACAATGAAAATAATCATTGTTGGGGTATAACATGAAAAAAACTAATCACAAAATTGATTTGGGGAAATCAATTATTGTAATGTCCAAAAATGGGAATTATTTGTTTAAGATGCTACGATTAATCTGTAAATGATAAATATATGATATAAGAGGTGTTATTTTTAGTTTAAATGATATGGGATATTTGATTTTACAGTATTTAAAAACGAAATTACAGATAATAATAGAGAAAAAAGTAAAGAGTAAGGAAGTAGGGAGTAAGGAGAAATGAGTAGGGAAAAAGAAGTAAGGAAGTAAGGAGAAAGCAATTGGCACTATAAAAGGATTGGAACGCGGATGACGCGGGAAGAACGGATTAGAAGAAGAGATGGCACACTGATTTTAATGATGAAAAGCTGATTTGCACTGATACAAAATACTTAGGAATGGAACGCAGATTTACACTGATTGAACTGATTTTCACGGATTTTAAAGTATTGAATAATTATAGATTTATTTTAAGTTACTTAGAAGAATTAGAAAAAAATATCTGCTAATTACGCTATATTAGAGATAAAGGCGTATAGGGTTAAGGGTTAATAATTCTGGTTTATCATCGTATGTATTTATAAATTAAGGTTTCAGATTCTCAGGTAGAAAACCCCGGTCACTCTTCCGACAACATCAATCAAATATGACATAACGAATAGCTCATTCGTAAAACTTACATTTTATGATGTAACAGGAAAAGAAGTGGAAACACTCGTAAACGACAATATGCAGGCATGCAGGTACGAAGCAACTTTAAACGGAGCAAGTTATGCCAGAGGAATGTACTTTGCGAAGATAGAAGCAGGGAGTTACTGGCATATTATAAAGATGGCGATGGTGAAATAATAAAGAGTATTTTATCTCCTGACCGGGGGTTGTTATTCTAACGCCGCCTGTTTTTATTACTGTATCCTTTGAGTGAAATATACTATAAATGAAGTATTATTTTTTCTCTTTATTCTGCTGCCAGTATCTGGAATCTGTTTCACCAGGTTCAAGGAAAATGCTTTCATCTTTTACTGCTTTATTATACATCTCAGATTTATCAGGGGCAATATACCACAAATGAAGTAATGACTCCATTCCTGTTTCCCTGTCCAGGATGCTTTCCGGATATCCGAACTTATTCTGGAACACAATACGATGATAAGGAGCATACCAGGTAAGTATATATCCTACGTATTCACAAAGCAGGCTGTCAATATTCCGCACAATACTTATTCTATCGTTAAAGTTAAAAGTGTTATTATAACTGACACAAAGTTCATCTATCTTTTTGTCATTTATTCCTGACCAGTTAGCATTGTTCTTCAGATCAGCAAGTTTCGAACCATACATATTCTCGGGGTTTGGTATTTGTGAACCTGACCAGGCAGCAGTTATAAGAGAAAAACCTTTTTCATTACCTGCCTGTGTGGATGCTGCACCATCAAGTTTTGTAAGGTTAAGTTTTATACCGACCTTTTTTAAATCTTCCTGAAATATTGTCAGGTATATATCTTCTCCATGGTTGTATATTATGTCAGTTTCGAACACTTTACCATTTTTTACAAGATAACCGTCCTGATTTTTTTCAGTCCATCCTGCGGATGATAACAGCATTGCAGAAGAGTCCAGATTACAACCTATGTGAGGATTTGAAGAATTTTCATAAACACTTCCCGGGAAGTAGGAGTTCATTAATGTGTATGCGTTATCAAACAGTTTCTCGTTTAGTTTCTTTCTGTCAAAAGCGTAAGCAAGTGCTTTTCGTACTCTGGCATCATCAAACGGTTTAATCTTTGTGTTAATACATATACCAGAAATACCTGCAGGATATTCGTTAAAGACCCTTTTCTTCAGAATAATTCCACGCTTTATTTTATCGAAATTATAAGCTGTGTTCCATTCAGAAGCTCTGTTTACCCTGAGGACATCAATCTCTCCCTTTTTTAATTTTTCCAGTTTAAGCAATTCATCATTCAGGAAAATAAAATTAATTACGTTGAAGTTATTTTTTCCTGTATTGAATTTCAGTTTCTCTCCCCAGTAATCTGTTATTCTTCTTATCTTTAAAGATTGTCCTTTTACGATGTCTTTATCCAGAAGCGCATAAGGGCCGCTGCCAGGTATAAAACTGTACTGATATTTTTCCAGATAGCCTTTTCCAGATAGATTATTAATATAATGTGAGGGTAATATTTTTATGTCAGTTGCTATTGCGTCGAAAAGTCTCCAGTCAGCATTCTTTGATTTAATTGAGAAAATATACTTACTATCTGCAACCGGCTCTTCATAAGAACTCATTAATTCGTTAAGATACGGTTCTAAAATATCCTTATCAATTAATAATTTCCATGTTGCAATAAAATCATCTGAAGTGACTGGTTTACCGTCAGCCCATCTGGCATCGGGATTAATACGGAAATAAAATGTCATCTTGTCATCTGAAACCTTCCAGTGTGTTGCAAGTGACGGGACAAACTCTGAGGTTACAGGGTCTTTATCAAGCAGTGTTTCATAGAAAAGTTTTCCTGTAAAAGCGTTGAAACCATTATTAGCATCTTTTCCGTAAGGTCTTAGAGTAACAGGGAAATCAGGCAATGAGATATTTATATTTCCGCCTTTAACAGCGCCAGGGTTTGCGGATGAATTGTAATTGTTGTTTGTTTCCCATCCTTCGCCTTTAAATCCTTTTCCTCCTGATTCAGGTGAAACAGAAGAATCCGCGCCAAGAGGTATATCGAATACTTTTAACGATACCGGTGCGTTGTCGTAGTCGGATACCGAACTTTCTTTCCTGCTGCATCCTGAAAATAACAGCATCAGCAATGTTAATAATAATATGTTTTTATTAGTCAGCAATATTCGTTTTTTAGTTCTTCAAGCCTGTCCATTAACCATCCGAGACCGTAATTATTACTGTCTTTGTTATCGATAACCTCTTTGTGCAGAGATTTTATCATCTTTTTATCAGGTTTTAGTTTCAGTTCAAAGATGGGTACATAATATTTTAAAAAAGCATTGCATGTCTTTACGTTAAAATCTGTTTCATCAGAATGTTTTTTCAGAAAATTCTTCAATGAATCCACAACTTTCAGTGCATCTACAAAATTATTCAATTTATACAAAAACTTGAGGTGTGTAATCTTTAAGCTGATTTTATACATCTCAGGAATTGTTTTTATCTTATTAATTAACACAAGTGCTTTCTTAAAATCACCTTTGTTTGCATATATCCTGGCATAGCAAAAATCATATATTCCCTGTCTCTCGTCGGGATGAAGCAATTTTGAATAAAGAACAACAAAAGATTCCGCCCACTCAAGTTCTCTTGCTTCTATACTTGTATTAAAAGTATTCATAAACAGAACGTGATGTATGTACTTGATTTTCGTCCCTGAGGCAATGTACTGAGAGGAAAACATTTCCGAACTGACAAAGAACTTACAGATTTCAAATTTATACTTCATAAAAGCACTGTTCCCGCCTTCAATTTTATTGTTGCAATAATCGTTCAGGCAGGCAAATAATGTTGAGGATAACTCACCAGAGATATTTTTGTGATTATTGTATAAATAATCTCTTGTTTTGAAGAATACATCATCATCAGCAGAATTAGTACCTATTTTATAATTATTGTAAAGAAGAATCAGAATATCTTTGTACGGAAACTCATATTCCGAGATTTTACTAATAACATTATCGATGAATTCATCGTTCAGAACTTCTTTCAGAACATTATACTCAGGTTTGTGATTATAAAAGTTTTCATAGTTGTACATCTCGCGTTTACCTGCCATAAAGGAAATCAAACCTTCCAGAAAATTAATCAGGGTAAGGTTTTCACTGCTTTTACCTGCATTGTGGTAATCAGACATTAAATAATAATATTCAGTTTTTATATTTCCCAGTTCTTTCAATGGTACAACAGACTTATCATATGGCAGTTCACTAATATCCTTCTCAAGGCTGGTACTGACAGTTTTCAGGTAATCGAAACAACCTCTTTCAAAAAGAGTTTCAGCAAGTATTGTTTTTCTTCTGATTTTATTACTGCTAATCATTTTATGAATAAGGTATTCCTCGAGTACGATACTAAGTTTAGATAATCTGTTGAGGAATACTTTCTGATTGAGTTTGCTTTTGCCGAATGCTTTCAGGTGAATATATTCATTCGTAAGTTTCGGATGATTAAACTCAGGATGAAATTTTTTCAGTTCTCTGACTAAATGTTTATAATTCTTTCCTTCATTGAAATATATTGAGGTAAGAAATCTTTCAAATTCTTTTAATTCCTGTTTTGAAAGAGAAGACAAAAGTTTAATTAACTTTGATTTTTTAATCATAGAGTAAAATATGAAATAATTCATTAATAAAAAATCAAAATAATAGGGGTGGAATTAAAGATTTGTAACGTACTGATAATACAGGTAATAGTAGTGCTGTCAAATACCTGGAAAGCGGTGATAATTCAAAAAACATAGTTTGTTAGTCAGACGCGGTATCGCTAATTTATGAGTAATTATCATTACCTCTAGTATAGAGGTACAACCTTTTCGGTGGAAGTACAACCTCTGATAAGGGATATAATAAAAGACGGGTTAGTAAAAAATGTTTAAAAGGGATTTAAAATGAACTTAAATGATTTAACTACGAAACTATTACCTTTGGGTATCACTGGCAGGGAAGCAGAGGTATATATTGCATTGTTAAAGAATAGTGCTTTAACCGCTACCGAAATATCCAAGATTACTTCTGTATCGCTTAATAAGATATATGAAGTGCTTCAAAACCTCGTAAAGAAAAAGATGTGTACTGAGAATTATCTGAATGGCGTAAAACTGTTTCGCTGTATTGAGCCCAAAATTGCCTTTCAGAATATTTTCTCTGTTTATCAGGAGGATATTAACAGAAAGAAAGCACTTTACAAGGAAGAACTTGAAGATAGTTTGAATAGTCTTTACAGTCAGGATAAAAACAGTAATAATCCTCTGGACTATATTGAAGTGGTAAGCGACAGGGGACAAGCAACTGACAGGTTTCTCACAATTCAAGCGAACGCAAAAAAGGAAATACTATTCTTCAGCAAACCTCCTTATGTCAACAGTCAGAGCCTTGGAGGTAATATAGAAGAAATTGAAAACGTCTGCAAAAGTAATGTAAGCGTAAAAAGCATTTATGAATGCGGTTCAAACGAATCAAGAGAGTACAAGGAAAATCTACTTAATGTAATTGAGCACTACGAAAGTTTAGGGGAAGAATCAAGAATTATTGATGCTTTACCCGTTAAGCTTGTAATCGTTGATGAGAGTATCTCGATTTTTTCATTAATCGATAATGTAGCATTTAATCCTCAACTGACGACTATGATTGTACATCATCCTGTTTTCGCATTATCCCAGAAAACACTTTTTGAGGTTTACTGGAATAAGTCTATAACAATAGATGAATATAAGAGAGAGTATCTCAGCCTTTTAAGTAAAGTTGTATTACAAAATTAAAACCAAATTATAATTAATAAAACTATGGAAACAAAAAATCTATTTAAAGCAGTTGTCTTATTCTGCATTATTATGTTTGCAACAAGTACTTTCGCAAACAATATATCTTTAAGTAATTTCAGTCTTGCAAGCAGGAACTTAGCTGAGCATTCTGTGATGGTAAAGTTCGATATAAGCTGGGAAAATTCCTGGCGTACTTCTGCCTCTCCATACAACTGGGATGCAGCCTGGATATTCGTAAAATACAGAGTAGGTACAGGTGCCTGGAGACACGCCTGGCTGAGCAATGCGGGGCATATCAACCCGACAGGGAGTACAATATCCACAGGACTTCTCAGACCCGACACTACATACAATGCAACAACAAATCCCGGATTAGGCGTATTCTTTTACCGCGATGCTGACGGAACGGGTACATTCACAAAAACCGGTGTACAGTTAAAATGGAATTACGGTGCAAACGGAGTTGCGGACAATGCAATAGTTGATTTCCGTGTTTTTGCAGTTGAACAGGTATACGTACCATTCGGGAGTTATTATTTGGGAAGCGGAAGCACTGGAGGTTCTACGTATCAGGAAGTGGCACCTTTTTATAAATATCCTACAGTAACTAATCCATATCAGGTAACGAGCGAAGATTCAATCAGCGTCGGCGCCTCAACCGGAAAGTTGTATTACGCTGCGGGCGGCAATAACAGCGGTGACAGAAAAGGACCTATACGTGCAAACTTCCCAAAAGGTTACAATGCTTTTTACTGTATGAAATATGAAGTCTCACAGCAGGAATATGTGGATTTCTTAAACAGTATTCCAAGTGCATACGCAACAGTTCATTATAATGGTAACGCAGGACTTGCCAGATATAATATTACAGTTTCTGGAGGAGTCTACAGTACAACAACGCCATGCGTTGCTGTAAATTATTTATCATGGAATGATTTAACATCGTATCTTGACTGGAGCGGTTTGAGGCCAATGACTGAACTTGAATTTGAAAAAGCATGCAGAGGAACTGCATATCCTGTTCCGTTTGAATGTGCCTGGGGTACTCCTTATGCCGCAGGAGGTGCATACGGTATTATAGGTACTCTGTATACATTAAATGGTGCAGGTTCGGTCAGTGAAAATATTGTCAATAACTACAACGCAACAAATTATGTTTCTGCTCCTGGTGCTTCTTCATCAGATTCGGCAATTTATACTTCAGCACCATCGGCCTCTTCTTTGTATAGAGTTGTTACTGTCACAAGTACAGCAGGTCTGGCAGTCGGTATGTATGTAAAAGTAGTTGCTGGTACCGGTGCTTTTGCCCCGCATACTTTTGTTTCAGCAATTACTGACGGTACACATTTTGAAATGTCAGATTATCCTTCAACAGTACTTTCAGGTGCTACAATCTGCGGTTATCCGCCTTTAACTGTATCAAGTACAACAGGTCTTTTCCCAGGTATGGTTCTAAGCGTAACGGCTGGTACAGGTACATTTATTACAGGTACAATGGTAAGTAAAATTATTGATGCAACACATTTTTATGTTACTGATATGCCATTAGTTCGACTGACAGGAGGAACGACAGTAATTACAGGTTATGCTGGCGGAAATTGCGCCTGGTACATGACAATGTACGAAGTTAATTTAGGCGGCGGAATTGCAGGCCCAGTAAGGGTAGGGATTTTTGCAGGAAACCCTCTGAATACAGGAAGGTTATCCTCAGGTGCATCATTTTACGGTATAATGGAATTGAGCGGTAACCTTGCAGAGCGTCCGGTGTCTGTAGATTCTATCGGAAGAAAATTCACAGGTTTGCATGGTGATGGCTATCTTGATTCATTAGCCAGTACAAATATTGGTTGTGCGAATGTACCTTTCTGGCCGAATGCAATAACGGGAATAGGTTCAGGATTCCGCGGTGGTGCGTGGAGATACACTAATGATACCCAGGTTTCCGATCGTCTAATGGCAGGAAATGGCGTTAATAACTGGGGCTCTGATAACGGCGGACGCGGAGTTCGTACTGCACCTTAATTTAATCAATAAACTATAATAATATTATTAAAAAAATATAAATATAAAATATATGAAAAAGATAATAGTAAGTTTAATAATGTTAGTTTTGCTTCCTGTATTGCTTCATGCACAGTTCTCAGGAGGAAACGGCAGAGGAGATTTTATGCTTCAGTCACTTACAAACCCTCTCACAGGTACTGAAAATGGGAACACAACTGTCCCGGGAACATATTCACTCGAACAAAATTTTCCGAACCCGTTTAACCCTACAACAAACATAAAGTTCAGCGTTGCGAAATTAAGCTTCGTTAAAATTGTAGTGTTTGATGTTCTTGGACGTGAAGTTCAGACTCTCGTTAACGAAAAGATGAATACAGGTTCTTATGAGGTTTCTTTCGACGGGTCTTCATTATACAGCGGTGTTTATTTTTATAAAATATCTTCGGGTGAATTTTCTCAGGTTAGAAAAATGGTACTGATAAAATAATTTCTGAATCTAAAATAGTTGACAGCTGAGAGTAAAATGAAAAATTATAGAATGAAAATGGGTTTTATACTTCTGGCATTTATGCTGGTATCAGGTATTGTCTTTCCTGCGATAAAACCTTTTTCTGAAAAGATTGGTCCCGGACTGAAGAAATTAATGAGTTCTTCAGAAGATTCAAAATTCACCGTATATATATTTTTGAAAGATAAGGGCCCTGATGTACAGAAATATCTGTCAAATCCTTTGTCGCTGGTTTCTCAGCGATCACTTTACAGGCGGGCTAAAGTTCTTCCTGCTTATAAACTTGTTGATTACACCGATGTTCCGTTATATAATCTGTACGTTAACAGCATAAGCAAAAAAACGATTAAAATAAGACACGAACTTAAATGGTTTAATTGTGTATCAGCTGAGGTTTCTGTACAAAATCTTAAGGAACTTGTAAAACTGAACTTTATAACGGAAGTTGAACTTGTTGAAAGGTATAAAGTTATGCCCGAAAGCACAGAACTCCTTAAAGCATCTTACAGTCCAAGTCCTGTATTCAGATATAATCCAAATGTTGATTCCTTAGACTATGGTTCCTGGGGTGCTACACAGGATACAATGATTAAAGTAAACCGTGTTCATAATGACGGTATATTCGGACAGGGAATAATAATTGCCAACTTTGATGGTGGATTTTCTAAAATTGACCATGAAGTATTTTCCATTCTTCCAACGGTTATCTGGAAGAAACGTGATTTTGTTGAAGGCTTTCCCGATTCAGTAGGCGCAAGTCCTCACGGACTGGCAACATTCTCACTTATTGGCGGATATAATCCCGGAAGCCTTATAGGACCTGCATTCAGATCAGTGTACGTTTTATGCAGAACTGAAAACGAAAGTTCAGAAACTCCGTCTGAAATGGATAACTGGAGCGCTGCAGCTCAATGGGCTGACAGCCTCGGAGTTGATATCATTACCAGTTCTATAGGTTATGTTACATTCGATGTTCCTTATACGAGTTATACCTGGAGAGATATGAATGGAAAAAATATGCTTATATCAAGAGCCGCTACTCTTGCATCAAGAAAAGGAATAATAGTTTGCAATGCGGCAGGAAACAGCGGCGACAGTACTCATAACACACTCGGCGGACCTGCTGATGCAGATTCAATAATTACAGTTGGAGCAGTTACAGGAACAGGAATAAGAGCTCCTTACAGTTCAGTCGGTCCGACTACTGATTCAATAAATAATATACCTGCGCCGAGAATAAAGCCAGATGTAATGGCAATGGGCACACATAACTGGGTAGCATCTGAAGGCGGGTACAATAATTTCGGCAGTGGTACATCGTGGTCTTGTCCGATGGTTGCAGGTGTTGCAGCACTAATGCTTTCAGCAAATAAGAACCTTACTCCAATTCAGGTGCGGGCATTAATGACTAAATTTGGCAGCAACAGCAGTACTCCGAATAAACTTATGGGATGGGGAATTGTTAATGCCAAATCTTCTGTTGATTCGGCAAGAAAAATGGATAATGTGGTACCTGTAATAATACACACTTTACCTTTTACTGCTACTACAAATACGGGTGCACTTACGTTTAAAGCAAGAATTTTTGATAACGGAATAATACGCGGTACAAGAACAGATGAGGCACCAAGGATATATTACAGAAAGAATTCAGGAAGCGGGTGGTCTGCTTATTCATCTGCAAATTTTAATGAAGTAAGCATAGATACTTTCAGTTTCCAGATTCCTGGCAGTGCTTTGAATACACAGGTAGAATATTATTTTGCAGCACAGGATATAGCACTTCCAAACGCATTGATATCAACTTTGCCTTCAGGTGGCAGCGGAATTAATCCTCCGGGTACAACATCACCACCAGTAAGGTTTTCATTTCTTGTTGCCAATCCGTCAGGAATATCGGGTAACGAAGAAAAACCGAATAGGTTCGGTTTGTACAGTAATTATCCTAATCCGTTTAATCCAACAACTAATATAAAATTCGATATTGCTAAGTTATCAATAGTTAAAATCGTAGTGTACGATGTACTCGGAAAAGAAGTCCGGACTCTTGTAAATGAATCATTGAATCAGGGTTCTTATAAAATATCGTTTGACGGTACATCGTTATACAGCGGTGTATATTTTTATAAAATATCGGCAGGGGATTATTCCGATGTAAGAAAAATGCTTCTTATAAAATGATACTACAATTAATCAATATATACGAATAATATATTAATTTGAAAAATAATATTAGAAAAATAAACTTTGAAATAACATTATGAAAAAGTTATTTACTTATCTGTTTTTTACGGTTATAATGGCAATGTCATTTGCAATGAGTGCAAGTGCTCAGGTTGATGTAGCATCTACAGGCGGCACGCCGACTGCAAGTTATACAACATTAAAAGGTGCGTTTGATGCCATCAATGCAGGTACACACACACTGGTTATCACTATCGGGATTTCAGGGAACACTACCGAGACCGACTCTGCCGTTATAAATGCAAGCGGAACAGGTTCGGCACTGTTCTCAAGTATAGTGATAAATCCCACGGGAGGTGCGGCAAGAACCATTACCGGTGCAATAACCGGACCGCTGATTTATCTGAACGGAGCGGATAACGTAACAATTGACGGTTTAAATACAGGAGGTAATTCTTTAACTGTATCGAATACTGCTACAGGTGTTTCAAGTACTGTTAAGTTTATGAACGATGCTTCTTATAATTTTTTACAGAATTGCACTATACTGGGTTCGACTACGAGTTATGGAGTGGTTTATTTCTCTACGGGTACTGTTACGGGTAATGACAGTAATACGGTTAATTTCTGCAACATAGGACCTGCTGGCACAAACAGACCCCTTACTGGAATCTGGTCGCTTGCCACGAGTACAGCGATTGACAATGCTTATATGTCTGTAACGAATAACAACATATACGATTATTTCAGTGCTACTGCAGCGACAAGAGGTATAAACTTACAGACAGGTAATACAAACTGGACAATTACAAACAACAGATTATACCAGACTGCTACAAGAATATATACTACTGCTGCAACACATTACGGAATAAACATTGTTTCAGGTTCGGGTTATACAGTTACAGGTAATGTCATAGGGTTTGCAAATTCAAGCGGAACAGGTACAACGAACCTCGTTGGAAATACTGTGGCTTTAACAGGTACATTCCCGAGTGCTTATACAACAACAGGGACAGCGAATGCAACAAGATACACAGCCATAAACTGTAATTTCACTGCCGGAGGAACTGTATCAAACATACAGGGAAATACAATAGCCGGATTTGCTTTGTATACATCCAGCGGAGCTACAACGGCAAACGGTATTTTCTGCGGTATCAGTATAATAGCCGGTAATGTTAATGTAGGAACGACTTCGGGTAATACTATAGGTGCAACGACAGGTCAGAGTTCAATATATGTTGCCACTACAACGGCAGCTGGTGTTGTAGTCGGGATTTATTCAACAACAATAAACACTGTAACAATAAAGAATAATAATATCGGAGCGATTGACGCAGTAGGTACGTTAGCTACTAACTGTGGTGCTTTTATGGGAATAGATGCTGAAGGCATAGGAGCAGTATATGACATAAGCAATAATAACATCGGTAACGCTACGGCTGATAATATAAGGAACGGATATACTTTATCAGGTACAAGTCTGTCAAATGCAGGGATTCTTACAACCACTACAGGTACAGGTGTTTTAAACGGTATTTATACTACAGGTTCAGGTGCCACATGCAGAACATCTCTTAATACTTTGCGCGGCTGGGCTACTTCTACTACTGGTGGCATTAATATATTCGGAATACAAAATAAAGGAGGTTGTGCAACTTCTATCACAGCCGATAGTAATTCCTTTGGTACATCTGCGACAGGATGGATAAGGTTTGCTTTTGCAAGCGCCAGCAATCTATACGGAATACAGATAAATCCGTCCGCATTCATTACTTATAATAATTTTTCTATTCAGAATAACGATTTTCAGGGTATTACTTATTCTGTAGTAAGTACAGGGACTGTTACTTTGCTTTCTGCTTCAGTTGTTACAAGCAATGGTCAGGCACTGAACAATTGTGCTATAAACAATAATACATTTACAAACCTGAACCTGAATATAACAACAGGTTCAATAACATTTATAACTACTAGCTACAATGTATTAGCAGGCGGCATAGAAAACGTAAATGGTAATTCTATAGTTGGTACTTTTAATAAATCCGGGGCGGGGGGTGCAATCTGGATTATGAATGATGGTGCTGGTTCTGTTCCGACCGCAGTAATTAACGTTACAAACAATAATTTTTCAAACATAACTGTTGCAGGTTCAACAGCGATTTATGGAATATACAATTCAAACGGTGCCACACCCGGTCCGAATAAAAGTTTTACGGGTAATACATTCAGCAACTGGACGTGTGCTACTGGTGCTATATTAGTTATCTCAGTTGACTACGGAGGGAGTAACGGAGGCAACGGCAATTATATCTACAACAATACTATCTCAAATATCACTACAACTACGGGTGCCATAACAGGAATAGTCACAAATTCATTTGGTGGCGGTAATACTGAATTGTATACTGTTGCAGGAAATACAATATCAGGATTTACTTCTACTTCAGGAGCAATTATTGGTATAAAAACCGTTTCAGGAACAGGGATGAAGGCAAATGTGTATTCGAACAATATCAGTAATTTAAAGACAACTACAACGGGTACGATTGTCGGAATATCTTCTGCGTCAGCAACAGCAAATATTTATTCAAATACTATTACCGGTTTACAGAATACGGGAACAGGTGCTTCTATATACGGAATCACAGCATCAGGCAGTCCGTCAATCGTGTACTCAAATACTATCAATACATTCACTTCTGCCAGTACAACAGCAATCGTTGCAGGAATAAGCGTGTCAGCAGCAACTTCCAATGTTTATTTAAACAAAATATATACTTTATCTAACGTCGGCAGTGCTACAGGCGTTACTAACGGTATTATGATTACATCGGCATCTACACAGTCAAAAGTATACAGGAATAAAATTTACGACCTTACGACAAGCGGTGCATTTTCAACTACACCCGGAGTTAACGGAGTTGTTATTAGTGGAGGAACTTCTGTTTTAGCTTACAATAATCTTGTTGGTGATTTAAAAGCACCTGCGTCAACATCGCCTGATGCAATAAGGGGAATCAGCGTAACTTCAACTACTGCTTCAACAACATATGGTATTTATTACAATACTGTATATATGACAGGTACATCGAGTGGAACAGGATTTGGTACTACTGGTATATATCATACTGCGAGCACAAGCCCGACTACTGCAACCCTTGACCTTCGTAATAATATTATCGCAAATAATTGCACGCCTACAGGTTCGGGACTGGTTGTGGCATTCAGGAGAAGTGCAGGAACAACAGGTATGCTCTTTAATTATGCAAGCACATCTAATTTCAATGATTTTTATGCAGGTACACCAGGTGCAAATAACCTTATATACAACGACGGAACAAGTTCTGCAATATTACTGAATGATTTTAAAACAGGTGTGTATCCCGCAGGTACGGTGGCTAACAGGGATTCTGTTTCTGTTACAGAAAATCCTATTTTCCTTAGCACAACCGGTACAGACGCAAATTTCCTCCATATAAACAGTGCCACAGCATCACAGCTCGAAAGCGGCGGTGCAACTATTGCTACTTATACTTCTGATTTTGACTCAACAGCAAGGTATCCGAATACGGGATATCCTTTAAATCCAACATATCCACCTACGTCACCAGATATCGGTGCAGTAGAATTCGGAGGAATACCTTTAAAAGTGAATCCTCCTTTGATTGTGTATACACCTTTCTTAAATACAGCTTCTGTTACATCAAGAACTATTGTAGCCACTATTACCAGTGTTAATGGTATTCCTGTATCCGGGACAGGTATGCCAACTCTGTATTTTAAGATTAATGCAGGTTCATATACACAGGTTGTTTCAACAATTTATGCAACTAACCAGTATCAGTTTGTCTTATCAGGTACTTTTAATCCGGGCGATACAGTGTCTTATTACTTTGTTGCACAGGATAACGCATTACCTCCGAACGTCATTGCCTCTCCATCGGCAGGTGCGTCAGGATATGCTGCTAATCCGCCTTCGGCATCGGTTCCGCCAACAACTCCGAATATATATTATATAGTTACACAACCTGCACTTACAGGGGATTATACTGTTGGTTTAACATTGTACAATAAAATATCAGGAAGAAATATATCATTCGCAAAAGTTGTCAGTAAAGTGATGAAAGAAGTACCCGTAACGGAAACTGAGCAGGGAGTAAAAGATAATGGAACTTCCGAATCAGGATTCGCAGTTAACTCAAAAGGAAAGAAAGAATTAAGGGAAGTGGATGAAGTTAAATGGGTGCCGATGGAAAACGGAAGGGAATACACTGATGACTTATTCATTAAGAAATCTGAAAATCCGAATTTCAGTTACCCTGCAGGTGTGAACGGTATTTATGCAAGCATCACTGCAGCCGTGAATGACCTTAACCTAAGAGGAGTCAGCGGTAATACAAGATTTTTATTAAATGATGCGGTTGATTCTACGGAGACATTCCCGATAACTGTGAACGTTGGTAATGCAAATTTACCCGGCTCATCGGCAACTGTTACTATTAAACCTAACACAGGTGTCATTGCTTCGGTTTCGGGATCGTCAACATCTACAATGTTTAAAATATTTAACACAAACTATGTAACCATTGACGGTTCAAACACAATGAACGGTACTACGCGTGATTTAACAATAACAAATAATTCCGTAACAACTCCTTCTGTTATCTGGATTGGTTCTTATCTTACTACTCCAATAACAAATACAGTTGTGAAAAACTGTAATCTTATTAATGGAGTTAACACAAGTTCTGCATTCATAATTTCTGAAGGTACAGTACTCGGTAATCCCGGATATTTTAATAATATAACAGTTCAGAATAACACTATACAGAGAGCATACTACGGTATATATGCAATCGGTTCTGTTCTTACCGGAAACGGTTCAGGTACGCTTATTACAGGAAATGATTTAAACGTGGCAGGTACAAATTCAATAAGGATTGGCGGTATTTATGCTCAGGGTCTGAATAGTGTAACTGTATCAAACAATAATATCGGAAATATCCTTAACGCTAACCTTGAAAGTCCGAAAGGAATCTGGTTTGCAACAGGTACTAACAGCGGAACAATTTCAGGCAATAACATAACAACATTATCGCTTACAAATGTTGGTGCGGCAGCATTGACAGGGATTTATGTGACACCCGGAAGTACTGCAACAAGTATCAGCGTGACCAATAATACTGTTTCTGCTTTCTCAAACTCAGGTACTGCAGCGACTTTTGCGGGTATTTATACTACAAGTCCTAATACAAGTGTTACAGGCAACACAGTTTCAGGTCTTACACAACTCGGTGCAGCAGCATACTGGGGTATTTTTCAGACTGCTACTGTAAACGCAAGTTGCTCAAACAATACTGTCTCAGGTTTAACAACTGCGACGACAGGTATATCAACGGGAATAAATATACTTGGAGTGAGTACAGGCGTTACAGTTTCAAAGAATAAGGTTTATAACATTAAGCAGACAAATGCAACGGGTTATACTGCAGTCGGTCTGGCACTGGCATCGTCATCATCTGTATCGAATATAGTTGTTTCCAATAATCTGATATACGATGTAACAGGAAATGGTTTTGCATCTCAGACAATAAGCAACGGATACGGTATAAATATTTCGAGCGGAGCAGGGTATAAGTTGTACTATAACACAATTAACCTGGCAACTAATCAGACTCTTGCAACAGGGGTCCCTGCCTGTTTACTTATAGGTAGTACGGTTACGATTGCAAATGCTCTGGATATAAGGAATAATATATTTTCAATCCCTGCAACAATCGGTACGAACAGATACGCTGTTTTATGTAATGCAGTGAGCACGGTTTTTCAATACATAAATAACAATGATTACTATACTTCAGGAGCAAACGTAGGATATATCGGAGCAACAAACAGAGCAGACCTTACAGCATGGAAAACGGGAACGGGAAAGGATTCACTTTCTGTTTCGGGTGACCCGAGATTCGTAAGTGCTACAGACCTGCACATTATTAATTATGTGCCTTCTCCTGTTAACGATGCAGGTACTCCTGTTTCAATCATTACTGACTACGACGGAAATACAAGGGATGCAGTAATGCCCGATATTGGTGCATACGAATATGCTCCGCTGGCTCCTACTCTCGTTAGTCCTGTGAGTAATTCTACTGCAAATAATTTATCTCTGAACCTTGTATGGACAAAGCCAATTGGAGCAATTGCATACAATCTTATAGTTGCAACAGATGCAGGATTTACAAATATCATTAAGCAGGATACAACATTGACCGATTCTCTTTACACAGTCTCAAACCTGAATATGCTTACAACATATTACTGGAAAGTCAGTGCGAACATATACGGATGGGGAGCATTCAGCAGAACTTCCAATTTCAAAACAATAGGTTCACCAACAGGTGTTGTTCTTAACCTGCCTGCAGACAATGCAATAAATCAGCCGACGACCGTAACGTGCAGCTGGTATAAAGCTGCTGATCAGACTTTCCAGAAAAACAAAGCCAAAGGAAATTCTCCTGAATCAGGGCCACTGGCTGTTTCAAACTACTGGTTAGAATATTCAGTTGATTCATCATTTGCAACAGGGGTTACCGTTGACAGTACATTAACAGACACAACAAAAGTACTTGCGGGTCTGAATAATCTTACACATTATTACTGGAGAGTGAAAGCAAAAAATCAGGCAGGATGGAATGCTTACGGTACTAAATGGAGTTTCACTACGATTATCAGTTCACCAGGTGCGCCTTCACTGATAAGTCCGATTAATAATGCAGCTTCGCTGCCTCTGTCTCTGGATTTATCCTGGAATAAAATAAATACTGCAGACTTTTACAATGTTCAGGTTTCAACCAACCCCGGTTTTACTAATATTGTGGTTAATGACTCTGCAAGCGTGGATACAGTTAAGTCCATTTCAGGACTTAATCTCCTCACAAATTATTACTGGAGAGTAAGGTCTTATAACGTGAGCGGATGGTCTGCTTTCAGTAATTCCTGGACTTTCAAAACACTTGGTACTGCTACTCAGGTAGTTTTATCTTCTCCATTAAACGGAGCAATAAATGAACCTTTGACATTAACCTGCAACTGGTTTAAAGCAGTTGATATGACAAACAAGTTGACTACTATAAACGGCAAAAATGGAAAGACTAACAACGGAAAAACGGACAACGGACAACGGACAAGGAACAACTATGATTCTCCTCTTGCAGTTTCAAGTTACTGGTTTGAATACGGAACGGATTCGACTTTTGCAACTGTACTGTTCAGAGATTCAACACTGACAGACACAACAAAAATCTTATCCGGTCTAAGTTACTCTGCAAGGTATTACTGGAGAGTTAAGGCGAGCAATCAGATTGGATGGGGTGCATTCAGCAGCAACTGGTATTTCACAACCGCTCCGGATATCCCTGCGGTGCCGACATTAGTGTCACCTGCAAATAATTCAGTTGACCTTTCAGTTGTACCTGCACTTGACTGGAACGATGCAGCGTATGCAGCAAATTACAGATTACAGATTTCAATAAGTCCGGCTTTTACACCAATCGCATACGATACTACAGGAGTTGTTCTTTCGCAGATTACTGTCCCTTCGGGAAAACTTACTACGAACAAACAGTATTACTGGAGAGTCAGTGCAACAAATTATACAGGTACAAGTGGTTATTCGACGGTATGGAATTTCACAACTGCTCCGAATTCTCCGAACGTACCTGTGCTTTCTGCTCCTTCAAACGGTGCAACAGGTCAGCCGACTACGCTCAGTTTCAACTGGTTTAAAGCAGTTGAAACAATGTTGGACAATAAAACAAACAACGGACAACGAACAACGAACAAAGGAGATTCTCCTGATGGAATCAGTAAATACTGGTTTGAATACGGAACGGATTCAACACTTGCAACATTTATTGCAAGGGATTCTTCTCTTACTGATACGACGAAAACCTTAACCGGTCTTGCAAATTATTCAGTATACTACTGGAGAGCGAAAGCAAAGAATCAGACGGGCTGGAGTGGATTCAGTGCAATTTGGAAATTCACGACATTGCTTCCTGTTCCTGCAGCGCCTGTTCTTGTTTCACCTGCAACCAATACTACAGGTTCAACTCTGATCCCAGATCTCACCTGGAGAAAAGTAACTTATGCCGTAAGTTATAAGGTACAGGTATCCGCGGACAGTTTATTTACGACTTCATTACTTGATACTATAGGTGTATTGGATACTACTTTTACTCTGGCAGCCGGTAAACTTACAGGAATGACTAAATATTTCTGGAGAGTAAGTGCTGTTAACGCAAGCGGAGCCGGTGTGTGGTCATCAGTATGGAATTTCAAAACTCTACAAAACCTGACACTAAACCTGAAAGTACTTCTTGAAGGATTCTGGAATGGTTCAAATCAGGTATCAGATTCGGTAACTGTTTATCTTGCAAATTCCACAGCACCTTATGCTTTTACAGACAGTGCTAAACTTGTTCTGTCAACATCAGGAACCTGTTCACCGAACTTTACAAAAGCGACAAACGGAAATTATTACATAGTGATAAAACACAGGAACCATCTTGAAACGTGGAGTAAACTTGCCAAATCATTCGTAACGAATGTTGCAGTAACTTATGACTTCTCAACAGCGGCAACACAGGCATTCGGCGATAACATGAAACAGGTCGGAAGTGTATGGGTACTGTTCGGCGGTGACGCAAACAAAGACGGTTCCATCGATGCAAACGACATCGGAATCTTTATAACAGAATTCGGTTCTCTTGGATACTTAAGAAGTGACTTCAACGGTGACCAGGACGTGAATGCATCAGACGTACTTATAATCTCGAACAACTTCGGTCTGATAAAGATTGTACCGGGCGGAGAACCTTTAGCACCTGAAACAAATAAGAATAAAAAAATGCAGTTCGAAAATACAATTAAATCAGGTAAGGATGTTCAAAAGCCTGTAAACAAAAGCAATACCGAAGCAGAGAATAAAAATAATAAATCCAATAAGTAGTTAGTAAAAGAATAAACTTCCATTCCTGTCCTTTCGGGGATGGAAGTTTTTTAAAGAAGTTACAAAGTAATCCACCAAACAAGACGGCGGACCTACGGCAAGGTGACAAGAAATAACAAATAAAGAATTGAAAATTAAATTATTAAATAACATAAAACAAAGATTATGAAAAAGATAATAACCATAGTACTGCTCTTGATTGTGATGGTGAACGTATCACCTGCACAGAAGGTTACATTCTCGTTTGGCAACAGGTCGATAGCAGCAGGAATACTGTCTTACGACTTAATAGCAACAGTCCCAAGTGGTCAATACTGGGCAGTAGGTGCTGCAACGATAAGACTGAACATCAGTCCTAATCCTTCAACAGGGCTTACAATACATCCTGATAATCCTGTAATAAACCAGAACCCGAACATAAGTTCAGGCGGATATCAGCCGTTAAAAACACTTGCTGCATCCCCGACTATTATGAGTTTTAACATATTAACTTTTAATACGAGTGGATTCTACAGGTTTAACCCGGGAACGTACACACTTGGAAAAGTAAGGTTTGACGTAGTAGGTTCATTCGTAACAGACTCAATCAAGTTCAGGGTCAATCCACCGTTTACATCTGCATTAACGACAGTAAACGATTCAACGGTAGCACTTGTGTACCCGACAAATTTCACTATAATAAACCCGACAATCACAGGTACAGGAAATAACGTATCGGAATTACCGAAGGAATTTAAACTTTACGAAAACTATCCAAACCCGTTTAATCCTACTACATCAATCAAGTATGACATTGCGAATAACTCATTCGTAAAACTCACAGTTTATGATGTAACAGGAAAAGAAGTGGAAACCTTAGTGAACGACAATATGCAGGCAGGCAGGTACGAAGCAACTTTCAACGGAGCAAATTATGCAAGCGGAATGTACTTCGCGAAGATAGAAGCAGGAAGTTACAGGCATATAATTAAGATGGTAATGTTGAAATAATCTCACAATATTCGATAATGATTAAGCAAGATATGAGAAAAGTTATTTCTGTTTTTGTAATATTGATAATTGGGTATATAACTTTATCCGGTCAAAAAATTGACGACAGGATTTGGAATTCAGATCCCAGAATAATGTCTGTAATTCCTTCGGGGGAATACAAAGGAATGCTTCCTTTAGTTTCTCCTGTCACAAATAAATTGTTTACTGAGCCTGTCACATACTATACACCGGCTGGAAATCTTACGGTAAGTCCTAATTTCAGAGTCCATCCGTCAACAACGGTTCAATCGGAAGTCCCGATTACCAGACATCCGACAAATCCGCAGATATTATTCGGGAGTTCAAATGCTGCAGCAATGTCAGGCGGTACTTATCTTGCACTTTTAAGTGAAGGATGTTATGTCTCTACTAACGGTGGCACGAACTGGTTTGGTTCAGATACAACAATGGCTTACCCGATTACAAACCACGGTGGTGATCCTGCTCCTGCTATAGGTCCTAATGGTTATTTCTATCAGTCATATTTGGGATACTCTGTTAAAGGTATTTATGCATCTTATTCAACCAATTATGGCTCGACCTGGGCAAATTCTACTACTATTGTTACAGGTTCACAGGATAAAAATCATACCTTTGTAAACGACGTTCCTTCCAGTCCGTATTATGGGAGAGTATATGTTACATGGTCATTATTTACAGCAACTCTTCCAAATTGTGTAGTTGCATATTCATCCAATAGCGGTGCAACTTATTCAGGAGTTATAAATGTAGGTACATCTCCCGCAAGTCATTATCAACAGGGCGTTAACGGCGGTACTATGCCAAACGGCGATGCTGTAATATGCTGGCAGACTCCAACGAATACAATGCCATATACAGGTGATTATGTTGGTTTTGCAAAATCTACAGATGGCGGAGTTACATGGAACGCTAATAATAATGTTTATAATTGCAATGGTATAAGAGGAAACTTATTTGCTGCGAATATCAGGGTAAATGATTTTCCGTGGATGGGAATAGATAAAACAGGTGGAACAAGAAATGGATGGATTTATATAGTAACAGCAGAGAAGAATTTATCCCCTGCAGGATCCGATGCTGATATTGTAATGCATAAATCTACTGATGGCGGAACTACATGGTCTGCAGGCGTCAGAGTAAATCAGGATGCATTAAACAACGGGAAAGCTCAGTATATGCCTGCTTGCAGAGTTGATGAAACAGGTGGCCTTGATGTAATTTATTATGATAACAGAAATGTATCTGGCGATTCTGTTCAGGTTTACGTCTCGCGTTCAATTGACGGTGGTTCAACATTCTCTGATATTCGTGTTTCAGACCATAATTTTAAACCAGGTTCAATAGCAGGTTTGGCAGTAGGTTATCAGGGTGACTATATTGGTATAACTTCTGGTAACAGTAAAATATTTGCTTACTGGGCAGATAATTCAACGGGTATTTACCAGGCGTGGTTGGCAACTATTGATATTGGCCCTTCTATTACTCATACTCCTCTGAATAATACTGAACAGATTTCAGGAAACAGACTTGTAAGTTGTACTATTTTACCAGCAGGTTCGGGAATAAATCCGGGTTTGACAAAACTATATTATGCAAAAAACGGAACAGCATGGTCTAATATTAATTTGACGAACTCAGGGACAAACTGGTCGGCAAATCTTCCTCTTTCAGGAGCAGGTATTTATAATTACTATATAACCACTGCTGATTCACTTTCAAGGACAGTTACATCTCCGGAAAATGCTCCTGCAATCTACAACACTTTTATTGCTGACGCTGATACTGTTAAACCACATATTATACATACACCTCTTCAAAATATTTCGAAACAATCCTGGCCTGTAAGTGTTACGGCTTCAGCGTATGATAATATAGGTTTAGATTCTGTTTGGGTAAGGTGGTATAAGGGAAATTCACCGTCGGTAATAAAACAGTTTAAACTTAATTTTGTTAGCGGTACAAATTATTCCTCTTTATTTAATTCTTTGAATGCTGATGTAAATACAGGAGACTCAGTTTTCTATCGTATTGTAGCTCAGGATGTTTCTTCAAATCATAATAAAGATTCCACAGTAATGTATAAGTTTGCAATTACAAATGTATTTTCTAATTATGTTTGCAGAAATGTTTTTATTCCAATAAGGGATACAATTAATTCCTATGATAGTTTTCAGGTTGGAACTCATCTGAATATACTAAAGGTTAATTTCACGATGGTAGATTTGGTTCATACCTATGACGGCGATGTTTTATTTTCTCTCAGGTCACCTTCAGGAACAGAAGTTGTGCTTTCTGCTTATAACAGTGGCGGCCTTTTTGGTGCAAACTATGCAAATACTGTGTTTAATGATTCAGCAACTGTTCCAATCTCTGGTGGGTTAGCACCTTTTACGGGAACATTTAAAGCAGATAGTTCATTGTCGGCTTTTTCTGGTCAGGATGCATACGGATGGTGGAGATTTAGGGTCTTTGATGCTGCTGTTTCAGATACAGGGCATATAAGCCAGTATTGTGTTCAGATATTGACACCGGGTACTATTACAGGTACTAATAATAATGGTATTGTCCCGTCGTTGTATTCTTTGTCACAAAACTATCCGAATCCTTTTAATCCTGTTACTAAAATAGATTTTTTGTTACCAATACCGGATTTTGTTACTCTGAAAATTTATGATATACTCGGAAGAGAAATTAAGACACTCGTGAATGAGCCTAAATCAGCAGGTAAGTATTCAGTTGATTTCAATGGTTCTGAATTCACAAGCGGTATATATTTCGCAAGGCTAGTAGCTGGAAATTATAAAAATATTATCAAGATGATTCTATTAAAATGATGCGTATAAAAACGAAATTGGTACGAAATAAAATATATATATTATACTAAAACTATGAAAAAATTAATTATTTCCTTCATGCTTCTTTTAGTTCCAGTGATAATTATTGCACAGGACCTTCGAATACAAAACAATGTATATGACAGAGCAGAAGATAATATCCAAAACCGAAATTCATTAAAACGGGAAAGATGGTTCTATGAACAGAGAATGTATCCCAATAATTTCATCCCCGATGGTGCTTATGAAAAAGCCGAAAATCAAAGAAATGAATTACGTTCATCAAATGGTTTTCAGTATGATAGATTAGTGTCCTGGCTTCCTTTGGGTCCGACTCCGGGAAATTATCCTAATTATGGTAACATTTCTTCAAGGATTACTACAGCTGTTTACGATCCGGTTAATCCGAACACAATATACATTGGGGCTGCATTTGGTGGTGTATGGAAATCTACAGATAGCGGACTTAACTGGACTGCTAAGACTGATAACGAAATATCTTTATCTTCCGGAGCGCTTGCCATTGACCCTTCAAACAATAATATTATATATTACGGAACAGGTGAAGCTACTTACAGTTCTGCTTCATATTACGGAAGAGGTCTGCTTAAGTCAACTAACGGAGGCGATAACTGGACAAGTTACAGAAACGGTCTTCCTTCCGGCACTTATTTCTCGCGTTTAGTGATTCAGCCAGGTAATTCTTCTTATCTTCTTGCTGCACTTGGTACAGGCGGACTTTATAAAAGTACTAACGCAGGCCTGAACTGGTCACAGGTTATCACAGGCAGATGCGATGATGTTGTATATTCTCCTGATGGTACAAAAGCATACGTGACAGGCAGCGGAACAGGTTATATGATATCTGTTGACGGAGGTGTCATATTCACAACAGGCACTTTTCCAGTTGCAATGGGAACACGCAATCATATAGCAATCTGTAAATCTGCTCCTTTGATTCTATACGTTTCAAAATACAGTGGTTCTACTATATCTATCTATAAATCTACAGACGGTGGTTTGAATTTTTCTCAAGTATCTACTGGTTTTAATTTTAACGGTTCACAGGCATGGTACGATTTTTATATGCACGTAAATCCTTTTGACCCAGACTGCGCATACGTTGGAGCCGTTGATATTTTCAGGACAATTGACGGCGGAGTTTCATTCGCAAATATTACAAACAGTTATAATTTTGGAAATGTTCATGCAGACCAGCATAATGTGACCTTTCATCCGACTGACACAAATAAAATGATTTGTGTCTGTGACGGGGGAATATGGATTTCATCCGACCGTGGGACTACGTGGATTAACCGGAATGCAGGTCTGACTCTTACTCAATTTTACAGAATTGCTTCTGACCCAGGTAATCCGTCAAACATTGCAGGTGGAACTCAGGATAATGGTACTCAGATGACATTCGGCACTTCCGAATGGTCTGCAGTATTTGGCGGTGACGGCGGGGAAGTATGTTTTAACCCAAAAAGTCCAAATTATGTACTTGGTGAAATGCAGAATAATTTTATGATGCGTTCTGACGATGGAGGGTATTCATGGCATTCAGGAACAGGAGGACTTTTCGGAACTTCAGCTTTTGTTGCTCCGATTATTGCACATCCTGATTCATCCGGTATATTTTATACTGCTACCAGCAGTTTATTTAAGACTGTAAACAATGGTGCAAACTGGTCTTCAATATCTTCCGGCCTCGTTGGAGTTGTAAGGATACTGGCTATATCTAAATCCAATGCTAACGTAATTTTCGCCTCGATTGGAAGCGTGGTTTATAAATCTTCTAACAGGGGTTATACTTTTGATTCAACAAATACAGGTCTTCCAATAAAAACAGTCACAAGCATAAATGTGCACCCGGATTCTTCTGACGTTGCTATTGTTACGTATTCAGGATTCGGCGGCTCAAAAGTTTATAAAACCACAAACGGAGGAACATCGTGGTTTAGCATTCTCGGAAACTTACCTGATACTCCTGTTAACGACGGATTTATTTTCCATCCGGGATTTTCTACGAGTGTTTATTATCTTGCAACTGATGTTGGGGTATATACTTCTACTAACTGGGGTGCTAACTGGACAGAAATTGCAGACGGACTTCCTAACACCGTTGCAATGCACCTGGATTATAATAATCTAACAGGTAAACTCCGTGTTGGAACACACGGGCGCGGTGTCTATGAACTTTCTTCACCTTTAACTGGTATTTGCAATTATAGTAATTCCGTACCCACAAAATATTATCTTTCTCAGAATTACCCTAATCCTTTTAATCCGGTTACAAAAATATCTTTTGCAATAGAGAGGTCGGGTTTTGTAACTTTAAAAGTATATGATTGCATTGGCAAAGCAGTCTCAGAACTTGTAAATCAGTACATGAATGAGGGAAGATATGAATATACTTTTCGCGGGGATAAACTTAACAGTGGAGTTTATTTCTATAAATTGACTGCTGACGGATATTCCGAAACGAAACGAATGATGCTTATAAAGTAGAAATATGTACTTGGATAAAATTGATGAAAAACACGGTTGAGGTTTGGTGAGAAAAATATAAGTTGCGGAGACTTCATTGAAATTGCATTTATTGCAGGTTCTATTATTGAGTTTTATCCAACATTAACCAAAACAGGAAGTAATTTCTGCTATATTCAGAACTGTGAAAGAAAAGAGTGCTAAAGTTCAAAGAAGCCAATTCCGGATGTCGGTTTCAGAAAAACTCAATTGTAAGATATAAAAGATATTAATTATAATGTCCATTATAATCTAATTAGTAACAGACAATCGAATAAGGATGAATAAGTAAGGATTCAATTAATAGATTTCTCAAATGAGCAGATACATATAAAAGTGTATCTGCTTTTGTTTTTTATTTTGGGATGATTAATAATTTACTATTGACAATTAGAATAAAATTTATTAACTTTAATATGTGCAATAAAGGATCAGAAATGATAATATTTGTTTATTTAACATTATATTCAATATCTGTATAATCAATAATTTATAGTATTTCAATCCAATCTCAATACAACCTGAACACAACTTCAATCCAACTCTCACCCGTCCCTTGCCTGTTCTTCACCTGTATCTTTACCGTACTTCTACTAACTGTAACTCGAATGCAATTCACACACACTATATGATATTGCATAATACTCACAAAAATATGTATTTATTATGGAATTTAATATTTATTTCAATTGTTTTAAAATACGACTGTATTAGTCCTGTTTTATAAGTGTTAATTAAATAGATGGTTAAGTTTTCAAAAAAATTAGAATATTCGTTAATCGCATTAAGGCATATTTCTATATCCGAGGATAAAATCACGAGGGTCAGGGATATTTCAGAGAAGTATAATATCCCTCACGATTTGCTGGCTAAGATTATGCAGAAACTGAAGAAGGAATGTATACTTGAATCCGTTCAGGGTATTAACGGCGGTTACAGATTACTGAAAAAACTGTCTGAAATTCCATTATTTGACTTATACAGCTTTGTAGAGTCCAGTACTTCGATTGTTGAGTGTATGCACGATGATGCAAGTGACTGTTACGTCAGCGACAATTGCACTATAAAGGACCCGCTTGCAAAGATGCAGGACGAGTTTGAGAATATTTTAAAAACTAAAATGGTTTCCGACTTTGTCTGATAAATTTGTCTATATGGATTATAATGCAACTACTCCTGTTGATGCGGAAGTAGTAAAGGCAATGCTTCCATACTTCAGTGAGAAGTATGGCAATGCATCTTCAAAGCATCACTTTGGAAATGAGTCGAGTGCAGCAGTTGAACATTCAAGAAAACAAATCTCATGCCTGATACACTGCAATCCGAAAGATATTATCTTTACCAGCGGTGCTACGGAATCTAATAACCTTGCGCTTAAAGGTATAATCGAATCTAACTATAAAGAGAATATTAATATTGTTACGACAGAAATAGAACATTCCTCAATACTTGATGTCTGCAAGAGTTTAAGCGCATCGGGAGTTACAGTAAAATATGTTAAGCCGAATGAATATGGGATTGTTAGTTCTGAAGATGTAGAGAATGCAATAGACGATAATACGGTTCTTGTGAGTGTGATGACGGCAAACAATGAAATCGGTACGATACAACCGATACCTGAAATAGGACAGATATGCAAAGTTAAGAATATACTCTTTCATACTGATGCTGTTCAGGCATTCGGGAAAATCCCAATTGACGTAAATGAATTCAATGTAGACCTGATGAGTATTTCAGCGCATAAAATATACGGTCCGAAAGGTACAGGTGCTTTATACGTAAACAGTAATAAGAAAATCAAACTGGCAGAACAGATAAACGGCGGAGGTCACGAACACGGGTTCAGAAGCGGTACACTGAACACTCCCGGTATAGTGGGATTTGGGAAGGCAGCAGAGATTGCCTCATCGGGGATGTATGCAGATTTCCAGAAAGAAATTGTACAGAGAGATATACTTACAGAGAACTTTTTAAAAAGAATTTCATTTACATATTTAAACGGAAGCAAGGAAAAGAGACTTCCGAATAATGTTAGCATCAGTTTTGAAGGTGTTGAGTCGGGTGTACTTCTGAGTCACATAAAAAATATCGCATTATCGACAGGCAGTGCCTGTTCTTCAGCAACTTTACAGCCGTCTCATGTGTTAAAGGCAATAGGGAAATCAGACTCACAGATTAAGTCTGCAGTAAGGTTCGGAATCGGCAGAGAAACAACCAATGAAGAAATTAATTATGTTATTGAGAAGGTTGTAGAAGCAGTAAACAGGTTGAGGGGATGAGAGATGGAAGAATTTATCAGATTAGAAATTAATCACTATTAGATTAAATTCTCTGTTAAATTACAGGAGTAGAGATTCCTGCTAAAAACATGCAGGAATGACAGGTGGGGAGAGTAATTGAAAATATTGGATAAAACATTAAAAGAAATGAAATTAATAAAACAAAATATATAAATATGTCAGAAGAAACAAAATTCATTCCTGGTGTGACAGAGGACGTAAGCATCACGGAAAAAGCAGTCAGCGAAGTTAAAAGAATTATGAAGGAAAACAATATTCCTGAAAACTATGGATTAAGGATCGGCGTCAAGGGCGGCGGATGTTCAGGGTTTACTTATTCACTCGGCTTCGACGGAGAAACAAAGCCTACAGATACCATAATAGAAAAAGACGGTATTCAGGTTTTTATAGATATGAAAAGTTATTTATACCTTTCGGGTACTGAAGTTGATTACTCAGACGGCCTGTCAGGAAAAGGGTTTGTTTTCAACAATCCTAATGCGAAAAGAACATGCGGTTGCGGCAGTTCATTCGGTACATAGTCAGAAATATAAATGGGAACCAGTATAACACGAAGAAAGTTTTTATGGAATTCATCTTTAGGAGTACTTTCGTTCTCATTAATACCGGGTTTTTTAAAAAATAATTATAATAATATAAAATCGAAAGGAGATATTTTAAAAATGTCTTATGAATGGAAATTTAATGCAAGGCCTTACTCAGATGAGGAAGCAAAAACTTTATTAAAGGATGTCGTATCACCTGAAACAAGTGACTGGCATTACAACACTCACCACAAGGGTTACGTTACTTTCTTAAACAACATCGAGAAAGAACTTGAAAGTGCCGACAGAGCAAAAGCAAACGGTAACTATTCACAGATTGGCGAATTGAAAAGAAGATTAACCTGGAACCACGGCGGAACAGTATTACACGATTTATACTGGGAAGTACTTGGCGGTGACGGTGATGTTTCAAAAGGTAAAGATGTAGAAGCTGCTATCGTAAAAGAATTCGGCAGTTTTGAGAACTGGAAAGTTGATTTCAAGGCATCAGCACTGGCAGCAAAGCTTTCAGGCTGGGGTGTCCTTGTTTTTGATAAACTTTACAGCGGAAGATTATTAAACGTACTCGTTGATGAGCATCATTACGGTGCAATCTGGGGTGGTATTCCACTAATCCCATGCGACGTGTTCGAACATGCATATTATCACAAAGACGGACCCGGAAGAGCAAAGTATATTGATAACTTTATTAATAACTTGCACTGGGGAAGAATAAATGATAGATTTGTAAAGTACTGTAAATAATCTTTTTAAAAAGTGTATAGATTTTTTAACTTAGTTTTAATAATGGTTACGCTTTTTGTGTTATCTTCCTGCGGAAAAAAGGAGGATAGTACAAATCAGACAACATCTAAAACAGGCGAGTTTGTCTGGAAAGAGAATATGTCTGCTAAAGATATTCCCGATACTCCCGTTAAAGGAAAGATTGAAGGTAAGGATATAAATATTACCTACATCAATTTCGAACAATGGAGAGGGTCAAACGATAACGTTATAAACTTCAGTGATAAAGCACCTAAGAATAAGTGCGGGTTCATAGAGAATGATAACGGGTTTCATTTAACCAGAGTCGGCGGGAATATGAAAGAGGGCGATGTTATCAAGGATACTTTCATTAAAAACCTTGAAGGATATGCAGCTGACTTTCACATAACTGAAAATGAAGATATGAGAAAAATCACTGCCGGATGGAACCTTGCACTGGTTATAGAAGACATAAACGAGAATGTTGTTAAAGGAAAGATTGCCATGTGCTTTAAAGATGACCGGAAAAGCTGGATTGCAGGCAGGTTTGAAGCAGTCCGCTGCAATAACTAATTAATCGGCCCCGCTGATATGTACGGCGGGGTTTTTATTTTTACAATAGGAGAAAATATGAAAAAGTTACTTTTACTGTTTGTATCGTTATCACTTTTAGCATTATACAGTTGTGGTAAGAACGAACAAAAGCCCGTAGAGAAAAAAGACGTTACAACCGAAGTTAAAACAGATAATAAAACACCTGAACAGAAAACCGACGGTAAGCAGGATGAAAAGAAATCAGGTGATAATGAACTTGGTTTGAAGACAGGACTGCCTGCTGATTTTCCGAAAGATGTACCTCAGCCACCGAATTCAAAATGTGTAGGTTCAATAGTAAATCAGACGGAAGGAACAACCGTTACTTTTTCTTCCACTTCAAAGGTGATGGAAATCGCAGCTTTCTATAAAGAAGAAATGAAGAAAGCATCTTATCAGCTTGAACAGGGAATGGAAGAACTGGTAAAGGATAATGGCGGTATGCTTAAATGGAGTAAGCCAGGGAAAGATGTTGAACTCCTTATGAGTTTCAATTCCGACCAGAAAGCAACCGACATAGTACTTTCTTATAAAGATAAAAAGTAATTTTTCCTTATGGAGGGATTAAGTGAACTTCAGGAACAGCGTGAAGTAAATGTTTTAGTTTCAAGAACGGATAAGATAGGCGATGTTATTCTGACGCTGCCTCTTATCACTGAACTGAAAAGACTCGTACCGAATTCAAGAATATCATTTTTAATAAGTAAGAAACTGGAAAACCTTATCGACGGGTATAAAGACGTGGATAAGGTTTTTTTCGTAGAGGATATTAACTTAAACAATTTCCTTAAGGAAAATAATTTTGATATAGCCATAAGTGTTTATCCAAGAAAAGAACTTGCGATGGCTTTCTATAAAGCAGGAATCAGGTACAGGGTCGGGACTGCGTACAGGCTTTATTCGGTTCTCTTTAATCAGAGAATTAAAGAACACAGGAAATATGCTGAAAAACACGAGGCAGATTACAACCTGAACCTGTTGAGTTTCCTCGGTAAAGAGATTTCGTTCGACAAGAAGTTCTTCTTCAGGTATTCAGATGAAGAAATGAATGTTCTGCAGAATAAACTATCTTTTAAGCTGGACGAAAAGTTTGTTGTGATTCATCCGGGAAGCAAGGGCTCGGCAAGAGATTTACCGATAGACAAAATAATTAAAATCCCTGAATACATAATTAAGAATCATCCCGATTATAAAATAGTAATTACGGGTATTCCGCAGGAAAAACCAATTACTCAGTTATTCAGGGAAATATACAAGGATAAGGTTATAGATTTAGCGGGGGAAATATCGTTACGGGAACTGCTTATACTGATTGACAAAAGCAGACTGTTTATTTCCAATTCCACAGGTCCGATTCACATAGCGGGAGCATTGAACAGGAACATAACAGGTTTTTATCCGAATTCTGCTCCGATGAACGCCACAAGGTGGAAACCACTGAGTACTAATGCGAAGGTTATTTCGCCTGTATCGGGTGACGATATGTCAACTATAGAAGATGAAGTAATCAGCAGCGCAATTAGTGAGTTCTTAAATCACTCAAATATTTGAAACATTTTATCTAATTTCAGGTTAAATAGTAAAGATTAAAATAATAAATTATGAAAAACAGAATTATCGCAGTACTGGTCTTATTGGTATTAACAGTAAGTATTTCCTACGGACAGGACACAACGAAGAAAGATTTCAGGAAAGTATCGCAAAATGCTTTCGGTCTTGGTGAAAGACTTGAGTATGAAATAAGTTACGGATTTCTGACTGCAGGAACTGTAGTTTTTGAAGTTTCTCCGAACTTTGTTCTTATGAACGGCAGAAACTGTTATGAAATCAATGCTTCGCTCGTTTCAGCATCAAGTTTTGAATGGGTGTATAAAATTCAGGACAGGTATATATGTTATCTCGATGCAGAAGGTCTCTTCCCCTGGAAGTTTGAGCAGCACATAAAAGAAGGTGACTATTCAAAGGATTTTGTAGCAATCTTTGACAATGCCAGCAATAAAGTGAAAACAACAACTGTAGTAAAGGGTGATAAGAAACCTGACGGAGAATTTACTATCACTCCTTATTCACTGGATATAATAAGCGCATTCTACTACGCACGTACGATGAACGTCCAGAACATGAATAAAGGTGAAACAATTTCGATTACGAGTTTTTATGATGACAAAAGTTATGACTTAAAGGTTAAAATACTTGATAAGGAATCTGCTGAAGTTCCAGCGGGTGAATTCAGGTCTGTAGTAGTGCAGCCTCTTGCAGAAGAAGGTGCATTGATTAAAAAAGCTGAAAACATAGCAGTCTGGATTTCACAGGATGAAAGAAAAATTCCTGTACAGGTAAAACTGGATATAATAGTAGGTTCAGTAAAAGCCGAATTAATTTCTTATAAAAACCTGGCAGGTCCATTGAATTCAAAGAAATAATGAAGGTATCAGAAATATTTTATTCTATACAGGGAGAAGGGAAGCGCTCGGGCGTCCCTTCTTTTTTTATAAGGACAAATAACTGCAACCTCAGGTGTATGTTCACGAGTACAAACCTGTGCGATACGTCATACACGAGCTGGACTCCTGATGATGCGATGAATATAGGTGAAATGTCCGTTGAAGAGATTATTACGGAATATAAAAAGCAAAATGTAAGGGATGTTGTAATTACAGGCGGAGAGCCGACCATTCAGGCAGAAGAACTTACTTTGTTATGCAAAGAACTGAAAGCATTGAGCGCATACATTACGATAGAAACAAACGGGACGATATATGGAGATTTCGTCGAATATACAGACCTTTTAAGCATCAGTCCGAAACTATCTTCATCAACTCCTTTCGACACCAAGTATGAGAAAATGCATTTGGCAAACAGAATTAACACTGAAGTGCTTAAGAAATTCAATAATCTGAATGCAGAGGGTAAGTGCGATATACAATGGAAGTTTGTGTATTGTAAAGACAAGGATATAGATGAGATTAAAGAACTGCAGAAGTCAGTCGGATTCCATGACGACAGAATATATTTAATGCCTGAAGGTGTAAATGAAAGTGATTTAAACGAGAGACGAAAAGAGACGGTTGAGATGTGCAGGAAGCACGGGTATAATTATACTGACAGATTGCACATAATTATCTGGGGAAACAAAAGGGGAGTATAAACCTGTACAATCTATTAAGTCAACGAATAAATTTTTATTCTCTTCTTATGGTTTGTAGAATTGAAACTTATTTCCTAAATTCATAATTTACAATTTATTGACAAAGATATATTAAAACAGGGAAAATTTAACTAATCAGATTATAACAAATAATATACCTCTAATTAAATTAAAGAATTATGTCAGAACAAAAGAAATTTGTTCCATTTGTATCGGCTGAGAGTAATCTTGCGGAGTTTACAATCCGTGGGTTAGTAATCGGTTTGATACTGGCAGTTGTTCTTGGAGCAGCGAATGCTTATCTGGGATTAAAGGCGGGTATGACAATCGCCGCTACATATCCTGCCGCTGTGCTTGGAATGGCAATTTTAAAAGTATTCAAGGGCAATATACTTGAAGAGAACTTTGTAAGAACTGTCGGTTCTATCGGTGAATCCGTAGCCGCAGGTGCTATATTCACTCTTCCTGCTTTCTTTATAGCAGGTATCTGGGACCCGAAAAACATTTCAGGTGCCAACTATGCAACAGCAACAGCAATATTAATATCAGGTGGTGTACTTGGAATTATGTTTGTTGCTTTATTAAGAAGAGTAATGGTTGAAGATCAGGATTTATTATTTCCTGAATCAACTGCAGCGGCAGAAATTCATAAATCAGGACAGGGCGGCGGTGGCGGTTCAAAGTTCCTTTTTGGTGCAATGGGTTTAGGTGCTCTTATTCAATTCTTAGGACAGATTAATTTCTTTGCAGCAAGCTGGGAAAAGTTTTATGGATTCTTTGATAAAGTTAAAATCCCCGGAACTAACATAAATGCTCAGGGCGGAATGTTACTCAGTTCACCCGGAATCAGTCCTGCATACATGGGTGTCGGATATATTATCGGACCTAAATATGCATCACTCAACTTCAGCGGTGGATTACTTGCATGGGGTTTACTTACACCTATTATTTATTATTTCATTGCTCCTTATATCACATCTGCCCAGTTCATACAGGAATGGGCTGCAATGTCGGGTAAGAGTGTTGAAGTACTTTCAGACCAGGGCTTTCAGATGAATCAGGTCTGGAGATTTGTTGTAAGACCAATCGCAATAGGCGGTATGCTTATGGGTGCATTGTTCACACTGTTCAATATGCGTAAGTCTTTAATCACAGGATTAAAACGTTCTGTAGGTGATGTTAAAAAAGCAGCCACAGAAGGACACACAAACGTTTCAAGAACAGAAAAAGATTTACCATTCACATACGTATTAATCGGAATAGTTTTAGTTGCAGTAGTAACTTTCTGTATCACATATTTTGTATTCGGAACAGGATTAGCACCTGCATTAGCATCTGCTACAATCTTAATCATATTAGCATTTTTCTTTGCCGCTATATCAGGTTATCTGGTAGGTATTATCGGTTCATCGAATAATCCAATCAGCGGTTTAACATTAACAGCACTTGTAACGACTGCGTTGATTCTTGTAGTTATCGGTGTTGATGCACAGCACGGCGGTGTAGCAGCAGTACTTGGTGTTGCGGCCATCGTTTGCGTTGCGGCAGCAGTAGCGGGAGAAATGTTACAGGACTTAAAGGCAGGACATATACTGGGCGGTACTCCATGGAAAATGCAGGTTGGTGATTTAATCGGCGTTGTGGTTTCTGGTTTAGTAATGTTTTATGTCTTAAATTTACTTAATCAGGCAGATATTGCACAGGGACTTCAGCAGAACTATCAGGGCGGATTCGGAAGCAAGAATCTTTCAGCACCACAGGCAGGTTTAATGGCAATGTTATCGCAGGGTATTGTAGGCGGTAAAATGGCATGGTCATTAATAGTAGTAGGTTTACTCATGGGTATAGCATTTATAATGATGCAGGTAAAGAGTCCGATGCTTGTTTCAGTAGGTATGTATCTTCCTTTGGAAACAACATTCGCAATCTTTATAGGCGGTATTGTAAAAGGTATTCTTGATATTCTGGTAAAGAAGAAGAAATTAAATGAAGCACAAAAGATAAGAATTGAAAACGTAGGTATATTACTTGCGTCGGGATTTATTGCGGGTGAAGCTCTGACAGGTTTAGGTTTCGCACCGTTCAAGATAGCAGAAATGAAGATTCCTCAGATATTCGCAGAACCACCTTTAACTATAGGTTTTGCAATACTTGCAATCATCGGTTTAATATTAATCTACATTCCATTAAGGAATGCAGGCAGACCAGATGAACCGGCACCACCAAGTGCAGGAATGTAATTCTAAATATTTTTACTAAAGGGGCTTTCAGAGCCCCTTTTTTGTTTCATTAAGTCAATCGAAAACACACCTATTTTACCCCCTATTCATCGTCATCACTGTGGGACACTGGTGAAGTTTAATATGATAGTCATATGATATGACACCTTTTAGATTTTTAATGTTAATTCGTGTTTGAGGAAATAAAAAATAACTTGATAATTCATAAAAAAGTAATTAGCTTATTTTTCTTATAATGTTTTAATTGATATTTAAATTTTTTATTATAATTTTAGGTTTGTATTGAAAAATGATTTTTTGATAAATATTACATCCTTTAAACTTTAGTGATCTAAGGAACAGGGGAAATGAAAGATAGCAAAACAAATATAAATTATATAACTGGTTTATGAAGCAAAAATTATTTGAATACATTATTAGTATATCAATAATAATAATATGTTTTTGTTCTAATATATCTTTTGCTCAACCGACAATAGAATGGGTCCAACGATATTCTGAATATACAAATAAAAACAAGCGTGTAGTTGATACGAAAATTGACAAAGCCGGTAATATATTTATAGCAGGCTATATAGAGAATAATGACACATCTCGTATATTTTTAACACTTAAGTACAATTCAAGTGGTACTTTCCAGTGGGCAAGAACTTATAACTGTTCGGGAAGGTGGGATTTACCTGTGGGTTTATGTGTTGATATGTTGGGTAATGTGTTTGTAACAGGCAGAAGCGATACAATGAGCTCTGTTGGTTATAATTTTATGATCAGCTTTCTAACAATAAAATATTCAGGTAACGGAGATGTTTTATGGATGAGGCGATATGTGAATGAAGATAGTATATCTGCATTACCAAGAGCAATATGCCTTGATGATTCAATGAATATATATATTACTGGTTTATGTTCGAATCTTACCTCAAATTATAAAACCGCAATTATTAAATATAATATGAATGGTGAAGTTAAATGGGTAAACTATTATCCGACCTCTGCTAATTTTGTGGACTATAACAACATTGTATATAAAGATCGCTATATATATTTAACTGGTGGTACTACAGGAATAAATAATACCATAAAGATATCTTCACAAGGTGATATTAAATGGGAGGCAAATTTTATGAATTTAGGTAAGAAAATATTAGTAGATGATTCAAATAATGTATATGTAGGTGGTATTAAAAAAGTTAACGATGACCCACCACTTTATGGAATATCGGCGAGCAAATACGATACTAGCGGAACGCTTGTATGGTCAAAATACTGGATGGAGTATAATTGGTATCTTCAGTCAAGTGGTTTTAAGGATATGGAAATCGATAAAAAAGGGAATGTGTTTGTGTCAGGATATGGTGGTCAGGATGCCCCTTATGGAGCATGTTATGTAACGATAAAATACAATTCCATTGGTGATTCGCTATGGACGAGAATATATCACCACGCTTATCATAGTGCGGATATGCCATCATCAATAGCCTCAGATAGATACGGAAACGTTTACGTAACAGGAGAAAGTGATTCTGCATTTCTAAGCTTTAAAATGACAACACTAAAATATGATTCTTTGGGAAATAGAAAATGGACTTCCAGATATCCGGTTGAATTTACATTTGCAAGTTCAGAAGGGAAATTTATAAAACTCGATTCTACTGGAAACATATACATTACTGGAGAAGGCAGCGGAAGTGTTTCAGGACTCGATATAATAACATTAAAATACTCTTCTACAACAGGTATAAGGAGTATTACAAGTTTAGCCCCCAAAGAAAATAAATTATCCCAAAACTATCCGAATCCCTTTAATACAACAACAAAAATAGAGTTTACGATAAAAGAGAAAGGTGAAGTACAATTAATAGTTTTCGATATTTTGGGGAGAAAAGTAAATTCACTTGTTGACAGTTATAAAACGGCAGGGAAATATGAAACAACATTCGATGCCTCAAATTTATCATCTGGAATATATTTCTATAGATTGTCATTTAAAGGAGAAGTTATAGATAACAAAAAACTATTTTTGATAAAATAAAATTGGAGGGAAAATGACTCAGCTTTACTGTAGAGTTAGAATAAAGCATAAAGATTTGTTATTGAACTAATTTTAAACAAATTAATTAACAATTTTAAAAACAAACTTATCTAGCAGAGAAATAAAGAAAAATAAATATTATCTTCTGCAAATAGTTTCAGCTCTGCGGGCTTTGTAAAATTTGCTTTTACAAATTCTCAAAGCAAGATGAGTATTAATCTTTAGGAGATTAAATATAATGATTTTAAAAATCTTTAGTTATGCAATCCTGATTGCATTTTCACTTATTTATTTAAATACAACATTTGCACAATTTAATGAATTTGGAGATAACTGTGGATCCAGTAATCTTGCTTATGGTAAACTTCATATTCCAACTTCAACTCCTGCTGATGATCAATTTCTTAGGGCTTTGTTTATTTTTGTAACGTTCTCGGATGACGATTACCCAGACAATCCATATTTGAATTCTATTTGGCCTAAATCTACAATTTATGATAATGGTACACGCCCAATTAATCCTTATACAAATCGCCATAATATTGTATCAAACTCTAAAAAACCTTCCTCAATACCATTTATGCAAAGATATGAACAATACACAATTAGCGATTACTTTTGCCAAATGTCAGGTGGTCAACTTGATTTTATAGGTGACGAAGTATATTTCAAGTTACCACTAACTTCATCACAGTATCAACAATTGGGATATAAAAGGGAACAATTAAACAAGGAAATTTTACTATATGTAAATAAGTATCTCGATGTAGATTTTACAAGATATGATAACTGGCATAAAGTTGGAAATAACTGGATATGGGGTGGAGATGGCGAGGCAGAAATGATAGTAATACAGTTTAGAAAAATACCTACTTCATATGAAGCTGAATATTGGGATCTTGGTGGATATATTCCTGGTGGGGAAGCACATCTTTTTGGAATTCTCTTTCCTCCTTCGATTACAATAGATGGTATAACAATAACTAATAATGACGGCATTACTGCGACACAAGGGATTTATAGAACGACTCGACTTGAATTAGTTTTGGAACACGAAATATCACATCATATTTTTGCAAGTGAATTTGAACATCCTGGTTTTGGTAGTGGACATGTAAGTATTGGTATGATGAACGAATCTCACGGGACTTCCACTTATTGTATGCTTCCGATGGAGCGTTCAATGCAAGGGTTGGGCTGGTTGACACCAATAATACCTTCAAATGAAAGTTCTCAAGTATTTACTTTAAGAGATGAATTTGAATATGGGGATGCAATTAAAGTAACTATTCCGAGTTCGAGTCCAACAACGGAATATTTTTGGATTACAAATCATCAAAAGAAATCAATATATGATGGTGTTTCAAGAGGAAGTAATTATTGTTTTCAAAAAAATCACTATGAACAAGATCCAATATGTGAAGTAGGAAAAGGGCTCTATGTATTTCACGAAAGCGATAGGAATAGTGAAAATAATATTAATGGAGGTCCAAATGGAAACAGACATTTTGCATTTGACTTAAAAAGTGCAAACGGAAAATGGGATTGGGATTCTAACAAAGATACACTCGTGAATGACCCGATAAATTTAGGCGGAAATTATTGGCTTCAAAAGATATTAAATATGAATCCAACTACTGGTATAAATACATACTATAAAAGATATTTGTTTAAAATAAGTAATGAATGGATTGAGTCGGCGCAACTTTGCTCGCGAGACAAATGTTGGAATCCTCCAAACTATAAAATCACAGCAGATTTTCATGGAAATGGGAAAGACGGATTTAACATGGGAAGTAATGAAATATTGTCGCCTTATAGTAATCCATCTTCAAATTCGTGTGCAGATCCAACAATAAACACAGGTATTACGGTAAGATTATTATCACAAGATCCATTAACTGGAAGTATGCAAGTGAAAGTTTATTTTGATGATAATTTAGCATTAACCGAATGTCCCCCGTCTAAACCATTGAGATTAAAAGTTACTGGTAGTTATGTTGAACCAGATGTTTCTTTTCATCCTCATTTAGTTTGGAACCCAAATATTGAACCTGATTTTATCGGAACTGGGCATTATAATATATACAGAGGAGTTTCTTATAATTGCAACGAAGAGCCGACATATAGTTATATAGGTTATGTTCCTTCAAATGTAACAGAATATACTGATAATCAGTTTTTATTATATACTGGAAGATTAGGCGGAGTTAATTGTGGAAATCTGCGTGTTACATTTTCTTATAAAATTACTGCAGTTGATGAAACAATGCTTGAGTCAGTAAAGTCAGATAGAGATTTAGTTATGGGATATATGGATCCTTGTTTAATATTAGGAGGTAGCGATAGTCCAACTTCAAACAACGAAGCCCCGAAAGATTATTCTCTATTACAAAATTATCCAAATCCATTCAATCCTGCAACAAATATAAGTTACAGTCTGCCGTATGATGGATTTGTTTCTTTAATAATTTATGATATGTCAGGCAGAGAAATTCAGACACTTGTAAACGAGTTTAAGCAAACGGGCAAATACATAGTAAGCTTCAATGCCTCACAGCTTTCATCTGGTGTATATTTTTACAAAATTAAATCAGGAAGTTTTGAACAAGTCAGAAGAATGATATTACTCAAATGAAAAAATAATATGCTAAATAAATGGGGTATCAATTTGATGATACCCCATTTTGCTTTTAAATTCCAATCTTTCACTTTATTATCTTTATTTAATGCATTATTAAAAGTATTTTTGTACATGTTTAAGAAAAATAAGCCAACAAACATTAACCTTTTAGAGCTTACTCCTGTTAGAATAAATGAGCACGAAGAAGCAGAGGGTCTGATAAATATTCTTATTCCCAAGTTTAAGAGGGAATTTATGAAGAAGATTATTCCGAGGAATAAACCTAAAGATATAAGGGTTAAACTCGATGAACTCGGTTCTGCTACCTGGCTTGCAATGGACGGTAACAAAACTGTGTTTCAGATAATAGAAGATCTCAGGGAGTCATTCGGGGATAAGATAGAGCCAGCAGTAGAAAGAGTTACAAAATTTATTAACGGACTTTACGGTAATAATTTATTATATTTTAAAGAACTAAAAAAGGAAAAATAGAAATGTCAGTATTAGGGAATTTAAAACCAGCAGCAATATGGAAACACTTTGAAGAAATGTGTGCAATTCCGCATCCTTCAAAATACGAAGATGCAATGAGAGAATACGTTGTTAACTTTGCGAAGAAGAATAATCTTGAGTATGAAGTTGATGAAGTAGGAAACGTTGTAATACGTAAACCTGCAACAAAAGGTATGGAAGACAGAATGGGCGTCATTTTACAGGGACACCTTGATATGGTTCCACAGGCAAACAGCGATGCAAATCACGATTTTCTTAAAGATCCTATTAAACCAAGAATTGACGGTGAATGGGTAAAAGCAACAGGAACCACACTCGGTGCTGATAACGGTATCGGTGTCTGTAGTGCACTTGCTGTTCTTGAAGCTACAGATTTAGTACACGGACCTGTAGAAGCATTATTCACAATCGACGAAGAAACTGGAATGACAGGTGCTTTCGGATTAAAGCCAGGTTACTTAAAAGGCGATATCCTTATGAATCTTGATTCAGAAGACGAAGGTGAACTTTTCATCGGTTGTGCAGGCGGAACGAACGCACTTGCAGAATTCAGGTATGAAAAAACAGCAGTACCTGCAGACAGTGCATCGTACAAAGTAGTTGTAAAAGGATTAAAAGGCGGTCACTCAGGATGTGATATACATCTTGGAAGAGGAAATTCAAACAAACTTTTATTCAGGTTCTTAAGACATGCCGAAAGAAATTTAGGTATCAGGTTAGCAGAAGTTGACGGCGGTACATTACGTAATGCAATCCCAAGAGAAGCATTCGCAATAGTAACTGTCCCGACAGCAAAGGCAAAAGCTTTTGAAGCTGAAGTGAAGAGTTATGAAGACACAGTAAAGAAGGAATTTGCGACAGCAGACCCTGGCCTGGAAGTTAAGTTTGAAAAGGCAAATATGCCTGACGGAGTATTCGATGAGAAAACACAGAGGAATTTAATCAATTGTGTATTTGCATTACCGAATAACGTAATCAGAATGAGCAACGATATGCCTGGTCTTGTAGAAACTTCAACAAACCTTGCGATAGTAAAATCAGATAATGCAGACAAGAGAATTGACGTAATCTGTTTACTCAGAAGTTCGGTGGACAGTGGCAAAGAAGCTCTTGAAAATAAGATGGAATCTGTATTTGAACTTGCAGGTGCATCAAACATAGTATTTGACGGTCAGTATCCGGGATGGAAACCAAACCCAAAATCACCGATTCTTCAGGTAATGCTTGAAGGTTACAAGAAACAGTTCGGAACGACTCCAAAGATTGCAGCTATTCACGCAGGACTTGAGTGCGGACTTATCGGCGGTGTATTTCCAAACCTTGATATGATTTCATTCGGACCAACGATAAGAAATCCGCATTCTCCTGATGAGATGTGCGAAATATCTACAGTTGGAAAATTCTGGGATTACCTTGTTGAAACATTAAAGAACGTTCCCAAGAAATAATTAGTATTGTATTATAATATAGAAGCCGGTTGTGAAAACATCCGGCTTTTTTATTTCCGAATCCTTTTCATTTCTTCGATAACTGCCGTTGCATAGATATCAGCAGATGAAGGTTTATTCCGGAACCACAGTTCAGGCTCAATAAGTTCAAGTTCTGAAACTGCAAGTTTATTATTGTTATCAAGTATAACATCAACTCTTCCGTAAACAGGTACAGGGCTGCAGAGTGCTACAACATTTTCAGCAAACTTTATCTCTTCATTGTTTGGTTCATAATCGTGTACAGTACCTCCAAAGTCATCCTGAACCCTGAAGTCACCCGGTTTTGCTTTTTTTAATATGGCGTGAGAAAACTTTCCGCCGAAAACGACGAAAGTTAATTCACCTTCGGATAATACATTATACTGGAATTCCTGGAGCATCATTGATTCTTTATCGATGAGTTTTTTGTAGATTGCTTCGTGTTCTGAAACATTATCCTTATTGAGTTTGTACGTATGTCTTGCCGCACCTGAGACTACAGGCTTCAGGATGAAATCTTTCCATCCGGATTCACAGAACAATTCAGATAAAGTCCGGTTATCTCCTGTTTCTATAAAAACAGTTTCAGGAATGTTCACACCTTTTTCTTTCAGGTCAAGAAGGTAGTGTTTATCAATATTCCAGAGTATTGTTTCAACCGGATTTATAAAGTTTGTTTTACTTCTTGTTGCTTCAAGCCATTTTGAGAATTCATCAAACCTGTCGAAGTAATCCCAGGTTGTTTTGAAGATAGCAAAGTGAGTTTCTCTCCAGTCGAATGCGGGGTCATCCCAGTTTATTCTGGCAACTTTCAGCCCTTTTCTTTCAAGTGCTTCTTTTGCGAAGTTATCTTCTAAGAGAACTGTGCTGATATTATCGTCAATCTCAGCAGGGTTAATAAATCTTGAATCAGTAAGTATTGTTACGTCGTATTTCCGCATATATGTATTTCGTAATCCTATTTTAGAATGATTTTAATTAACTTAATATAAACAGACTTACTTTTCAAGTATTATAGAATTGTTTTAAATAACATTCTGTTCTGTATTGAGAGAAGCAAATTAAATCATAATTGTATGACAAAATTAATTAAGTTATTAGGAATCGGGGTTCTGTTTATAGGGCTTATGAGCTGCAACAAAGCGGACCAGAAATCCAAAGAATCCGGGAATAAAAAAGTTACGACTGAAGAAACGAAAGAGGTCCCGAACAAAGAAACTGCGGCGGGGCAGGAAAAAGCAAAAACCACTGTTACGGGCAAATCTTACGCAGACCTTACGGAGTTCTGGAATGACTTCAAAAAGTTTGCATTAGCTGGAGATTACGATAAGATTACTGAGATGACAAGATTCCCTTTTCTTTATCAATCAACTGAAATGACAAAGGCAGATTTCAAGGAGTTCAGGTTTACAGATACTTTCATAAGCGGGATGAATACTAAGAAAGCACCAAAGAAGAGCGAAATGATGTTCCTGGGAATAAAGGCCGGTGAAATGTACGAAGTTGAGTATGAAGGTCAGGCTATTTACTTCTCAAAAATTAACGGTGACTGGAAGTTTGTTGGGATACTTTTCGGAGAATAAGATAAATATTATGTATAAAAGAAAACGCCCGGTAGATTTTTCTATCGGGCGTTTGTTTTATGATAAATCTATTATTATCTGTTTAAGAAGTAAGTAACTGAAATATGACCGAGTAAATTTGTCAATGATGTTGTACTGCCATTGTATTCTGCTGCAACCAGGTGGTATTGATTAACTGCTGTTTGAGCATTCTTCAGCCCATATTCAAGTCCAAGGTTCAGGAGTGCTCTCTTGCTAATGTTAAATGTTGTGCCTGCGGTAAAATGGTGTACTAAATTAGCAGGAACAATCGGATTTATAGTTGTTGCAGGAATTGGATTGTTTCCGTAGGCGTATCCTAATCTTACTGTAAAGGTTTTTGAGAAATCATACTCACCGCCGATTTTTACGAGAACTGCATCAGTCCATTCCAAAGGAAAATCTACTACTAAAGGAGCCTGCCCTGCGCCGCCCTGACCAAGTAAGAGATTGATATTTGTATTTTGTCCGTTTGTTAAAGTAAGTTTCATACTTTTTGCTGATTTCGTCCAGTTAATCCACTCGAGATCTAATGCGAGTCTGAAATTATCTTTAGGAGAAATCATACAACCGAAACCGAGAGACATAGGTACTTCAAAGTCGTTTGTTATGTTGTATTGGGCTGCAAATCCATTAGAATCTACAATTCCAAGAGCTGCAAATTGTTGAGCAACCCTAACTTTGGCAGTATCAACAGGCATTGTATTGCCTGACATTATAATCATATTTTGTACTGCTCTACCATAAGAATCATTAAATTGTGTAGTCATATCTAAATTTGCCACACCATTCTTGAAGTTTAAAGGAACGGGTGACGAGAAATTAATACCTGCAGTAAACTTATCAGAGAACTTATATGCGAGACCGATTCTTCCGTTAAATGCAAATGCCTTTAAATCATTCATATCTGCAATAGATGTAACTTCACTATAACCAAGGCCTTTATCAGGTTGAATACCAGGACCCGTCGGACGTGGTGCAGAAAAATACTGACCAAAAGTAAGGCCACCGTATCCAGGCATCACACCTTTCATATTTGTAGGATTCATACTAAACGGATTGTTGAATCCGATTGTTGAGTAAACAAGGTGTGCTGATACCCCGACGGAGAACTTGTCTGTGATTTTATACGCACCTGTTAATCCGCCCTGCATTACTGCAAAACGTGAACGGTACTTTTGTTGTATATAATTACCGCTTGCATCTTTAAAGAGTTCATGGTTTAAATCAAATTCTGCGCCCATACCGCCGACTGTGAAGAAGCCAAGACCGAGTGTGAATTTGCTGTCTTTAAACTTATGTACATAAGCTGCACTCGGCAGAACGAACGGGTCTTTATAACCGTTTGCATCATTCAGAACAGTAGTTGTAGGAGTACCGTCTGCATTCTTTTTATAATTCTTAAATGCAGGAGAAGGCAGCATGATGATTGCGTTAATGTCGAATACCTGTTCCTCAATGAAAGAAATACCTGCAGGATTACTCATCATAAGACCTGCGTTATCGAAGAAGCCGATTGACGTTCCGCCTCTTCCGAAAGAACGTGCGTTGTAACCTACGGGGATTGTTCCGTTCTGTGCATAGAGGGAAGTAACGGATACAATAACAACAAAAATTGTAAACCAAATTTTTCTCATATTAGTAGATGTTAAAATTAATAAAACAATGCGTTAAAATGAGTAAATTAAACAGTAAATTCAAGAATATTTTTCTTACGGCAAGTATTTAACAGGGAATTATGCTTTAGAATATTCTAATTGAATTGTTTATGAAATTGCTAATAAATAATTTAAGAAAACCGGATTTCAAAATTAATCTATACAAATATTATGAAAAAGATATCTTTATTAATCTTATTAATAATCTTTAGTGCGAAAATTATGTATTCACAAAACAATTATGCAAAAGACAGGGTTGAAAGTTACAAGAAAGTAACGCTTGATGCGGATTTATCGTGGCTGTCTGCGAATGATAAAAAGATAGTTCCTGTTATAATAGAGGTTGCACAGATTATGGATGAAATATTCTGGAAACAGAACTATGGAGATAAGAATGAATTATTATCAAAAATATCAGACGAGTATGAGAAACAATTTGCGGTCATAAATTATGGTCCATGGGATGAACTGAACGATGAGAAACCATTCGTAAAAGGGTTCGGGAATAAACCTGCAGTGGCAAATTTTTATCCGAAGGAAATGACGAAGGCAGATTTCGATAATATTAAAGACCCTCTGAAATCAAGTCCTTATTCTATTATAGTAAAGAAAGACGGTGAATATAAAGTTGTTCCGTATTCAAAAGCATACGAAAGGGAACTCAGGAAAGCATCCGAGCTTCTGAAGAAAGCATCCGAGCTTGCAGATGATGCAGGGTTAAAAAAATATTTATCATTAAGAGCGGAGGCATTGGTTACGGATAATTATCAGCCGAGTGATTTTGCCTGGATGGAAATGAAAAACAACACAGTAGATTTTGTAGTAGGGCCGATTGAAAATTATACCGATAAACTGTTTGGCCTCAAGACATCCTTTGAAGCATACGTTCTTGTAAAAGATGTAGAATGGAGCAAGAAGCTTGAAAAATTTGCTGCCTTCCTGCCGCAACTGCAAAAAGGTTTACCTGTTGACGAAAAGTACAAGCAGGAAGATGCGGGTTCAGAATCTGATTTAAATGCGTACGATGCTTATTACTATGCAGGGGACTGTAATTCAGGGAGCAAGACTATTGCTATTAACTTACCGAATGACGAAGAAGTACAGTTAAAAAAGGGTTCAAGACGTTTACAGTTGAAAAATATAATGAAGGCAAAGTTTGACAATATAATGGCACCTATAGCGGATTTAATAATAACACCCGAACAAAGAAAGTACGTGAAATTTAACGCATTCTTTGAGAACACAATGTTTCACGAAGTTGCACACGGACTTGGAATTAAGAATACTATAACCGGTTCAGGAACTGTCAGAGATGCTTTAAAAGAACAGTATTCAGGACTTGAAGAAGGTAAGGCAGATATACTCGGACTTTACCTTGTTACAAAGTTATACGAGATGGGTGAATTAAAAGACGGTGAAGTACTCGACAATTATGTAACTTTTCTTGCAGGTATATTCCGTTCATGCAGGTTTGGTGCGGCAAGTGCACACGGCAAAGCAAATATGGTAAGGTTCTATTTCTTCCAGGAGAACGGAGCGTTTACAAGGAATGCAGACGGTACATATTCAGTGAATTTTGATAAAATGAAAGAAGCAGTAAAATTATCATCACAGCAAATATTAAAGTTACAGGGTGACGGTGATTATGCCGGAACAAAATCTCTGATAGAGAAAGACGGATATATCAAGGAAGAACTGAAAAAAGATTTAGACAGGATAAACTCTGCGGGAATTCCGCTGGACGTAACGTTTTTACAGGGTGTAGAGTACCTGAAGTTTTAGCAGAAGAACAATAAACACTGATTTACCGTAATGGTATTTGAATTTTATTCATTTGTATTCAGTTATTCTATATGGTCATTAAAATTAAAGGGGTATTATAAAATATATGGAAAAAGAAGAAAAAGGCGGTGTTGTAAACTCTGCAACGGATGAAAAAATCATATTGATTGTTGAGAACGAAGCGTTAAACTCGAAACTTGTTGAATCATTTCTCAAGAATACGTACGCATACGAAACTGTTGAGGACGGACATTCTGCGATTGAAAAGTCGAAGAACAAAAAGTATTCTATGATTTTAATGGATATAAATTTAGGAAAGGGAATGTCAGGACTTGAAGCCGCAATGGAAATCAGAAAAATAGACGGATATCTGGAAGTACCGATAATTGCCATGACAGCATTTGCGATGAAGGGTGATGAAAAGGAATTCCTTTCGGGCGGGTGTACTGATTATATCGCAAAACCGTTTATACAGAGAGACCTGCTTGTTCTGGTGAGCAAGTATTCTGGGACTGATTAATCCCATTCAAATAAACAGTACAGAAATCCGGTAATACAAAAGAAGAAATGAAAGATGATATTAAGAATAATGTTAAGGTGAATAATAACCCTTTAAAAGAGATTGCCAGTAAAAGTATATTAGTTGTTGAGGATGAATTCGTCAGCAGGCAACTGATATGCAAGATACTGAGAAGTAATTTTGAAGTTGAAGCAGTAGAGACAGCGGAAGAATGTTTTAACAGAGTTTCAGAGAAAGAATATTCACTGATTTTTATGGATATTAATCTTGGTCATGGAATATCAGGTCTTGAAGCAGTAAAGTTATTAAGAAGCAACAATCAGCATGCAAAAATCCCGATAGTAGCAACTACTGCATTCACGATGCCAGGTGACAAAGAAGAGTTTCTGGACGCGGGATGTTCGGATTATCTTTCAAAACCTTTCACAAAAGAAAAGTTGTTAAACATACTAAAGGGATTTAATCTCCTTTAAGATTACTCGTAAGTAAACTTCACTCCTGATTCTTCAATAAACGTAAGAATACAAATAATATGATAATAAATCCTTTCTTCAAGCGGAAGTATTCTCAGAGTTTCAACGGTATAAGACGATATTTTAAGTTTATCTATAATATTATCCATTGAGTGATTTGGTTTAAACGGAAAATACTGAATACGGAATTTTGTTTCAGGGTTTGAAATCTGTTTGTTAACATTCAGGTTTGAACGAACCAGGAAGTCAGAAAAGGTTTCCGAGTTAGTGATAAATGTCTGCCCGAATGATTTGTCTTTTTGTCTGTTGTACAGATTCTCATTAAACTTAGTCCATGCTTCGTGAAGGTTTATAACGTAGTCAGGTCTGAATTCATCAACAAAGTTCATAAAATCATAAGCAAGTTTCTCTTCGTATATTGTTCCGTTCTTATCTCCCGGAAAAACCTGATTTAAATCCACGTTAACACCTCTGGTATTCAACTGAAAAGATTTAATGTTAACTTTAGGAATAAAGCCGACAGTTCCTTCAAGAACGTTTATGTGTTTCATAACTGAATCGCAGGCATAAGAGCCAGCAACTTCATCACCATGAATACAGGCATCTATAAGAATCTTAGGATATTCCTTATCAGTTCTCAGAATATAGTAAGGAGTCTGGTATTCGGTATTCTCGCCGATGTAAGCATCAATTACAAAATGATTCTTCTTATTCTCAGGAACAGCCTGAGAATAGGAAAGATTAACCGATACGATAATAAATAATAATATTGTTGTTAGTCTATACATAGTTTCTTTAACACAGAAAAGATTTAATAAGTTTAATTATCTCCTTATACGGATAGCGCCCGAATAAATACAGGGAAAGATTGCAGCAAGTTTAAGTACCTGATTCACATCGGGCATGTTATCATTGATATTCCAGTCTTTCCATGCACCACTACCACCATACCTTGTGTTAATTCTCATAGTTCCGTTCGGGCCTGAGACATTCCAGTCAGTCCATCCATCCTCACCTGAGAATACAGTAGTGACCCTTAAAGTTGTTTTCCCGTCAGTGACATCCCACGTTTTCCATGCATCGCTACCCGAAAAAACTGTTTTTATAGTTCCGTTGATATTATCAAAATAGAATCTCCAGTACTGCCAGGCATCTTCACCGCTGAAAACAGTTTCGATAGTACCAGAAACTTTCGGCAAAGTAAAATTCCATTTCCGCCATCCGTCATCGCCAGAAAATGTTGTTCTTAAAGAACCACTTCCGTTTCCCGTAGAAATATTCCAGTCACGCCATGCTTCACTGCCCGAATAAACAGTTGAAAAAGAAGAGAAACTGTTTTCCTGAGCCGCAAGTTGCGAAGCAAATGCCAGAACGAATGTAATTAATAGAATTAAATTTTTCATAATACTGTTTTTTTGTTTTAAACTAATGAAATATTACGGATGTTCCAATCGAATTCTTAAAAATAATCCGGCAGTTGTTATTCATTGAATAAAAAAATTAAAAAGAATAGATTTACTGTAATAATAATGACAGAAAAATTAACCATAGTAGTTCCTGTGTATAACGAAGAGGTGTCCTTAAAAATACTTCTCCCGTCTTTAATTAAATTTACGAACGAAAATAATACCAGACTGATAATTGTGAATGACGGTTCTACTGACGGGTCGGATGCAATTATCGAACCTTACAGCAGGGATGCAGGGTTTACATACATCAGGCACAAGAAGAACAAAGGATACGGAGCTGCTCTGAAGGCAGGGATTGAGACGGCCGATACAGAATATGTAGTGAGTTTTGATGCAGACGGCCAGCATCTTCCAGAAGACATATTAAGACTTCAGGCAAAGATAACCGGTACTGATGCCGATATGGTAATAGGGTCAAGGGTTGATAACAAAGGAAGTGAGACAATAAAAAGGTTCGGGAAATACATAATCAGAGAATTATCGAAGATACTTATACAGAATGAAATAAATGACCTTAATGCGGGAATGAAGATGATGAGAACCGACCTTGCAAAAAGGTACATAAAAATATGTCCCGATACTTTTGCATTCAGTGATGTGATAACACTTGTGTTTATATCTGAAAAGAATATAGTACTCGAAGAGCCGATTCAGGTTGTACAGCGCAAGAACGGGAAAAGCAAGATAACTATGAACACTGCATTTGAGACGATTCTTGAAATTATAAATATTTCAGTTTTATTCAATCCGTTAAGGGTGTTTCTGCCGTTAACGTTCTTCTTCCTGGTAATTGGCTTTGGCTGGTCTTTAAAGATTGTGTTAGAGGGGAAGGGCGTGAGTGTCGGCGGCAGTTTACTTATCGTACTCGGGATATTGTGTTTTCTTATAGGGCTTGTTGCTGAACAATTATCGTTCATTAAGAAGCGACTGATGTAAGCATGCCGAAGATTAATTACAACAGGTGGCTGACAATAATATTATTCCTTTCCTTTACATTCCGGACGGTTTACATGCTTGTTCCGCAGTTCAATTATTTCAATAAGGTAACTCCTGTTAATTACAATGCACTGGAACAGAAATCGGATGACAGGACTTATTCGCGGTTAGCATTCGGAGTACTAAAGTATGGTTTCCCTGCCAAAAAGGATAAGTTCAGCATGTATGCAGGTTTTCTTTATCCGTACATTGTTGCAGTCAATTTAGCTTTTTCAAATAACCTGATTTATCTTTTCTTTTTTCAGATAATACTGGATTCATTAACGGCGGTATTGATTTCCGTAATCGCATTAAAACTTCTTAATAAAGTAAATGTATCCATACTTGCAGGATTGTTGTATGCTTTATACTATCCGAATTATATTTTCCCTCCAAGGATATTGACTGAAGTCTTTTTTACATTCCTGATTGCATCAGCGATATATTTTCTACAGAAAGGATTACAGGAAAAATCCGTAAAAGAATTTTTTATTTTCGGAGGGCTACTGTCGGTTGCAGCTTTAACCAAGTCGATGATATTTTATGTATTCTTTTTCATATATCTGTTTTTAATCTATAAAGCATTTATCAGGAAAGAAGTGACAAAGTACGTAGTATTTATATTATTACTTTTCTTTGCGATACAATCGCCATACTATATCATATCGTACATGAATACAAATAAGCTGATAGTAGGGTCGTCCAACGGCTGGTATATGATATTAACTGGAACGTATCTGCCATTGAAAGGTGACGAGCCGAAGGACCCCGAGTACGAAATATTTACAGACCATCCTGTTGGAAAAATATATAAACTTGAGCTTGAACAGGGGTGGAATGAATTCCAGATGGATTCAGCATTTACAGCACTTGGAAAAAAACAGGTAGCAGACAATTTCAGAAACCATCCGTTTGAATCTATTGAAGTAATGCTGTTACAGGTCTCAAGGTTCTGGTTTCACATGCCGTATTTCATAAGACCAATACCGGGAACGGGGACTGTAGTTGCTGCCGTGTATAAATTTGTATTAACTTTGTTTATGTTTGCAGGTCTGTTTATTATGGTATACAAAAGAAAGGACAGATTTTCACAGATTTGTTTATTCTTTTTACTGATATACACTTCACTTCATTCACTCGTCTATTCTTCGCTACGTTATTCGGCACCGCTTGTTCCGTTACTTGTAATATTTGCTTCAATAGGAATAATATCTGCTTATGAATATTACAAAAATCCAGATAACGAACACAAGCCTTAGTTTCTTTCCTAAGCAAATAAGAATTTTACACGGTTGTACAAATTAAACCAGGTGAAGAATGCCCGAAAATGCTGAGTTGTTATAATTGAGGATTTAGTATTCGAATATATAAACCCCTGAAAGTGTCCGTACCGATTATTGTAGTACTTCGAGTGTATAAGTGTTTATTGTTCAACCCCTCGTATGTTACAAATGTAAGTTTTTAAAAGATTAGGAAAGGTTAATTATGCATTTCCCCCCGGCTTTGGCGGGGGTTATTCACATTCAACCCTTTCGGGGTTGGAGTGTTTTTGTGCATTCCCCCGGCTTCGTCGGGGGTTATTCAGATTCAATCCCTTCAGGATTTTAGATATAGACATATCATCAGTTAAAAAGAAGTGTTATAGACATATCATCAGTTAAAAAGAAGTGTTACAGACATATCATCAATAATTAAAGAAGTATATCGGACAGATGTGAGAGTTTTACAGCACCCGGTTTTCTTTTTCATTTTATAAGTAATTGAATTTAGTTAACTTTATGAATGGAGTTATTTAAAATCAGTTTTATTACAGTACGGTTAGTGGACGTTATAGATATCATTATTGTGACGTACGTATTCTATAAGTTGTATAAACTTATGAGGGGTACTATTGCTTTCCAGATATTCATTTCATTATTACTGATTTTAGGCACTTCACTGCTGGCACAAATACTTAATTTACAGGTATTGGGCTGGCTGCTTAGCAGATTAACTGATATCTGGGTAATTGCTTTAATTATTCTATTCCAGCCAGAAATAAGAAGAGTCCTTATAATAATCGGCAGAACAAGAATTGCCCGTTTATTTATGAGGATTGATATGAATGAGAATGTAACGGAAGTAGTGGATGCATGTGTTGAATTCCAGAGGAACGGGTGGGGTGCGTTGATAGTAATCACAAGGTCGACAGGGCTGCAGAATTTTGTTGAAAGGGGAGAAAGAATAGATGCAAAGATTAACAAAGAACTTCTTGTCTCGATATTTTATCCGCGTTCACCATTGCATGATGGTGCAGTTATCATAAACAATAATAAGATAGAAGCGGCAAGATGTGTATTACCTCTTTCCGAAACACAGTATTCAAACAACAGGAGTCTTGGAACGAGGCACAGGGCAGGACTCGGCATAACAGAGCAGTCGGATGCGCTTGCAGTAATAGTTTCGGAAGAAACATCGAAGATATCGATTGCAGAAGACGGTTCATTACATCTTTGCAAGGATATAGACGAGCTGAAAGAGAAATTAAAAGATGCGATGAGCAGTACCAGCGTGACAAAATCCCTGAAGACTATATTCGAGTCTGCCAAGGAAAAAGAAGAAAAGGAAAACAGTAAATAGAAGATGTCAGTATCCTACTTTGACCATAAGAGAAAAGATTTAATCGATATATTAATGAAGTCTGGAATCCGTGATGAACGGGTACTTGGAGCTTTTAACAAAGTCAAAAGAGAATTTTATGTTGTACCTGAGTTCAAGAGACTTGCGTATGACAACAGTGCACTTCCGATAAGCAACAACCAGACAATCTCACAGCCATTCACAGTTGCGTTTATGACACAGTTGCTGAATGTTAAAGAAGGAGATAAAATACTTGAAATAGGAACAGGTTCAGGGTATCAGGCAGCCATATTATGTGAAATGAAAGCAAAGGTTTATTCAGTAGAAAGAATCGAGCAGTTGTATGAAGAAGCCAAAAAGATTTTACACAGTCAGCATTATAAAGTTCACCTAAAATGTTCAGACGGTACGACGGGCTGGGAAGAGCACGCACCATATGATGGTATTGTTGTTACTGCAGGAAGTCCCGATTTACCCGATTCACTCGTAAAGCAGCTTGCAACAGGCGGAAGGCTTGTGATTCCGATAGGAGATAAAAATGCGCAGGAGATATGGCAGGTGATAAGGGTTAAAGATAAAGACGGAAGTGAGTATCTTGACATATACAAGCATAAGAACTTCAAGTTTGTTCCGCTTATAGGCAAAGAAGGCTGGTAAGAAGAAACTTAAGAATTGGAAAAAGACAATTATATAACTATTTCAGAAAAAGCCACCGTAGAATTAAAAATCCAGCGTTCAAGATTTATTGCCAATGCTTATCCTGTAAACACACCAGACGAGAGTTCTAAAATATTAAATGTAATAAGAAAAGAATACCACGATGCAAAGCATCATCCGTTTTCATTTGTACTTTTTGAAAAAGACAATTTCAGGTACAACGATGACGGAGAACCTTCAGGTTCTTCGGGCAAACCGATATACGATGCGATTAACAAATATAATCTGAAGAATGTACTGGTAGTTGTTACGAGGTATTTCGGCGGAATAAAACTGGGAGTAGGTGGATTAAAGCGTGCATATTCTGACGCAGCGGACGAGTGTCTGAAAATATGCAGTACTAAAGAAGTGATACTTAAAGAGAAAACATCTTTGAAATTCAGTTACAGCCATATCAGTGCTGTTATGAACTATCTTGAAAAGAATAAAATACACATATCGGAAAACAATTCTTCTGAGGCAGTAATACTGGTATGCGAAGTCCGTTTATCGGATGCAGATAATTTTAAGAGTGATATAACAGAAATAACGAACGGAACAGCTGAGATTTATTAAGAGGCCACTCTCAACTGAATAATTAGCAATTTTTATTTAAAGCTAATTTTGTTAACTTTATAAAATTGAAAACGAATTGTATTCTCAAACATCAACCAGAATCATTTAAAATGAAAAACCGTACAATTTATACTCTGTTAATCCTTTATGTATTATTCTTCTGTTCAGCCGGCTCACTTTATCCGCAGAATACGGACACAAAGGATTCTTCAAAATCCAGGGCTAATTTTTTTAAACCTGAAGTATATCCATGGGGCCGCATTAAATTTATGATGATTGAGTCGAATAATAATATTGGGATAACAGATGCAGGTTCAAGGCTCGGAGTAAAGGTTAATCAGAATCTGAATAATGATATAACACTTTTTGGAGGTATTGAATTATCAATGTTCATAACCAGCGGCGGAGATTTCAGGGTATCACCGGATAACTCAAGCAATACAGGCTATATAAATATTGTAAATGTTCCGAATAGTGGTGTATTCGGGCTGCGTAAAGGTTATGTAGGAGCAGATTTTAAAAAGTACGGAAGAGTATCGATTGGGAAACAATACGGGGCGTATTACGAAGTTGCGGGGGTAACTGATATTTCCGAAAACAACAGCGGTTATGCTTCTTACGTTTATTCTCCTGATGGTTCTGACGGAGGGTCTACAGGAACAGGAAGGGCCTCTAATTCAATATTGTACAAAAATACGATATATAATTTTGATGTAGCGGTCTCAGGGCAGTTTAAACTATCAGAGAAAGAATTCAGTAAAGTAATCAACAGTTTCGGAGCGTCTTTAATTTATAAGTTTCCTTTCAATATAAATGCAGGTATTGCATGTAACGAGGTTTTTCTAAGTCCTGATTTAGAGAGCCATTTAAGAGGATTGAAGTCAAATCCTTTATATTCATCTATCGGTATTAATTATTCAACGGAAAAATTATTTTTTGGTGTAACCTATGCTTATCAAGAGAGCGGTGATCTTGAACAGGTGAAAGATTCTACGGTAATGTATTCAGGTTACGGGATAGAAATAGCAGCAATTTGGAAACCATTCAACAGATGGAGTATACTCGGAGGAGTAAATTATAAACAGCCTCAAAATGTGGACGAACTGATAAATAAAGGATTCAAGAGACTTGTTTATTTTTACGGACTTCAGTTTCAGCCGTTTGTTAATTTAACGTTTTATCTTGAAGGCGCCTATGACAGGTCAGTAACTTCAACAGGCGACGGCATCCCCAGTAATATATCAAGCGGTGTAAAGTTTATTTTCTGACGATTTTATTTATACATAGTATAGACAGTTGAGGGTGAAGTAACACTCTTTATCTTTACAGGGGTACTTTTTTTAATAACAAATTCGCTTACACCAAATTTTGTTTTACCGCCCCAGTCGTAAGTATAGCCCTGTCTTGTCCATGGATAACCATTAGACCCGTATTTATTAATTATTTCATTTTCAAACCATTGTCTGTGTTCATTGGTAACATTTGGTTTATACACAGTATCACATTGGCAGTCCCAGATTTCAGGGTCAGGGCATGGTCTGAAAAGGTTGTTTGTATCAGCCCATACTTCAACAAACCTGGACCTTGGTTTATCAGGCCACATACCGAGTACCTGTTTCATTCTGAGTTCAGGGTTAGTTGTTTCATTCACAAAATGTCCCATCAGAACTTTTGCGACAGGAACGGCAGTAACCCACATATCGCTGGCGGTAAGAATTGTAGAATCAACTTTATCATCAAAGTAACTTGTGTTAGTCCAGGAAACGAGAAGTACGCGGGATTCTGAATCCCACTGTAAATCAGAATTTGATTTAATTATGGGAGTGAGGGTAGTATCGATTCCGCTTTTTGTAAGAGGTTTTGATGCCTCAATGATAGATGCACGGAATTGCTGCAAAAGAAGTTCATCCGGATTCACTGGAGTCACAGAAGTATTGGTATTACAGGAAACAGCAAAGAATGATACTAAAACTACTAATAGGATACTAATTAATTTCATAATATTTTAATAATTAATAAAGGTTTTATAATTTAAAGAGCAAATATTATGCCATTAATAAACACTTAAATAAGGCAAAATTATGGGTTTACAATAATAATTTGTCTCATTTTGATACAAATATTCTCATTTTGAGACTGATTTTAAATTGGGAGTCAATTTGAGACTAATCAGAGACTAATCACCGACTAATTACAGGCCAATATAAAAAAACTATAAAACTGAATAATTCTGAGCAAAATGACAAAACAGGGATTTAAAATGGATATGATATTGTTTAAAATTAATATAGATTAAGGTAAGATATTCAACCAATAGATACTCCTGTCAGTGGGTTAAATCATACTATTAAAATTATTTAGCAGATTGATACGGAATTGAGTTGACTAAAATGAATAAAATTGCTATTTTAGAGGTTTCAAATATTTTGATAATCAAAACTTTAGATTCGATTGCCAACATTAAATCAATTAGTTCGTAAAGGACGTAAGGATAAAGTCTATAAGAGTAAGGCTCCAGCGATGGACTCTTGTCCTCAAAAGAGAGGTGTGTGCACCCGTGTATACACAACTACGCCAAAGAAACCGAACTCGGCATTAAGAAAAGTAGCCAGAGTAAGGCTGACCAATGGTATTGAAGTAACCGCTTACATACCAGGCGAAGGTCACAATCTACAGGAACACTCCATAGTATTAATCCGTGGCGGAAGAGTAAAAGACCTTCCGGGCGTTAGGTATCACATCATTCGTGGTGCAATAGATACCGCTGGCGTTGCCAACAGAAAGAAATCAAGATCGAAATACGGCGCAAAGAGAGTAAAAGACGCTGTAGCAAAATAATTTTCTAATTATAAATAATATCTTTTTTAATGAGAAGAAAAAGAGCTGAGAAAAGAATCAGGATTCCTGATTTTAAGTACAATGACGTATTAGTCGGTAGATTCATAAATTCAATTATGAAGGACGGCAGAAAGTTAGTCGCCCAAAAGATTTTATACAGAGCATTTGATATAATAGAGGAGAAGACAAAAAACAATCCTTTAGAAGTATTCAACAAAGCCGTAAATAATGTTATGCCTTCGATAGAGGTGCGTTCACGCAGAGTTGGTGGATCAAACTATCAGATTCCGACAGAAGTACGTCCGGACAGAAGAATTGCATTAGGCATTAAATGGATTTTAACATTCACTGACAAGAGAAGTGAAAAGACGATGGCTCAGAGGCTTGCCAATGAGTTAATGGCTGCTTCGGTTGGTGAAGGAAGTTCTGTGAAGAAGAAGGAAGACGTTCACAGAATGGCAGAAGCGAACAAGGCTTTTGCGCATTTTAAATGGTAAAATAAATAAATAAGAAAGAGGGAATCAATTTAAATGCCGAGACTGGTATCATTAGATAAAACTAGAAACATTGGTATAATGGCGCATATTGACGCCGGTAAAACTACTACGACCGAAAGGATACTGTATTATACCGGTAAGCTGCACCGCATGGGCGAAGTTCATGAAGGCGGAGCTACAATGGACTGGATGGAACAGGAAAAAGAAAGAGGTATAACGATTACCTCTGCTGCTACGACATGTAGCTGGAGAGATCACAGAATAAACATTATAGATACTCCGGGGCACGTGGATTTTACAGCTGAAGTTGAACGTTCGTTGAGGGTTCTTGACGGAGCCGTTGCATTATTCTGTGCAGTAGGCGGAGTCGAGCCGCAATCAGAAACAGTTTGGCGTCAGGCTGATAAATATGCCGTTCCGAGAATTGCATTTGTCAACAAGATGGACAGAGTAGGTGCGGATTTCTTTCATGCTATAGAGATGATGAAGGAAAGGCTTAAAGCCAACGCAGTTCCTATACATTTACCTGTAGGACAGGGTGTTATGTTTAAGGGTATTATTGACCTTGTAACGATGAAGGCAAGAATGTTTAATGAAGATACACTCGGTGCTACGTTTGAAGATATAGAGATTCCTGCCTCGATGCTTAAACAGGCAAATGAATACAGACAACAATTATTAGAAGCAGTTTCTGATGTTGATGACACTTTACTGGAGAAATTCCTTGAAGGAAAAGAGATTTCAGAAGCAGAAATAATGAAAGTTTTAAGAGAAGCAACAATTCAGGTAAAGATTATTCCTGTATTATGCGGTTCATCTTTTAAGAATAAAGGTGTACAGAACCTGCTCGATATGGTTATTGACCTTTTACCGTCACCGAATGACATAAAAGATATAATTGCTCACCACATTCACAGTGATGACCAGATTATAAGAAAAGTTGATGACTCAGAAAAGTTCAGTGCACTTGCGTTTAAAATAATGACCGATCCTTTTGTTGGTAAACTTTGTTTCTTCAGGGTTTATTCGGGAAAAGCAGAAGCAGGAAGTTACATCTACAATTCTGTTTCGGGAAAGAAAGAAAGACTCGGAAGAATTTTACAGATGCACGCTAATCACAGAGAAGACATAAAAGAAGTATACAGCGGCGATATAGCAGCAGCTGTGGGTTTAAAGCACACAAGAACAGGTGATACACTTTGCACGGAAGACGATGCTATCGTACTCGAGAGAATCATTTTTCCTGCACCTGTTATACAGATTGCTATTGAACCAAAAACAAAAGCAGACCAGGATAAACTCGGTGAATCGCTTGCAAAGTTGTCAGATGAAGATCCGACATTCAGAGTAGCGACAGACGAGAACACAGGGCAGACTTTAATATCAGGAATGGGTGAGTTACACTTGGAGATTATTGTTGACAGGCTGAAGAGAGAATTTAAAGTTGATGCAAACGTCGGTAAACCTCAGGTTGCTTATAAAGAAACAATAAGAAAGAAAGTTACACAGGAACATAAGTTTGTAAGACAATCGGGCGGTAAAGGACAGTTCGGTCACGTATGGATAGAATTAGAGCCAAATGAAAAAGGAAAAGGGTTCGTGTTTGTGAACAAGATTGTTGGTGGTGTTATTCCAAGAGAATACATACCTGCAGTTGAAAAGGGAATTGAAGAATCACTGAAAAACGGCGTACTTGCGGGATATCCTGTAGAGGACGTTAAAGTAACATTGATTGACGGTTCTTATCATGATGTTGACTCATCGGAAATGGCGTTTAAGATAGCAGGTTCAATGGCATTCAAAGAAGCAGCAAGAAAAGCAAGTCCTGTTTTACTTGAGCCGATAATGGATGTTGAAGTAGTAACACCTGACGATTATATGGGTTCGGTAAACGGCGATTTAAGTTCAAGAAGAGGAAGAATAGAAGGAATGTCACAAAGAAGCGATGCTCAGGTAGTAAGGGCAATGGTGCCATTATCAGAAATGTTCGGATATTCGACCACATTAAGGTCGATGACACAGGGAAGAGCAATATACACGATGCAATTCTCACATTATGATGAAACACCAAAATCGATATCTGAAAAGATAATCGAAAATTATACAGGTTCAAGAAGGTAATAGTTCTTTTATAATAATGGGTCAGTTCTTTTAAGGAAGAATAGAACTCGTAGATCAGACACGCAAAAGCGCTCTATAAAACTCTGACACTTCTCCGCGGATAGTGTTGAAGGGTTTCCGTCCGCAAGGACAACACTGGGTCAGTAGCTCAGTTGGTTAGAGCGCGTGCCTTATAAGCACGAGGTGGGAGGTTCAATTCCTCCCTGACCCACAAAACTTTTAATTAAAATTTTTTAATAACTTTAAATAACTTCTATATAGGAGATTAAGAGAAAATGGCAAAAGAAACATATGACATGTCTAAACCCCATGTTAATATTGGAACCATCGGGCACGTTGACCACGGGAAAACCACGTTAACCGCTGCCATCACTATGTGCTTAGCAAGAAAAGGCTCAGCCAAAGTAAAGAAATTTGATGAAATTGATAAGGCACCAGAAGAAAAGGCAAGAGGTATTACGATTGCGACTGCTCACGTTGAGTATCAGACAGAAAAAAGACACTATGCACACGTCGACTGTCCGGGACACGCTGACTACGTCAAAAACATGATAACCGGTGCCGCACAGATGGACGGCGCCATTCTCGTAGTAGCCGCAACAGACGGTCCAATGCCTCAAACAAGAGAGCACATCTTACTTGCACGTCAGGTTGGTGTACCAGCGATGGTAGTGTTCCTCAACAAAGTTGACGCAGCAGATCCTGAGTTGCTTGAGTTAGTAGAAATGGAAATCAGAGAGTTATTAGTAAAGTATGATTTCCCGGGAGATGATCTTCCAATTATCAGAGGTTCAGCATTAAAGGCGATGGAAGCCGGTCTTGATGAATCAGTCGGAATTGAAGACGAAAGATTAAAATGTATCTGGGATCTTATGGATGCAGTTGATGCACACATTCCTGAGCCACCGAGAGAAAACGACAAACCGTTCTTAATGTCGGTTGAAGACGTATTCTCGATCACAGGCCGTGGAACAGTAGCAACGGGCAGAGTTGAAAGAGGAAGAGTTAAAGTAGGTGATGAAGTTGAATTGATAGGACTTGGTGCACATAAGAAAACAGTAGTAACAGGTGCAGAAATGTTCAACAAATTATTAACAGAAGCAGTAGCAGGATACAACTGCGGACTTCTTTTAAGAGGTGTTGACAAAAACGAAATCCAAAGAGGAATGGTTCTTGCGAAAACAGGATCAGTAACACCTCACACAGAATTCGAAGCACAGGTATACGTATTGTCGAAAGAAGAAGGCGGAAGACATACACCGTTCTCTAACAATTACAGACCACAGTTTTATTTCAGAACAACAGACGTAACAGGTGTTGTAACATTACCTGAAGGTGTTCAGATGGTTATGCCAGGTGACAACCTTGACGGATTAAAGATTGTTCTTATAGCACCTATCGCGATGGAAGAGAAATTAAGATTCGCTATCAGAGAAGGCGGCAGAACAGTTGGTTCAGGCGTTGTAACAAAGATCATTAAATAAATTGATTATTTCATTGAAGAGCGGTTTAGAGCCGCTCTTCAAATGTAAAAATAAAACCATAAAAAATTGGCAACACAAAAAATCAGGATTAAATTAAAATCTTACGACCACGCTTTGCTCGACAAGTGGACAGAAAGAATAATAAAGACAATCAAGCAGACAGGTGCGATTGTGAGCGGTCCTATACCGTTACCGGTGAAAATTAATAAGTATACAGTATTAAGATCACCTCACGTGGATAAAAAGTCACGTGAACAATTTGAGACAAGGTCGCACAAGAGACTGATTGATATCTTAAATTCTTCAAACAAAACAGTTGATGCATTGACGAAGCTGGATCCTCCGGGTGGTGTTGATATTGAAATCAAAGTATAAACGTAAGATCAATTAAATAAAACTTAAACGCAAATGTTAGGTATATTAGGAAAAAAAATCGGGATGACCACATACTTTGAGGATACCGGAGATGCGGTACCCTGCACGGTAATAGAGGCAGGACCTTGCGTAATAACTCAGATAAAGACTAAGGAAAAAGATGGCTACGAAGCGATAAAAGTCGGCTTTGGAACGAAAAAGGAAAAAAGAGTAAGCAATCCGCAAAAGAAAGGTTATCAGGATTTAAAAATAGCTCCTCCCCGTTACGTTAAAGAGTTAAGGGATTATCCTTTAGCTGATTTAAAAGTAGGCGATGAGATAAAAGTAGATGTAATATTCAAAATTGGAGATAAGGTAAAAGTAACAGGAGTATCAAAAGGTAAGGGATTTCAAGGTGTAATGAAAAGACATGGCTTTCATGGCGGCGTGAGAACTCACGGACAAAGTGACAGACAAAGAGCCCCCGGTTCGATCGGTGCGTCTTCTTATCCATCCAGAGTATGGAAGGGTCAGAGAATGGCAGGAAGAATGGGCGGAGACCAGATTACAGTAAGAAATCTTAAGATAGTAAAGATAATACCTGATTCAAACCTTATACTAATCAAAGGTGCAGTTCCGGGAGCAAACTCCGGTTTAGTTGAAATTTATAAAAATTAGCAATGGAACTTAAAGTATTAAAAATAAATGGTACTGAAAGCGGTGATGTAGTAAATCTGCCGGATGAAATATTTGGAATAGAACCAAACACACATTTAATTTATCAGGCAGTAAGAACTTATTTATCGAACAGAAGACAAGGTACTCATAAGAGCAAGGAAAGAAGTGAAGTCCGTGGAGGCGGAAGAAAGCCTTACAGACAAAAGGGAACCGGTAATGCGCGCAGAGGTACAAGTCGTTCACCTATAATGGTAGGTGGTGGTACAATCTTCGGACCAAGACCTCACAGGTATTATCTGGATATTCCCAAGAAAGCGGCAAGACTGGCCAGGAAAAGTGCCTTAAGTTTGAAAGCTAAAGAGAATGAAATTACGATCGTAGAGGATTTCTCATTCGACAAGCCAAGAACAAAGGATATGTTTGAAGTTATTAAATCATTGAAGTTAGATTCAACAAAGACTCTTTTATTAGTATCAGAAAAGAATGAGGCTTTATACAAATCAGGAAGAAACCTTCCTAAACTTAATGTATTAATTTCAGACCAAGCCGCAACGTATGATTTACTGAACAACAAGATGCTATTAATACAGAAATCTGCTGTTGAGAAATTATGCAAGCCTTTATTATCATAATTGAAATTAATAAAAATGAAAAGAATTATCATAAGACCGTTAATTACAGAAAAGAATACTGCACTTCAGGAGTTAAGAAATCAGTATGCTTTTGAAGTAGGTATTGATGCGAACAAGATTGAGATAACGAGCGCAGTTGAGAAGAAGTTCAACGTAAGAGTGAAAAATGTAAGAACACTGGTGATGAAGGGTAAGCAGAAAGCATCAATGACTAAGAAAGGCAGATTCGCAGGTTTCAGATCAGACAGGAAAAAAGCAATTGTCACTTTACACAAAGATGACAAGATTGACCTGATTGGTGGAGCACCAACTGAATAATAATCCTGAACCGGATAGATTAATTTACGGTAAATAAATGTTTTAAATAGGGATTTAGTTTCGCATGAAACTAAGTTCCTATTTTTGCAGTTTAAATAAGAGCAATCAAATTTTGCTAAAAGAATATGAAATTAGGAAAACAATACACAAGTCGCGAAAATCAATCAACTGATATATACCTTAAAGAAATCAGCAAAACAACACCACTAAGCGTAGCAGCCGAAATCGATTGTGCAAAACGCATTAAAAAAGGCGAAAAATTAGCACTCGATACTCTTGTTAAAGCAAATCTACGTTTTGTAGTCAGTGTTGCGAAGCAGTATCAGAATCAGGGATTATCACTGAATGACCTTATAAATGAGGGTAATTTAGGATTGATTAAAGCAGCGAAAAAGTTTGATGAAACCAGAGGTTTCAAATTTATATCTTATGCTGTATGGTGGATCAGGCAGTCTATATTGCAGGCTTTAGCCGAGCAGTCGAGAGTTGTGAGATTACCGCTTAATATAGTTCAGCAGAAGAGTAAGATTTCGAAAACGATTAGCGAACTGGAACAAAGCAATGAACGTGCACCGAACGTACTTGAAATAGCAGAGAAACTTGATATGAGTATTTATGAAGTTCAGGAGACACTGAAGAATTCAAGCGGTCACGTATCCATGGATGCACCAAGTATTCACGGCGAAGACACAAAGCTTATAGACATTATGCCTGACAAAGCCGAAAGAATGCCTGATCAGGGATTACTTAAGGATTCGTTAAGGATAGAAATTGAGCGTGCTCTTGATACACTTTCGCAGAGAGAAAAAGAAGTTGTGAAACTGTATTATGGATTAGAGAAAGAGAATCCTCTTACGCTTGAAGAAATCGGTGACAAATATAAACTCACAAGAGAAAGAGTAAGACAGATTAAAGAAAAAGCAATCAGAAGATTAAGACAGGCATCAAGGAGCAAGTCCTTAAAGGCTTACCTCGGACAATAGAATATAAAAGAATATAAAACGCCTTCCCTCAGAAATGACGGAAGGCGTTTTTGTTTAAGCTCCTGAGAGATTACTCAAATATTATGTTGATTTTAAACAACAGTATAAATATATTTGTTAATAGCAAATAATAAAGAAAAGGAATAATATATGCCAATATTTGAATATACATGCAAGGATTGTAACTCAGATTACGAAATTCTGCACAAGACAAAGGAAAACAAGGACGATGTTGTATGTCCGAAGTGCAAGTCTAAGAAGCACATAAAACTGATATCATCATTCTCGTCAGTCATATCATCGGGAAGCAGTTCAGGCTGTGAAAGCGGTTCGTGCGGAATGCCTCAAATGGGAGGCGGATGTCCGGGCGGTATGTGCGGCTTAAATTAAATAAAAGGATATAGAATGATGAAGGGTTTGCAATCAAATTGCAAACCCTTTTTAGTTTATGGTAAGTTTGTTATTTTAGTACAATGAAAGGTTACCTGAAAATACTATTACTGTTTTTATTATTTACTTCGTTTGCATCCTGCGATAAGAAAGAGTTAAAGGAAAATCTGAAAGAAACAGTTGAAACTATATTAACAGATTCAGTGAAGAGTGAAGACAATGATATTATTACTGTGATTGGAGTGGGTGATATTATGATGGGGACGACATATCCGTCATCTGATTTACCTCCGAATGACGGAAGAGATATATTTAATGGGGTAAAGAATATTCTTGAAGATGCTGATTTGACTATGGGCAATCTGGAGGGACCGTTTTTAAATTCAGGCGGAACACCAAAGGAATGTCTGACACCTGACAGATGTTATTCATTCAGGGTACCTGAGCGATATGGAGAATATTTAAAGGACGCGGGGTTTGATTATATGAGCCTTGCGAACAATCACGGTTTTGATATGGGTATAAAGGGAAGGGAAGCAACTTACAGAGTGCTTGATGATAACGAAATAGGGTATTCAGGAACGACGGACCAGCCGACAACAATCATAGAAGTAAAAGGATTGAAAATAGGCATAGCAGGATTTGCACCGAACAGGGGCACGATGAACATTAACAATAAGGAATTAGTTGAAAAAACGATAAAAGAACTAAAGTCTGAATGCGATTTGGTGTATGTATTTTTTCACGGAGGAGCTGAAGGAGCCGGGGCTCAGAACGTACCAAGAAGGAATGAAGTATTTTTAGAGGAAAACAGAGGTGATGTGTATGAGTTTGCGCATTTAGTTATTGATGCGGGTGCGGATGTGGTTTTCGGAAGCGGTCCGCATGTGACAAGGGCTGTGGAAATTTATAAAGACAGGTTTATTGCTTACAGTCTGGGAAACTTCTCTACTTACGGAAAGTTTTCACTTGCAGGTCCGCAGGGAATTGCACCAATCATAAAAGTATTTATGAAGAAGAACGGTGAATTCATAAAGGCAGAAGTAACTTCAGTAAAGCAGGTAAGGCGTGGATTTCCTGTCGTTGATGAGACGGAAGCAGTTTTAAAGACAATAATAAGGTTAACGAAAACTGATTTCAGAGACGGAAATTTGGAATTTGAGGGCAATGTGTTAAGAAAGAAATGATGAATATTATACTCTACTATATTCATTTCATATATGCATAACTATTTTTAAATTCAATGTTAATTAGTATTATTCATTAATTAAATTCAATCGGATGAGTCAGTATTTCACTCGAAAACCTTTGAGTATGCTTCTTGAAGAGGCAAAGGGAGAAAACAGGTTAAGAAGGATATTAGGGCCTTTAGCATTAACAAGTTTAGGGGTAGGTGCGATAATCGGAACGGGGATATTCGTTCTAACGGGAATAGTAGCACACGATAAGACAGGTCCTTCAATAATTGTATCGTTTCTTGTGGCGGGGTTAGCCTGTATATTTGCAGCAATGTGTTACGCAGAATTTGCTTCGATGGTACCTGTTGCGGGTTCGGCATATACGTATGCATATGCAACACTCGGGGAATTATTCGCCTGGATAATAGGCTGGGATTTAATACTTGAATATGCTGTAGGGGCAGCGGCAGTAGCACACGGCTGGTCAGGCTACTTTCAGAGTTTTATAGGAATATTTGGGTTAAAGATACCGCCTTTGCTGGCAAAAGCGCCTTTTGATTTTAACGTAGAAACAGGACACTTTGTCTCAACGGGTTCATTCATAGATTTATCTGCTGTGCTGATAACATTAGTATTAACTGCAATACTCGTAAAAGGAATTAAAGAGAGTGCAGGGTTTAATGCTGCGATGGTTATCTTAAAAGTAGCGATAGTATTATTTGTAATCGGAGTCGGTGCATTTTATATAGATACGAATAACTGGAGTAACTTTGCACCTTACGGATGGGGCGGAGTAAGTTTCTTCGGGAACACAGTCTGGGGAATGGTAGCAAATGACGGAGCTCCGCTTGGAATGATAGCAGGGGCGGCGATGATATTTTATGCATACATTGGCTTTGATTCTGTTTCCACACACGCGGAAGAAGCGAAAGTTCCGCAGAAGGATGTACCTAAAGGAATAATATATTCGTTAGTAATCTGTACAATACTGTATGTATTAGTGGCAATAGTATTAACTGGTATGGTTCCGGCAAATCAGATAAACATAGACGCACCTGTCTCAGATGCATTTCAGAGAATCGGAATTACCTGGGCAAACTTTATTATATCACTCGGAGCAATAGCGGGAATTACATCAGTGCTGTTAGTTCTGCTTTTAAGTCAGCCGCGAGTAATGCTTGCGATGGCGAGAGACGGTTTAGTCCCGCCGAAATTCTTTGGAGCTATACACGAAAAATTCAGAACACCATACAAGACAACTATACTTACAGGGATATTCGTTGCGGTACTCACAGGATTTCTTCCATTAAGGATACTCGCGGAGTTAGTGAGCATTGGTACATTGTTTGCTTTCGTGATTGTATGTGCTGCAGTTCTGATAATGAGGAAAACAAATCCTGAAGCAGAAAGACCTTTCAGGGCTCCTTTTTATCCTGTAACACCTATACTTGGGATGCTGATATGTACTCTGTTAATGTTTTCATTACCGCTTGAGAACTGGTGGAGACTTTTAGGCTGGTTAGCCGTTGGTATGATTATATATTTCAGTTACGGAAGAAAGCACAGTATAATGAACCCGAACAATAAAAAGAGTTAAATTATGTCAGAGAAATTATTTTTAATAGATGCGATGGCGATGATATACAGGGCATACTTTGCCCTGATTGGCCGTCCTTTGAAAGACGGTAAGGGAAACAATGTTTCTGCGATATACGGATTTGTGAGTTCCTTAATGAGGATAATAGAAGATGAAAAGCCAGACCATCTTGCTGTATGTTTCGACACAGAAAAACCAACATTCAGACACATAGAATTCCCGAAGTATAAGGCGCAGAGAGCTGATATACCTGATGATATGCCATGGCAGATAAACGAAGTAAAGGATATCGTAAAGTTGTTTAATATACCGATGATTGAATTACCAGGTTTTGAAGCAGATGACATTATAGGAACACTTGTTAAGCAGGCAGAAAAAGAGGGTGTTGAGAGTTACATGGTAACGCCGGATAAAGATTACATGCAACTGGTTTCAGAAAAGAGTTTTATGTTCAAACCATCGAAGACATCATCAGGTAACAGAGGCGGAGAAGTTGAGATAGTCGGGTTTGAAGCAGTAAAAAATAAATTCGGGGTGACACCTGATAAAGTGATTGAAGTACTCGGGCTTATGGGAGATGCAGCGGATAATATTCCCGGTGTAAAGGGAGTGGGCGAAAAGACTGCGATAGCACTTATACAGGAATACGGTTCAATTGATGAGATATACAAGAATATAGACAAGATTACAAAGCCTAAGTTAAAGGAAATATTAATTAAGGATAAAGAAAACGCTTACCTTGCAAAGAGGCTGGTTACTATAAAGACAGATGTGCCTCTTGACATAAACTTCCATCATTTAGTAAGTAAATCACCTGATAAAGAAGCACTGTACAGAAGGTTTGAAGAACTAAACATGAAATCTTTTGCACGGAAGTTCAGTTCGGGCTTAAAGTTCGGTGAACCTATAGAGGCAATAGAATCGAAGAAAAACGAAGATGATGTTTCACTTAAGATAACCATACAGGGTTCGAAGATTGAAGAACCGGTACAGGATTTAAAGACTATTAAAGATGTAAAGCACGATTATTACTTAATAAAGAATGAGGCATCGCTTGATAAACTTATTAAGAAGTTAATGTCAGAAGAACTGATCTCATTCGACACAGAAACAACCGGTCTGGATTTCAATGAAGCGAAACTTGTAGGTATGTCTTTTTCTTATCAGGAAAATCAGGGATTCTATGTTCCTGTATTCGGTGAGTATGAATCACCCGAAGAGGAATCAACGGGATTATTCGCAAATGAGCCGAAGGAAGTAAAACCTGATGTAGGTATAGATATAGTTACAGCAATTAAGAAAGTAAAGCCGTTTCTTGAAAGTAAAAAAGTAAAACTTGTTGGACAGAACATAAAGTTCGATTATCTGCTTATGAAGAAATACGGGATAGAGATGGCAAACGTTCATTTTGATACTATGGTTGGCTCATATATATTAGAGCCGTCGGAAGAGCACAACATGGATTCATTATCGATGCAATGGCTGAAGTATAAACCTGTATCGATAAAAGAATTAATCGGTAAGGGTAAATCTGAAATCAGTATGGCAGAAGTTGATGTTAATATAGTTTGCGAGTATGCAGTAGAGGATGCCGATGTAACTTTACAGTTGTATCACAGAATAAACTATGAACTCTCCAAGCTGAACTTAATAAAGTTATGTGAGGAAATAGAGTTTCCGCTGATTAAGGTACTTGGTGATATGGAATACGAAGGTATTATGGTTGATAGAAAAGTTTTAAACATACTTGACAAGGAACTGCAAAAGTTAATTGAGGAATACGAAGAGAAGATATATGCAGAGGCGGGTGAGAAGTTTAACATAAATTCACCTTCGCAGCTTGCAAAGATATTAACAGAAAAACTTCATCTTGAACTCAGCAAGAAAACAAAGACGGGATTCTCAACGGATGTAAGCGTACTTGAGGAATTAAGGTACAAGCATCCTATTGCAGCAAGTCTTCTCGAGTACAGGACTATGACCAAACTCAAGTCAACATACATAGACGGATTATTAAAGGCGATAAGCGAAAGAACCGGAAGAGTTCATACATCCTTTAATCAGATAAGGGCAGCAACGGGAAGGTTATCGAGTGTAAACCCTAACCTGCAGAACATACCTGTAAGGACTGAAGCTGGCAGGAATATAAGGAAGGCATTTGTTCCGAAAAGTGATGAGTATGAAATATTATCTGCTGACTATTCTCAGGTAGAGCTGAGAGTGATGGCACATTATTCGGGTGACGAGAATTTTATTAATGCATTCAAAAAGAACAGGGATATACATACAGAGACTGCGATGAAAGTATTTAATCTGAAGTCTAAAGATGAAGTAACACCTAACAGGAGAAGAAAGGCAAAGGAAGTAAACTTTGGTATTATATACGGAATAGGAGCATTCGGACTCGCAACGAGACTTGAGATTAAGAATTCCGAAGCAAAGGAAATTATTGACAGGTACTTTAAGGAATTCCCGAGGGTATATGAATACCTTGAGAAAACAAAGAAGTTTGCAAGAGAGAACGGATACGTTACGACACTTAAAGGCAGAAGAAGGTACCTGCCGCAGATTAACAATCAGAACAATGCAGTAAAAGGTGAAGCGGAGAGAATGGCTATAAATATGCCGATTCAGGGAACTGCAGCAGATATGATAAAGATTGCGATGATAGAGATACATAATATATTCAGGGAAAAGAAATTCAAGTCAAGGATGTTACTGCAGGTGCACGACGAACTTGTGTTTGAAGTATATAAGCCTGAAATGGAAGAAGTGAAGAAGATAGTACACAGGGAAATGAAAAATGCAATAAAACTTGACGTACCGATTGAAGTTGAGATAGGAACCGGGAAGAACTGGTATGAGGCACATTAACTTATGCCAAAGATAAATTCAATATATATTGAGTGTTATGTTGCGAGAAAGTTTAAAGGGAAGTTTAAGTTCTTATTGCTGAAGCGGGCAGAGAATGATAAACTATATCCCGGGATATGGCAGATAATAACGGGCAGGATTGAAAAGGGTGAAAAGGCGTTTGAGACTGCATTGAGGGAAGTGAAAGAAGAGTCGGGGCTGAATCCAGAGAGGTTGTTTGTATTGCCGCATACTACTACATTTTATTCTCCGAGGACTGATTCTATAAGCCTTATACCGTTATTTGTATGCATAGTTGATGAGGCGGATGTTACGATATCCGATGAGCACAGTGAATTTATGTGGCTGGACGTACAAAAAGCGTCACAGAAGTTGTACTTTAAAAGTCAAAAAGAAAACGTTAAATTTATAGAAAGTAATTTACGGACTAAAGAAAGACTTAAAACATTTACAGAAATTAAATTTTAAACAATGATTATAGTTACAGGTGGTGCAGGATTTATAGGAAGTGCACTTGTTTGGGCACTCAATAAAAAGAGAAGAGAAGATATAATAATTGTTGATCATTTCGGCAAGGATGACAAGTATAAAAATCTTGTCTCTCTGAAGTTTATGGATGTGTTTGACAGGGACGATTTCGGACAGATGGTTCACGACGGGTTTCTGAAGAACAACAAAATAGATGTATTATACCATCTTGGTGCCTGCAGTTCAACCACCGAACTTGACATGAATTTTTTATTAAGGAATAATTTCGAGTACACCAAGTTTCTTTGCGGGCATTCAGTCAATAATAATATAAGGTTTGTTTACGCATCTTCTGCTGCCACATACGGCGAAGGTAAACAGGGTTATGAAGATGATGAGAGTAAGCTGGATACATTACGTCCTTTGAACCCTTACGGATATTCAAAGCAGTTGTTTGACCAGTGGGCAAAGAGGGAAGGGTTTCTTGACAGGATTGCAGGGATGAAATATTTTAATGTGTTCGGTCCGAATGAATACCATAAGGGTGACATGCAGAGTATTGTGAGCAAAGCTTACAAGCAGGTTAAGGAAAACGGAAAAGCAAGGTTGTTTAAATCATATTCCAAAGAATACGGAGACGGCGAACAAAAACGTGATTTTGTGTACGTAAAGGATGCAGTTGATATGACAATATATTTCGGCGAGAATAAGATTGTCAACGGGATATACAATATTGGTACTGGTAATGCAAATACTTTTAATTCTTTTGTTAAGCCGATATTTAAAGCACTTGGCGTGAAAGAAAACATAGAGTACTTTGAAATGCCTGAAGTATTACAGGGAAGGTATCAGGATTTCACACAGGCAAATATGGATAAGATAAGAAAGACTGGGTATAAAGGTACATTTACTAGTATTGAAAACGCAGTTATCGATTATGTAAAGAATTATCTGGATACGGACTATCAGTATTTGAGTTAATAAAAGTACAACGATTATCTTGCGATGAATATTGAGAGAAAAGATAATTTATTTTATAATAAGAAGTTACAATTGAATGCTAATGCTTTAAGGCACAGTATGACAAAAGCTGAGGCATGTTTATGGAAATATGTATTACGTGCGAGAAATATGATGGGATATCAATTTAGGAGAGAAAGACCTGTTTTGAATTACATAGCTGATTTTATGTGCAAAGATTTAAAATTAATTATTGAAGTAGATGGAATAACTCATTCTTATGATGGAGCATTAGAGAAAGATATGAGAAGACAAAGAGAGCTTGAGGAAGCTGGATTTAGGGTTATTAGGTTTACTGATAATGAAGTATTAAAGGGAATGGATAATGTGTCGGAGAGGATAAAAGAAGTTATATTGGAATTAGAGGGAAAAGATTAGTCCACCCCCTTAATCCCCCGCCAGCGGGGGAGAATTGAAAATTTTATATATATATTAATATGAAAAAAGTTATAGGGTTATTGTTACTGGTGTTTATGTATCAGGCATTGTATTCACAGGATTTGCCGCATATAATGACAGACCAGGAAAAAGCAGTGTACAAGAACTACGTTCCGCCGAGGTCATTCACGGACGATTTCAATCCGCCATATTCACCTGTAAGGACACTTGCAGAATGGGAGGAATATCAGGCAGTTATGGTAACCTGGACTTCATATCCATCGATAGTTGCTCAGATAGTGGATTATGTACAGGATGAATGTGTGTGTGTGATTATCTGCAGTGACTCTAACACTGTAAAAACCCAGCTAACTTCCTACGGAGTACCTTTAACAAATTTAAGGTTTTTAATCGCAGGTTTTAATTCTGTATGGTGCCGTGATTACGGACAATGGAATGCATACACGAACGACATTGATTCATTGAAAATGATAGACTGGGTTTATAACAGACCGCGTCCATTAGATGACCAGGTACCTGTTTATATAGCACAGATGTTTAACACACCATTACATCAGGCAACATCAGCTCCATACGATTTTACTGCTACGGGAGGAAACTTTATGGTTGACGGACACGGAACGGGATTCTCGTCGAAACTTATTATAACTGAAAATCCTACTCATACTGAAGCAGAGATTGATACTATTGCAAAGAAGTATATGGGGTTATCGCGGTACATAAAAATGAATACTTTGCCTTATGACGGTATTCACCACATTGATATGCACATGAAACTGCTTGACGAGGAAACTCTTCTTGTAGGACAGTATCCTACAGGTGTTTCAGACGGTCCGCAGATAGAATTAAACCTTCAGTATATCTTAAATAACTTCCAGACTTGTTTCGGCAAGCCTTATAAAGTTGTAAGAATACCACAACCGCCGAGTTCGACGGGTCAGTATCCTCCAAACTCAAGTTATTATACGTATACAAATTCACTTATTGTAAATAAGACAGTGATTGTGCCAGTATACGGATTGTCGCAGGACACGACAGCATTGAGGATATACAGAGAGTCGATGCCGGGATACAGGGTAGTGGGGATTAACTGTTCGAGCATGATATCGGCTAGCGGAGCAATACACTGTATTACTAAGGAAATAGGTGTGTTTAATCCTCTGTTCATTTCGCATTCGGGATTGAGGAATACATCGGTTACCGCTTCACCTTATGAAGTGAAGGCAAGCATTAAATCGAAGAACGGAATATCGAATGCAAAAGTTTACTGGAGAACTGATACTACTCTGGCATATTCACAGTTAAGTATGACACAGATTGCCGATACTTTCAAAGCATACATACCTGCTCAGCCATTGAATAAGACAGTATATTATTATATCTCTGCGACGAATAACAGCAGTAAGACGGTAACAAAGCCTTATACAGCACCAGCGGGATATTTTAAATTTATGGTGACGAACTCTACTGTTGTAAACAATGAAGGCGAAACAGTTAAAGAATATAAGTTGTACCAGAATTATCCTAATCCTTTTAATCCAGGTACGGTTATACGTTATCATTTGTCCGTTATCAGTAATGTATCGTTGAAGGTGTATGATTTAACGGGGCGTGAAGTGCAGACACTTGTAAACGGAAGATTGCAGGCAGGAAGGTATGAAGTGAATTTTGACGGTTCAATGCTTCCGAGTGGTGTGTATTTTTGTAAACTTGTTTCGGGAGATTATTCGGAAGTGAAGAAGTTAACACTGATAAAATAGAGAGCCACCCCTTTGTCAGGGATAAAGAGAAATAAACATAAATATTTATAAATATGAAAGCTGAATACAGAAAACAGGTACAGAAATTAATTACATTAGGGCTGACAGAAAGGGAAGCAAAGGTTTATGTTACTCTTTTGTCAAAGAAGGGATTTACGACGTTAGAACTTCAGAATTCAGTTGATATACCGCGGACGAAGATTTATGAAGTACTGCAAAGGATGCTTGCGAGAGGAATTTGTACCGAAAGGGGTGTTGGCAAGGTAAAATATTATGAGGCAGTAGAGCCAAAAGTTGCATTTGGCAGAATACTTGACGAACACAAAGAGCACTGCATGATTGAAATGGAAAAGAGGAAATCAGTCGTTGAAAGTGTTACGAGTATACTGAATCCTGTGTTTGAAATGAATAAAGATATAACCTATTCATTCGATTTTGTGGAAGTGTTTAAGGATAAAGAGCAGATACAGAAGAAATATGTGCAGATGGTAAAGGATGCAAAACACAGTTTATATACATTTAACAAAGGACCGTATGTCTGCGATACATCGGGAAGGCTAAAGGAGCAGTTACAGGAAGAGGCTAAATTATTAAAGCGTAAGGCAATATGCAAGAATATATACGAGGAAGGCGAACTCCGCAGTCAGGACTGGTTACTGCAATCAGTAAAAAGTCAGTCGAAGTTAGGACAACAGGCAAGGGTAGTGGAAAACCTGCCGATAAAGATGATGGTATTTGACGAGCAGAAAGTATTTTTCCCGTTATTAAAGCCTGCGAGTGAGGCGAGCAACATAAATATGATATTCATAGAACACAGGGAGCTGGCAATGGCCTGCAAGATGCTCTTTAATTTTATCTGGGAGCAGGGAAAACCAATAAAGTAAGTATGCTTTTCTATTGTAACCCCATAGGGGTGTAAATATTTACACTTGATAATAAATATTCAATGTATTAGTTTTATACGGGACAAGACAAGGGACTATAATTTTTGTTAAGACAATAAAATGAACATCTGTGATACTCCGGCAGTACAAAATAAAGTATTAAATTATTTCTTTAAATAATCATTTATAAACTTAACTATTAAAGTTATGAAGAAAGTATTTCTACTCACTTTAGTGCTTGCAGTAACGATGCTTGCATTTAATTTTTATTCTCCAGAACCTACAGTATTAAACAATGTTACAGTGCAGTTTGTCGCGACAAACGGTTACGGCAATAATGTTTATGTAGATAATTTTATGATTGGTAATCAGTTTACGAGCGATGTAACCATGTCGTCAATAAACAACATACCAAAAGACACAAACTATTCGTTTGCAGGAGCAGGTGCGTTTAAACTCGCTCCAAAAGTTACCGTAACGAATATCGGAACCGCGACTGCGACAAGTTTTAATGTCGTGATGAATGCAGGTGCATATACGAGTACGAAATCTGTTGCATCTCTTTCCAGCGGAACCGGAATAGAAGTGATTTTTGACAGTCTGACAATAACTCCAAACACACCTGTGAATATTACGACATATACAGCATGGGCATCAGACCAGAATAAAGCCAATGATACACTGAAGCAGTATACATTATATCTTCCGGGCACGAAAAGGAATGTACTTATAGAGGCATATACTCAGTGGAATTGTGCTCCTTGTGCAGCTAATACTCCTTATCTGGATGCTTTCCAGTCCGCGCACTGGGATTCATTATGTATCATCAGGTATCATGGCTGGTGGCCAGGTGCGAACAATGACCCGATGTATCTTGCAAACACTGTAGAGTGCAGCAACAGAATAAGATATTACAGTGTATCAGGTGTGCCGGACGGTGATATGGACGGAACATACTTACACATATTCCCTTACAGTCCTCCTGACATTCAATTTGCAGTGCCATTTTATACAAGACTTAACAAAGGAACACCAGTCGGAATTCATGTAACAGATTCAAGAATAGCAGGTGACAGTATAAAATCTGATATAACATTAAATATCATATCACCATTATCAGCCGGTAATTACAGGCTTCGTGTATGTGCGGTAGAAAGAATAAGAAGTTATTCAGGCGGTACAAACGGAGAAACATCATTCAAAGATATATTCCGCAAGATGTATCCTGATACAAACGGAGTAGCAATTCCGACATCTGTAGGAACCTATAATTACACTTATAAATACAAGAGGGACGCTGCCTGGATTGATTCATTAATGTACACAGTTGCATTTATACAGAATGATGTAACAAAAGAAGTATTAAACTGTGATAAAGGAAGAAGATACTCTGTTAATTATGCATCCAAAAATACAGGTGCTGATAAATCAGGATTAAAAGCCAGCCAGAGACCTAATGAAAGTACTGATCTGAACAACCGTGTATTTATAAACGGAACACAGACAGATAATGTATTGGCAGGTTTTAATTATGAAATGTTTGAAGCGGGTTTCCCTCCTTCAGGGTGGAGCATAGTCAATCCTGATGCAGGGCTTACATGGGAATCTTTTACCGGTGCAAACGGACCGTTATTAGGCGGTACAAAAAGTACCAGAGTAAACTGTTACAGTTATGGAACAGCAGGCCAGATAGATTATCTGAAAACCAAAATATATAATAACATCGATTTAACAGACTCATTGAAATTCAACTGGGCACATGCCGTTTATTCGGGATACACAGAAAGACTGCAGGTCCAGGTATCAACAAACGGAGGTTCCACATATCCGTTCACAATATTTGATAAATCAGGAGCCGTTCTTGCGACCGCACCTGCAACGACGAACGATTTCATTCCAACGGCAAGTCAGTGGGGAAGATTCTCGATTGCAATGGGAAGTTTTATCACAGCAATACATCAGATTGGGACTGAAACCCCGACTGTGTATGCGTTAAACCAGAACTATCCGAATCCGTTTAATCCTGTAACGAATATCTCATACAATTTACCAAAGAGTTCGAAGGTATCGTTGAAAGTATATGATATTAAAGGACAACTGGTATCAACATTGTTTGAAGGAAACCAGAATACAGGAATATACATAACACAGTTTGACGGTTCGAAACTCGCCAGTGGAGTTTATTTTTACAAACTTGAAGCAGGTGATTATAAAGAAGTCCGTAAGATGACTTTGATAAAGTAGCCGTAAATTAAACTATAGTTGTTATTTCATTAAATGGAGAGCTGCATTGGAGCGGCTCTCCATTTTTGTTCAGAATTAGTTGCGGGAATATATTTGTCTGTTATTTGTTTTTCTGCGTTGAATACTATTACGGATTATATTAAGTTACCCCTTCAAAGGGTTTATTAAAATTAAAAAATTAATCATGAAGAAAGTATTTCTCCTGTCTTTACTTATGACTGTCACTTTGCTGGCATTTGATTTTCAATCTCCACAGGTTCTTAACAATGTTGTTGTAGAGTTTATTTCCACTAATCAGTACGGAAACAATCTTTATATAGATAATTTTTCCATCGGAGAAAGGTATCAGAACGATATTGCAGTGTCATCGATAAATAACATTAACAGGGACACAAGTTACTCATCTAACGGTGCGTCACCTTTCTCAGTTAATCCGAATGTATCATTTATTAATTTAGGGCAAACTAATGTTACATCTGCATTTAATGTAACGATGCAAATTACACCCGGTACATACACGAGCACAAAATCAATTGCATCGCTTGGTGCCGGATTGAAAACAAACGTAGTTTTCGACCCTGTATTAATATCACCTAATACAAATTATAGTATTAAAGTTATTTCTTCATACGGAGCCGATCAGAATCAGGCGAATGATACTTTAAAGCAGAACACTTATTACAAGCCGGGCGGAAAGAAGAATGTTTTATTCCAGAACTTTACAAGTTCGACCTGCAGCTGGTGTGCAGTGTTTAATCCTGCCATGGATGCATTCATAGTACAAAAATTTGATACACTTGTAGCGATTAAATATCACCTGAATTTCCCGTCACCGGGAGACCCTATGTATCTGGCAAACACTGTACAGAATTTAGCCAGGCAGAATTATTACGCAGTGACAGGAATTCCTGTTGCGTTTGCTGACGGTGTTACACAATTCGGAGGTTATACTTTAGCTTCGCTTCCTGTGCCATACAATGAAAGGCTTTCAAAAGGAAGTCCTATGGATTTAACAGTTACGGATACAAGAGTCGCAGGCGATTCAATAAAGGCAAACATCACGATGAATATATATTCAACTCTTCCTGCGGGAACATACTATTTAAGAGTTGAAGCAGTAGAGAGACACATACATTATGCCACACCTCCGGGATCAAACGGTGAGATGGAATTTTACGATGTGTTCAGAAGAGCATATCCGACAACGGACGGTTTTTCAGCACCGACAGCAGTAGGTACTTACAATTATTCTGTAACTTATAAGAGGGAAAGCAACTGGATAGACTCTATGATGTATACTTCGGTTTATGTTCAGAATACAACAACGAAAGAAGTAATGAATGCAGGGAAAGCAAGACACTATGCACTGGATAACATTTCCGCGTCTAACACAGTCCTGAATTCAAAAGCACCTGTAGCAATTAACAATTCCTATCCTGGAATAATATCAGGTGAAAACAACGATAATGTAATGGCAGGTTTTAATTATGAAACCTTTGAGTCAGGTTTCCCGCCTGCAGGCTGGACGATTATCAATCCTGACAACAGTTATACATTTGAATATTCTTCAGTTGCAAACGGTCCTTCTATCCCAGGCTTAAAATGTGTAAAAATTAACTGGATGGATTATGCTGCTTTAGGTCAGCTGGATTACATGAAAACTAAAGCTTATAACAATATAGATTTATCAGATTCACTTAAATTCGACTGGGCATATTCATACAACGGTTACAATGACAGGTTACAGGTTAAGGTATCACTTGACGGCGGTACAACGTTCCCGTACACTGTATTTGATAAGATGGCTTCAACACTTGCGACAGCACCTGCAACGAATGACCCGTTTGTACCGGCGAATGACAGTCAGTGGGGTAAGTTTAAAATCAGACTTGGTGATGTAATAACTTCTATACACCAGATTGGGAGTGAAACACCGACTGTGTATGCATTGAATCAGAATTATCCGAATCCGTTTAATCCTGTAACTAATATCTCATACAATCTTCCAAAGAGTTCAAAGGTATCTCTGAAAGTTTATGATATTAAAGGACAACTGGTATCAACATTGTTTGAAGGAAACCAGAATACAGGAATATACATAACACAGTTTGACGGTTCGAAACTCGCCAGTGGAGTTTATTTTTACAAACTTGAAGCGGGTGATTATAAAGAAGTCCGTAAGATGACACTGATAAAATAGTGATTTTCTGAAATAAATTCTTTTAATAATTGGAGAGCCATTAGGATGACTCTCCAATTTTCTTTTAAAGTAATTAATGTGGAATAGAAAAAGTGAAGGACTTAAAATCTACCTCTTTCTGCAATTTTAAGCATTTATGATTATAATGATTTAAGGTTTTAGCCATAAATCTGTGTTTATAATCATTTGTGTATTGAAATAATAATTGAAAAGATATATGTTACCCCTTAACAGGGTTCTCTAAATTTAAATTTAAAAATAGATGAGAAAAATAATTTACATTTGTTTTGCAATACTTCTTGTTACAGGTGTCTTTACTACAAAATCGTACTCGCAGGATACATCAAGAGTATTGATTGAAGTATCCACAGGAACATGGTGTCAGTATTGTCCATGCGGTCACGTAATAGTGAACACAATAATGACAAACAGACCTCAGACATTAGCGTTAGAGTATCATGGCCCAGTTGGCCAGGATCCATGGGCAAGTTTCAATGGAAATGCAATATTAACAACCCTTGGTATAGGCAGTGCTTTTCCTACCGGAGTGGTTGGAAGACGTTCAGGCGTTATAGACAGAGGCTCATGGGCCGGTCAGGTATACACGCAGCCGACGAATTTCCCTGCAGGGATGAAACTCTGGTATTCAAAGACATACAATCCAGCAACAAGGGAATTATCGGTTACAGCATACGCCACTGCGTTAAGAAACATAGATACTGCTACAAACATAAATTTTGTTTTGTATGAAAATAATCTTATTTATACACAGTCAGGAAACGCGGGATGTATTGGCGGTTCGAGTTATGTTCATAAGTATGTTGTAAGAGATATGGTTAACGGTGCAGCAGGAGAATCATTAAGTACAGGCTCCTGGGTGTCAGGTACAGTTAAAACAAAAACGTGGACTTACATTTTACCAGCGGCATGGGTAGCTGATAATATTGGATTTGGAGTATTTGTATATCAGAATATAGGAACTCTGAATTTTGACAGTCATGTAATGAATACAAATAAAGGAACAGCAATAGATCCGGTATCGGGTGTAGGAAACCAAAACGAAAGAGTTGGCAGTTATACATTGTCACAAAACTATCCGAATCCTTTTAATCCTACAACTAATATCAGGTTCTCAATTCCAAAGAATTCACAGACATCATTAAAGATTTATGATGTAATTGGTAATGAAGTGAATACATATTTCGAGGAGTTCTTAAATGCAGGAACATACAGTGTTCAGTTTGACGGCGGAAATTTATCCAGTGGGATTTATTATTACAAACTGACATCGGGTGATTTCACAGAAACAAAGAGAATGATGCTTGTAAAATAGGAGTCAGAATTTCGAATCTAGAATTTAGGAGTTAGAAGTTAGATTTCAGGAGACAGAATTCTGAAACAAAAGATAGATAATTTTACTGAGGGCAGGATTGATACCTGCCCTTTTTTATTGTTTGGTTTGAGGATGGAATGGTTGATATAACAGGTATTTATTCTGGGATAATTGGTTATGCCCTTTATTTATATAGCGGTTAGATAAGATTTCATATTGGGTCCATATGTAATTCATATTGAATCCGGGAGTGTAAAAAATTATGTGTAAATGGTTAAAAGAGAAATTATTAAATTAAGGAAGAAAGAAAGAGCATTCTTCCCCCCTAGGGGGGAAGGCGAAAAAAAAACAAAACGCTTTCTTTCGGCTAATTTATGGTTTCTGATTTTTAAAACTTTTTATTAACCATAACACAGAAGGAGATATTTTAAATGAAAATATCTGATGAAGTTCTTCAACAATTTAAAGAAGAGCTGGAAAAAGCCAAGACCTATCAGGATCTAATGGGAACTGATGGTGCTATCAAAAAACTTATTAAGAATGCCATTGAAGGAATGTTGGATTCTGAGCTCACTGAAGAGCTTGGATATGAGAAGTATTCACCGTCAGGAAAAAACACCGGCAACAGTCGTAATGGTAAACACAAGAAAACCCTAAAAAATGAAAATGGAGAGATAGAAATTTCTGTACCCAGGGACAGAAATGGCAACTTTGACCCTATGATTGTTAAAAGATACGAAAGAACCTTAGGGCCCATTGAGGATAAAATTATTTCCATGTACGCTAAAGGTATGACAACAAGAGATATTCAGTCTCATATTGAAGAGATTTATGGAATAGATATAAGTCCAACTTTGGTTTCAAATATAACTGATAAAATTGTTCATATAATCACACAATGGCAGAATAGACCCTTAGAAGATATTTATGCTGTTGTTTTCTTTGATGCTATACATTACAAAGTCAGAGAAGAGGGTAAAGTAATATCTAAAGCTGCTTACACTTGTTTGGGTGTTGATTTAAACGGTAATAAAGATTTACTCGGACTTTGGGTTAGTCCTGCAGAAGGTGCCAATTTCTGGCTTGGAGTTATTACGGAACTTCGTAATCGTGGAGTTAAGGATATTCTTATTGCCTGTATAGATGGCCTAAAAGGATTTCCTGAAGCTATAAATACCGTTTTTCCTGGAACAGAAATTCAACTCTGTGTTGTTCACGTTGTAAGAAATACGCTAAAATATGTCGCTTCAAAAGATAAAAAAGCTTTTATGGCTGACCTTAAAAATGTTTATAAAGCATCGACTGAAGAGTTGGCTATGGAAAACTTAAAACATATGAAAGAAATCTGGGGTAATAAATATACTTTACCCTTTAAAATATGGGATCAGAACTGGAATAATATTGCAACATTCTTTAAGTATCCTGAGGAGATTAGATATGTTATATATACGACTAATGCTGTTGAAGCTTTACATAGACAATTTAGAAAAGTAACAAAAGCTAAATCACTTTTCCCAAATGATGATGCGCTGATTAAGATGTTATATCTTTCTTATAAAGATTTGTCTAAAAAGTGGAATATGCCTGTTCAAAAATGGGCTTTTATAATTGCACATTTATCTGTGATTTTTAAAGATAGAATTGCTAAATTAATATTGTGATGTTTTTTTATATTTACACAAAAAATTTTACACCCTC
>JAPLFJ010000041.1 GCA_026390735.1 Ignavibacteriota bacterium
ACTATAAAACACCGGAAGAGAAATATAGAGAAAGCCGAGTAGCATAAGTTATTAACATGCTAACAAAAAGAAAGAAAAAAGTAGCAAAAAAGAAAGAAAAAAAGAACCTACTACTGTCAACTTTTTTCAGGAAGAGACAATGGGTTTAGGCATTAGGCAATTGGCTTTAGGCAATAGGGATTTTTAGGAGTAGGTTCACTGAGAAGAGATTTAAAGAATGGCACACTGATTTTTCTGATGGAGAATGATTTTCACTGATTAAAAGATTTTTCAGGCAAAGAGCGTTTAGGATTCCGGCAATAGGAAAGAGAGATTTACCAACCGCCGCCACGGACGCACAGAAAACACGAAAAATATATTTGATAATTCACCGGAGTGAGACTAATTATTAAATTTAATATGAGGAATATATTAATTAAATTCATGTTTTTGTAATTAAAATTTATGTATGAGTAAAATTGCTTTTGTATTTCCGGGACAAGGTTCACAGGCAGTAGGAATGGGTAAGGATTTGTATGAGAATTCCGACCTTGCGAAGGAGCTTTATAAGACAGCAGATGATATTATGGGATTACCCCTCAGCAGCCTTTCTTTTGAAGGACCACAGGAAGAACTTAAACAAACCAATATAACACAACCTGCACTGTTTGTGCATTCATTAGTATTAACAAGATTATTAGGCGATAAGATAAAAGCTGACTGTACGGCAGGCCATTCACTCGGCGAGTACACTGCGAATGTATATGCTGGTTCAGTGGATTTTGAAAACGGGCTGAAACTTGTGAAGACACGCGGAATACTGATGAAGAATTCCGGCATTAAGCAGCCCGGAACCATGGCAGCATTGATAGGTCTGAACGAAGCACAGGTACTTGAAATATGCGAGAAGTCAAAAGAAGCAGGAATTGTTCAGGCAGCAAACTTTAACTGTCCCGGACAGATTGTCATTTCAGGTGACATAGCAGCAATAGACAAAGCAGTTGAAATCGCAAAGGGCGAGCCATACAAATGCAGACTTGCTAAGAAACTTGAAGTGAGCGGTGCATTCCATTCAGAGCTGATGAAGACATCGGATTCCGAGCTCAGAGTTGCACTTGCTGAAACAAACTTTACAGATTCAGGAATTCCTGTTTATACTAATGCAGACACTACTCCGATAACAGGAAAAGATGAAATACGCGATGCACTTTCCAGACAGCTCGTATCCCCTGTCAAATGGGAAATGCTGATTAGGAATATGGTTGCAGACGGAGTTACAAAGTTTTACGAAATAGGTTCCGGGAAAGTACTTACCGGATTAATAAAGAAAATCGAACCTTCGGCTGAAGTGTATAACATTTCAACGTACGAAGATATTAAAAACATATAAGGAGTAAAATTGAAAGAATATCCATTAGAGTTCAACGGAATAAAGATAGACCCGATAATATTCACACAGGGATTTGTACCGGGATGCAACATAAAAATATGTCATGGACAGTGCTGTAACTGGGGCGTGTATATGGACGAACCGTTCAAGGAAATCGTAATGAAATTTGAGAACGAAATAAAAGATGTGATGGATGAGCATCAGACCAGAGACACATCAAAATGGTTTGAAACCGAGCACGAACCGGATGAAGACTTCCCTTCCGGTTACGCGATAGGAACTGAGTTGTATGAAACACCACAGGGTATTACGCAGTGTGTTTTTAAAGACAAAAGAGGTTTCTGTTCTATTCAGGTAGCCGCTGTTAAGAATCATATGCATAAATGGGCTATTAAACCAAAGTACTGTATAATGTATCCTTTAACAATAATTGAAAATGTGCTAACGTTTGATGATGACCACGCCGCGAAGCTTGATTATTGCGGAGTAGACAAGAAGGAGAATTTTTCACAGACAATATTTGAAGCAATGACAGAAGAAATAACGTTTATAATGGGTGCAGACGGATACGCTTACCTGAATGAATACTACCAGAAACAGTATAAACATAAGAAGAGATTCTCATAATATGTATGACTTTAAAGATAAAGTAGTATTCATAACAGGCGGTTCCAGAGGTATAGGCCGCGCAATGGCAGTAAAGTTTGCAGAACTTAACGCCAAGGTTGTGATTACTTACAAGAGCAGGATAGACCACAGGTTTTTCAAGCCAAAGAAAATACACTACTTCAAGTGCGATTCGGCTGATGCCAAAAGAGTGAAAGAGGTCGTCCAGAATGTAGTTAAGAAATTCAAGAAGATAGACGTACTGATTAACAATGCGGGTATTACAAAAGATACATTGATTATGAGAATGAGTGAAAAGGACTGGGACAGTGTAATTGACACAAACCTGAAGGGTACGTTCTTTTTCTGCAAAGAAGTTGCCCGCAATATGGTGAAAAACCATAAAGGAAAAATAATTAATGTAAGTTCTATCGTAGGAGTGAACGGTAATGCTGGACAGGCAAACTATTCTGCATCGAAAGCCGGACAGATAGGACTTACAAAAACACTTGCTAAGGAACTTGGCTCGCACAACATACAGGTAAATGTTGTGGCACCCGGATTTGTGGAAACAGATATGACATCCGTTCTGAGTGATGACATGAAGAAGGCAATCTTAAAGACCACAAAGAAGAAGGCAGCAAAACCGGGTAAGGTTGCTGACTTTGTAGCATTTCTTGCTTCCGAAGATTCTGATTTAATAAACGGTCAGACTTTTATAGTGGAAGCAATACAGATGCGCCAAGAAGAGAGATTATACTTTTAAAATTAATAATACAAACAAATGGGCATTTTACAGAACAAAGTAGCGGTAGTAACAGGCGGAGGAAGAGGTATCGGACGTGCTATCGTAACAGATTTATTGAATGAAGGAGCAATTGTTATTGCATACGATAAAGTTTTCCCCGAAGACTTTGACGCATACGCTCAGGAAAAAGAAAAGAACGGAATGAAAGTCAGCAAGAAAGTTGTTGACGTGACGGACACAAACGGAGTACAGAAAGCGATAACAGAGACGGCAAAGGAATTCGGAAGTCTTGATATACTTGTAAACAATGCAGGTATAACACGCGACCGTTTACTTTTGAGGATGACAGAAGAAGACTGGGATTTAGTATTAAAGGTAAACCTTAAAGGTGCTTTTAACACTACAAAAGCAGTTGCAGGAATAATGGCAAAACAAAGAGGCGGCAAGATAATTAACATCAGTTCAGTAGTCGGAGTTATGGGAAATGCAGGACAGGCAAACTATTCAGCATCGAAAGCAGGTATGATTGGATTAACAAAGTCCATTGCCAAAGAACTTGGCGGCAGAAACGTTACTGTTAATGCAGTAGCACCGGGATTCGTAGAGACAGAAATGACACATCAGCTTAACGATGAGCAGAAGTCGGCTTTCTTAACTGTTATACCTTTAAAACGTTCGTGTAAACCTGAAGAAGTCGCGGGAGTAGTAACATTCCTTGCATCGCCGAAGGCAGATTATATAACGGGACAGGTAATAATGGTAGACGGCGGAATGGTGATGTAAGTAGTCATTCATGCAGATTATATATTTAATACAATATGAATAATAAAGTAGTATGGATTACCGGTGCATCCACCGGAATCGGAAAAGAAATTGCGAATGCATTTTCTAAGGCAGGTTACGTAGTAGCAGTGACTGCCAGGAGAAAATCGAGACTTGTAAACATAGTCAGCGAGATAAAATTTGCAGGGCGCGAAGCTGTTGCATTTGTATGCAACGTAGCATCGGAGCGTTCTGTACATTCTACTGCAAAACGCATTATAGAAAAATACGGAAAGATTGACTGTCTGATAAACAATGCAGGCGTTACATCTTTCAAGAGTTTTCTTGATACTAAAGTTTATGATTATGATTACGTAATGGATATTAATCTGCGCGGTTCATTTTTATGTATGAAAACTGTTTTGAAAGGAATGATAAAGAACAGGAAGGGACATATTATTAACATACTTTCAGTTGCAGCGAATACAGTTTATGACAACAGTTCGATTTATTCGGCTTCGAAGGCAGGAATGCTTGCGATGTCGAACTCAGTAAGAAACGAAGTAAGGAAATACAACATTAAGGTTACAAATATATTACCCGGAGCAGTTGAAACAGCGATGTGGGATGCAAAAACAAGACAGAAGTACAAGAACAGAATGATGGCGCCTGAGGATATAGCACATATAGTGCTTCAGGCATTTGAACAACCTAAAAGAGTTTTGGTAGAGGATATAATTATCAGGCCTGTAAAGGGAGACATTTAATTTGCAGATAGGATTATGGCACTGGGGAGGATTCGTTCTATTTTTAGTTATTATGCTTGCGTTAGACCTTGGTGTATTCAATAAGAAGCAGCATGAAGTGAACGTAAAAGAAGCACTGATAACCAGCGGGATTTGGATAGCGCTTGCGATAGTTTTTAACGTAGGTGTATTTTACCTGATGGGACACGACAAGGGACTTGAATTCCTTACGGGTTATCTGCTGGAAAAATCACTCAGTGTTGACAACATATTTGTTTTCATACTACTCTTCTCATTCTTCGATGTCCCTAAGAAATATCAGCACAAAGTTTTATTCTGGGGAATATTCGGTGCACTGATAATGAGGGCAATACTTATATTCATTGGCACGGCACTCATCGCGCAATTCAGCTGGGTAATAATAATCTTCGGAGCATTTCTTGTGATAGCGGGCTTGAAGATGGCATTCCAGAAAGAAGGGAAAGTTGAGCCGAACAAGAATCCTGTAGTTAAGTTTGTAAAGAAAATAATTCCGGTAACACCCGAATACCATAAGGATAAGTTCTTCGTTAGAATGAAAAAAGGAGGTTTGTTTGCGACTCCCCTGTTCATAGTATTGATTGTAGTTGAAACAACAGATTTGATATTTGCTTTTGATTCAATACCCGCAATACTTGCAATCACAAACGACACGTTTATAGTATTTACTTCCAACGCTTTTGCAATACTAGGTTTACGTGCGCTTTACTTTGCCTTATCAGGTTTTATGGATAAATTCCATTACTTAAAGATGGGACTCTCCATAATACTTGTGTTCATCGGCATAAAGATGCTCATAGCAGGAGTAGTACACATTTCAACAGTACTTTCTTTGGTAGTTATACTTTTTGTTCTCACGATAGCAATTGGTGCATCGATGGTAAAGAATAAAAGGACTTCAAGAGCACTGGAGAAGTAGAATTAAAAACTCCTTCCCAAGGTATACTCAGGAAGGAGAATAAATGAATCTATTCAATTCATCTTTGTCGTTAATATCTCAATGAGTTTTCATTCATTTTAGTCACAACCTGATTCTGATAGTTATACAACTTCACTAAAGTTTCCGAATTAGCAGCACTTCCCTGCGGAGTTATGACCACAAAATTCATCGTTGAGTTATTTGGATTATTGTCAACCCAGGTTCCTGAATTCGCATAAATACACTTCTCATTAAGATAATTCTGATACACAGAAATTTTAGCCGAATGAGTATGACCAAAGACTACAAGTCTTTTATCTGAGCCAGGATTCATAAAATACTGCAGAGATGTCTGATAGTCTATAAAAGTGTTCGAATTGGAAGAATCCATTGCAGTAGCAACAGGAATATGTACAGGCACATTATTTAGTGTTTGTCTTGCTTCCCAGGTATCCTGAATCCCGTTGAAAAGGTTCACATTGATAATACCGCCCGGAGTTAATTGAAAAGGAACAAAGTCGTTAAATTTAAAAGCTCCGTTAAATCCATTAACATTTGTTATAATAATATTCTCATCAAATCTATTGGTTATCGGGTACAGATGCAAAGTAATAAACCACGACATCCAGTAATTATAAAGTAATATCTGCGAATTACCGCCCGATGTGTTTGGAGTAATAACGGGTGTTGTATCACCAGGATGAGGATTTCCCTGTGTAATGGAGAGAGCTGCTAATCTTGTGAAAAAATACCCCGGAGGCAAAATTGTGCCCGGTGCAATAGTCTGGTTAGATACAGGGTCCGGTGAAGCAATGAAATTGTATCGGTTACCGTGCTCTATTGCAATTTTAGGCAGCCCTACAGGAGAATAAGTACCTACACCCTCAGCATCACGTGCCTGATTTATTCCGGGAAGAACACCTTCTATACTTGCCGCCGTAATTGCTAAATCGTGATTACCGGGAAGATATGTCACTCTAATCAGTCCTTCCTGAATTATACTATTTAATGCAATAAACACACCACTATTGGCAGAAGCAATATTCCTTACAAAAGAAGCCTGATCTGAACCCTGATATGTATTTGTCGTAGCAGGCACAAACCACTCATCAACCAAATCTCCGCCAATAACAAGTTCTTTAACATTCGGTGAAACTTTAACCTGCTTAATCAGTTTTTCAAGAGCGGGAAGGTTATTCCTGCACTGAGCATAAGTGAGGTCTGAACCAAGGTGCATATCGCTCATAACAACAACCATATTCCTTTCAAGTCCGCCGTTACTAAAAGGATTTATTCCCGTATCTGAAGTACCTACAGGATCAGAATTATTACAAGCATTAAGTGTAAACAGAAGGAACAGAACAAAGATTGCAGTGGTAATTTTTAATAATGATTTCATACATAGTTTTAATTAATTTTCCTACTCATAAGGCTTTTCGGATGCGCCCTGTTTTTAAAATGGTTCTCGGTTTCCATTTATTTTACTATTTTAAAGCTGCAGCAGTAATAAAGAATCATTTGAAACGAAACTGCCTAAAGAAACAATACCACATTTACTAAATAATCCTTTTAACTGCTGCAATTCTTATCCGATGAAACAAAATCTACTTCCTCATCTTGTCGTTAAAATCTCAATGAGTTTTCATTCATTTTAGTAACAACTTCATTCTCAAAATTATACAACTTAACTAATGTTTGTGAAGCAGAACCGACATCCTGCGGAGTAATAACAACAAAATGCATTGATGTCAGGTTTGGATTATTATCAATCCATGTTCCTGAATTCGCATAAATACATTTCTCATTAATGTAATTCTGATATACTGATATTTTAGGTATGTGAGTATGACCAAATACTACAAGTCTTTTATTTGAGTTAGGGTTCATAAAGTATTGCATACTTGCCTGATAGTCGGTATAGGTATCTGAATTAACAGAATCGATTGCGATAGGTGCATCAATGTGTACAGGTACATTATTATGAGTTTGCCTTGACTCCCAGTTATCCTGAGCCCCATTGTAAAGATTCACATTTATAAATCCGCCCGAATCTAATTGATAAGGAACAAGGTCGTTTACTTTAAACGTGCCAGTGAATCCATTCATATTTGTTACAATCAGATTCTCATCAAATCTATTGGATATCGGGAACATATTCAGTGTCATATACCAGTCTTTCCAGTAGCGATAGAGTAAATCCTGTGAGGTACCACCAGAAGTGTTTGGATAAACAACCGGTGTTGTATCTCCCGGAGGAAGATTTCCCTGTATAGAGGCAAGAGCACCTATCCTTGTGAAAAAATATCCAGGAGGCATTATTGTACCCGGTGCAATAGTCTGATTAGAAATCGGGTCAGGTGCACAGAAGAAATTGTAGCGGTGCCCGTGTTCAATTGCTATTTTAGGCAGGCCCGCAGGAGAATAGGTACCTAAACCCAGCACATTATCGCGAACCTGATTTATCCCAGGAAGGACACTTTGAATACTCGCAGCTGTAATTGCTATATCGTGATTGCCCGGAACATATGTAACTAATATAAGCCCTTCCTGAATTATACTGTTCAAGGCAGCAAACACACCACTGTTGGCTGATGCAAGACGGCTGACAAAACCTAACTGATCTCCACCCTGGTATGTATTTACCGGAGCAGGCACAAACCACTCATCTATCAAATCTCCGGCGATAACAATTTCTTTAACATTAGGAGAAACTTTTATCTGTTTAATCAGTTTTTCAAGATGTGGAACGTTATTCTTGCACTCTGCATAAGTGAGGTCAGCACCAAGGTGCATATCGCTCAGAATAACAATCATATTCCTTTCAGTCCCACCGTTACTAAACGGATTTATGACAGGAGCCGAAGGGCTTGTCGGATCAGAATTATTGCATGCATTAAGTGCAAATAAGACGAACAGAGCATAAATTACATTTGTAATTCCCAATAATGATTTCATAATTATAATATTTTGTTTTTCCTACTCATAAGGCTTTTCGGTTTCGCCCCGTTTTTGAAATGGTTTCTGGCTTCCATTATTAAAATTGTGATTATTATTTTATGCGGTCAAACATATATTTGTTCCTATTTTTGTAACAGAACGTGTAACTTGTTTAACGAGTTGAAAACTTACTCTCATATATTTCAATAATAATTTTAACTTATTTATATCAAGTTCTGTGCCAAACATAAAGTGCATTTTTAGACTCTATTCGCAATGTATCCTTTAATATTTTCTCATTTTGAGACTGAGTTTCTCATTTTGAGACAGTTTTAACCCCGTAAAGTTATAGTTAATTATATACATATTGCCCTATCGGGCTTTAAGTATAAATTCCGTTATTTAAAGATGGGAGTTTAAATAATAATTGTGATTGCTGCCATGATTGTAAGATATTAGAGGACACTTCACGCATAGAAAGAATATATACTTTTCCTGTATCCTATTCTTATTCATAATTTACACTTTCTCCCTTTTCTATTTTCATAAGAATTTCAAAATACTATATTGTTTAAAATTTGTAATTAATAAGAATAAGTATGGATGTTTCCACTTCGAAGAAGAACATTACGGCTATACTGGTAATCTCGGCACTGGGGTACTTTGTTGATATTTACGACTTGATACTTTTCAGTATCGTGCGCAAGACGTCGCTCGTGAGTCTTGGTTTGAGCGGTACGGCTATTTTCGACTACGGTGTTCTGCTGATAAATATGCAGATGGGCGGTATGCTGATTGGCGGGATTATCTGGGGAATTCTGGGTGATAAAAAAGGAAGGATTTCTGTGCTCTTCGGTTCTATATTTCTTTATTCGATGGCGAACATTGCGAACGGGTTTGTGGTGGACGTGACGCAGTACGCAATACTGAGGTTTATAGCGGGTGTTGGTCTTGCGGGAGAGCTTGGCGCGGGTATCACGCTGGTTTCGGAAGTGATGCCGAAGGAGACACGCGGTTACGGGACGATGATAGTGGCGACTGTGGGAATTTTTGGAGCGGTGGTGGCGGCGCTTGTGGGAGATTACTTCGACTGGCGCACGGCGTACTTCATCGGCGGAGGAATGGGCGTGGCGCTGCTGATTATGAGGATTGGTGTTTATGAATCGGGAATGTACAGTTCGATAAAAGAATCGGACGTACTTAAGGGAGGATTTCATAAGTTGTTTACGGATAAGAAGAATTTTATAAAATACCTGCACTGCATTTCTGTCGGTCTGCCGATATGGTTCATTGTGGGAGTGCTGATAACGTTCTCGCCTGAGTTTGCGAAGGCATTCGGGCTGAAGGAAGAAATACAGGCGGGCAAGGCTGTGATGTACTGCTACATCGGGCTTGCGATCGGCGACTTGCTGAGCGGTGCACTGAGCCAGTTTTATAAATCCAGGAAGAAGATTATAGGATTTTTCATAATACTGGAAGGCATATTTATAATTGCATATTTATTCTTCAACAGAGTTGACGCTACATTCTTTTACACTTTATGCCTGATGCTTGGTGTGTCGGGCGGATACTGGGCTGTGTTTGTGACGAATGCCGCGGAACAGTTCGGAGTGAACATCCGCGCGACTGTGACGACTACGGTGCCTAACTTCGTGAGGGGTGCTGTGGTGCCGGCGACGTTCCTGTTTCAGTATCTGACGCCTGATATAGGAATCGTGAAGGCGGCTTTGTATGTGGGGATTGGAGCTGTGGCGATTGCGTATATATCTATGACTAAACTGGAGGAGACGTTCGGGAAGGACTTGAACTATGTGGAGAAACACTGAGGGGGTTTTGAGAAATAGCACACTGATAAAAGACGATTGAGACTGATTATCACTGATTAAGAGATATTCACCACTGAGCTCATCCGCCGAGGCGGACACACAGAGAAGAAATTTTTTTAGGCAAAGAGATAAGAGATTTATTGATTTAAAGAGAAAGCACTTTGAAAAGGAATACGCAATCAGGATGATTGCGTTACACTACGGAATATCAATTCATGACAATAATTTAGTTCTTGCTTCTTATGTATATATACCATATTTTATTAAGGCATAAATAATAGAGTATGCATAATGAAATATGAATAATCAGGTTTTTGAAAATATAGAGGTAATTGCATTCTTTCACGATTTGAAGATTGAGATTGTAAGGTTCAAGTGGAAGAATGATGTTTACAACATTTCGAAGGTAAATTCGACGTGGAAGATTCCGAGGGCGGACTCTTATGAATATCATTTCAGCGTGCTGTGCGACAGGCAGAAGGTGGTGTGTGAGCTTTCGTACAGTCTGATAGATTTTAAGTGGCAGTTGATACAGTACGAGCTATATCTTTAAAGGTTTGTTGCTTTATGCAATGGATGTCAGATATAAGTTATAGTATTTATGAGGAATTTGAAATTTTAAATCACTACTGTCCCGTTTAAAAAGTAGTTAAAGTTTTAACTTATAATAATATATGTGCGTTATGAAGATTTATGCCAGGATCGATTTGAATTTAAAAAGTTCTAATAAGTTTTATATTCAGTCAATGAACTTAAAATTT
>JAPLFJ010000054.1 GCA_026390735.1 Ignavibacteriota bacterium
TAATTATAGAGTTCAATGGCTGTAACAGAAAGTATATTTTATTTAGGAAAGCCGTATGAGGGAAAACCTCACGTACGGTTTGACGAGGGTTCAAGGAAAACAGACTTCAAAGAAGCACTGCGTCCTTGTCCTACTCTACAAGTCAAAAATTAAAATTATTTTGATAAACGGCTGTTGTGCGAAAGTGCAGCAGCTGTTCTTGTTTATACTCTCACCTTTCACTTATCTTTAAAGTCTTTAAATGTATGCACACATAATAATCTTACAAACAAATACTTATTATTTGCATTTCGATGGAACGAATACCCACCGAAAAGGGTTTTCAATTTATAAATCAGCGTTGTTCATCACATTACCATCATTTAATTCCCGATTATATTGAAAATTAAAAACTTAAACTATAATATGAAAAAACTAATTTTACTCATTGTGTTTTTATCAACAAGCGTCACAGCTGTGTATTCTCAGAGCTGGTCAGCGCTTGGCAGTGGTTCCCCCGACTGGGGTGATTGCGTTGCTGTCTACAACGGCTCGTTATATTCAGGTGGAAGGTATGGGATTTTAAAATGGAACGGCACAACGTGGCAGGCGTTAGGCGTTGGCGTAACAGGCGAAGTTGTGTGTATGATTGTTTATCAGAATAAACTGATTGTCGGCGGTGCTTTTTCTGATGCAGGCGCCCTTGGAACCCCTTATCTTGCTTCGTGGGATGGGACAACATGGAACGACCTTGGCGGCACAACTAATAGCATAGTGCAGTCTCTTGCGGTATGGAATAATAAATTAATAATCGGCGGATACTTTACTCAATGTGAAAATCTTACAGTAAATTATATCGTTCAGTACGACGGAAATACTTTTACTGCTATGGGGTCGGGTATGAGCTCTCAGGTAATGGCACTGACTGCATACAATAATGATTTGTACGCAGGCGGATTCTTTACAACGGCAGGCGGATCCTCGGCAGCCCATCTTGCAAAATGGAACGGAACAACCTGGAGTGCAGTTGGAAGCGGTACACCGGGAATAGTGTATTCTTTGGGAACGTATAGCGGAAACCTTGTCGTCGGAGGATTGTTTTCCTCAATGGGTGGAATCTCTGCTGAGGCAGTTGCTCTTTATAATGGAACAAGTTTCTCGGCTCTTGGAAGCGGTTGCGGAAGTGGATTTTATCCATATGTTTTTTCTGTGGTATCTAACGGAACAGACCTTTATGTCGGTGGACTTTATACAGTTGCAGGTGGATTAACAGTTAATGGTATTGCAAAGTGGAATGGGACTTCGTGGTCAGCTCTTGGCGGCGGACTTTGGGAAGCAGGCAACGTTTATGGTGCTTATGGAATTTGTTTCTTTAATAATCAACTTATAGCAACGGGTATTTTTAATTCTCCTGCTAACAACATTGCCGCCTGGGGAACAATAACAGGTATTGCTAATAATCAGACAACACCAAACAAATTTGAATTATCACAAAATTTTCCGAATCCGTTTAATCCGACAACAGGTATTCATTACTCGGTTCCTAAAAACGGAATGGTAAAACTCGTTGTCTTCGATGCACTCGGACGCGAAGTGGAAACTCTCGTGAATGAATCTCGGAAGGCAGGAATGTATGATGCCTCGTTCAATGGCTCTAACTATCCAAGCGGGGTTTATTATTACTCAATAACATCGGGAGATTTTAAATCGGTTAAGAAAATGATACTTGTGAAATAAGTCATAGATTAATACTGTTTTTGTTTACACAAAATTATTCAGTTTATTTATGTCTTCAGTTTTCTTAATTTCTGTCTGCTTTTTAAAATAATGTTATATTTATGGCTAGCGCACAATTTGATAAGCTAAATTATTTAGGCAGACTCAGGCTGGTTATAGTAATTCTGGTTTTTTCCGTACCTGTTGCTTTAACTTTAGTACAGCTTGGTTTTCTGACTGGTACATCGCACGGAAACATTAATACAAAAGGATTGTTTTCTACTGAATTGCTTATTGCGGTTAATATCGCCTGTGGCTTATTAGGTGGATTAGTAATGGCACAGAAACAACGTATTATTTATATGATTTCAGGCGCCGTTGTTTCTTTTGTAACCACCGCAGCCTCTTTTCTTTATTTCTTCTGGAGAACTTCTGTAATAGCCATAGAAGCTATCATTCCCCTCGGCGCAGGGATAATAATAGGTGTTCTTACTTTCAAAATTCTTTCAAAACTTTTCCCCGCAAAAGAGCAGAAAAGTTATACAACCCCGCAATGACGTTTTAACTTATTTAAAAGTCTCTGTTCTGTATTCTTTCCATTGTGACTTCGCGTAATCAAGGAATTCGTCAGGTGCATTGGCAAACGATTTATCAACTTTATAATCTCCGCCACCTGTGTATCCCTCAACCTTTACGAGCATATTTCCGCGTAATGCATATTTGCTGTCGTTCTCGTGCATCATTAGTTTTAATTCGGCAGGAGATACGTCGCTTCTGCAGCACATTTTATAAAGGAATGTGCTCTCTGCTATTCCGTTGTCGTTTAAGTCTGTGATGCTGAGTGAGCCCGGGATGAAATCAAGTGTTAAATCGAACATGCAGTCTTTTACTAAATCATTTATTTTCCAGAGAAGTGTGTAAGAGCCGCCTGTGCTTACATATTGATAACCAAATAACTCACATTCGAGAATATTATCTTCTGTACCGTACTGCTTTACTTTCTTTTCCTTTACTTTCGTCTTGGTTAGTATCAGAATGTTTTCACCGTTCTTGTCAGTCCATCTTTTACCTGTTACGATGCTTCCCGTATAGTTAATCTCGGATGGTAAGTTTGATTTGTCGAATTCAAGCATCGATACTTCTGTTCCTGCATTGCTTTTCTTTTCTTCCGTCTTGCTCTTACCTTCTTCGGTTACGGATTCCGACTTTTCAGTTTTAGTGTTTTCTTTCTTGCTGCTTTTGTCGTCGGATGTAAACTTTCTGCATATTCCGCAGGAGATGAACAATGCAACAGAGATACAAATTAATATAAAGTTTTTCATGTGATTTTATTATTTGATTTCAAAGTTAATGAATTATAAAATAATGTTCACCGGAGCCGTACTGAATATATACTATTTACAAAAATATTTAAACCTAAATTTCGTTTCCTGTTATTGATTAAAGTCCGAACAAAGCCATTCCGCCTTCTGATGTTTCCTTGTAAATGCTCGGCAGGTCGTGTCCTGTCTGATTCATAGTTTTTACAATCTTGTCAAAACTAACAATATGTCTGCCGTCGCTTAACAATGCATATGTCGCCGCATTAAAAGCTTTCTCTGCAGCAAAAGCATTCCGTTCAATGCACGGTGCCTGGACCAACCCGCCAATCGGGTCGCAGGTTAATCCGAGGTGATGTTCGATTCCCATCTCGGCAGCATACTCAATCTGCTGAGGCGTTCCACCCAGTAACTGTGCAGCAGCGGCTGCAGCCATTGCACAGGCTGTTCCGACCTCTCCCTGACATCCTACTTCTGCACCCGAAATAGAGGCATTTTCCTTTACGATGTTGCCGAAAAGTCCTGCTGTCATTAACGCACGCATTATTTTCTTGTCGGAAAAATCCAGACTTTCCTGCAGTCTGTATAAAACCGCAGGAACAACTCCAGCAGAACCGCAGGTCGGCGCAGTCACAACTTTTCCACCTGCCGCATTTTCTTCTGATACTGCAAGTGCATAAGAAAATGTGAGCGTTTTCTTTAATAATGAGCCGCTGAAACTTTTTGATTTTATGTAGTAACTCGCTGCCTTTCTTGCGATATGTAACCCGCCGGGCAAAACACCTTCGGTCTCAAGCCCGCGCTTAATAACCTTCTGCATAGTTTCCCAGACTTTCTTCATATAATCAAATATTTCAGGACCTTCGACCATTTCAACATACTCCCAGTATGAACGCCCTGTCTTCTGTGTCCAGCCAAGTATGTCAGTCATAAAAGTTAAGTCGTATATAATCTTTGTTTCGTTTTCGTTTTTTCCATCTGTAATCTTTCCTCCACCCACACTGTATACAGTTCTCTCTTGAAATGTTTTTCCTGCAAGGTCGAGCGCCTCAAACTTCATAGCATTCGGATGATACGTCAGGTACACTGTCGGCTCCCAGATTATTTCTGTCTTCGTCGGCTCGAATGCCTTTATGATTGCTTTATCTGTTAAGTGTCCTTTGCCGGTTGCAGCAAGACTTCCATATAAAGTTACGCGGTATGAAATTGCATTGAGTGTCTTTTCTTTGAATTGCTCTGCTGCTTTGCGTGGACCCATTGTGTGACTGCTGGAAGGGCCATATCCTATTTTGTATATTTCTTTTATTGATTCCATTTTTGTTCTTATCTTTCGCTACAAAAATCTTAATTTCCGAAATTAATTGATATGTAATAAAGGTATAACAAAAAAGGGGACAAACTTATCGTTTGTCCCCTTTTAAAATAATTATCTGTAGTACTAATATTTTGAAATGTTTATTACCCTGCTTGTTAGTAATCCTGTTATTCCCATCATTTGTGTGCTTTCTACAACCGTTCCTGCGATGAAGTTCTGTGTTCCGCTTCCGCTGTTGAGCTTGTAGTTAACTATCCATAAGTCCTGCGGGAAACCCGTAAGGTTGGAAATGTATGCCGGTAAATTCAGCGTTCCAAGTCCTGGGACCAAAAACATGTTCACAGTTTTGTCTGTTCCTGTTTGCCCGAAGAAAGTACCCCCATTGGTTGTGCTTGCACTTGGAAGCCAGCCTGAGTTAAACTTTATTACAGGGTTTGAAGAATAACTGTAACCGTAAGCAACGTCACTGTTTACAAGACTCGTTCTGTTTGTGCTGATATGAAAATTAGAGCTTGTAATCATACCTAATGCACCCGACACGATATTCCTTGCAGAAGTATCAGCTATCAGATTAACGATTGTGTTTGTGCTGAAAAGTGATGTAAGTTCAATACAGTCCCTTGCTCCCGGTAACGGATTCGGCGTATAAACTGCCAGTGTATCTGTTCCCGGTTTCTTGAAAATGTATAACCACGCACCTAAAGAATTCGGGTCTGATATACCTGTCGTTATTGAAATGTCCGTCTTTCCGGCATCTGCTCCGTCATAAAGAACGTTCTTTCCGAATACCATAACAAGCTGAGCACTCGGAGAATATTTCCTTTGTGCCTGTGCATAAGCAGAGTCTAATCTGTCTTTTGCCGTTACTTTGTTGCTCACAATATCATTTATGGTGTTAACAACATTATCACTGCAGGAATACAGTGAAATGGAAATTAATGCAACAACAATTATTACTAATACCGATTTAATCCTCATTCTGGTTGTTTTAATTTAATTCAACATACTAATTATATTACACATTTTATACCATTATTGTTCCATTATTTGGTATAAAACGGGTAATCTGTATATCCTTTTTCGTCCGGAGTATAAAATGCATCCATGTTCAAATCTGTATTTAAAGCCCGTCCATTCTTTAATCGTTCCACAAAATCAGGGTTGTTAATGAATGGTTTTCCGAATGCTACTAAATCAGCAATTCCGTTCTCGAGTTCCTTTTCTGCACTTTCCAGTCCGTACCCGCCGCTTAATATTAATGTGTTCCTGAATTCTTCACGGATTATCTCTTTAATCTTTCTTGGTACTTCGGGCGCTCCCATCGAACTGTGGTCAACTATGTGTATGTATACCAGCCCGGTTTTATTTATTTCTGCCGCAAGATATTTGTATGTGTCTTCTGTTTCAGGATAAGCAGGCATATCATTAAATGCTCCGTAAGGTGAAAGCCTTATTGCGACTTTTTCTTTTCCTATTGCATCAGCACATCCCTTCGCAACCTCTAACACGAACCTGCATCTGTTTTCTATGTTGCCGCCGTATTCATCTTCTCTTTTGTTTGAGTGTGGTGAAATAAACTGCTCAAGTAAATAACCGTTTGCACCGTGTAACTCAATTCCGTCAAAACCTGCTTCAACTGCATTCTTTGCTGATGCAATAAACTCTTCCTTTGCAGTCTTTAATTCTTCTGATGTGAAAGCACTCGGCACAGGATGGTCCTGCATTTGCTTTGTATCTGTCCACATCTTTCCGTCTGCTTTTATCGCAGATGGAGCTACTATTTTTGCGCCTTCGGGTAAGTTCGCCTCGTGCCCTATTCTTCCTGTATGCATAATTTGCATAAATATCTTTCCTCCCTTTGAATGAACAGCGTCGGTTACAAGTTTCCACCCTGCAATCTGCTCGTTGCTGAATATTCCAGGAATCCTTGCGTATCCAAGTCCGTTTGGAGAAGGGGATACCCCCTCTGTTACTATTAATCCCGCCCCTGCTCTTTGTGCGTAATATTCTGCCATTAATGCATTCGGTACGTTTCCAATTGCTCTGGACCTTGTCATAGGTGCCATTACTACGTGATTCTGTAACTCTGTGTTTCCTAACTTAAATGATTCAAATAATTTAATGTTTTCCATGTATTTGTGGTTTATATTTATTAAACAATGTATTCTGTTATATAATTAAAACATATGTACCTACATATAAGTTCAGTACTCTATGTGCATTGATTTGCTTGCAGGCAATTTATCAAACTCACGGTTTTTTCCATTTCTACTATTATTCTATATATTTAACTTGTATGACTAAATCTTAAATTATGAAGAAATTAATAATGCTGTTTATTCCGCTTTTAATCTGCGGATTTACTTTTATGAAAAGTGAAAACATTTTACCGTATAAAATCACACAAACCAAACTGCCTAACGGCCTGAACGTTGTATCCGTTCCGTTTGAAAGTCCTGGGATTGCGGCCTTGTATATAGTCGTAAGAGCCGGTTCGAGGAATGAGATTGAAGACGGCGTAACAGGGTTTGCACACTTTTTCGAACACATGATGTTCAGGGGTACCGATAAATATCCAAAGGAAAAATATGATGAGGTATTAAAGTCTATCGGTGCATCTGCAAACGCTTATACTTCTACAGACCAGACTGTTTATCATATGGTAGGGAATTCTCTTAAAATTGAAAAGATGTTTGAGGTTGAAGCAGACAGGTTCCAGAACCTTCACTACACAATACACGATTTTAAAACTGAAGCCGGTGCAGTAAAGGGCGAATATACAAAGAATATTGCTAATCCGAATTCGCAGCTTTATGAAAACATAAGGGGTGCAGCATTCGACAAGCACACCTACAAGCACACAACAATGGGCTTTCTCAAAGACATTATTGATATGCCCAATCAATATGAGTACTCACTTAAGTTTTTCGACCGCTTCTACAGACCCGAATATTGTACTATACTTGTGGTCGGCGATGTAACCCCCGAACTGGTTCAGAAACTTTCCGAAAAGTATTTCGGTAACTGGAAACACGGCACATACTCAGCCGATATTCCTGTCGAGCCGCCACAGGGTGGCACAAGATACACCCACATTAAGAATGGTGATGTACCCCCCATGCTTTCTTTAAATTTTAAAGGTCCTGCGTTCAGTGATAATGCCATAGACAATCCGTCACTCGATCTAATCAGAAGTGTTTATTTCTCGGGCATTTCAGAACTCTATAAAAAACTTGTTATAGAAGAAAGAAAGGCCAGATATGTTAGCCTGAACCCGCCATTCAGCAGAGACCCTAACTTAATTACAATTTCTGCATCGGTTAAAAACAAAGATGATATGCAGTACGTTAAAGATGAAATCATGAAAACTATTAACCTGGTGAAGACAACGTCTGTTGATGCAAATAAATTAAAAGAAGCAGTCTCTAACGTGAAGTATTCTTTCGCAATGGGTAACGACACACCTGGAGGAATCGCAGGAATGCTGGCTTATTATATTGCAGTTGGCGGAAACCCTGAATGCGTGAATAATTATTATGCGTTGTACGAGAAAGTTACATCTAACGACATCAATAACGTAGCAGAAAAATATTTAATTGAATCGTATTTAACTATAGGAACAATATCAGCTGATGATACCTGTCCCGTTAAGTAAATTAAAACAAAGTTTAAAATGAAAAATATATTTATAGTTATCATAATGAGTCTTTTCTTTGCCAGTGCATTCTCACAGGACGTAGTTGAACTTAAACTTCCTAAGTCTGACAAGGTCGTTATAAAACTTATGTTTAAAAACGGTTCTGTCTCAGACCCTTCAGGTAAAGAAGGACTGACTAAACTGACCGCCGCACTGATTACATCTGGCGGCACTAAGGATTTGACCTTTTCTCAGGTTCAGGCAAAAATATATCCTATGGCTGCATATTCCACCACCACCGTTGATAAAGAAGTTTCTATATTTACGTTTGAAGTTCATAAAGATTTTCTGAATGAGTTCTACGGAATATTAAAAGGATTAATACTTACACCATCTTTTGACCAGAAAGATTTTGACCGCGTTAAATCTAACCAGCAGAATTATGTTGACCAGGTTATACGTTCATCATCAGATGAAGAATACAGCAAAATGCTTCTTGAGGATTTTCTTTTTGCAGGCACCAAGTATCAGACAATGGTTTCGGGTAAGTCAGAAAGCGTTAAATCTATAACCCTTGATGATGTTAAAGAGCATTATGCAAAGTTCTTTGGTAAGAACAGATTGATGGTAGGAATAGCAGGTAATTATTCAACAGATTTCAGGAATCAATTATTAAATGATTTAAGAACATTACCGGACGCAGCTCCATACATTGAAACGAAACAACTCGCAGCACAGACAGACGGTATAGATGTTCAGATAATTGCAAAAGATGCTTTTGGCTCGGCAGTATTTATGGGATTCCCTATGGATGTTACACGTTCAAGCGATGACTTTGCAGCTCTGATGGTTGCAAACTCTTACCTTGGTGAACACAGAAAGTCATACGGTGTTTTATACGATAAAATCCGCACTACGCGTTCAATGAACTATGGCGATTATTCTTACATAGAGTGGTATGATAACGGCGGCTCTAATATGCTGCCTCCTCCTGGTGTTCCACGCCTTACTAATTATTTCTCGATGTGGATTCGCCCTGTACAGATTGCAAAACAACTGCAGCAACAGTATGCAGAACTTAAAGATGTTAAAATCGGACATGCACATTTTGCTATCCGCCTTGCTCTGCGTGAAGTTGATAAACTCCTTAAGAACGGAATGAGCAAGAATGACTTTGAAGCAACAAGAGAATTTCTCAGAAGTTACATAAAACTTTATGTGCAAAGTCCATCGAGCAGACTCGGTTACTTAATGGATTCAAAGTATTACGGAAAAACAAATTATATTGACGAACTTGATAAACTGCTTGCAAAACTTACACTTGAAGATGTTAATAAAGCTGTTAAGAAATACTGGCAGATTAATAATATGAAGATTACGATAGTTACAGATAAATCGGAAGCGGATGAACTTGCAAAGAGTTTAAAAGAAAATACTTACTCACCTATGAGTTATTCAAACCTCGTAAAAGCGGGATTACCAAAAGAAGTTCTTGCTGAAGACGAGGAAGTAGCAAACTTTAAACTGAACGTTAAGAACGTAACTATAATAAAAACAGAGGAGACGTTTAAGTAATGTTTTCTCTCATAGCAGGAAGTTTATTACTCAGCATAACGCACGCACTGATTCCGAATCACTGGTTTCCGCTTGCCGCTGTTAGTAAATCGGAAAACTGGACGAAGGTTGAAACTGCAAAGGTAACTGCTTTAACGGGAATACTTCACACTCTTAGTACAATAATTATTGGTATAATCATCGGTTTTGTAGGATATAAACTCGGTGACACCATTGAAATGATTTCTGAAATATACGCTCCTATAATATTATTCGGACTGGGGCTGTATTTCATAATCACAAACTTACGCAACAAATCGCATACACACTGCCATATAAACCCTGAACAGATTAAGCAGGCATCAAAGAAATCCAAGGCCGCTATTATTACAGCACTCGGAACTATGATGTTCTTCTCTCCCTGCGTTGAAATCGAGGCGTTTTATTTTACTGCAGGACAGTATGGATGGGTGGGTATACTTACTCTTTCGGCAATCTATTTGTTCGTAACAGTAGCCGTAATGATTGTAATCGTTGAACTGAGCAGGAAAAGCTTAAACGTTCTTAATAAGAAACTTCATTTTCTTGAACACTACGAAAAACTTGTTACGGGGATTATTCTGATACTTCTCGGAATACTTTCTTTCTTTATACATTTATAAAATCCCGGGATGAATAAAAACTTTGATGTAGTCGTTGTCGGTGCAGGTATAGTAGGACTTGCTACCGCGTATAAAATTCTTGAAAAGGAACCCTCCTTAAAGTTATTACTTCTTGAAAAAGAACCTGGCGTCTCGAAACATCAGACAGGTAACAACAGCGGAGTCATTCACTCGGGTATTTATTATAAGCCGGGAAGCCTTAAGGCAACCAACTGTATCCGCGGCTATAAAATGCTTCTGGATTTCTGTGATGAGAACAATATTACGTACGATATATGCGGAAAGGTTATAGTCGCAACGGATAAATCAGAAGTTCCTGCTATGATGACTCTTTATGACAGGGGAATAGAAAACGGTCTTGAAGGTTTAAAAATACTTACGGAAGAAGAACTCAAAGAAAAAGAACCTTATGTAACGGGCGTCAAGGGTGTGCTCGTTCCACAGACGGGTATCATAGATTATAAGGTCGTCTCGGAAAAGATTTACAACCATCTTTTGGTTATGGGGGCACAGGTTAATTTTAACGAACACCTTGTGATGCTTAAAGAAAATGCCGACGGTGTGGAACTCGCAACGAATAAAGAGTTTTACAGCGCAGGGAATGTAATAACCTGCTGCGGTTTACAGTCTGACAGAGTTGCAGCCCTGAATAACAAAGACCTTAACATAAGAATCATTCCGTTCAGAGGAGAATACTATAAAATAAAGCGCGAGAAAAGTTATCTTGTAAAGAATCTAATATATCCTGTTCCCGACCCGAACTTTCCGTTCCTCGGAGTCCATTACACACGCAAGATTAACGGAGAAATAGAAGCAGGTCCTAATGCAGTGTTTGCTTTTAAGCGCGAAGGATATTCTAAGTTTGACGTTGATGTAAAGGACCTTTTCCAGAGTCTTACCTGGCCTGGATTTATAGCTGTTGCAGGAAAGTTTATGAAGACAGGTTTAATGGAATACTACCGTTCATTCTCAAAGCCTGCATTTACACGTGCACTTCAAAAGTTAACACCGGATATTAAAGAGTCTGACCTTGAAGCAGGCGGTGCGGGAGTGAGAGCACAGGCGTGTACAAAAGACGGCAAACTTGTTGATGACTTTCTATATGTAGAAAACGAAAAGGTTCTCCACGTATGCAATGCACCATCTCCTGCGGCAACTTCCTGTTTCTCAATAGGTGATACAATTTCAGATAAAGCAATTAATAAATTATCATAAATGATAAAGGGCGGTTATACCGCCCATTATTTCTATAATCTTCTTTCGCGAACCTTGTGTTCTTTGCGGTTACAATCTTTTGGTGGTTTTGTGCTTTGGTGGTAATGATTTAACCCTTTCTATCTCTTTGCCTAAGAATTATCTGCGTAAATCAGTTATATCAGTGAAAATCCGCGTTCTATTTTCTCTTTGCATTTAGAAGTCTAAATTATCTCCAGTTTTATCATACAGCTCTTTATCCTTTCAAATATTTCCTGAATGTTATTATCCAACCCGAACGAGAATCTAATCAAGCCTTTTCCGAGTCCTATCTTTGCCTGTTCTTCATCAGGTATTTCGGATGATGTGCTGTGGCTTGGAGCACTGAATAGTGTTTTGAAGTAACCGAGCGATACTGCAAGGTAACCAACTTTTTCCTGCTGCATCATTTCCATTAACTTGTTTGCTTTTTCTTCCGTGAGCAAATCTATGGCAACGATTCCGCTATATCCGAACCCGTCGTTCATCATAGACTTTAACAGGTCGTGACCTTTGTGTGTCACGAAACCCGGATAATAAGTTTTTATACCGAGTTTCTTAAACTCAGTAGCCATAAACATTGCATTCTCGCTGTGCTTCTGCATTCGTAAATGAAGCGAATGCATATTCTTCAGAATGCTTGCCGCCCGTGTACTGTCGAGCACCGTGCCCAGAAGCATAGATGCGCCGCTGTTAACATCGTTTAAACTTGAAATGAATTCTTTTGTTGAACAGATACATCCAGCAACACAATCACTCGTACCGTTTATGTATTTTGTCATACTGTGAATCACAACATCTGCTCCCAGTCGTGACGGAGAAACAACCATCGGTGCGAATGTATTATCCACTATCAGCTTTGCCTTCGATGATTTAGCAATCTTTGAAAGGCCTGGAATGTCGGCGATTTCAAGAAGCGGATTGCTGATAGTTTCGCAGTAAATCACTTTTGTCTTATCGGTAACAGCACTCTTTACTTCCTCTAGGTTTGTAATGTCAACAAAGTTTACCTTTATGTTAAACTTCGGCAGGAAGTTTTTGAACAGTGCATAGGTGCCGCCGTAAATCGTATGACTTGAAACAATCTCGTCTCCCGCATTACAAAGCTGCATAATGGCGCAGTTAATCGCCCCCATTCCTGAGGCCGTTACCTGAGCGGATTCAGTATCTTCAAACCTTGCGAGTGTATCGGATAAATATTTATTGATAGGGTTCCAGTGTCTTGAGTATAAGAAACATCCTTCTATTTCGTGGTCGAATATCTCAGACATTCTGTCAGTACTTAAAAATGTAAAGGTTGAGGAATCAGTTATTGATGGGTTTACGTCTCCAAACTCACCAAATACCAAAAAGTCGTGTATTGCTACACTTGGATCGAATTTTTTCATAGCGGTAAAATTATGTTAAAGAATTACTTAGGGTCTTCTTCTTTCTTTTTCTCGTCGTCAAACAGCATTCTGACCGAAGGGGTATAACGGTCGTCGTATTGTCCCGATTTTACTGCCCAAAGGAAGGCGATTAAAAATCCCACTGCAACAAAAACACTTACACCGATTAACACAACAATAACAGACATTATTTAAACTTTCTCCTTTTGGCAAAATAGTTTGTTGATACTACACAAAATACAACAACAGAGATTGAACTTACAGGCATTAATATTGCTGCTACGATTGGCTTTAAAAGTCCGTCAACGGCTATTCCCAAAGCTAAAAGGTTGTAAACGAATGAAGCTGCGAAACTGAATATAATAATCTTAAAACTGTCTTTTGAAAACTTAATGATGTTTGGTAGCGATGGAAACTCTTCGGAATTCAGAATCCCGTCACAGGCAGGTGAAAAATTAGATACGTCTTCTGATATTGAAATACCGATATCGCTTTGTTTTAAAGCACCTGCGTCGTTCAGTCCGTCTCCAATCATAAGCACGTTTTCACCTTCGTTCTGAAGTGCTTTAATGTACTTAAGTTTGTTCTCAGGTGTCTGCTTGAAAAACATCTGTAATGGGTCTTTAAAGTATGACTGAAGGAATCCTCTTTCTCCTTCGTTGTCTCCTGAGAGTAAGTGCAGGCTGTAGTTCTTCTCGAGTTTCTGAACAACTTCTGCCAGTCCCGCCCTGTATGAATTGCTAACGTTAAAATATCCGAGTATAACGTCGTTGATTGAAAGATAAACCCGCGACGCGCTGTTTTCGTGATTATAGTGTATGTCCGAATCCGTGTTTGTAACATATTCTTCCGATCCCATCTTTACGCCTAATCCTTCAATCTCACCTGCCACACCCTTTCCTACGTATTCAAAATAATCTGTTACTTCTTTTGTTTCGTACCTTTCCAGGAAGTCAAATATTTTTCTGCTGAGCGGATGCGTTGACTGTCTCGAAAGCGACTTAACCAGGGAGAGTTCAAATTCGTTTAATTCACGCCCTTCAAAAGTTATTAAAGATTTCTTGTTCTGTGTTATCGTTCCTGTCTTGTCAAACACCACCGATGTTGCATTCGACAGTTTCTCGATCACAAAAGTATTCTTGATATAAAACTTATTCCTTCCGAATATCCGCATCACGTTTCCGTAAGTGAACGGTATTGCGAGTGCCAGCGCGCACGGGCAGGAAACAATAAGCACTGCCGTAAAAACATTGAGCGCCATATTTATACTCGTTGACATCCAGTACGCTGCCGCTCCAAATGCAAGGATTAATATGGCAATAGTAAAGTATTTGCTGATTGTGTTGGAAAATGTCTGCAGTCTGCTCTCATCTGTTTTCGTAAAAGTATCGCTGTTCCATAGCTGCGTAAGATAACTCTGCGAAACATCCTTCAAAACTTCAAGTTCGATTGCGCTTCCGATTTGTCTGCCGCCTGCGTATATTATTTCTCCCATCACCTTTTGCGTTGACATAGATTCACCCGTCACGAAGCTGTAATCGATGTTGCCGTCTCCTTTGAAAAGAATCGAGTCCGCAGGAATAATCTCTCCGCTCCTGATTATCATCCTGTCACCGATGCGCAGTTTTGCAAGGGGAACAGTTGACTGTGTACCGTTCTTCAGTATTGTAATGGATAAAGGGAAGTAAGATTTATACGTTCTTTCAAAACTCATAGACTCGTAAGTCTTGCTCTGAAACACCTTTCCAATCAGCAGGAAGAAAACCAGACCTGACATTGAGTCCATATATCCAGCCGCCGATTGTGTTATTATTTCCACAACACTCCTGACAAAGAGGACAAGTATGCCAAGGAACAGTATGAAATCAAGGTTTATTACTTTGCTCTTTAAACCCTTGTATGCAGAAATGTAATATTCAGAACTTGAATAGAGAAAGACAGGTAACGAAAGTATTAAATTCAGATACCCGAAAAGCTGGTAGAACATCGGATCGGCTGCTTTGTCAATCCCGAGGTATTCCGGAAAACTCAGAAGCATAATGTTTCCGAAACAGAATCCTGCCACGCCGATTTTATAGTATAATTTCTTACTGTATAACTCTCTTGATTTACGCTCGGTTGCGTCGAGGTTTATCATCGGCTCGTAACCTATTGAGTCGAGTAATTCCGCAATTTTTCTTAAGGAAGTCTTTTCTTCGAGAAACCTGAATATAAATTTCTTTTCGGGAAAGTTAACCTGCGAATGAGTTACGCCCGGGTCAAGTTTGTAGAAACTCTCGAGCAGCCAGATACAGGAACTGCAGTGCATCTGAGGTATGCTGAATGTTGCCGTACTGATTTTTCCGTCGCCGAAATCAAGCAACTGTCTTTTGGTAGTTTCTTCGTCGAGGTATTCGTATTTAATGTCGCTTCTTATGGAAGGACTTATTCCGGGGTTATTATCTATGTCGTAATACTTACAGAGATTATTTTCCTGAAGTATTTCGTATACCAGTTTACAACTCTGGCAGCAGAAGATTTTCTCTTCCTTGTTGATTGATTTATCCTTGCATATATCCCCGCAGTGAAAACACAGCAAATCTTCTTTATGGCTTATATCTTTTTCTTCATTCTTCATTTATTCCTGTATATCAAAACTTAATTCTAAGCCCTGCTTGTATATTTCTCAATCATATTATAAAACTCTTCTTTTACGAACGGCTTCGACATATAGTCATCCATACCAGCGGATACGCACTTTTCCTTATCGGCTTTTACGGCATAAGCAGTTATTCCGATAATGGGAATGTGTTTACCCGTTCCTTTTTCAATCTCTCTGATAATAGACGTAGCTTCGAGCCCGTCCATTATCGGCATTTGAATATCCATCAGTATTGCATCGAACCTTGTGCTTTCAAGTACATCAAAAATCTTTAAACCATTTTCCACTATAGTCACGTGATAGTTTTTCCTTGCAAGGAGTTCTTTCACGAGTCTCTGGTTAACAACGTTATCTTCCGCAACGAGAATGTTTATCTGGTCGTGCGGCTTCTCTTCTTTTTCCTTGCCCGAAAATTGGTCTGATAATGTTCCGCCCATTGGTTTTGCAACATCTTCCGTGGAAAGTTTAAACGGAATGTTCAGCACAATCTCAGAACCTTTTCCTGTTTCGGAAAAAAGGAACATTTCTCCTTCCATCATTGCAATAAGGTGTCTGATGATAGGTATTCCAAACCCGACTCCCGTGTACTGAAAATCTTTTGTGAGCGTTACTCTTCCCGCATTATCGAGGGTTCCGAACAGTTTCTGTATTATTTCCTTCCCGAATCCCACACCTGAGTCTTTAATTGAAATCTTCAGAACAGTGTTTCCGTTGCTCTTCGAAATTTCGGAAAGTGATATGGTTATCGCACCAAGTTCTGTGTACTTAACAGCATTCTTGGTAAGGTTAATAAGTATCTGGTTAATTCTGAGCGGGTCTCCGTAAATGTTGTAGTTAATATCCTTTGAAATTTCCAGTTTTAAGTTCAGCTTCTTTCTCTTTGCCTCAAAGTCCAGTATTTGTGTTGTCTTCTGAACCAAATCTTTTATACTGAATTCAATATTCTCGAGTTTAAGTTTTCCGCTTTCAATCCTTGAGAAATCAAGAATGTCATTTATAATTGCCAGAAGCGTACTGGATGAAAAGTTTATTATATCGAGGTATTCTTTCTGTTCTTTCGAAACATTCGTAAGCATCATAAGTTCAGTCATACCAATAATTCCGCTCATAGGTATTCTTATTTCCTGACTCATGTTTGTGAGGAACTGTGACTTTGCCGAGTTCATCAACTCAGCTTTCATTCTATCCTGGTATTCTTTTTCATATTTCTCTTTGTACTCATCATTCTTTTCTGCTTTTGTGTCATCGTGTCTTACATCTTTCTTTAAAAACATCCCTATCAGGAAATAGAACACTATAGAGGTTAGCAGCACAAACGAAATCCCCAGTAGTATATTGACAAAAAACTCCTTGTTTGAATTACTCATAAACAGCACAAACAGCAGGCCGAGTATAGAGTAAATAAACGTAATTTTTAGTGCTGTTTTAGAATTAGTGTTTTTCTCTTTTTCCATCAAACGGTTTTAGGTTATTATAATCATTAATTTAACACTATTTTACCTTCTCAAGTTCATTTTTCAGGTAAGAAATCGCATCAACAGGTGTCGGGTTCACTTCGTTTAAAATTGCGAGATAGTAACTTACCCAGTCGCCCAGATATATCAAGTCGAATATTCTTCCAAGCCCCGACCTGCAGTCGCTGTTCAGGTGCAGAATGTTAGACGCGTACTTTTTGTAAACCTTTTCTGTGATTTTCATTCTCATCTGAATTCTCTTGTTGTCATCTTTGTCTTCAAGGTATACAACGACAATCTTTTTCAGTATATCTTCGTTCAGTTTCCAGCCAACGAGTTCGTTGTGATTCATCTCGGGATACAGGTTTCCGTACGCGAGTATTTTTGCATTCTCCGAAATCTGTCCTCTCCATCTGAGGTTCACAACGTCCATAACATCTACCGACGAATAAATCACGGGGAGTTTATCTTTCAGTGTAGCGGCAATCCTTAAAGCTTCGTTATCGGCGAATGCAGTATTAGTATATTCGGTCAGTGCCTGCTCAAGATTAATAATCACGTCGTTTATTTCTGCAGATTTGTCGCTTATAAATTTCAATTTAGTAAACAATACTAAAAGTGTAAAGAATGAATACCCAAGCGCACACCTTGGCTGAAGACCACCCGGAATTTTAACAACCAGACAGCCGTTCTTCTTTGCGAGTTTTTCCACGGTTCCGCCGCTCGTTATGCAGAGTATTTTGCATTTCCTGGCGAGAGCCTCTTTAAACGCTGCAACTGTCTCTTCTGTATTTCCCGAATAACTCGATATTATCGCAAGTGTATCTTTCTTTGCAAACGCGGGAAGCGAATAATTTCTGTTTATGTAAACAGGAACGCTGATTTCCTTTGCCGTATAACTCCTCAGCAAATCGCCGCCGATTGCAGAGCCGCCAAGCCCGTTTATAACGATGTTATTAATCCCCGCTGTCTTTAATTTGCCAACGTTCACTTTGCCTGCTATATCAACTGCGTTGCAAATCTGTACGGGAAAATCGTACAGCACGCTGTACATATCCTGCTTATCATATTTCTTTAAAATCCTGCTCTGTATCATATAATTTGTGGTTTTATTTTCTTGTTGAAATAGTCTGTTAGTTTTTCCCTGACCAGTTTTTCTGTCGGAAGCGTCAGAAGTTCTGCTACGAGTTCTTTCGCTTCAGTATACTTTATCGCTCTTACTGTTTGTTTTATCTCCGTGAACATCGAAGGCAGTACGCTAAGTTCGTCAAGCCCAAGCCCTATAAGTAAAGGAGCCGCAAGCGGCACCGAGGCCATCTCGCCGCAAATACTCACTTTTATTTTATGGTTATGGCCGGCTTCTACCACTTTGCTGAGTGCCCTTATCACTGCTGGGTGAAACTGCTGGTATAAGTTAGCAATGAAATCGTTGCCCCTGTCAACAGCAAGAATGTACTGAGTAAGGTCGTTCGTACCTATACTGAAGAAATCAACTTCCTTCGCGAGTTCTTCTGCCATCAGCACAGCAGACGGCACTTCAATCATTATTCCAAGTGAAATATTCTTGTCGTAAAAAACACCTTTTCCGTCAAGGTCTTTCTTCACCTCTTTAAGCAGCTTCTTTGTTTCCTTCACTTCGTCCACCGAAGCAATCATCGGAAGCATAATCTTAATATTCTTTTTCACGGATGAAATAAGAAGCGCTTCAAGTTGTTCCTTAAAAATATCTTTCTTGTCCAGACACATCCTTATACCGCGCCAGCCAAGGTATGGGTTAAGTTCTTTGTAGTTATTGTCTTTGTAAATCTTATCGCCGCCTAAATCATAAGTTCTGATAGTAACCTTCTTCGGAAAGGTAATGTTTGAAATATGCGTGTAGTCTTCTATCTGTTCGCCGATGGAAGGGAAGTCGCCCTTTTCCATGTAAAGATGTTCTGTCCTGTAAAGCCCTATCCCGCAGTCACCGCAACTTTGCAGAAATTCAGTCTCTTCTATAAACTCGATGTTAGCAGTAATCTCAACCCTTTTCTTATCGAGTGTTTCACACGGTTTGTGAAGCACGTTCACAAGAAGCAGTTCGTGATTTTTGTATTCTTCCTGTTTCTTCGTGTAGTTTGCGATGGTCTGTTCTGTCGGGTTTACAATCACAACCCCCTCGAACCCGTCAACGATAACAGTATCTCCGGAAGCAATCTGACGCGAAATCATTTTCAAACCAACGACGGAAGGAACCCTTAGAGCACGGGAAATTATTGCTGTGTGCGAAGTGATGCCGCCTGTATCGGTTGCGTAGCCCTGCACTTTTCTGCGGCTGAATAAAATCGTGTCGGCAGGAGTTAATTCATGCGCAAAAATAATCGCATTCTCTTCAACCTTCGAAACCAGTTTATCGCGTTTCATATTTCTTATCACGCGGTTCTTCACATCCATAATATCTGCATACCGTTCGTGCATATAAGTGTTTTCCGATTTCAGGAAAATCTGTCCGAGTTTTTCAGTTTCATCGTTAAACACAAAACCCGCCGAACGGTTTTCCGTCTTAATCCTGTTCAAAACAGAGTCGAGAAAAATCTTATCTTTAATAATTTCTATCTGTGCCTCGAATATCTTTGAATTCTTTTCGCCGATTCTTTCAACCGAAATATTATAAATCTTGCTAAGCTCTTTAAGTGACACCTCTATAGAGTTTTCCAACAGTACAATTTCTGCTTTAACCTCTTCATCGGAAATATTCATCGTGTTAATGTTCACCTGTTTACGTGCGTACAGATAAGCCTTCCCGATAGAAATCCCCTGCGATGCCGCTATTCCCTTATGTTTTTTCTCTCTGTGCAAATATTATATTGATTATCGTTAAAATCAAAATTTAAAGACAAATAATCAAAGTATAAAGGAAGGCATTTATTTGAAGGAAAAAAGTGAGAAAGTGAGTAAGTGAATGAGCAAGAAAAGGCATGACAACTGCGAACTTTGTCATAGATTCGCCTTGGAGAACATCCCGACTATCTTTATCGGGACTTCCGGGCTGTTATTTTCCCCCGCAAGCACGGATGTCCCGATACAAAACACCGGGATGAAAAGAACTCACTTGTGTTACACCAAGAGAGTAAGACTCTTTGGTTTTGAATCTTGAAGAATGCCGTAGGCATTCCATATCTGTAGAAAAGAATTAACCCACAAAGCAGAATGCCGTAGGTATTCCATATCACTAAAATAAAGTTTTTACTACTCCCTCCTTACTCCCTCCCTTGCTTACATCTTCGCTTCTCTTTTAAATCTTGTAATTATCCGATAATCAAAGTAATTTATTCGTATGAACAACGAATTAACCAGAAACAAAATCCCGGAACTTACACTCCTGTTCTGGGTGATGAAAATCTGCGCCACAACACTCGGTGAAACTGCAGGTGATTTATTATCAATGACATTAGACGTTGGCTATGCTATCAGTTCTTTACTGCTCATCAGCATATTCTTTATTACTCTTTCGGGACAACTGAAAGTAAAACGGTACATTCCTTTTTTATACTGGTCTGTTATCGTTTCCACAAGCACGGCAGGCACGACAATGTCAGACTTTATGGACCGCACACTTGAACTCGGATACGCAGCAGGTTCTGCAATACTCGTTTCAATACTCCTTGTAATACTCGCACTCTGGTATCTCAGCGAAAAATCATTATCGGTCACGAACATTTCATCCTTTAAAGGCGAGTTATTCTACTGGATAGCAATCCTGTTCTCAAACACACTCGGCACGGCACTCGGAGATTTCCTCGCAGACAATTCAGGACTTGGATTCGCAGGCAGCGCAATACTTATTTCGTCAGTACTCGTACTCGTTATACTTGCACATTATTACACAAAAATATCCACGGTATTCCTGTTCTGGGTAGCGTTTATACTCACGCGCCCGTTCGGAGCAACCTTCGGCGACCTGTTAACAAAACTTCCCGAAAACGGCGGGCTTGGATTCGGTACAAAAGGCTCATCACTTGTCTTCGTTACAATGCTGATAATACTGATTATCTATGACATACTCAGAAAGAAGAAACCTGTTTTAGATGAAGCTGGTAAATAATATGAAGAATAAATTCATAACATCTTACATCGTATTTCTTGTCTTGGCAATTATATTTTCAGCCTGTGGCAAAAAACCAGCAATACAAACTATTAAAAACAACAAAGACACAGTAAAGACCATACAAAAACCTGCGTTCGATGTAAAATCAGTATCTGCGGAAACCCTGCCTCAGAGCATCAAGGATTATATTGCATCAAACTACAAAGAATACAAAATCACCGAAGCCGCGTACGACCCTCTTTGCAAGGGCGGAGACGCCATAGACGTATCGGTTGAAAAAGCCGGCAGCGAATCGCTTTCACTAATCTTCACACCCGACGGCACATACATTCAGAAAGAAGAAGACGCTCCTTTTACTACCGCTCCGGAAAAAGTAAAAGAGGTAATAAAACTTAAATACAGCAATTATCTTATAAGCGATGAAATCGAAAAACTCACACTTGCCGACAACACCACACAATACTTAATTGACATAGAAAAAGACACACTCTCAAAAGAAGTGATATTCACACCCGACGGCCAAGTGGTTTGCGAGAACTAAGAGAAAGAGCAATCTCCCACTAATTGCAAAAATTTTCACAAAGAGGAATATATCATTTTACAAATAATGACCGTCGCGGCAGACATTCTGTATCAGTAGAACAGAAAGTTTCCACTAATCAGAATGTCCACCGCAGCGGATTATTCTATGTATTCCAGATTCAGAAAGATTTCTTATAGGGTATAGTGCCGATTGTTTCGTCGAATGTTGATGAATAGCAAAGTATGTTTTTGTTTTCATCGAGAACAACGAATCCGAAGAGAACTCTTTTAGAAGAATATTCATAGAGAATTTCTCTTCGTTCGCCTTCGATATTAAGCGTGATATTACTTTCTTTTCCGAGAACGAAGTTATATGTGTTCGAGTTGAAAGAAAGAATGACTCTGTCTTTCAGGGACGGGTCTATGGGGTTATCACACTTTATGATACCGACCATTTGAATGAATTTAGCATCTTCTACAGGTACACAAATTTCGTGTTCATCTTTTACAGGTTTAACGACAACATTAATTGAAGCAACGTTAAATTCGAGATTATTCGGTACGGCATTTACACCTCCTATACCAGGAAAGAGATTAAAAAATGAGTCGATGTCATTATTGTATATATGTTTATTAACGTGCTGAAAGATGACGTTGTATGTTGCACGCTGTTTTGCTGCGTTTGTATTCTGCCAGATTTCTTTCAGAACAGGGTTTTTGTTTATACTGCTGCTGAGCATAACAGAGAACTTAAACTTAGACCTGTTGTTTACAGACTTTTGCGAGTTCGATTTTTTGTAAGAGCGTGCGCGCATACAAATTATTGTTTTGCCGTTCACGTTTCTGAAGATAAAGTCACCGACTTTTCCTCTTAGATTGCCTATTGGATTTGTTATAGTTCCCATAATTTTAGTTAATAGTTTAAATTTGGTTATTAAAAGTGTTTTATTGAGGGTCACCCACCCCGTTCCGCCGCGGCGGACTTGCGCGGACGCCACCCCTCCAAGGAGTAATGGCACTAACATAGTAAATTAATAGAATAATGGTTATATTAGAGTAATTAAATTAAACAAGATGACTCCAAATGTATCCTTGCAAAAAAGTACACAAATAAGGGACCTAATGCGTATAGGTTG
>JAPLFJ010000068.1 GCA_026390735.1 Ignavibacteriota bacterium
AATGGAAGAAAAGATGAAAAACTTAAAGAAAGAGAATCAAAACTAATAGAAGCAAAAAAGGTAAGATATGAGGCTGCTAATGTTAGTTAATTATTACAAAATATCTTTTAGGAAAAGTCCAATTTCCGCTGAACCAATACAGGTTCGTATCCATTAACAAACTGGGAAAGCTATCCGATTACTTCTGATCTATCAATAGATTCAATATTTAATCGAGGAAAAATTAATAATTATGGCCCTAGAAATTATACAGTCTTTATTTACAATAGCGAAGTATATGTAAGAGATAGCAGAAACAATGAAAGTGATTTTAGCATATCAAATGATGAATCATGGATTTACAAATTAGGATGTGGTTATATTAATGACAAAACTAAAGTTTTTAAAATAGAACAAGGATATTTGATATACTGCAATCGTGGTGAATGGGTTGGGGAAATTGATTTTTTAGACTCAATTAGCAACACAAGGTATGAAATATCAAAATGTAATGTAGAAAACATAATTACAAATAAAGGAAAGATATATGCTGTTGTTTACAATATTGGATCCGAACCTCTTTTTGGAATGAAAGTTCTTGAAATATCTAATATAGATAACAAATGGAACGTTACTAATATTATAAACCATTCCAAACAGAAAGTCTTTATCAGAAACAATAAATATGTTACCGAAGACAACAAAGATGTACCCTCTTGGGGTTTAGTCGTACAAGATTTTCATGATTCATTAAATTATTCAAAATTTGATTCCACATATAGTTATATAGTAGATTATCCTAAGAAATTATTTTTTGACTCAAAGGATAATATGTTCGTTTTGACAACCAAATATCTGATTAAGAGAACTTCTGAATCAATTGCCGACACAATAGCAAATGAAAATACAAATTCGCAATTACTTTCAGAGTTTATGGCTTTTGATTCAAAAGACAATATGATTGTATTGAGAAAGGATGCCCTCATAAAAGTTAATGCTGATTTATCCTTTAATGTTTTATCAAGCATCGACTTACTAAAGAATTCAAAAGAAATTACTTCGTTGGCAATAAAAGATGATATTGTTTATATAGGTTTGAAGAATTTTGTGTATAAATATGATTTGAGAAATAATTCAGAAGCATTGTTGACGAAGTTTTAAACCAAATATTTATAAAATTTAAAAATAAGGGATAAGTATGTTTGATTTCAACTTATGTCAAATAGTTTCTAAAAGCGTGTACAACGATACAATCGTCAAATAACATTTATATGTCATCAAATCTAACTAATAAAATATGAGAATAAGTATATTTATACTAACAATTACGCTCGTGTTTCCCATAATTTCAGTATCGCAGACAAAAGATAATTTCTTTACTTATAAGACTATTAGAGAAAACGCTATTATAGTGTTTACTGAAATAATTGAAACAAACCCAAATGATGCCGATGCTTATTTTAATAGAGGGGTTATTTACGATTGGTTACAGGATTATACCAAAGCAGAATCAGATTTTTCAAAGCTCATTCAAATTAAACCAAAAGATGCATTTGCACATTACTGTTTAGGTGAGCTATATAGAAGGTCACACGAATATTCAAAGGCTCTAAATAGTTATACAAATGCGATAGAAATCAATCGGTTATTTGGGCCTGCATATTATGGACGTGAATATGTTTATAAAGAAATAAATTTAAACAATAAAAGTTACAAAGACTTTCAAATGGCAAAATCATTGGGTGTTACCGCGTATTAGACACCTTGCGAGAAATAGCATTAAAAGTTTAATAAATTTAATAGCTATGTACACTGAATATTTTAAAAACTATTTATATATGAATAAATTAATATTGTGTGGATTAATAACTTTATCTTTAATTTCTATTGCATATACCCAAACTGCAAAAGAATATAATCAAAGAGGTGAGGATAAATATGAGGCAAGAATGTTTAAAGAGGCAATTGACCTATATAACAAAGCAATAGAAATTAATACAAATATTCCAGAAATATATTTTAACAGAGGCAATGCATATTTTTTCAATAAGGACTATACGAATGCAATATCAGACTATACTAAAGTACTTGATATAAATTCAAATTATGTTGCAGCATATTGTTGGAGAGGAAACTGTTATGTTATAGGTTTCCAAAAATATTCAAACGCAATAAAGGAATATAATAAAGCAATAGAAATAGACTCTAACAATACTTTAGCATACAATAATCGTGGTCTAGTTTATTTTAACTTAAATAAATATTTAAATGCTCTTATGGATTATACGAAGCAAATAGAAATTAATAAAAATGATGTTGTGGCGTTATACAATAGAGGTTATATAAATGATTATTTAAAAAACTATTCAACGGCTATAGCTGATTATACAAGAGCATACTTACTTGACGGAAATTATTGGGCTGCAAAGGACAAAAGAAATATTGCCTATTCAAAATTAATTAATTCTACTAAAGAATTAAATAATAAAAGTATTATTGATATATGCCCTAATTACTATATAGATGAGCCAGAAGCAATTAAAGGTTGGATAAGTTATTCAGTACCAACCGATATTGATACATTAGAGAATATGTTCGGTGTAATACTTGAGAAAATGACAATTAGCAATAGCAAAGGTGAATTATCAATTATTGATAGAGAAGACCGCAAAGTGAACGAGTACTACCATTTATTATTAACATCTAACGAAATAATGGTAACTTCAAAAGCGCCCCAAATAATAACAAAGGATACAATACCTTTTAATTTAAAAACATCCGCATACGCTTATTTTTCAAAATATATAGATAAATATACGGAGAAGACAGCAATTAAAGTTAATGATGGATATTTGTTTGCTTTTAATAATGGGGAATTTGGGAGTTGGTTATACTGGCTGGATTCAAATGGAATTGGCAGCTATGAAATAAAAAGCCCTGGATATCCTATTAGAATGTTTTATTATCGAAATAATAATATTTATGCTATGGCTGGTAATGAACATATGGTACCAGGACCATATAGTATATTAAAATTATTCAGACAAAATGGTGTTTGGGAGACAATGATTTGTTATGAAACTAATTGGTCTGATACTTATAATAATATTGATGTTAAGCCTAGATTATTCGCAATAGACTCTAAAGATAATATGATAGTAAATACTTCAAATAATTTAATTAGGGTAAATATAGATCATTCAGTCGATTCTTTGGGTAATCAAATATTTTGGAATATGCATAAACAAGCAACTTCAATGGTAATTTTAGATGACATTATCTATGTAGGGTTGAAAAATTGTGTTTATAAGTATGATTTAGTAAATAATAAAGAAGGGATTTTAAGGAAATACTAAAAGATATGCATAAAAATTATTATCCCACCAGCATATTACAGTAAAACATTTTCAAAAGTCCCACAGATATATAATACCATATAGATAGATAAAAGGGAGCGCGCGAGTATGGTATTTTGGAATAGACAACGCCCCCTTTTGTGATAAATTACCTTCGAGAAAACGTATGGTGGGATTTGTGAAGTGGTGTTATGGGGAAGGATAGAGATATAATAGCAAGTAAATCCCAATAAAATACCATAAATACATAAGCACTACCATAATTAATTCGAGGAGCTATTTGTCCACTATTTTGACGCAAAACGGGGTAAAAAAAGGTTATCAAGATGAGAAAAAACCCAAAAACAGACTATAATCGCCATTTTTGAGGTTCCGAGATACTTTACCCTAAGCGGATAAAACCTATGTTTCGAGATGGTAAATTTATTCGAAGGTTTTTAATTAATTTTCTTTGCAATTGGTTTACCTGATAATCCTGCTTTTACAAGGCGAGCTAAAAACTTAGTAAATGGTACAATATCATTTTCAGAACTCGCTTTTTCAAGAGTATCAATATATATTTTGCGATCTTCAACAGGAATAACTGTCCAAGGATATCCCCCTGAAGCAAGCATAGCATTCATAAGAAATCTACCTATTCGACCATTTCCATCAAAATACGGGTGGATATAAACAAAGATAAAATGGCCAAGTACTACACGAACCGATGCCTCTTTTTCATCTTTCAACAGTTCCAAAAAAACAGGTATTGCTTCTCTAACTGATTGAGCAGTCATTGGAACGTGCAACGAGTTAAGAATAAAGACAGAACCATTTCTATAACCGGCGAGATCAGAGGATTTCAAAATACCAGCTGTTACAGAGGGACCAAACAACTGTCTATACCAATCCCCATGATCCTCGTCAACAACGGCTCCAGCGTTCATCCTTTTTAATATTTTTTCAATACTTAATTTAACAGATTGAAAAGCCTGCCAGTAACCTTTTGCTGCCATTGCATTTTTTTGATTTTTATCTTCTTCATTTTCATCAGGATTCCACGTTTCATTAGCAATACGGTTTATGAGTTCGGCTGTAACTTTATATCCTTCAATGGATAATGAGTGATATGCATCTGTAGTATAAGCATCTTGAACTTCATTTAAATAATTTTCAACATTCGCAGGTATTCCATTCTCTTTAGGGAAATGATTCAGAACTATTTCCCTCATTTCCTGCCACATTAATTTTATACGGATTACGTTAGGAGATATTTCTCTTTTGGGGAAATCATAAAGAAGTTTACTATTGAAGGGATCTACTTCTCTAATATTATATCCTGCCTCTTTCATTGTTTTCAAAATATCATTTGCAATACGGTCACGTCCAATATTTCTAAAAGCACCTATTAATCTTCCGGCGACAACACTCCGACCTTCTTTAAGAAGTAATGCGAGGATTTCCGATGCATCACTAATCATTGCTAATGCAATTCTGGTTTCCTTCGAATTCTGTTCAAAATATTTTTCGCTACAATTAATTAAAGCAGAGGATAATGAACATAAACGAATCCCATTTTTATTCACAATTTCTGCATTCTTAGGTAACTGTGATTTTGTATTTACTATTGATGTATTATATAATAAACGGGTTATAGTATTATTAGCTTTCGGAGATTTTACTAACAGTTGCGTTGGGATGGAATAATTTCCACTGTGAAGAAACAGAGATTGTTCAGGAGAAATACACCAGTCGTTATCAAATCTTTCTTCTAAATATTTAGCACAGAAGTTCCAAAACGACGAATACCAAATTGTACTTTCTCCTTTAGTTTCGGCAGGATTAACAATAATATACCACCCCATTATTACTTCCCTGATAAAACCATTTTTTAAAAGCCGCTCTCTATGTACTCTAGATAATTCATGTGTATTTATAACACCGCTGTTTTTCCTTTGTAATTTATTTAATACTTTTAGTGACTCAGCAAGGTTTTCATTTGGCGTTGCCATTGTTCTATTACTTTATAATTTATTTTATTTTAAATACCTCTTATTTTGTTATAAACCTGTTCTATTATTTTGTGCTGTACTAATTCTATTATTTTGTGTAAAGTTAGCATAATATTGTGTGTTATGCAAATCAAATTGAACATTACAATTAACTATAAAACAATAGTTCAAACATTTACTATGGGTTTCATATTCATATTTGGTGATAAAAGAAAAGGACATAATATAATATGGTATACCATAATTAATTCGAGGAGCTATTTGTCCGCTATTGCACCCGAAAAAGGGGCAATTTGGGGTAACTTTGGGAAGAAAAAACCTCAAAAACAGCCTATAATCGCCATTTTTGAGGTTCCGAGATAATTAAGAGTCAGCTGCTCTACCAACTGAGCTACGAATGCGAGTCAATTTACGACAATTAATATTTAAATTCAATTCAGAAGGAGGGACACAATTAAGAAATGGAAGTCAGCTGACCAAATAGCTACGAATGTGGGCAGCATTTCGACAATTAATATTTAAATTCAATTCAATGGAAGGCCAAATTGTGGAGACTTAAATATTATTTAAAGTTATACCCTACTCCTGCAAGCGAAATATACATATTCGACGGCAATTCAACACCGAGTCTGTACATCATCCCGGAATCATCCGGCTGATACCTGTACCCCAATCTAAGTGCAGGGAAAAATACGTTAGTGTTTTCATCGGTGAGACTGATTCGCGGACCGCCACCAAGACCTACCTCAAATTTGTTTTTGTTATTTGTCATGTAATTTATTGTTACCGGAAATCCGATGCTTGTACCTTCAACCTTGTCCCCTATTACGTTCGTATTGTATAAACCGATGTTCACACCGGCCCTTACGCTGAAATTATCGTTTAACATCCGTTCGTAATTCAGCCCCATTCCCAAAGCATACGCACTGCCTGTAAATATTATTCCTACATCGAGATATACTATGTTCCTGGGTTTTGATATATCCTGTGAATATACATTCATCGACAGAAATAATGATATTAATATTATAAGCTTTTTCATTTTCATTAAATTATTTTATTTGAAATGATACCCTATACCTGCAAGTGAAATGTATAGGTTCGACGGGAACTCAACACCTGCCCTGTACATCATTCCGTCTTCATCCGTCTGATACCTGTATCCTACCCTCACAACAGGGAAAAGTCTTAATTTCTTAGTGTCGAATCCGATATAAGGTCCGCCGCCTGCGCCAACTTCAAATTTATTCTTATTGTTTGTCATATAATTGAAAGAAACTGGAAACCCAATTCCGGAACCTCCAAAAGCATCACCGCTTTTTCCTGCCCCAAACATACCAATGTTTACTCCTGCCCTTATGCTTACATTATCGCTGAGCATTCTTTCGTAATTCAATCCGACACCTAATGCTCCCGTGCTTCCTGTGAAGAAAATCCCAAGATCAAGATATATAATGTTGTTAGCCTTTGAATTCACCTGCGAAAAAGAATTATCTGCACTTAAAGTAACGATAATTAATATTGCAAGAATCACTTTTAAAGTTAGTCTCATTTTACTCCTGTTTATAATCAATTAATTAATGTTTGAACTTATTATTTTCTTTTCTCTGCTGATTTTATTGTGGCAATATTCTTCTTCTCAATATTTGACAATAGATTATCAACATTATCCCGTTCCGCACGATACCAGCTTTGCTTACTAAAATATGATTTCAGATCATCTGTCTTAAAAATATACCCGTGTCTCGCAAATATTTCGTTCCTCATAATTTTAAGTTCTTCTTTACCGTAATAGACATTTAAATCACTTTCATCGAGGTATATTTTACTCCCTTCGGGATATTTACCGGGAAAACCGCCCGTTGTCTTTTCGGTTTCTGTCGAAGACTTGCTTACATCACTTTTGTCAATCTTCTTATTTTCCTGTGCTGTTTCCTTTTCCTTTACTGTCTCAGTAATATTCTGCCCTGTCTTAGTTTGTTGATTTTCTTTAGGGACCTCTTTTGTGATTTCCTTATCAACTTTAGTATTTATCTTTTCAACAGTATCGGAAGCCTTTTTCACGATGTATTTATACGCAAAATAACCACCAACACTACCCAGTGCAAAAAGAACAAAAAGAATAATTAATACAATCGGAAGTATGCTTTTCTTCTTTGCAGGCTGCTGTTGATAATACTGTGGCGGAGGCGGTTGATATTGCTGCTGTGGCGGAGACTGATAACTTTGCTGTACCTGGTGTAGTGGTGGTGTCTGAAAAGTTTGCTGAACAGGAGGTGTTTGAAAGACATCCTGCGATGTTTCATTTTTAGTTACAGGACTTCCACAGGACTGACAAAACAAATCATCCTGGCTTAGTCCATTGCCGCAATTAGTACAAAAGCTCATATTATATAATTAGTTTAAATTTAATTTTTCAAAGAATGTTCAGTTTATTTAATATTCTTACTTGCCTTCCATCTGCCGTTCATTTTAATTCCCGGGTTTGATGAAGACCACTCACCGTTAATAACGTACTTCCCTCCTTCTGCAGTTACCTTACCTGTAAAATGATATTTGTTAGTCATTGCAAAAGCATTAGCTTCAATATTCCCGTCGTTAAAAGTAAAATTCATCGGTGGAGGAGGCATTGCCGAACCTTCTACTTTCATGTTTGCACCAATCATACTTTCTGAAATAAATGTTACACTCATCTTCATAGGGATAAATTCTCCTTTTGCAGAAAGCATTGCCGCTTTAATTTTTGATTCTGCAATCTTGTACGGAGTACTCCATGCATCCCAGCAGGTACCGCCGTCCCAATCACCCGCAAGATCCTTTGCTTCAATCTTTCCTCCTACAAGTATTGTTTTACACGCCTTCGTATCAAGCCTTGTAACCTTCACGCTTAAAACCGTTTCAGGCTTTATAACAGAAACCTTCCACGAAACCGAACCAGCAGAGCTCAAAGTCTTTATCCTGTCTCCGCCTAATGCAAAATCACCGCCTGTGCATTCAATCTCAAGTTTCGTACCTTTCTCACTTGCCGATGAAATCGTCGCAGTAATTGTAAACTCAGGGGCCGCACCTTCAGATTTCAAATCAACAAACATCATTGCAAGCAGCTTATTCTTATCCCACTTCTTACCAGTCGCGCTCTCAAGCGCTTTAAGAACCGCATCATCTGCCTGAAGCAATTGCTGGTTAAACTTCTTCATAGAAGTATCTTTTTCTTCAACCTGTTTCGTAGACTCGGATAGTATTTTCTTGATTTCAGCGGGGGTGAGCTTTGGGTTAATGGAACGAAGCAAAGCAATCACACCAGTAACCTGAGGTGCGGCAAAACTTGTACCGAAATGAGATTTACCGTCTTCCATTTTATTCTCGCCGCATACAACAACAGTAACTTCATCATTCGTATTTTTTTCCGCAACATTCGAATAATCTGCCCAGGTCCCATCTCTGTTGACTGCGCCAACGGTAACGAGGTTGTCCATCTTATGGCTCCAGATTCTTGTCCCTTCAATTATATTCGCGTCATTACCTGCTGTCCCGACAATAATCACATTAGGATATTTTTTCTGAGTCCGTTCAAGAAAACTTTTAAAGACTTTGGAGTAATCCTTATGCTGAGCCAGTGAATAATCTTTCCAGTGATTCCCGAACGAACAGTTAATTACAGTAGCACCATTTTCAATTTGTTTCTGAATATTTTTCATTGCATCCATAGTATAGATTTTCCCGTTGTACTCAAACTCTGATACATTTTCAGCATCAACCTTAGGCTTATTTAATCCTTTTAAAGACAAATTGGATCCTGCGGTAGTACTTACAGTCAGATTTTCGCCAAGTATAGAAGCAACACCTGTCATTCCACCGTTTTCACCGTTTGCGGCTATAATTTCTGTGACCATGGTTCCATGTGTAAGTTCTCCTTTTGTATTCATATCTGTTTTTTCCAGCGGAACAATTACTGACTTACCCGTATTAAATTCATCCGAGCCATAATTTACATTAACATCTACAACACCAACATTCACGTCATTCAGTTTCACTCCCGAAGCTTTTATAATATCCCATGCCTGTTTTAAGTTAATCATCTTATACGGATTGCCGTCCTTTCCTTCATAAAACGGATCATCAAGCGGATTGCATGAAGAATTTTCTGCACCATCTATTCTAAGTATCCCGTCAGGAAAAGCTATATCAACCTTCTCAGAAGATTTCACCTTCTTCAGGGCTGCATATAAATCTCCCTTTGTCTTACCGTCAAATTCTATCTGATAAACATTATTAATTTCTATAACACCAACGATCTTACCATTAACCAGTTTTGCCACATCTTCAGCATCACTCTTGTCGTTTCCTTCTTTAAGCATAACACCGAACATATTCGCAGGTGCCATTCCGCTACTGTCCAGCTTCACCAGAGAGTTTTTTGAAGGGACTTTGTATTCAGCAATCATTTTTTTAGGACCGGAGAAGAAATAATTATAACTAAAGAATAATCCAACACCAATGATTACTAAAGCAGCAATCCAGATAACAACCCCCTTCCTGCTTTTACCTTTTTTAACTGGCATACTTACGACAGGAGGTTGTTGTTCGTGTTTAGGGGGAACAGAAGACTTTGGCTGTTCAGGTACAGATTCTTTTTTGCCTGAAAGACTATTCCCGCATTTCGGGCAAAACCTTGCACCTTCGTTTAATTGGTTACCGCATTTTCCGCAAAAGCTCATAAGATTATAATTAAGTTTGATAAAATGTATATTGGATTATAAATCTGTAAATCACAGTTTGCATTTCAAGTTTTACGATATATCAGTTACCCAGTTTCTCTGTCTTGAATTTTTCCCACTGTTTTTTTGCATAATCAAGAAAACTGTCGGGTGCTTTTTTAAATGAAGGATCAACCTCCTTTATATCCCCTCCTTCAGCAACGTTTTCATACTTAATGAATGTTTCACCGCGAAGAGCATATTTAATATCTTTTTCGTGCATCATTAGTTTCAGACCAACAGGGCTTACGTCACCTCTGCATCCGAGCATATACAGGAATGTACTTTCTGCGATGCCGTTATTATTTATATCAGTGATTGTTAATGAATTTGGTATGTATGTAAGGTCTAAAGCAGCAGGACATTGATCAACAAAGTCCTGAATCTTCCAGAGAAGTTTGTTTGAAACATAGTGGTATCCGTATAACCATTTACTAAGTTCCGGATCGTCAGGTCTGCTTTTTATCTCAGTAGTTTTCACATCTGTTTCAGTAATAACAATCACATTATCACCATTTTTATCAGACCACTTTGCTGAGGCAATTACTTTACCGTCATATTTTATATCTTTGGGGATATCCTTTATACCATAGACCAGGCCAGATATAGTTGTAGGAACGGTCTCGGTAGTCTTTGGCAAAGTATCTTTTAATACGGTACCGGATGTGGTTGGCTTTTCTGTTTGTTGTACCTTTAATTCCTGGGTCTTAGCACAACCGATTGAAAAGAATAAAATAACGCATACAAAATGAAAGATTATATTCTTCATAGTTTGTTTTTTCAATAATGATTTCACTCCAATGGCCAAGTTAAAAATATTAATTTATAAAGTCAATATTTAAAATAATATTATCGCCGCATAGTATTGCGTCGTAAATAATGTAACCATGAGTTGAGCAGAAATACATTCGTTGCTTCATAAGTAATGAAATCAAGGACGAGGAGAAACATATTCGCTGGCTTATTAGTAATGTAACGCACTTACTAATTTCTCCTAAAATGTTAGTTAATTTATGAATTACAGATCTCTATATTTTGCTATTGATTTTATAAATTGAATTGCTCATGTTTAACTTTTTAAACATAATTATTTCACGTGAATAAAATAATAACAATTCTATTTGCTTTGTTTGTTTTTACAACAATCACAAAAACATTACAATCACAGGATTTCAGCGGTACATATTCCGAAAGCAACTCCAGCAAGTTGGTTATTTCTACTGAAAATGAGGGATATACGTTAACATTTACTGATTATGGGAATATTTATGCTGTTGGTAAAGGATATGTTATCGGAGGAAAACTATATTTTACATTTTACAGAACTGATAAATCTTCGGAAGGTGGTTTTGGAATTTACAGTCTTAACGTAAATAATATAAGCGCTAATCACTTTAATCTTGATTTCAGTAAAAGATGGAACGGGACCTATAAGAAAGATTAATTTCAAAAACCAATAAACATTTAACTTACAAGTTTGTTCTGTTTATTAAATTAAAATTTTCTACAAAAGACTTTATTCGCTCCTTACAATAGCGTGCACGAAAAGAATAAAATGCGCTATATAACCGGAACAGAGTTTTCCTATCTAATATATTATAATAAAACATTTTCTGATGTACCTCAGAGATATCTCAAAATAAAAAGTGATGGTTTGATAAAAGAACTTAATGCCGTTAGCGATATGGTTTTATTAAGCACTCCGAGAAGTTTTACTTTCATGATTAAAAGTGAGGAGGAATTCAAAGAAGTAAAAGATTAAATATAGAGTTAAATCTCAATGAAACACCATAAATATATAAGTGCTACCACAATTAATTTGAGAGGCTATTTGTCCGCTATTATACCCGAAAACGGGGCAATTTTGGATAACTTTGGGAAGAAAAACCCTCAAATACAGACTATAATCGCCATTATTGAGGTTCTGAGATAATTAAGAGTGCGAACCATTCGTAAATATTCTGTTGTTCGCAAGGTTTACCGGCTGAAGAGGAGCAATAAACTTGGATTGGGTTGGGTTTGGGTAAATCCTCCCGTTCTTGTAAAGTACTTTATGAATTAATGAAAACATACTGATTTAATTAATGGATTTACAACATGGTTATATTACTTATGAGGCAACGAATATTGTTAATGCTTATCCCATGGTTACATTATTTTTGACGCAATGCGAACCCCCAACTCTATTTCTTTTATTCTTGAACATCTCTTTTAGATAATTTATCTTATCATGTAATTAGTTAGGGTTGTCAACTTTTATTAACTAATATTTCTCCGTAGATGAAAAAGTTTGTATTTTCAATTTGTCTCGTTATTACATTTTCCATATCAGTTAACTTCTATAATCCAAATACAGGCCCCATTATCTCAAACCTCACTTACAATAATATTACTCAATCAGGTCTTACAGTAAGCCGGACAACTGACGTCGCCGCAGACACCAGCATCAGATTGATGGTAACTGATTCAAATAAAATGCAGGCAGGAGATTTTATATCTGCAAAAAAGTTAATTCTACTAAAATAATTTTTAAACTTTATTAAAAGTAATATGAAAAAATTAATTCTATTATCACTGGCAATTATTTGTTCTGTATTAATGCTGAGTAATTACACCATTGCACAGGATAATAACGCAACGACTCCCGACAGCACGATTATCGTAATCAACGGGGATTCATTCTCAATTGTTCTTGAGTCGAACAAGACAACCGGCTTCAGCTGGCAGCTTGGAAGTAATTCGGATTCGAACATTGTGCATCTTTTAAGCACGGATTACATAGCACCATCAACGGATATGCAGGGACAGGGGGGAAAAGAAGTTTGGACTTTCAAAACGGAATCTCCAGGGACGGCAACAATCATTTTACAATATCTAAGACCCTGGGAAAAAGACACGCCACCAGCCCAGATAAAAAGATATGATATAGTAGTTCGGTAACAGATAAAATTTTAATCGCAATGTAACCGGAGGAAAGAACGCACACTGATTTTCACTGAAAGAGCTGATTTTCACAGATTAAAAGATTTTTCAGGGTTAGAGACAAGCAAAAATACCGATGAATCGGAATTAGAAAAATAAGAAACTTAAAAATGGAACGCGGATGACGCTGAAAGAGCGGATTTTCGCAGATAGAGATTTTTTTAGGGTTAAAGATTAGATTAGAGAAAGAGATTTCACGCAAAGACGCAAAGGGCACCAAGAGAGCAGAAAAAATTGGAACGCGGATGACGCTGAAAGAGCGGATGAAAAACAATTATACAGTTATGAGTGAAAACGTGCACAAAATGGCAAGAAAAGATAAAAGAAGAAATGGCACACTGATAAAAGACGATTAGAGCTGATTTTCACTGATTGTTTTTTAGGGTTAAAGATAAGAAAAGATAATTCTGGTTTACCAGCGTATGAATGATGAAATAAGAGAGTATAGAGATAGATAAAGAATTTCCCCGCTAAATTCATCCCGGACCTACGGCGAAATTCACGAAATAGAGAGAAGAGATTTATCAGGGTTAGAGATAAAAAGAATGGAACGCGGATTTTTTCAGGGTTAGAGATAAAAGATTTCTGGTTTACCAGGTTATGAATCAGTATTTGGAAGCAGAAAATGCAGACTCTTGCTACATTCTTGTTGAGTGTGAGGCTACTGATACAGTAATTTATGGTTTATCAACTTCTTTTTGTTTCTCAGCAAAAACTTTGTTTTTAAAAATAATTTAATGAAAGGGTTATAAAATGTCTAAGTTTAAAAATATGTCACTCAAAATCGCCGCAATGATGTTGCTGGTTGTGGTTGTCACAATGCTGAACGGATGCACGACGGATCCAATGGGTGGAACGGGTGAAACGTTTCGTTTCGTCTTCATGGCAGACAGCCGTCTTGACTCACTTGAACATCCTGTGAACACACCAGTGTTGAACGCCATCATCAACCAGGTATCCACGTTGTCACCAAAACCGTCCTTTGTGATGTTCGCCGGCGATATGTCCTACATGGGCTATCTCGATTCCTCCTACACATTCCAGGCATGGAAAGACTTGTTCGCGCCCCTGACCAGCAGTGGAATAGCCTTGTACAGTGCCATTGGCAATCACGAGTTGTATCACCAGCACTCTTCTTCACACGCCTTCCTGCTCGGCAACCAGCTGGCTTTCCAAAGTGCGTTTCCAGAGAACCCCGGCAACGGTCCGACCGGCTACGAACACCTGACCTATTCCTTCACCGCTCAGGGCGGCAATTCTTTTTTCGCTGTACTTGATCCATACTATCTGACGCAAGACACAACCCACGAAAGCCTGGGGGGCAACATAGATTACACACAGATGTCATGGCTAAGAACACAGGTGTCACAGACCAGGGCAACACACAAATTCCTTTTCCTTCATACACCCTATTACTATGTTTACGACGACCCGCAAGAACCATCGGCAGCAAACCAGTCCTATACAGCGCTTTGGTCTTTCCTTGACTCCAATAATTTCGACATCTACGCCTGCGGACATTCGCATCTCTTTTCCCGCAAGACCGTTGATAGCAGTGTCCCCCCGAATCCACAGACTACGCCACCGACACCCCTATGGAAGAATAATGTTGTTCAGCTTCTCAATGGCACCTGCGGGGCGGGACCAGACGTTAACTATATCGATCCAATTGTCAGAACTAACTGGAACGTGCACAATGACCAATTAACCTATTACTTCAGCGTCGTGGACATTACCGGCAACTCCGTAACGGTAAACAGTTACCGCGGCTACACAGGGAGCTACATCTTGTTCGATACTTTTACAATTACCAAGTAGAACACGTTATGACGCAGGTAAATACAAATGAACAGGCAGGAGATAAATGAATTCTCCCCGCTTCAAGCAGCGGGGAATTAAGCCCGAAGTCATTAACCTGCCGGTGAGTTTATACAGACAATATTGGTTGTTTTACTGAAATCAGATAATAGTGTTAACAGCACAGAGGTATAAAAGATGTTTAATTTAAATGAATGTTATTGGCGGGATGAATGTTGTTAGATTTAACATTAATTTAAACAATAATAGTATGGTAAAATTATTAGGGATTTCAAAAGTGCTGGCAGGTATGCTGGTTTTAGCTGTGGTATGTTTTTCAAGCATATTTCCGTCGTGCAGTGTTTCAACTGCAAATCTTTCTGACGTTAAGTTATGTTCTTCGATGAACGGTAATGATTGCAGCGGTGATGCTTCTTCTTTTCACGCAGATGTAGCAGCGATTTACTGCACAGGAAACGTGAAGAATGCTCCGTCGAAGACAAAGGTAACCTTTGAGTGGAAACACGAAGGTACATCAATGGGAAAAGCCGAAGTGGAAACAGACGGCGGTTCTGTGAACTCAACTTACAAACCAAACGGTACACTTGAACCGGGTAAATACTCTGTGACAGTGAAGATTGGTGTGGATAATGCAACTCCTGTAACGAAAGAGTTTACGATAGAATAAAATTACGGATATACATTCAACCCGCACAGCGGGTTGGAGGATTACAGATTATAACCCCCGGTTGCCACCGGGGGTTATTCATATTAAACCCGCCCCGGCGGGTTTTTTGGTATTTGAAGGGAGTTGCAGAAAGTATCAAGAATGAACCTACAGGTTGTAAGGGGCGGTGAATTTACAATAAGTGAATAAACATATCAGATAAATTCCCGAAATAAAATCAGGCAATGATTGAAGAGACAAAAAAAATGCACAATAAGTTAAGACAGAATAATATAGCAAAGTCACCTCTTTTATTCATTCCAGGACTATAAAGTCTTTGAAGGAATCCTTGAAACAGGGCGGAAACGAACTTTTTGATGGCACAATAATTGCCTTATAATGAATAGGGCCAAATTCATTTTTCTGCTTCAGGCATTCATTTGATTTTGCATTTTATAACTGGTTGCTTAAAGATTAAGCAAGTTTATTTAATTTAGTTTTGGGATTAGCGCTCCTGAAGAAACATACATCCTTACAAAACCGGGGAGAGGAAATCACTTTATGTATGATGACGAAAGCAAGGCGGGTATAAGAATATATACCTTAGTTTTTGTAATAGTGTTAGTATCATTTATCGGGTTTATAATATACAGGGGCATTGGAGATAAAGATACGGGCAGCAACAATAAACATCAGACACGGTCACAGATTAAATCACAGAATTAGACAGGCGCGAGTGAAAACGTGCATACGCCGAGACTGTGCAAAGAAATAGAAAAGAATGGGACGCTGATAAAAGACGATTAGAACTGATTTACACTGATTAAAAGATTTTTCAGGGTTAGAAATAAGAAAAGATTCTTCTTGTTTACCAGTGTATATATCTTATTAAGAAACGATTTTACAGGAAGGGCTTACTAAACGTCAGCCCTTTTTATATTTATAACTTAATGGCATTGCTGTATAATATGAAAAAGCCGGGAGCATAGCTTCCGGCTTTTTGTTTATAAGATATATATTGGGTATGTTTTATCTGGCGATAAATCCGACTACAAGCATACCTATGACGACAGAAATACCAACTAGAAAACTGAAGTCTGCGCCTGTGAATGATTTAAGATTTTTCATTTTTTTATTTTTAATGTTTATAAATTTCAATTATACTGTTTATATATCAATTTCCGTGCCATAGTTTTATGTGCGTTCGTCTCAAATAATGGGCTTTTAAGTGCACATTTACCGTTTATAAAAAGTATTTAGACTATTATAGATGTATGAAGACTATGTTTTCTTAAGAGCGGTGACAAGGTAACAGGGTGAAAAAGTAACAGGGTGAAAAAGTGACAAAGTGAAAAAGTAACAGGGTGACAAAGTAACAGGGTGAAAAAGTGAAAAAGTAACAGGGTGAAAAAGTGAAAAAGTAACAGGGTGAAAAAGTGAAAAAGTAACAGGGTGACAAAGTAACAGGGTGACAAAGTAACAGGGTGACAAAGTAACAGGGTGACAAAGTAACAGGGTGACAAAGTAACAGGGTGACAAAGTAACAGGGTGACAAAGTAACAGGGAGACAAAGTAACAAGGTGAAAAAGTAACAGGGACAGGGTGAAAAAGTGACAAAGTGAAAAAGTAACAGGGTGACAAAGTAACAGGGTGACAAAGTAACAGGGTGACAAAGTGACGAGGTGACAAAGTGACAAGGTAAGGAAGTGAGGGACAAAATTGGTATGAATTAATCAATTTCAGATGAACCATTTAACTATCAATTTGTTTTATTGAAAAGGGGGCAAAACTAAATCACACACTATGAAAAACAACAAACTCACTGTTCTGGCAGTAACATTATTAATTGCTGTATCTTCAATAATAATGTTTACGGCTTCCAAAAACAGCAACTCACAACTTTCAGAAAAAGAAACAGAAAAATCTTACAGTACAGGCGACAAAGACGACCCGCGGGCACGTCTTGAGCAGGAATTCAAAATGTTAAGGGATATAAAGACTAACAGGATTCCCGATAACATTTTTAACCTTGAGCAGGACTTTGCGTCGAGATTACCAAAGGCAACTGACAGGGATAATCCTAATTCACTTACGTGGACTGAAAGAGGTCCTAACAACGTTGGCGGAAGAACAAGAGCACTTGCGTGCGACGTCAGCAATCCAAACATTATCATTGCGGGCAGTATTACAGGAGGAATATGGAGAACTGCAAATACGGGAGGCAGCTGGACACAAACGACAACAAGTTCACAACTGCATTCTGCAACCTGTATTGCGCAGGACAGAAGAACAGGCAATACAACAAACTGGTATGCAGGAACGGGTGAATGGACAGGAAATTCAGCAGGACAACCCGGAAGCGGTATGGCATTTACAGGCAACGGTGTTTATAAATCCGGCAATAACGGATTAAGCTGGACACTGCTTCCATCAACATCAGGAATACCACCTAACAATTTTACTTCGGACTGGCAGTACGTTTGGAATTTGGCTACAGACGTTTCGAACACATCAGAGGAAGAAGTATACGCAGCAACAGTTGGCTCCTTATACAGAAGTTCAAACGGCGGCACAAACTGGACACAGGTACTGGGTTCTTCCACAAACAGGTCTGAGTATACGGACGTTGCAGTTAATCCGAACGGAGTTGTTTATGCAGCAGGAAGTTTTAATGCGGCAGGTCCGATGAACGGAATCAGAAGGTCAACAGACGGAATAAATTTTACAGACATAACACCGACTTCAGGTTTTCCTCCGAATTACGGAAGAATAGTACTTGCACTTGCACCTTCAAACCCTAATGTGGTTTACGTTGCAGTTCAGGGAGTACTGAACGGATTTCCGAATTCAGTTAACGGACATATGCTATTCAAATATACATACGTAAGCGGTAACGGAACAGGGACAGGCGGCATCTGGGAAAGCAGAGGAGCAAATTTACCTCAGGCAGGACAGAACAATTACGGAACATTTAATGAGCCATTCGATTCACAGGGCGGATATGATTTATTTATGAGCGTAAAACCTGACAATGAAAATTTCTTAATAGTTAATGCTGTGAATATGTATGTATCAACAGACGGCTTTGCGACTACAGGTAATGCGAGAAGAGTAGCCGGTTATCAACCAACACAGGAAAACGGAACATATCCAAATCATCATCCGGATATACATTCGGGATTTTTCAGACCGGGAAATAATGTAGAATTCTTTTCAGGTCACGATGGCGGAATATCGAGGACGAGTGATATTACTGCAAACATTAATACAAGTAATCCGGTTGATTGGCAGTTACTTAACAATGGTTATAACGTAACACAGTTTTACGGAATATCGATTGCACCCGAAGCGGGAAACAACAGACTTGCAGGCGGTTATCAGGATAACGGAAGTTATATGACGACGTCATCATCACTTTCAACGCCGTGGTCTGCAATAAACAGCGGTGACGGCGGGTTCTGTGCAATACCTCCTGCAGGAGACGACAGGATTTATTCATCTTCACAAAACGGAGAACTTCAGAGAACAAATTTTGACCAGTCGAATTATTCGACATTAAAACCAACGGGTTCAACGAATCCTCAGTTCATTAATCCGTTGGTACTGGACAAAAATAATTCTTCATTGTTATATTTCGGAGGAGGCAACACAGCAACAACTACAGGTATATGGAGAAACAATAATGTACAAAACGGAACAAATACTGTTGGATGGACTTATTTAGCGGGAACGGATTTTGGTTCGACTTCTGCTAAAGTGAGTACTATAGGAATATCAAGAGCGAACAATCCGAATGTGGTTTATTACGGTTCAGATGAAGGACACATAAGAAGGATTACGAATGCAAACGGATCATATACAGTAAGTGGAAATCTGAACACAGGCCTGCCTGCAGGATATGTTTCGTGTATTGCAGTTGACCCTTCAAATTCGGACTTTGCACTGGCAGTATTCAGTAACTACAACATGCAAAGTTTATGGTACACAAACAACGGCGGAACGAACTGGACGGCCGTGGAAGGAAACCTTTCAGGTGTAAACGGACCATCAGTAAGATGGGCTGAAATATTTTACATAAACAATACGATGCAGACAATGCTCAGCACATCTACCGGAATGTATTTCACGAGCGTGTTAAACGGCAACAGCACAGTCTGGACACAACAGGCAGTTTCAACAATCGGAAATGTGGTTTGCGTACAGACAGATTTCCGTCCGGCAGACAACACTCTCGTAGTGGCAACACACGGCAGAGGTTCATTTCAGACAGTCATAACAGAGCCGATATCAGTCGGACAGATTTCAAGCGAAGTACCATCTTCATACTCACTGAAGCAGAACTATCCGAACCCGTTTAACAGCAGTTCAAATTTAAAATTTGAAATTGCAAATTTGGGGGATGTAAAACTTGTTGTTTATGATATTCTGGGTAAAACAGTACAAACGCTTGTGAATGAAAGACTTCAACCGGGCACTTATGAAGTAAGGTTTGACGGAAGTACGCTGAACAGCGGAGTTTACTTCTACAGACTGCAGAGCGGAAACTTTACAGAAACAAAAAGAATGCTGATGATTAAATAGCTAAAGCTAGTTAATCAGGGGGCACCCTCTGGGTCAATCCTCGATTGCGAAGCATATCGGGATTGATGATTAAATAGGGATGTAATAAAAGATATTTATAATAAAAGAGCCGGAAGTACTATGCTTCCGGCTTTTGTTATATAATACAAAAAGATTTAACTTTAACTTAGATTTTCACCCAAGGTTCTTTTTCATTTTTACAGATAGTACATTTCTTTATGTCGGCTTCGTTTGTAACAGTGTTTCCGCATACAGGACAGACCCAGTAAGCTGATGGAAGTTTATCGACTGTTTTACCGTCGAGTGCTTTGAGTGCATCTTCGTAGAATACTTTATGTTTAGCTTCCGTACGCATTGCAAAGTCGAATGACTTTGAAGCATCTTTTCCTGTTTCTCCCATTGAGTCTGAGAGTTTTTTGAATTCAGGATACATATTTATTGCCTCGTGTGTTTCGCCTTTGATAGCGTCCTCAAGGTTTTCCTTTGTGGTTTTAACAGTGAACTCAGGTTTTACTTCAGGAGCTTTCTCACCGAGTTTTTCGAGAACGGCTTTATGGTTCTTTACATGAAATGCTTCTGATTTAGAAGCTGCTTCAAATAGCTTAGCGATGTTATCGAAACCTTCTTCTTTTGCTTTTCTGGAATAGGCTTCATACTTAGCGCTTGCTGTTGATTCGCCAGTAAAGGCATCTTTCAAGTGCTGAACGAGTTTCTGTTTATCTGCATCAGAAACTTTTGGTGTTTCTTCTTTCTTGCCGCAACCTGCGATGACGGCAAATATTAATAAGAAAGAAAACAAATAAATTAATCGTGACTGCATAAATCCTCCGTATATTTGATTATAAAAAGTGTTGCTTTATTATTAAAGTGAATCTTTCAGGTTCTTAGCCCAGTCCAATAGCATTTTAACATCCGCATCCGACATCTTTGCCTCGGGATGCAAGGGAAGATAAATTGACATTGGCATTTCACCATCTTTAACTTCGGTGATTATTCCGTCGAGTTTATCAATCATCCTTGATTTATCATAATCAGTCCAGACGGAAAAGTTAAGATGTTTTCTGCCGTCATTAACATCATTGTTAACAAGATAAACGACGGGAGAAATTTTGCTGTACCACGGCCATTTAGTTCTGTATGAATGACAATCGAAGCAGGATTTTTCGAGTTTCTGAAAAACGTTATCGGGAATCTGATGTTTGGATGTAATGAATTTTGATTTATCTTCAACGGGATTGACCGTATCGGGTTTAAAGAACTGAAGAGCAATGATAAGAACTATTACAACAACTGCAGCTATTTTCAATATCTTTTTCATGTTGGGAATTTTCTACGAGCTTAGCAATTTAGTAATCAAATTGAAACAGCGTAATTAATGACGATGTTTATCTGTATTTGTAATTAAAAAAAGCCGAAAGCATGGCTTCCGGCTTTTTTTGATATACTTTAATTAATACTTATTTGACTATGAATCCAGTTACCAGCAAACTTACTACCATGATTATTCCGACCATGAAACTGATATCTGCGCCTGTAAACTCTTTGATTGCTTTCATTTTGTTTTCCCCTTTTACTTTTTGTGTTTTTAAAATTGTTTAGTGATTGATTTATTTAACTATGAATCCTGTTACGAGTAAACTTACTACTAAGATGATTCCGATCATGAAACTGAAGTCTGTACCTGTGAATGATTTAATGTTTTTCATTTGTTTCCCCTTTGTGTTTTAATTTTTAATTTTAATGTTTGATTTATTTAACTATGAATCCTGTTACGAGTAAACTTACTACCATGATTATTCCGACCATGAAACTGATGTCTGCGCCTGTGAATTCTTTGATTGTTTTCATTTTTAATTTTCCTTTGTGTTTTATGTTTTTAATTTAATGTTTGTTTTATTTAACTATGAAGCCTGTTACGAGTAAACTTACTACTAAGATGATTCCGATCATGAAACTGAAGTCTGTACCTGTGAATGATTTAATGTTTTTCATTTGTTTCCCCTTTGTGTTTTAATTTTTAATTTTAATGTTTGTGTTATTTAACTATGAATCCTGTTACGAGTAAACTTACTACTAAGATGATTCCGATCATGAAACTGAAGTCTGCGCCTGTAAATTGTTTGATTGCTTTCATTTTTAATTTTCCTTTGTTTTAAGTTTTAAATTATACTATCTGTATATCAATTCCCGTGCCAAACTTTTAGTTACGATTACAGGCTGTTTTTGCACTTTACTTAAAATTGTGAGTCTCAAAATGAGACAGCCATTCTCAAATTGAGAATCCGGTTACATGAATCTCGACGAACGAATATTACACTCGATGAACGGGAATCGTTTGTAGATTATAAAGATGTTTCATCGCAATCCCAACCGAATGTTGCGTTATTTTATTGTTTTGGGGGTTTCGGGTAGACTCAGTTTGTCTCATTTTGAGACTGGGGAATCTGACAGATTCATTCCTTTTTAACGAATTATAATTTATGTAGATTATTTATGTATAATAAAATATATATTTAGGTCCGGGAGGAACAATCGGGCAGTTTTACAGTTAAATAAATAACAAATTCTAATTAATTGCTATGAAGACACATTTTAAGATTTTCGCGGCACTAATGCTGATAGTTGTATTGTTTAATTTATCCTTTGCACAGGGAAATGACGATAAAGTAATATTATGCGACAACTACGATACTTTATACAGTATGATTAACAAGGGTATACCCGCATCGATGTACAAGAGTGCAACAATAGAAGGTTTTACACTTGTTGAGAAAAGTATGATAACGGTTTATCCGAAAGTCAGCGAGGGATATTTAGTGGAGATGCAGATAATAAAGATAACGCAGGGAGAGAATTTCGGAAAGTATGAGAGCAATGCAGTACTCGGATTCTTTGCATCAGGGTGCAAGGAATTTAAAAAGAATTTCAGCAGGTTTAACAAAACATCCTGCAGGTTTTATGCAGACAGTCCTGAAGATGCGATGGATGCAGCAAGAAACGGGATATCGGTTACGATAGAGAGCAAGTATATTCTGGAAGGAACGCTGGTGGATACGTATAAAAAGATTTGTTTTTCAGACGCTCCCGACCCGATGCCTGTAAAGAAGCCTGCCGTGTATCTTTATCCGACAGAGCAGGTGAACGTTTCGGTAAAGGTTAACGTGAATGGGAAACTTACTTACACTGACCCGGCATACGGTACGGGATGGAACGTGAACGCGACAGCTGACGGAATGATAGATAACAAATATGATTATCTTTTCTATGAAGCGGATTTGAACAAGGTTGAACTTCCGAACGAAGGTTGGGTAGTAGAGTATGGAAATCTGAAAGAATGGTTTGAAGAATATCTGCCGAAACTTGGATTGAACAAGAAAGAGAAAGAACAGTTTGAAGAATACTGGCTTGCGAAATTAAGGAAGGCAAAGTACTACGACATAAGAATACTGGGAGATAAATTCCTTGCAGAGAATATGGAGTTGCTGATTGAGCCGAAACCTGAGACATTGTTAAGACTGAACTTTTACTTTAAGCCGTTGAGTTCGAAGACAGAGTTAACGGCGCCTGAGATAAAAGGAGTAAGGAGGAAAGGATTTACGGTTGTAGAGTGGGGTGGTGTAGACGGCGGGGAGTTGAGGATAGTGCCGTAGAGGATTTAGGTCGGTTCACAGAGAGAGGTTTGGAACGCGGATGAACGCTGGAAGAGCGGATAAAGAACAATTATGAATTCTTCCGCCACGGCTGACGCAAAGAACGCGGAATTATACAGTTACGAGTGAAAACGTGCACAAAATGGCAAAGAAAGGAATGGAACGCGGATGACGCTGAAAGAACGGATAAGAGCGGATAGAGATTTTTTAAGGTTAGAGATTAAAGAGAAAGAACTTTTCCCGCGAAATTCACGAAAAGAGATAAGAGAAGAGATTTTTTAGGGTTAGAGATTGAAATTCTGGTTTACCAGCGTATGAATGATGAATTAAAGAATGTTCAGAGAAAAGAATTTTTTAGGGTTAGAGATTTTAGATTCCTGCTTAAAACATGCGGGAATAACAAAAATGAGAAATGCTAAATCCCCCGTTTTGTTTACACGGGGGGTTTTTATTATAATAGAGTGCCACTTAAGAATATTATTGCGACGAGGAAATATATGACGAGGCCTGTGACGTCGACGAGTGTTGCGACGAAAGGGGCGGATGATTTTGCCGGGTCGAACTTTAACTTCCTTAATATAAGAGGAAGCATAGAGCCTGAGAGTGTTCCCCATAAGACAACGAGTACAAGAGAAAATCCGACAGTGAATGCTATCAATATCCAGTGTTCGCCGTAAACGTTTGAAAATGCAGACCACACAGAAATCCTTATAAATCCTATAATACCAAGAATGGTTCCGAGTAATAATCCTGACAGAACTTCCCTTTTCATAATCTTCCACCAGTCTGAAAGTGCTACCTCTCTCAAAGCCATTGCCCTTATTATTAATGACGTTGCCTGAGAACCTGAATTACCTCCGCTGGAAATTATAAGCGGAATAAAAAGAGCAAGCACCACTGCTTTTGCAATCTCGTTTTCAAAGAAACCCATTGCAGTTGCAGTAAGCATTTCGCCGATAAAAAGTATCACGAGCCACACGGCACGCTTCTTCACCATCTGAAGCAATGGAGTTGCCATGTATGGTTCATCGAGTGCTTCCGTACCGCCAAGGCTCTGCATCTCGCGAGTATCTTCACGTTGAGCAACGTTCAGAATATCATCGATAGTAACGATTCCGATAAGCAAACCCGCATCATCAATCACTGGCAGAACCGTCCGTGCATTCTTTTTAAACAAATCAATTGCTTCATCAAGGTCCTGCGATGTTTTCAGGTACAGGAATTTATTATCCATCACATCGCTAATCTTTTTATCAAGCGGAGCAAGCAGGAGTTCGCGGCTTCTGACATCATCAATCAGTATTCCCCCATCATTAGTAACGTACACGACATTCAGAGTTTCGCTGTCATTTCCGTTTGTCCTTATAAAATTGAGCGCTTCTTTAACCGTCCAGGAACTTTGAATAGTAATGTAATCAGGCGTCATCAGCCTGCCGACAGAATTTTCAGGATAACCGAGAAGTGACAAAGTTACCTTCCTCTCTTCTTCGCTGAGTAACTCCATAAGTTCTTTCACAACCTTACCAGGCAGACTGCTGAGCAGAGCGGTTCTGTCATCGGGCGCCATTTCATTCAGAATACTTTCTATCTGCCCGCCTTTAAGAATGTTCAGGATTTTCTTCTGATCGGAGAAATCGAGAAACTCAAAAGTCTTCGCGGCAATTTTCAGAGGAATCAGGTCAAGCAGAATAAGCTGTTCAGCGGGTGAAAAATATTTTATAATGTCCGCAAGTTCCGGAGGCTGAAGTACCTGAAGAAATCCTTTAAGCTCAAGAAACTTCTTCTCTTCGATGTAAGAACTTATTTCAGGAAACTTTGTATTAGATGCCATAAAAATAAAGTTATGAATTTACAAAAATAATGCGTTATAGAAATGATTAACGAATAAATGAAGTATGTTGTTCCAGCAACAAAGATAAAATCAGTCCGTAGGAGAGGTATGGAAAGATCATTATATCACATTCCCCTATCTCACTTTCATAAAGAAAGTTTTATACGGTCCTTTAGGTTTTTCTTTTTCGGTTTTTATTGGAGGGACTACAGGGTCAGGATCTCCTTTCACTATTATACCATTGTTTTTTGACCAGACAGGTTTATTCTTAAGGTTCTGGGAAACTACTGCGGGAAACACTACCACCTTTTTGAAATCTTTCATTATCTCAAACTGAGACGGTTCAACATCAAACTTATACAAAGCAGCTTCATTTTGCTTAAGCACTAAATCTTTAGGTTCCTGTTCAAGTACTGCTGTTGCCTCCCTGTTTCCTTTACTAACATCAACGGGAAAACACATATAAACAAATGCTATAAAGTAATAAGGAGGAACGGTAGTTTCACAGAAATCTTTATCAGGATAAAACTCATAAGAAAGAGAATCAGCGTCCATCTTCACATTCCTGAAAGAGCCTAAATGTTTCAGGGGCAGAATACTAAATAAAGTAGAGACATAATCTTTTTTTACAGATTTATAATTATATTTAAACATTTTATGGTAAGGTTCTTTACCCGGAAGTTTAGAATAGTTCCAAACAAGACCGATAAGAGGTGATTCATCAAAAAACCTGAAGAAAGTGGATCGTCTTGAAAAGATACTTCTGTTTTCAATCAGCCGTTCGGAAGTAGTTTTCTTGTAATGCCTGATTCTTTTAGCTGAATAGTCTGTGCCTTTATTGCTTTTAACGACAACGTCGCCGACAGCACCTTTCACTTTTCCAAGAATACCGTGTTCGAATAATGCCATTTTCAGACCTCCTAAGTATAAATTTTCAATTAAATTTATTAATGCCCCTGCCTGCACATTGCTAAAGTGTTGCAGGATATTGACTAAATTACTGCTAAATCAGGTGGATTACAAGTGTATTTGATGTGGGTTAGACGTGTATTTGATGTGTATTAGGTGCTTAAAAATGCTGTTTTGGGATTTTAAGGCATTTTTTGCCGAAAAATCCAATAGAATTTCAGAGAATTCTGTAATGTACGAATGATTATACATTATAATAGTTAAACAAGTGGTTGCTGAAAAAAGTTCCCGGAAAATGAAGAATAAGGAGAGCAATTATACAGTTACGAGTGAAAACGTGCACAAAATGGCAAGAAAAGATAGAAGAAGGAATGGAACGCGGATGATGCTGATTTTTAAGAGCGATGACTGCTGATAGAGATTTTTTAGGGTTAAAGAAGAGCAATTCAGAATTATGAATGATGAATTGAAGAGCAAGAGAAAATTGGAACGCGGATTTACACTGATTGAACGGATAAGAGCGGATAGAGATTTTTTAGGGTTAGAGAAGAGCAATTCAGAATGATGAATTGAAGAGCAAGAGAAAATTGGAACGCGGATTTACACTGATTGAGCGGATAAGAGCGGATAGAGATTTTTTAGGGTTAGAGAAGAGCAATTCAGAATGATGAATGATGAATTGAAGAGCAAGAGAAAATTGGAACGCGGATGACGCTGAAAGAACGGATAAGAGAGCAATGATGAATTATGAATGATGAATTGAAGAGCAAGAGAAAATTGGAACGCGGATGACGCTGAAAGAGCGGATAAGAGAGCAATTCAGAATTCAGAATTCAAACGCGGATGACGCCGAAAGAGCGGATAAGAGCGGATAAAGATTTTTTAGGGTTAGAGAAGAGCAATTCAGAATTCAGAATTATGAATGATGAATTGAAGAGCAAGAGAAAATTGGAACGCGGATGACGCCGAAAGAACGGATAAGAGCGGATAGAGATTTTTTAGGGTTCAAGATAAGAAAAGATAATTCTGGTTTAAAAGAGTAGGCAATAGGCAATTCGGGGATTTTGAGAGCCGGTAATAGTACCGACTCTTTGCATTATAGACGCTTCTTATCTAAAAGCTTAAGATAAAAAGATTAGGAATTGAACGCGGGTTTCCACAGATGAAACAGATTTCCGCAGATGAAAAGGAATGGAATGGATTCCAGGAATCAATCATTGCAAATAGATAATTAATATTTGAAATTGCAAAATATTCTATTTATATTACACCATGGAAGAACTATTTAAAATATATCTGGATACTTCAGTCATAAACTTTCTATTCGCAGATGATGCACCGGAAAAGAAAGAAATCACAATAGACTTCTTTGATAACTTTATAAATAAGAACAGATATCAGACATATATTTCAGGTTTGGTTATTGAAGAAATTCAGCAGACTAAAAATACAGACAAGCGCAAATTATTAATGGATGTAATTGAGAGATACCCAATTGATTTTATTACAACTGAGAAGACAGAGGAGATTGAATGTCTTGCTAATAAATACATAGAAGAAAAGATAATACCTGAAAAAAAGTTTATGGATGCATATCATATTGCAGTTTGTGTTGTTAACGGAATAGATTATCTTGTAAGCTGGAACTATAAGCATCTTGCTAACGTACTGAAAGAAAGGCAGGTTAAGATGACCAATATTTCAAATAACTATTTTAAAGAATTCAGGATATTAACTCCTATTGAACTAATAAATTATGAATAATATATCAAAATCACAGAGCGAAGTCTGGGAATGGAAAGAAAGTCTTTATAAAGAAACCATGAATTTGCCAAAGAATAAAAGACTTGAGTATCTTTGCGATAAATCTAAAGACACAATAATAAGCATCTTGAAGAATAGAAAATCTTTTTACAAGAGTTCCATAAACACAGATTCACCTGTTGTAGCAGATTCTTCGGATTAATATTATATTATTTCTGATATTGAAAATACAGATGCAAATAATGTAATAGAACGCAGATTTCCACAGATGAAACAGATTTCCGCAGATATAAAGGAATCTTAAAGTATATTAGTGAAATTCTTGTTAATTTGTGTTAATTCGTGAGAAAGCTCTTTTTAGTGAATTTCGTGAGTTTCGCGGGAAAAATGGTCTTCTCTAATCTTATTCTCTAATTCGCGTAATTAGTCTAATTCGCGGATTCTTTTCTTTATCTCTTTTGGTGTTTTAGTGGTTAATCTCTATTATGATGGTTTCCTGATGGTATTACGATGGTATATTTTCTGTATCATTTCAGTATCATTCCAGTATCAATCCTGTATATTCCCGGTATCAAACCAGTATCCGCCAAATATCCAATCCTCTTCCCTACTTACCCAATTACTAACTTTCTTACTGCACTAATACTTTCTCACTGCTTCAAACATACATTTCTGATACACTTCACATACACTTAAGGGTTACTTACTGGCATGGAAAAGCCAACTAAAAGGCAAGAAAAAGGCATCCAAAAGGCATTAATTCAGTTTTCGCGAGATATTATTTTTATTGCAGGAATTTGAAGAGAAAATATGTAAGTAATCTACATTCATTATTAATATTGATTATAAAAGTTAAACATCAAATATAGCAAAACAGTTCCCGAAGTATCAAATATTTCTATTAGTAATTGATAAAACAATAGTATAGTGACAAAATACTCTAAAAACAAAACATAAAGTCTATAAAATAAATGGTACAAATGACGTAATACTGCCACAAAAGACAAATACCAATGCTTAGCAACGGTATAGAATCTCAAAACGAGACAGAAATTACAAAATAACAATGAATAATAATTGCAGACAATAAGAACCGCTAAAACATTAAAAATAAGCACTTTAATGGGAATATATCATCACCAAATTTCACCTGCATTCCTTAAAAATTGTCTCATAATGAGAAAACTTGTCTCAATATGAGACAAATATAAGCGATAAGAGACGATTACAAGCCACAACCGCACCTTTTTTCTTTGGCACTCTAATTGCTATATGAAAGATAATTTTAAACAAATTAAATATTAAAGAAAATGAAAACTTTATTTAAAACATTGGGGATGTTAGGATTGTTTTTCTTTCTGCTGGGAATAGCTACTCCTAGTGATGCTCAGATAAAATACTGGAAGAACAAGAGCACAGGTAGTTGGAATACGGCTGCAATTTGGCAAAGTTCTACAGACGATATAATATATGATGATGATGCTTCTTATCCTAATAAAACATCTATGAGTTCTGAAACAGATTATCCAACTGACTTTGTTCGAATAGTAACAGGAACTATGACATTTAATCAAAGCAGTATATATTTATGCTATCTATCAATTGAAACAGGGGCTGCAATGACAGTTAGTACAACAAAAAAGTTATATGTTTATAAAAATGAGTCAGAAATCATTGGTAGCTTTTATGTTCAAGCTAATGCTACTTTTACGATTGCATCAACAGGTAGTGCTACTTATGGTACCTTTACAACAGGACCGAATGTTTATTCGGAAATTACAATTGATGGCTGTTTTAACAATGGTCCAGCATTAACTACTCCAGGTAAATATGCTATTGCTTCTTTTTCAGGAACATTAGTGAATCATTCTACTAAATTAAATAATTACAACACACTTACAAGTCCATCTTCAAAAATGTTCCAAATTAAAGGTATCTTTAGAAATTATGAAGATCTAGCAACTGAAGGAAATATCTCTATGGTTTCAGGTTGCATTTACGAACATTGCTTTACGGAGGCCCCAGGTACAATTCCAAATTCACTTTGGGCAGCTAATTCAACATGCAAAATTGAAAGTTATACTTTAAATGCAGATGCACCAGGCGGACTTGGTCAAACATTTGCTAACTTAATATGGAATTGTCCAAATCAAGAATCTGATATAAATTTCCTCGGATCTCTGAATGCCGTAGGTGGAGATTTTACTGTTTCGTCGACAGGTACGGGTAGTATCTCTTTTGATGTCACTGATAATTTATCTCCTTTAACTATTTCAGGTACGTTTACATTAGAAGGTGGAAAAGTTTATTTGAATAATTTTATAGATTTTGCTAATGATAATACATATACAAACCTATCAGGAAATGTAGTCTTAACAGGAGGAACACTTAAAAATTGTAAATCGGGTTCAAGTATTGGATATATAACTTTTAACAAACAGAACACACCTCAAGTACTTACAATTAATTTGACATCTATTCAAGGTAAAATTGCATTTAAAGTAGCATCTGGTTCATCTTTGGAATTTGGGAATAGTAGTTCAGTTTTATTAAATACAGATTTAGGTTCTACTTTTGATGTATTAACAGGAGGAGCCTTGAGAATAAGACATATTTATGGTATTTCAAGTTCAGGTTCAACTGGATGCATTCAAGTTGGAGGGACAAGAACATTTAGCAATAGTGGAACTTATGATTATTGTGGCGACGAACTTCAAATTACTGGTAATGGGTTACCTACATCATTAGTTGCTGGTCAAATTATTATTGGTAATCCGTCGGGGGTTAAATTATCAAATAATTATGATTTTAGCAGTGCAAGCGGTGGATTAACAGTAAATAACTCGGGTTATCTAATTTGCAACTCATATTATATAAGTGGTTCTGGATTTTTCACTTTTAACTCGGGATGTAAAATTGCTATTTGCAGCGCGAATGGCATAGTTGGTGGTGTTACTTCCGTAGGAAATATAAGGAACTCTGGGACAAAAACATTGAATACTGAAGCAACTTATGAATATGTTGGAACATCCGCTCAAACAACAGGGTCCGCTCTGCCATCATCAGTTCAAAATTTGTTAATTAATAATTCATCAGCTACTGGTGTTACATTAACAAATGATGTTACCGTTAGCAATAGTTTAACATTGACAGATGGAGAATTAATAACAAACTCTAAGAATCTGATAATAAGTAACTCATATACGATAACATCAGGTACTATTTCAGGAGATAATGCCTCAACATTAACAATAAATGGTTCAGGGGCAATAACTGGCTCTTTAACTTTTACTCCATCCTATCAGGTTTTAAAAACATTAACAATTAATAGATCTGCAGGAACAGTAACATTAGGTTCTCCATTAACATTAGATGGAACAACAGATGGTACTTTAAATTTAACAGCAGGTACACTTGATATTTCAGGTCGAACATTAACTTTTATAAAAGGAAATACACCAATTGTAAAAGGTGCTGGTTTTATTACAACAAGTACAAATTCAGGTTTAGTATTTGGAACAGAAGGAAATACGGGCGGAAGTGCATTCCTAATTCCTGCTGGTACATTCACATCTGCACCTATTGTTAATAACTTTTCAGTAAACAGAACAAACAGTCTAACACTTACGCAGGATTTGAATGTAAATGGAACCTTAACTTTGACTTCAGGTCTTTTAATTGGTTCCACAAACAATAATTTAGTAACTCTCGGTAATGCTTCGGGAAATGGTATTTTATCATTACCTACACCTGTTACAACAGGAAGAATTGTTGGAAATTTTAAAAGGTTCCTTTCTTCACCGGATAAAACTTATATTTTCCCAATAGGAACAACAACAAATTATAATGGTATTGTAATTGATTACGCTGGTGGTGTTTCTGTTGCAGGATCATTGACTGCGGCTTTTACAGTTGGCGACCCGGGAAACAACAATAACCCAAATCCTATTGATGATGCAAACCCAACTTATACTGTTAATAAATACTCTCAATTTGGATATTGGACAATTTTAAATACAACAGTTGCAGGTACATATTCAATTGATGTAAATACAAATGGATTTACAGGAATTCGTATGGGCTCAACCCAGACAGATAAAGATTGTAGAAGTAACTTAAGATTGCTAAAAAGAAGTGGTTCTACAGTCAATTGGTCATTAGAAAATACTTACGTTGCAGCAACCGGTGATGATCACACAAATATGGTAGTAAAAAGAGCAGGACTGACAACTTTTAGTGAGTTTGCATTAGGAAGTAATATGAATGACAATAACTTCGACGGTCCACTACCTGTAACTTTGTCATCATTTAACTCAACATTAAATGCACGTGATGTAAACCTTAAATGGGTAACATCATCAGAAATTAATAATGCAGGATTTGATGTAGAAAGAAAAACAATTGAAGGTACCTGGTCTAAGGTTGGTTACGTAAAAGGAAACGGAACAGTTAACTCATCATCAACATACAATTTCACAGACAGAAAATTAAACGCAGGTAAATTCAATTACAGACTAAAACAGATTGACAATAACGGTAACTTTGAATATCATAACTTAAGCGGAACAGTAGAAGTAGGCGTTCCGAAGGATTATGCACTTTCGCAGAACTATCCGAATCCGTTTAATCCGACTACAAAGATTGACTTTGCACTGCCATTCGACAGTAAGGTTTATATGGTAGTTTATGATATGACGGGCAGAGAAGTGAAGACACTCGTAAACGAAGCAAGACAAGCAGGATACCATACAGTAGAAATGAATGCGAGTATGCTTTCGAGCGGAACGTATTTCTTCAGGATAATAGCAAATGCAAACGGTAAGGATTTTATAAGTACAAAGAAGATGGTATTAGTGAAATAATAAAAGCGTTACTCCCCATAAATAAATAGTGGTTTCGTTTATTTAAAAGCGGCTCAGAGGGTTGGGCCGCTTTTTTTATTAAGACTTTTTTAGGTAGGTTCACGGAGAGTCACAGAGAGAAGGATTGGGACGCGGATGACGCGGATTTTTAAGAGCGATGACCGCTGATAGAGATTTTTCCCGCGAAATACACGAAAGGCACGAAAGAAAGATTAAAGAAAAGAATCCGCGAATTAGACTAATTAGACGAATTAAAAGAATTAGAGATTTTTTTAGGGTAAGAGAATGAAACTCCCCGCCGCAAGCAGCGGGGTATCTATTTATTATATTTGTAAAAACCTTTCGCCGCAAGCGGCGGGGAATTTACCCTAAGAGATTAAAGATTTTTTCCCGCGAAATACACGAAAGACACTAAAAAGAGATTAGAGATTTTTTAGGGATAGAGACAAGAAGAGAGCAGTGAGGGAGTAGGGAGTAGAAAGTAGGGAGGCGCTATTTTAAGTGTTCAATGATTTGGTAGAATGGAATTATGTGGACTTTGGTATTCTCTATTTCAACTGTTTGGTTTGCTGTCAGGTTTAAGATGTATGCATTTTGGGGATTATACTTCTGTATGAAACTGCGCAATGAACGGCTTATGCTGTTACTTTTTAATGAAGTGTATTTAACTTCGATGGGTATCAGGTCATTTATTTTATCAATAACGAAATCAACCTCCGCTCCTGAATTTGTCCGCCAGTAGTTTATTTTGTATCCGCTGTTCCTTAATATGTCTCTGATGAAAAGGTATATAAAATTCTGAAATATAAACCCGCTGTCGTTACCTGCGTTTTCATTACCGTATAAACCGAGTGCATAATTGCGAATTCCTACATCGTTGAAATTAACTACAGGCGCTTTTGTTATTTCCTTCTTATGGCTGCGGGAGTAAGGTTTGACAAGGTCAATTAAATATGTCTTCTCTGCATAGAATAAATAATTCATAAGCGTTGGCAAGCTTAATGATGTCTCAGAGGAAAGTTTTCTGTGGTTCAGGAGTTTCCCCGCTGATGCTGCTAAAAGTCTGACGAGGATTAAAAAAGCATCTTCCTTTTCTACGTTCATAAGTTGTTTAATGTCTTTTTCCACGTAACTGCTGAATATTTCATTTATCAGATTCCTTTTACTTACAGGATTTTCTTCAGTGACAATTCTCGGGTAGCCTCCGAAAGCAATGTATTCTTTTAAAAGTGATTGCGTTTTTTCTGAATTAAATGATAAATAAGCAATTATGTTTCCTTCAAATTCATATTTTGTTTTGTAGTTTACAAATTCCGTAAAACTGACAGGTGAGACTATGAATTCAAGTTTTCTGCCTGTTAAAGATTCTTTTGTCTTCGCCTTTAGTTCTATGCTTCCTGAACCTGAAACTATGAATTTGAAATTATACCCTTTATCGTATATTCCTTTTAGAAATATTGCCGCATCAGGAATCCTTTGAATTTCATCAACGAAGAGAAAAACTTTATCATTGCCATAGAGAGATTTTATCTTGTCAATAAAGTATTGTTGTGAAGAAAAGAGTTCTTTATCGGAATAGAAATCAAGATTGAATAATGCAACTTTTTCGCCTTTTGCTTTTAATTCATCTGAAAGAATATTCATAAGAGTAGTTTTACCAACCTGCCTGGCTCCAATGATGAATGTCATTTCCTTCTCGCTAATGTGATTTCGAATGTCTGATAATATGTCTCTTTTTATCATAAGGCAATTATTATTAAGGTTAACTTTAACTTTAACCCTGTTAATATATATATTGACTTATCAATATTAAAGTGAATTAATTGATAAAATTACATAGTTATTAATTTTCAGGGGTCAAGAAAATGATGATTAATGGCAGTGATATTGCATACTTGTTGGATACTGGTTTGATACTGAAAATGTAGGACTTCGGAGAAAAGAGATTTCCCGGGAAATACACGAAATACACGAAAGAAAGATTAAAGAAAAGAATCCGCGAATTAGACTAATTAGACGAATTAAACGAATTAGAGATTTTTTAAGGGATAGAGATTAGAGATTTTTTCCCGCTAAATACACGAAAGGCACTAAAGAAAGATTAAAGAAAAGAATCCGCGAATTAGACTAATTAGACGAATTAAACTAATTAGAGATTTTTTTAGGGTAAGAGATAAAGAAGGATTGGAACGCGGATGACGCTGATTTTTAAGAGCGATGACCGCTGATAGAGATTTTTTAGGGTTAGAGATTAGAGATTTTTTCCCGCTAAATACACGAAATACACTAAAGAAAGATTAAAGAAAAGAATCCGCGAATTAGACTAATTAAACTAATTAGAGATTTTTTTAGGGTTAGAGATAAAGAAGGATTGGAACGCGGATGACGCTGAAAGAACGGATAAGAGCGGATAGAGATTTTTTAGGGTTAGAGATTAAAGAGAAAGAACTTTTCCCGCGAAATTCACGAAAGGCACGAAAGGCACGAAGGAAAGATTAGAAACTTTGTCCTCTGATTATACAGATTAGAACAGATTAAAAAATCAGAGAAAAGATGTCCGCGAATTACACTAATTAAGCGAATTAAACGAATTAGAGATAAGAACACTTTTAGGGTTAGAGACAAGATAGAAAAGTAATGGAGTAGGGAGTAGGGAGTAAGGAGTAGTGAGGAAGTGAGGGTGTCTTTTCCTGGAATAGGTTGACAGAAGTTAATAAGTTAAACCTAAAGAAAGGATAAGAAATGACAACAAGATTTATTCAAGGCGAGAACCTACAATACAGCCATGCTTTTAAACAGAAGGTTGTAGGTGAAATAGAGAG
>JAPLFJ010000001.1 GCA_026390735.1 Ignavibacteriota bacterium
AATAACCCCGTGTTTAAAGTTAACGAATTCGTTACCTTTCTGCATTCCGCAGGAAGCAATTCGTTTGTGCTAATTTTTCGTAGATCCGTCTTATCGAAGATCCGTCCGCCGCGGCGGATTGGGAGGATTGGGTGGACTGGGCAGATTTGGTAGATGAAATTTGTGTATGCAATCTCTTATCTTAAAATTACCCAATTCCCCTTTTTCGAACTTCCTTCGTATTTTATAATTTTCTTCCTGGTTAATGAAGCTATATACTTTTTGATGTTGCCTTCAGACATATTTCCTTTTTCTGCAATTTCTTTTCTTGTAATATATTTGTCCTCTGATACCGCATTTAGTATTAACTCCTCCGTTTTGTTCAATTTGCTTTCTTCGTTGAGGTTACTTTTGAGGTTACTTTTGAGGTTACTTTTTTGACTGCCTCTGCCGTATACTGTTGCCTGAAACCCTCCTGATATTTCCTTGAATTTTGGTGTAGGAAGATCTTCCTGCTTGAAATACTCCAGTATCCGTCTGATCCCTGTTCCGTATTTTTCAATCCAGCCTAAATCTTTGCATATATTAGCTATTAATTTATTTCGTGGTACTGATTTGTAATCATTTGTTAATAGTTTTCTTATTGTGATGTTTTCCGGTAATAATCCCGGGTTGAAAAATTCTATTCTGTCATCAAAAATTTTTACGATAGAATCCGAAGGCTTGCTGTAATCTCTGTGTATTATCATGTTTAATACCAACTCTCGTAATGCCTCTAAAGGATATTCCCATTTCTCTACATTCTGAACTTCACCGGTTATTATTATTTCTTTACTAATATGCTTTTTTATAAAAGAAAGTACCTCTTCTACTTCACTTAGCAAATCTGTTTGCAATCTGTTTGAATCTTTTATTATTGTCTCGGTTTGAAACCTTCCAAGTTCAATAGTTGTAAGAACTGAATTCGCCTTCATAAAAAGTAAATAACAGGCTTTTGTCGGACTGCCGGTTCTTATCAGTTCTGATTTACTTAGAAATTCTATTGCATTTTCTTTTACTGAATGTTCACGCTCTCTTAGATAATTTATTGTTTTTCCTATTTTTTCTATAGATATGTCTTCGAATGTGTGTTGCTCGTCTATGGAATAATCCCAGCTCGTATTGAATGTATGTAAATATAAATCAGATATTTGACTTAATGATAACTGATGATTTGAATTTCTTATTCTTTTATAATATCGTCCTTGAACCGATACTGGCTTTATAGGAAATTCCTTTATCGTGATTTTCACTATTGTGCTGCCTCTAATAACTATTACTTCTGAATCGGGGATTATCGATGGCTCTGTCTTTTGCTTTATTTCGTTTAACCAGTTTTGAAGTGTTTCTTTATTAGTTTGTGTCCCTGTAATTTCACCACTGTCATTAATCCCAATATATACACTGCCGCCTTTGGTATTAGCAAAAGCATTTAATGTAATTATTACTTCTGTGCTGAAATTCGTTTTGAATTCAACATTTATGCCTTCACCTTGTTTTATTATTTTTAATACTTCGGCTTTTCTCAACCTTGTAATTCTTTTATTATCATACTTTTATGTTTTTTCACTTCCTCACTTCCATCCTTTGGTATTTCTTTGTCCCTGTACCCCGCGGAGGAACTTTCTCACCGCTCTTATCTCAAATATATACATTATCATAATAATTTACTATGAATGTTTTAAATCAGAAAACGTAGCGTTGCTCTTGCTCTTTAATCTGCATAAATAATTTTCTTTTAGTTTGCTTTCATTTATACAATAATCTTGTGCAGGAACTGAGGACAATATCTTTCCTCTTAAAGCACCCGCTATACTGTTGAATTTATGGGTTTATGGGAACAATTAAACAACCCTTTTTTTAATGTTACTGCATTCAGTTACATTAGAAATGAAAGTGGCAGCAACGGTTTTGTTTTGTCTGCAAAGCAATGGATAGAAAATACAAACTTATTCACTTCCACACTACAATTCCCCTCAGTGCGTTTTTGCATCCGCCGTGGCGGAGAGGGGTAATCTTATTCACTTTATCACTAGTTCACTTTATCACTTTCTCTCTATATCGTCAGCATAAACTTTAGTTGCCCGCCAAATCCCTTCTCTACTATCCGTATCAATGTTGATAGTCGTATGTCCGACGCATTATTCTCAATCCTTGATATATATGATTTGTTCGTCCCGCACTTTTCTGCAAGCTTCTCCTGAGTTATGCCAAGTTTATTCCGTGCATCCTCCAGTAATGCTCCAATCTTAAATATTTCAAACTCCTGTTCCCATTTCTCTCTTTTTATCGCTCCTCTTTTTCCGTACTTCTTATCCAGTATCTCGTCTAGTGTCGTAATACTTTTACTGCTTTTCTTTTTCATTATTGTATTCTTCCTTTATTTTTAATGCCTTAATAAATTATTTGCCTGTATATTCCCATAATTAAAAAGTTAACTAATCAGACAACTATTTTAAACTCATTTCTTCACTCTTTTATGATCTGATTATAATAATCGCTTTTTCAATTTCGTTGAACTAAACGAATATTGTGATTATATTTGAACATTAAAATAATCTGAAATATT
>JAPLFJ010000063.1 GCA_026390735.1 Ignavibacteriota bacterium
TTGGCTGTTTTCAACGTGTCCCCGTGTCCCCAATACACTATTCAAAAACACTTTAAACTATTAATTATGAAGCTATTTACAAAAGAAATCGAAGCCAAGGCACAGGCTCAGTTCCATTTTGGTGCTGATATGGAGAAACAAAATATAGTTGCTAAGTTTTTTAACCCTTCTGATGCTGGAACTTGGTGGGTTATGAACCAGGATCCAAATGACCACGACTATCTCTGGGGAGTCGTTGATCTGTTCGAAGTAGAGGTTGGAAGTTTTTCTAAATTTGAATTAGAAAACTACGTAGGAGCTTATGGTTTGGGTATCGAGAGGGATTTATACTTTGAGGAGGTGAATGCGAAGGTGTTGTTTGATGCTTTGATTAAGAATTATCAAGCCCGAGTAATAAGAAATTGAAACGTTAGACCTGGGTATTATATCTAGGTCTTTTTTTGGGTTCGGCGGTTTTGTTTGCTGCTTAGAATGCTTTATTTTTTCTGGTCGAGAGGATAGCCATATTCCGATATCATAGAAAAGTACTTGCTGTTTTCTGAGATAAATTTCGGATCAGTTATATCAGTAAAATCAATTAAAGTTTTTATTAACATAATACTTTTGAAAACATCGTCATATTGGTCAAAATTACATTTCACTTTCGGGTCCGAATTCTCAATCAAATCATATATGCTTATAAATTTCTTATACTCATAACTAGATTTTTGCTCTGATAAATCATAGTTATCAAGCATTGAATCAATATCTGATAAATATGTCCTGGGTTTTGATTCTTTTTCTTTCATATTTTTGTTACACTCTTTCACCTCAAAATATGCTTTATTTCCAAATAATAAAAAAGGTCATTATCTTTTACTTGGGGTAAGGAATCGCCCAGGCTATCTCTGGGGATACGTTTTGAGCCCACCCCGGCAGTGAAACAGAGAATTCTCTGCTATGAATATTATACCATAAATATCATATCGAGTGGAATATAATTTTTCGGTAAAATTACTTTATGCAAACAGTATTTCTAAAGCTGCATTAGGTTTTTCCTGGTGCGGCTTTTTTGTTATCTACGGTTATCCTTTGCCAGACAAGGCTTACCAAGCACCAAAAATAATATTTGCACTTTCTCCTTTCAAGTGTTATGAAATACATATCAGGATGTGAAGAAAGCTTCACTAATTTTTGACCTTTATGTACAGGTGGTTAATGTATGCAAAAGGCTAAAATTAAGCAGTTTTCAAGCATTCTTGGTGGTAGTCGAACTTATTCGACTAAAGAAAACACAAAATCACAAAACCGTTTACATAAGTAAACAGAAGGAGATGCAAAAATGCAGAAATCAAGAGAAGAAAACTATTTCGTAAAAGTTAATCCAAGTTTATTATTTGATAAAGACATCAATTGGAAATCAAAGTATAGTCCTTGGCTTTATGCTTGTCTAAAGCTTGATTACAATATTTACCTTCAGAGGAAATATAATAAAACTATCAGCATAAAATACTCTGAACTTGCTGAATTATTGAATACAAGAAGAGAAACCTTATCTAAGGTATCAAAAGATCTGGTGGAGCACAAACTTTTAACCAAGGCAGGCAAGAATAACAATTACAATATAGAAGACGACAGTGTTCTTGGAGATAGCGACGGTAAGAACTTTGTGCAGATATACAATAACTTCTTTATAAGGCTTCTAGAGGCAGGTATAAGCACCAGACAGTTAAAGATATACTATTACCTCATTTATATCACATTTCATTTACAACCTGATAAGGGCTTTATCAAAAGCGATGAAACACAAACCTCTATTGTGAAAAACCTTAATTCGCGCGGCGAAGAAGTGAAGGCAGCAATCGAAGGATTAATCAATCTTGGGCTGGTAAAGAAGAACAGGAAAGGAGAATTAAGCGTCAGAGAGCAAGCGGGGGATATAGAAGTAATTGATACCCCTCTTATCAGTAATGCCCCCAAAGAAGAAGCGGTACCAGCAGTTGAGAAAACGTATGAGCAGCAGATTGAAGAATTGCGGCGTCAGTATAATGTATCCTATAAAAACCCTAGAGAGCAAGAACTGATAAAGAAACAAATAAGAGAGCTTACCGACAAGAAAAACAATAAGCACGTAAAGATGGTGTATTGTTTTGATGATGATGTCGAATAAGTTGGACTATTCGATTATTCGACTTGTTGAATTAATTCGACAAAATAGTGTGAAAACAGTCAAAAAACACACTTTGGCGTTTCAAGTTGTTGAACTTATTCAAATATTTCTAAAAATGGGTATAAAAAGTGTCGAACTTATTCGACTTTTAGATAATTTTGAGTTAAAAAAGGAGATACACCACACAAAAGGGAGAAACATAACAGTTTCTGGGGAAACATCACAAAGGGTAGGGAGGTGCATCACAAAGGGTAGGGAGGTGCCGCACAAAGGGTAGGGAGAAGCATTACAAAACGAATATTAATAAATCGTCTAAAGCCATACAAACAGGGCGATTACAGGGAATGAATGAATGTTGTATAGATCTTAATAGATATTAATAGAATACTATAGAATATATAGAGCCGATAAATAGAGTGTCTTTTTCTTTTCTTTCTTTTAAAGAGCATCAGAGCATTTCCTGGTAATACCCGCTCAAGTATCGGTCTCTTTCATCCAGCTGAAAAGCAGGTCTTAAAAAGCGTACTCAAATACATCCCCGATTTTTTTGAGTCTTAGAAATCCATCCCCGCGAAACTGTTAAGTATTGTCCGGCAATCTGATAAGTGGCATCATCAAAAATGGGGTTTACCTGAAATAAACCCCGAAATTGCGCTTATTTCATTGTTTTTAAGGTGGTTAGTCTATTCTGTGTGTTTTTTACGCACGGAATAAGATAAAATATTAAAAGAATATCTCTTTATGCCTAACAATGGATAAATATCACTATTTTGCTAGTAAATTGTACTTTTTAATCTTATTTAATATAAGTTGCTGAGAATACCCTAAAACTTTTCCGGCTGATTTTTGTGTCCTTGATTTATTTAGTGCTTCAATTATATAATCTTTTTCAATGTTATTAAGTAACTCCTTTAACTTAAAACCATTAAAGAATTTTACCTGGTAAAAATCGGAATATTTGTTGTCCTCTGTTGTTTCCTTTTCTGGAGGCATATTATTTTCAATTATTCTTTCATTATTATCAGGTTCAAAATCAAAAGCTGATTTAAATATGTTTTCATCAATATCTTTATCCTTTTGTAAGGCTATATAGTAAGCCCTCTTAAAATTTGATTCAAACTGCCGAACATTCCCGGGCCAATCATAATTGTATAAAAACTGTTTTGCACTATCCTGTATAAATATTTTATAATAGTTGTCTTGACGGTCGTTATATTTCTCCAAGAAATATTCAATTAATAATTCTAAATCTCTTTTCCCTCTTTTTCTTAACGGAGGTATTTTAAAAACGTATGTACTTATTCTATAATATAAATCTGACCTGAAACTTACACCAAAGTTACTTGTAATATTTACATTCGTTGCTGATATAATTCTGGCTTTGAATGGAATTTCTTTTACAGAGCCCATTCTTCTGAATTTTCTCTCTTGAAGTACTCTAAGGAGTTTCGATTGCAGCTCCATAGGAAGTTCACCTATTTCATCTAAGAAGATTGTACCCTCGTTTACAGTCTCAAATAGTCCTGCTTTAGGTTTATCAGCACCTGTAAAAGCTCCTTTTTCGTATCCGAATAATTCACTTTCTATTAAATTATTTGGAATTGCCCCACAATTTATTGGAACAAATTCTTTATCGCTTCTACTGCTAGCTTTGTGAATCCCATTAGCAAAGAGTTCTTTACCTGTTCCAGTCTCTCCAAGTAATAATATCGGATCTTCGGTTTTGGATGCTGTATCACAGTCTCTTAATATTTGCATTAACTCCTTATTTGCTGTCACAATATTGTTAAATGAAGTGGGGGTGTCGTCTTCATTTGGGTAATAATCATTAACTAATTTTAATGTATAAAAGTAAATACTGCTTGTCTTTTCTAGATACTTATATTTGTTGTTTGAAGTTAGGAATATTACTGCCTCATTTTCGCTTTTAAATAAAAACGGGTTCTTTCCAATATAAAAAGCTAACTGCAGTATAATGCTCCTTTGCTTTTTGTCGTTTGTTTTATTAAGGCAGAAATATATTTCCTCTGGTAAACAATTATTCGAATTCAACTTTTCTATTATATCATTTGAGATATTATTCTTATTGATTTCCATTTCAATGAATTCAAAAATTGGTAAATTTTGAGAACTATTCTTTCTTTCTGAAAACAGTTTCTTGCAATAATTATTAAGTGAAGATTCGTACATAGTTAAAAATGCTTCAGGTAAGAAATTTTTATGACCTTTAAATTCTTTTCCACTTTCTACTATGTCATCATACTCCTGTAGTTCCATATAACCCACCAAGGCTTCGATTTCTTTGGTTGTTTCATATTCAGCACACGTTAAAAATTCATTTAGTTTCTCATTTATGTTTGTGTCATATAATAAGTATACCTTATCAAAGTTAATTTTTTCGGCTTCTTTTAAAGCAACAATTATAGATGAAAACTCAACAGACTTTTCATCCCTAATAAAGTATTTAAGATCTCTTTCTAAAACCCAATTAACTAGAATGTTCATACAAATATATTGTATATAATTAATAATTATTGTTAATAATAACAAATATAATTGATTACATCAATATAAAATATCCTGAAAATTCTTTTAAAAGTGTGATTATAATCAAAAAACGGACTTTTTAACTTTGGCACGGAAAATGATTATATAAAAGTATCTTACAAACTAAAAAAGGAGTTATTATGGAAACTAAAACAAACACAAAGAGAGAAAGCATCAATAATAATACAATCGACACGATTGAATTATTAAAGCAAAGAAAGCTTGGGAAAATGATTCTCAGGATAAAAAAGGTAAACGAAGCGTCAAGACAAAATTATCTTGAATGCAAAGAGTTTGCTGAAGAATGTATCAACGAACTGTTTACCGGTAATTTATTAGATAACACTTTAAAAAGACGTGAGATGTCTTTAAAAATTTCATAAAGAATATGAACAAGAATACTTTTCCAAAAACCCTAAAAAATAAAAGTCTGCAAAGCAGACAGAAAGGAGAAATGCTTATGGAGCATAACTCAACAAAAAACATCGAGGTGAAAGTCCTCGACGCCTCAGCAACTGAGGAATTTAAAAAAGCCTTAATAGATATAAAGGCAGATGATGAAGGTAACAAAGTAATCAATCTGGAACTTATCTCTACAACAGGCGAAATACCTTCAGCAATTGAACTGATAGGTATGACAAACACCGAGTTCATTACAAATTGTAATGGAGAAATAGGTCTTGCAGGAGTAATCCTGGCCGCAGGATCGAAATTCGGCGAAAGAAAATCAACATCAATGTCGATGTTCCGTCTTGTAGAAGACGACAAAAATGTTGGTAAGAAAAGAACCACATTATCACCAAACGAGAAAAATGCACTTGAAGTTCTAGGTGTACTATCCGGTGGTAAGAAAAGCAGGATCAAGGCGTTCATGTTAAATGGACTTAAAGCAACCGCAAATGAAGCCAAATCTTTAGGCTTAATTGATGAAGTGGAAAGCTTTAAAGACAAGTACTCAAAAGAACGCGAAGAGGCCAAGAAAAAGGCTAAAGAAGAATCAACAAAGGAGGTTGGGTAAACCTTCAATCGAGGAGCAGGGTAATTCCTGCTCCTCTTTTATTTATCCTAATTATGGCAATCAAAATTAAAATATCCCCCATGCTTTTAAAATCAGTAGCAACTTTATATTCGGACCCGCACAGGGTACTTATGGAGTATATAGATAACGCTGTTGATGCGGCAGAGATATTTTATGATAAAGCAAGTCAGCAATATACAAAACAAATAGAAATTATTATAACTTTGGACGGCAAGTCACACGATTATGCCCGTGTAACTATTCATGATAATTGCACAGGTATAAATAACTTATCCGATCTGGTTACAAACGTCGGAAACTCATCCAAACTATACGACCAGGATACCAATGGACAATTTGGTTTTGGTATTTACAGCTTCCTTGCGATCTGCAATAGTTTAATAATAACAACACGCCTCAGTAATTCATCTACTATTAACAGAGTTGAATTGAACTCTAAAATGTTTGAAACCCCTGATACTGAAGGGCTGGAGATTGAAGAAAAGGAAAATATTGCATCCTATAAACTTGAGCAGGCAAAAGAAGATTGCTGGACAATATTTAAGCTTGAAGATTTTCATAAACAGGCTTTCAGGGAAATAAGCATAAAAACCCTGAAGACAGAGATAGAAAACCATTTCGAACTTATTCTGAGCAGAAAAAACATAATCATTAAAATTATCGACACTTCTAAAAAGGAGTATATCTGCAATAGTTTTGATTATAACAAGCATGACGGTGATATCTTTTACCGTGAACTTTATAATCTGGAAAAGACAAAGAGTAAGAAACTAAAAACCAAAGTTTTAATCTCAATTCCGACCAAGTTAATAATAAACCTTAAAGTTTATAAAAACAGAATGCTTGGACGGAAACCTGTATTTATAATCAAAGGCAGAAGAATAACCGAAATCTCAAACGTAAAAGCTTTCAGAACAACTTCTAAAAATTCAATTTGGTCACATCCAAATATAACAGGGTATATTGATGTAAGTGGTATTCTAGAACCTAATATTTCCAGAGATGATTTTAGGGCCAATACATTAGCTAAGGCACTTTTTCAGACACTTGCAGAAATGGAATCCGAAATTAAAGAATTCATAATCGGACAGTTAAAATTTACCGGTTCAAATGAATTCAAAGATCTTGAGGACATTCTATCCCAGGCATTCAACAAACTCAGCAGTAATAATAACTTCAGAAACCTTTTTAATTTTAATTCAGACAATAACAACAAATATCTAAGAAATAAGGATAAAGAAATCATTTCATTGCTGGCACCAAAAAAAGTTGACAGCATAAATGGTACAAGCGCAGGAAGTGACGGCAATACTCCGAATTTGGATATAAACAGTCCCGGAAACGAAATGCCAGGCGATGATTTAGGAAATGATAACAAAGTATCAACTACGAACAAAGAAACAATACTGAAAGACGTAAAAGTAAAAATTACAAATACGGATAATTCACCTGCAAAATCTTTTAAGCAAAAGAAAAACAACTTTGGTGGAATTAATATTGTCATCGATTGTGAAAACGAACCTCCATTAGATATAAACGAAAAGGAATTAAGATCATCTATGATAAATAACCAGATCATCATTTATCAGAAGCATGCAATGTTCGAGGACAGGATAAAAACCGGTGCCATTGGAACCCAGACAATAAGCAATGAACTTGTATTTTACATTTCCATTGAAATAATGACTCAGATAAAAATCTTTGTCTTCACCGAGAACAAGAAAAGCATTGAGGATATCGGAGCTTTCTTTAATAATTTCAATGAGGTCATTTATTTGTTCATTAAGGACCTGGCAAAGCTTACCGGGAAAAACCTTTCTGAACTAACAAATCTAAAAAGGGTATAATATACTTGAGTGAAAGTATTTTGAAATATAACCCAATCCACACAAACTCTACACTTCAGGTTGAGGACTTAAGATTGCTCTCCATTAATGAAGCCAGAAAAACTTTAGGGATAAGATATGAAACGATGCGGAAGCTTATTGAGGACGGTAGAATAGGGTACATAGAAATCGAAGGTAAAAAGAAAATATCATTACTCTCATTGCGCCAGTATATAGAGACCAATACAGTCCAAAACCCCCCAAAAACAGAAACCAATATCGATAATGATATTGACAAACTATTTGAAAATTTAAAAAGGAGAAAATAATATGGCATCTATTCAAATAAAAAATGGAAAATATTATATCCAGTTCTATATTAACGGTATAAGGAAAACGAAAAGTACTGGATTAGAAATTTCTGAAAAGAATGAAAAGTTGATTTTAAAAACTAAGAAGGAAATTGAAGACAGATTAAAGCGTGAAAAATTATGTTCGGTTAATAAAAGTTACAATACAAATATAAAATTGAACGATGCAATTAGTAGGTTTAATAATGTACATATAACTCTAAGATCAATCTCTCACCAAAGAAATTACCGCTTCTCAATGAATTATTTAAAAGAAGTTATAAGTGAGAACAAGTATGTAACTGAAATTACAACTGAAGATATCTCTAAGTTTATATTAGTACTTAAAAATAAACTTACTAATTCTTCGATGCATACGTATATAAGATACGCGAAGATGTTATTTAACTACTTAGAGGAAGAGAATTATATCCCAAAAACCCCTTTCAGAAAAAGGCAGACACCTCGAAGAGAGGATATAGAAATAGAAGTCTTCACAAAAGCCGATATAAATGAAATTCTTGACTATGCAAATTCAAATGATTATAAAATGTATGTGTTCTTAAGTCTATTATTACTTATTGGCACAAGACCGATTGACCTGGTAAACCTTAAATATGGCGATATAAAGTTAGAGCAAAAGAGAATCGTAATCAAAATGGCTAAAACCGGAAATCTTATATTGTTTCCCATTTATGCAGAACTAGGAAACTTCCTGCTTGAAGTGTTTCCAGATATATTAAAAGAACCACATGACAAATTATTGTTTGAGGGGTATTCTGTATCTCATGTTGGTAAAAAGTATCGTAAATTTCTTAGACGATTAAAAATATCAAAGGAAAAAAGATACACTCTTAAGACGTTTCGTAAAACGTTTGGTACAAATATGGCATCATTAAATATACCTACTAAAGATCTAATGTATATAATGGGTCATCGCGAAGTTGGTACAACAATGAAATATTACATTCAACCAAAGTCAGAAGAAATTGAAAAAAGAATTACTTCTGAGTCACAAAAGCTAATTGGAATAGCAGAAAAATAGCACCTAAAATTTAAAAAAACTAAACCTGATTTCCCACCCTCCAAAATCCTGCAATTCTGTCTTGAATTTCAAGGATAATTGCACTAAATTGTCCTGCATTCGTAGCTCAGTTGGTAGAGCAGCTGACTCTTAATCAGCGGGTCAGGGGTTCGAGTCCCCTCGAGTGTACCAGATTTTAAACCCTTTAGACTTAAATGTTTAAAGGGTTTTTTGTTTAGATAATGTATTGTTTTGCAATCATTAATAACTGATGGCTCTCAATACAATGAAGGAATGATGATTCCCTTTAAATTCAATCCGCTGTCGTCGGGTCAATGATAGTTGATACTTTTGATACAGCATTTGCAGGAAAACCTCCCTGTTTAGCATGTTCGAGTATCATTTCTTCGTTTGGTGCTAAGTAAACACAGTATATTTTGTCGGTTGTAACATAGCTCTGCACCCATTGTATTTGTGGTCCCATATTTTTTAAAACCACGCAGGATGTTTGTGAAATAGATTTTAACTGTTCTGCATTTAATTCTCCTGCATTAGGGATTTCTCTTTCGATAATAAATTTAGGCATTTGTTGTTTTTGTTTTTCTCCATAACGACTTTCTTTCCTTTTAAGCCCCGTTTTTGAAGTGGGTTCTGGCCTCCACTTAGTGATACTTCTTTTGTAAAAACTGCTATTCACAACGAATAGTATTATTCTAATCGCTTAATTATACATTTAAAACAGTATTAAAACTTAATAATTCCTTTTCAATATTATGAATGTGAAGTACAACGCGTGGCCTTGTAAAATATAACTTGCTATTGTTAATCGTATATATCAACTTACAATAACTAAACAGGGGAGAAAAATGGACGTCAAAATAGAAAACGGAAAGTTAACCATCGTTATTGATTTACAGGAACCAACACCAAGTGCTTCGGGAAAAACTTTAGTCGTCGCTACCACTCATGGAAATGTAGTTACTGAATGTGTGGTTGATGGAAAACCCGTGGTGATTGGATTGAATGCTTATATTAAGAAATGACTGCCTAATTGTCTTTAAGCGCGAAACTTTTTGGTATGAACAAAAACTTCAATAACGGCACATTGTTTTTGCTGTTTCGAAATGAAAATTATAGACATAATCAGTTGTCTAGGGGTCTAAAAGGCGGTAATTGAGTCATCGGATTATTAGCCCTTTAAGTATCTGAATACTTAAAGGGCTTTTGTTTAATCCTACTACGTTATAACGATTTAGTAGCCAAACCCAATACTGAAATCAAAATTCAAACTGTTGTAATTGCCTGAATTGGCAATGGTTAAAGGTGATTTTCTGTTGAGCGACATCGGCACCAACCTGTAGTTTACGTTAAACCCAAATAAAATAGCACTGTTGTATGAATATGTGTAACCAAGTCCAAGTACGGCATCCGGCGCCCACGTACTGCTGCTTAAGCTGAAAGGCTGATTCAGATTGCTGCCCGTTGGTCCGCCCGTGCCTGTGAAACTCTCATATATGTACATTGCACCGAGGCTAAGGTTAAGATTTAAACCGCTGCCATAAAGACTGTTTGATGAATTTAACGGAAAGTATTTTACTCTTAAATTTAAAGGTATCGCAAACAGGCTTGCGTTGGTTAAATTGTATGTGTTGCTTGACTGGTTGGCCGTTGGACTGTCGTCATACCACCAGTATGGATCGTCGTCCCAGTAATCAAAAGATCCGCCGCCATAAACAGAGGATGGTGTGAATATAAGAGACGGTGCAAATTCAACTGCGAAATGTTTGTTAAGATTTCTACCAAGAGTAAAAGTTATATCTGTAACATACAGGGCATTGTTTGACGGAGCCCCGTTGTAATAATTGCTGACTTCGGGATTTGTGAAGACATCAAAAGATAATCCGAACCCTGCATAGTTCTTGCCTCCGCCATAGTACACCTGAGAATAAGATGTGGCGTAACAAAAGAGAACAAACAAAACTGTAAAGATTTTTGTTTTCATGACATTTGTGTTAAGTTATTTAAAAAGTGTTTCAATATAATTTATTTCTTACTTGTTACTTCTTGCTCCTTACTTCCTACTCCTTACTTCTTGCTCCTTACTTCCTACTTCTTACTTCCTACTTCGTACTCCCTACTTCTTACTCTCTAACTCACCAACCCCAGTTTAACCGCTATCCCCTTAACTGCCAGCAATGCTGCATTATCAGCAGGTAATTCCCAGAGCGGCACTCCTTCACGGTCATACTTCTTTAATTCCTCATCCTCTGGGACTATGCCGTATAACTCTGCTTTGCCGGGAAGTGTTAATTTAATATCAGCAGGAACACGGTTTGCAATAACGGCTATCTTTTCTGCACCAACCATTTTCTCAATCATTAATAGTGTATCCATACTTCTCTGCGAAGCATCTATAATTACTATTACACGGTTAACACGTACCGTTACATCTCTGTTTATCTGTTCAATTCCTGCTTCTGCATCAATGAGAACACCCTTAAAAGATGAAATCAAAACTTCAATTGCAGAGCGTAATAATTTGTTGGCAGGACAAAAGCAACCTTTGTCGTTAGTGTGTCCCATCGCAAGCAAAGAAAACCCTTCACGTTCAACCAGTGCATTCAGTATAAAATAATCAAGCTGGTCTGCCGCCTGCTCGATGTCAGATTTTACACCTTTGCGTGCCTCTTCAATAAATTTGTTTCTGACACCTGCCAGTGTATCAACAACCTTTACGCCAACGGCAGAAGTCAACCCGCCTACAGGGTCTGCATCAACAAGCAGCACAGGTTTATTCTTAGTCTCTATCAGTGTCCGCGATAAAAGTGCGGATATTACTGTCTTACCAACACCGCCTTTTCCACAAACCGAAATAATCGGTATTTCATTTAATATAGTATTATTATCTGTCGCCATTTTCCTTTTAAGTTTTATTTAACAAGCCCCTTTTTCTTCCTGCTTTTCAGAACATCTCTGATGTCGTCGCATACTGATTTATCGCCGCAGGACGAGCAGTCGAGTTCACAGTCTATATCATATCCTTTAATCTTCCAGTTCTCTTTTGTTATCTCTTTTGATATTTTTCTTACCTGTTCTGAAATATTGTCAAGTAGTTTTACGTCATCCTTTGCAGAAGTAATAAATATAATCTCCATTGATTCAATCTTGGGATTCTCAGATTTGTATAAATAAATAAGTGCTTTTCCAAGACATTCAAAATTAAATCCTTTAGCAGCGCCGTCTTTGCTTATTCTGCTCCATATATTTTGCGGTAAACTTCTGATCATATAACCTTCAATCTTATCACCTACAAACCCTGGTTGCTGAAGTGTCTCATGCTCTTTGTCATCAAGAGATGCCCCCCCTATAAGAATTACCTGTCCGAAAGGAAGACTTTTATCCGCCGATTCTGGAATGTCAGGTCCGATTAAAGTGATTCTGCCATCATTAATTAAACCTGTTTCATTCGTTGAAATCATAATAGCGGACGAACCTGCTTCAGGGTTCCCAAGTTCAACATACGTGTCCTGCCGCAGTATTATTCCGGGGTTAGCATTCCCGCCAATATTAACGGGAATAGTACGTGGCAATTCAGAACAGGAAGACGGAACATTGAATACATTTATCCGTCTTCCCGAATTCTTTAGTTCTTCTAAAACATCGTTTATACTTTTTATATATATATCAAATGCAGACATTTCGTTAAATTGCTTAAAGTAATCCTGAGATTTCAAAAAATGTCTTCATCCTGTCAAATGCCACATCAGGAGTCATATACCTTTTATCCCATATATCAATCCCAAGTACCAGACACGGAATTCCTTTTTCATGACACATATCCCTTACAACCTTGATTCTGGAATTTGTATCACGGTGTGCAATATGAGCAGGTAATATAACAGCATCGCAGCTGAAATCTTTTACAATCTGCAATATGTCATTGCAGAATAAATCTGTTGTATGAAGTGCCTGCCTGTTCATCGGGTCCTCAAGCAAAAAGCGTTTTCCAAACGATGTAAACATTGCCTCTTCGCTCGATAAATCTACAGGAGTCCACGTACCAAACGATACATAATCCATCACACACACTGCACCTAACTCTTTTTGCAGCCTTGCAAGTACCGTTCCCGATGCCCAGCTTCCTGCTAAATCCTGCCATAAGAATCTTATCTTTTCATCAACTCCTTCAATTCCTTTCTTTTCCTTTACCTGCTTTTCGGTTTCTTTGACAAGTATTTCAAGCCACTCGGTTACTTGCGGTGATATTCTGTCCTTCGACCAGTTTTTAAATTCCGCTCCCTCACGTGCAAGGTCGGGCTCAGCCGGACAGGGCTTTGCTTTTTTCAATTCCTGAAATTCCAGTAAAAGCTGACACTGTTTATTCGATTCTATGCAAACTTCCCTCAGTCTGTCCATATCCATTTTTCTGCCCGTAACATCTTCCATAAATTTTACCGCCTGCCTTAGCTGTTTGCCCATGTATTCATAACTCGCATCGTCATAACTATGCGGTGCGTGCATATTAAATCTCGGAATATGAGCCCAGGGTTTATAACCGTTCAAAAGGTTTCCAAGCGTATCCATTGCATCACAGCAGGAGTTTGTTGTAATTATCATATCGGGAGTTTTTAGCAGTCCCGCTTCGAGATAATAAGTTGCGACCTTTATAGCATTGCAAAGTCTGCTCTCTACACCCACCTCTGTTCCTTTATCTATAAGTTCCGCAGCATTTGGCAGCCCTGTTCCCATTGCTCCTGTGAGCGTTAAGTCTGAAAATGAACATCCAAAAGCAACAGGTATTTCAATGAAGAAATCTCCGTTGCCCATTATAAACGGACCGTCTGATTCATTTTGCGGACCAAGAGTAAGCCCAAAGAGACTTTTGTTCGCCGCCGACATCAATTGTGAGTATATGTTAATCATTGTGTGCCTCCTGTTATTGTTTCAAGAAATGCCTGAACCCTTGTTTGTATCTGTCCGAGTGAATCGGGTATGTATTCCCTTTCTATTCTCAGCATTGGAATGCCTGCTTCCTTAAGTTCTTTGTTTAGTATGTAAAGTTCTCCGCCCCATGTATCACAGCATAACATATTCTGACCGATTATTCCGTCAACTTTGTAATCCTTTATGTTTTCAAATACTGTTTTTGATATAATCGGATGCGCTCCGAGGTTTTTCGGACAGAACGGACGGTCCTGTACCTGATACTCTGCAATCGCCTGCAAAGGGTCTGCACCGCTGTCTTTAACTCTGCCGTATATTATCTTGGCTCCAAAACAGGTAAGGTCTGTTACTGTAATCCCCCCGAGCCCTTCTATTATATCACACATCGATGTATCGTCGTGACACGGACCGATTATCATTAACCTTGCTTTATAATTTTTATCTTCAACCTTAGTATTTTTCAGTTCATTAAGCAGTGTTTTCAAATCCGCAATGTATTCTTCTTTTGGCATTGAATTGCCCGCAACTATTACGTCAACCGTTTCCGCTCCTGTTATCGGCGGATTATCTGCTTTTCTTAATGAATATAATTCTTTTTGTAAATCTCTTGCTTCATTGCAGAGTTTTATCGCATTCCATATTTTTTCGTCTGTTACCTCTATTCCGAAATGTTTTTCTATTCCTGCTTTCATGTCTGCAAGCTGATTGCGGAAATATTCCACCATTAAATCGCCTGTGGCATGCGGAAAAAATATCCTGTGAAGAAAAGGAATCTTTGCATCGGATTTTTCCCAGTTGTCCAGAATATGCCTGTTTGCATCACAACCTCCGCCTATAATTGCCGCATCAAGAAAATCATATTCACCCGTTAATATATGGTTAAAGCAGTGCCTCACCATACTGCATATATTTGCCGCTTGAAAATAGTCGTTCGCAAGGTCTGCACTTTTACTCCCCGTTCCGCGTATCCTGAAAGGCATAAACCCGGCAGCAATAAGCAACTCCTCTGGTACAAATGAACAGGTGTAACCTGCCACTTTCCCGCCTTCTTTTTTCAGGTTCTCAATCCCTGAATTGTTTATTGTACCTGCTATCCCGGAAAGCTTTCTGAATACTTCTGAATTCTTTATTAAGTCCATTTTGATTAATTATTTATAGTTCATAAAGTTTATAAAGTCTGCCAGCTCTCACCTGAAATTTTTAATATTTACCTTTTCATGCCTGTGAATGCTTTCAACTTTATAAACCTTACAAACTTTGTTTTAAATTATTTCTTTACAGGTGCTTTTCTTGTTCCGTCAGGTGGACTTGAATTCACGCCGCCCTGTGGAATATGCTCCAGCCATGCAAACCCGTTTGTAAGCGGCTTTCCGTTATAACTTCCGTCGCAGGTTGCCCAGTGTTCATACAGCGCAGGGTCCCAGCCCCAGCACGTAAAGTTCACTTTAAGCTCGCCCACAGACGTCTGGAATATCATCGTGAATGAATTGTTTGCTTCAATCGGAACTACCTGTATCGATGATGGTATAATGTATTTTCCGTCTATGTATAAACCTGCATCTTTGTACTTACCGCCAAAAATTATTAATCCCGCTGCCTGGTCGGTATTGAATGTAACCCACCACTCATTCCCGTATTTCAGGAGTGCACTTCTGTAGTCAGTTCCGCCGCAGGAAAGGTTTTCTGATTCACCAAATCCCTTAACGGTTACTGTCTGTCCCTTGGTCGTGAATGTACCTTCTGCATATCCCGGCTCTTCAAATCCTGCCATGGTTGCTCCTGGTAAAAATTCAGGCGGAACTATACCTTTGTTGTACCAGAATGAAAACTTTGTTGTTAACGATAAATCAATAACCTTGTCAGGAGATTCAAACTTTACTGATATTTTTCCGTCCTTCAGAATATATGTTAATGTGTTATCTCCATCTTTCAGAAGCCATGTCCTGCTGTCTTTATCATCAGTCATTTTTGGCTCTGATGTGAAACTTACCTTAGTGGTTTTACCTGCATCTTTATTCGTTGAATATGCAAACACTGCTGGCGCTACAAATTTTCCAGTACCATGGTGATTAATGTATGCGTATGCCATGTAAAGTGTTCCGTCATCTGCTTTTCCGACAAAATTAAACCAGTAATTCCAGCGTGGAATACCGAGGAATTCCATTGCCTGTAAGTCCTGTATCGTTGCTTTGCGGACTTTCCCCATATCGTTTGGAGTTGCAAGCGGGGCAGGAGGTGTGTAGTCCGGTAATCCCGTTTTTGAATATGTATCTAATAGTACTTCCGCCTTAGCAATCATTTCTTCGGCTTTCTTCAAATCGCCTGCATCGATTGCTGTTTTAATTCCTGGTAACATTTTTTCTGCCTCAGCACCTCCAGGTATCAGCCCTTTTTCATATATGTCATACCACTGCAGCTTTGCTATATCAGATTTTGACTGCAGTACGGCTAATTTCTTTGTTGCTTCGTCTTTTGTAAGCTTTGCAGATTTATTGCAGCCTGTGTTAATTATTATAACTGCGGTAATCAATAAAAATACTGCTACGATATTTTTGATTCTTGTCATATTTTAATTCCTTATAATTATTTAATGATTTCCTGTAAAATAATGTCGTTTGGTTCTAAAGTTTCAATGGATACAGTAAACTCAGATTTCCCCGAAAATATTTCCATTGTGTTTTTGTTTACAAAAAGTTCGTATTTCTTCGAAGGGTCAAGTAAGATAATTCTGATGTTTGAAGTCCCTCCAGGATTTTTTCCTGTTGTTGACACAATAAGCGTTTTCTTTTCTGCGTCATATATTGCCCTTTTCAGAATAACTTTTTTAACATCTACTCCGCTTATTGCAGGCTGTGTTAAATGCTTTTCGTCAAATGGATTGTTAACCATATTGAACATGCCGTTTTTTGGTAATGCTCTCGCCAGCGCAAGCATACGGTCTGATAAATCCGAGTGCTGTGCAAAAGTTTTCATGTTGTTTGCATCGCCCTGGTCTTTTAGTTTAATCGTCTTACAGCACAGAGCTGTCGTTTCTTTCTTTGGTGCTTCTTTTGTCGTATCCTTATGTGTATCATCAGCAGCAAGGTTTATGGCTCCAACTTTATCGTCAAATGGATAATGGAACGTACCGTCAATCCAGACAGGTTTGAATTTATCGTCAAGCGTCTTAAGCAATATATTCTTCGTTTCTTCATCTCCTAATTCAGCCGCAAAAGCCGTAAAGAATCCGTAATATACATCAGGCGTTATTACGTCATTCGTTAATTTTGCTGTCCCATCAGGCAATATTGTCAGATGCTTCTTTTTAAGAAAAGGATACAGGTCTTCAATTAATTTCGGATTCCAGGAGTGTGTAAAAGTCCCTGTCCATCCGTCATTGCCTGCTGAACTGAAATCGATTCCCTGCTCAACCATTTTTGCCATTACAGGGTCCATCGTATTTCCGTATTTCGGATTTTTCTGTGAGAAAACCCAGCCCTGCTTTATTAAATAAAACCCGCCAAGTTCTTTTGTGTCGGGGTCAATAAATGCCGTCTCAAACCATTTATCATATTTTGGCTGTGCCTGTCCGAAATAACTTGTTCCGTGCATTTTGTCGTATAACTTCCAGCTAATCATCGGATGTGTGTTACACGCTGGGAATATTGCATTCGGCTCACATTCAATTCCCGGAACAGGGTTTGTCATTAACTGTTTAAACATCGCTTCCTGAAGTGATTTGTTGTCATAAACAAATTTCTCGTTGTCATCCCAGTTGAATACAATTGAACCTGGTGAATCCCATTTTGTATCGTTGTAAAGCATCTGGTATAAATTAATCATCATTCCAAGGTGTCCTGAATACATTATATTCCTGTACCCAACAGGATCCTTAAGTGCTGTGTAAGGTCTGTCTCCTTTTGGCTCAAATTTCGTAACACCGGGACTTTCACTGTACCAGTATCCCCATACTTTTTTCTGAAGCATGCGGTTTATTAATTTATCAAATGCAGGACTTATTGCCTCTTTCCATGCAGGAAATTTGTGGTACTGTTCCGCTGCAAGAAAATAAGATGAAAATGCAATCGTGTAACGGCAGGCACTTACTCCCTGCTCATCTACTGACTGATAATTTGTGAAATCATTTATATCCTGGTCTGCAAGTTTCAGATTCCAGAGAAGCTGTCCCCATTCCTTGTCATCTGCAGAAGGATAATTATTCGGATTGATACTCTGTGCTGCTGCTATGTTGCTCATAAGCAGAGCAAATAAAACTGCAAAAAGAACCTTTAAAACATTCATAATTTTAAATATTATTTTTAAAAAAAGGTATTATCTATTAATTTCAACTTCTTACTTCTTTAATCTCTAACCCTAAAAAACGCTCTTATCTCTAATTCGCGTAATTAGTCTAATTCGTGTAATTCGCGGACATCTTTTCTCTAATCTCATCTTTTCTCATCCGTTCTTTCAGCGTCATCCACGTTCCATTCCTTAATTAATCTTTTACCAGAACTTCGCCTTTCTTTTCCACACGGTATTTCATTATAAAGTACCATATCCAGATAATAATCCATCTCAAAACGACCCATCCGAAAACTGTAATAAGAAAATCAGAATTTTTTTCTAATTCCGGGTAAGCATGGTATGCGATAAAGAACACAGCCGCCATATTACCCAATGAACATGCCAGGGAAATACTTATTCTGTCCTTACGTTCAGCACCTTTAGCCGCATAGTAACCTGAAATAATAGTTATACTCGTCATGATAATCATAGCTATGATACCATTTACGCTAAAGACATTTATAATTTTTCCAATAGAACCGGCAATAAAAATTATGACTAACAATATTGCTGATACTTTAAAATACCAGTGCAGAATTTTTTCAAGTACATCTGTGACCTTTGGTAAAAACTGACGGAATAAAAGCCCTGCTAACATAGGAACTAATGCAACAACAGCAACTTTTGTAAAAACACCTTCCGGGGATGCTGCTAAATGAAGCGGAAACCATTGACTGAAGATTCCCATCCAGATTGGAACTGTCAAAGGCATTAAAAGAACCAGAACAATCATAATTGCAGATGCCATAAGAAGGCTTCCCTTTTTACCGTGTGCATCCACAAGGTCAAATGGGTCACCGACCGCTATTGCTGCAATCAGCATTATCCCTCCGAGAACAAGAGGGATTGTGAAGACCTTAACAATACCCGCTGCAATAAGAGGCGTTAGTATTGCCGCGACCAGAACGACTTTAAGTATCAGCCATTTCTTCTCATATATTTCCTTGCCTATTACTTTGAACGTGAACTTCGAAGTAACAACGAATACATAAATCGGGAATACAGTCCCCACCCATATTACTATCCTATGGATTAATTCTGTGTCGTTTAAAAACCCGTTATACCATGTTACAATGCTTCCCATAAGAATTTCCTTTTAAAGTTATTTAATAATTACATATTAATAATTGTTATTTGTCCGCCGCTGCGGATTATTTGTTGTTTGCTATTTAATCAGTCCCGAAACTTCAAAGAACATTTGTATCTTATCAAATATCTGGTCACCTGTCATATACCGCTCATCCCATAAATCACACCCTATCATTTGAATCGGGATACCTCTTTCGCGGCAAATATCTTCGATTACCCTGTACATTGCATTTTGTTCCTTGTGACCAATGTTCAGACCAAGTACAACCGCATCGCATTTCAGTTCTTTATACAGACGTGTAATGTCATCTGTGAATGACTGAACAGTTCCCATTGCGTGTTTTACCATTGGTGTATCTTTCAGATATCTCTTTGCAAATGAAGTAAACATTGCCTCCTCGCTTGATGTATCAATCGGAGTCCATGGTCCGCCCCAGTTATAATAGTCCATCAGTTCAACAGCACCAAGTTCATTTGCTAATCTTGAAAATAGTTTCTCGCTCGAAGTCGGAACCATATCATACCACATAAATCTTATTTTCTCTGTTATTCCGTCAATTCCCTTTTTTTCCTTTACACGCTGTTCCGTTGCGGCAACAAGTCTTTCAAGCCACTCAGTTACAACTGGACTGCCTACTCTCGAGCCCCATCTTGCTATTCGTGTGGCACTTCTTCCCCAGGTCCAGTCAATCGGTGTAGGGACTGCACTTTTTAAAACCTGCAGTTCAAGCATTAACTGGCACTGCTTATTTGCTTCTTCGGAAATCTGTTTGAGCTTATTCATGTCTAACTTTCTGCCCAATATATCTTCGAGAAATGCTGCTGCCGCTCTCATCTGTTTCCCGTAAAAAACATAACTCTCTTCGCTCTTGTCATGAGGAGCACTCATATAGAATTTTGGGACATCAGCCCAGGGTTTATAACTGTTAACCAGATCCCCCAATGCTGAGATAGCATCGCAGGGTTGGTTTCCTGTAATTATCATATTGGGTTTCGGAATCATTCCTGACTCCACCATATACATCGCAAGTTTTGGACCCGAGCAGGTCATACTGCCAACGCCCATTTCCTTACTCTTATCTATTAAATCAAATGCCTGCGGCATCTGACTCATTACTCCTCCGAACACTGCAATGCTGTAATAAGGCAATCCAAGAGCGCAATGCACTTCAGGGAAACAATCTTCTGTTGTTAAGCCAAATTGTTCTCCGTTTTTTGCAACCTCAACACAGGATTCCAGAAAAATCGCCTTGGAATATTCGTTGCATTCCTTGTTTAACTGGTCAAATATATTTTTGTTATTATCCGTATCCATTTTATTATCTGTTTTGTTAATTGTTAATTGTTTCGATAAATGCCTCGACTCTTGTTTTCAACTGACCTATTAAGTCCGGTATATATTCTCTTTCGAACCAGATAAATGGAATACCTGCTTCCTGAAATTCTGACTTCAGTAAATACAATTCGGCTGCCCATGGGTCGCATGAAATAAAGCACTGCCCCACTGCTCCGTCAACTTTATAATCTTTTGCCAGACCCATTGTAAATTGTTTCCTTTCGGGATGTGTACCGATTGTTTTCGGGCAATAAGGAACATCGAGAACCAGATATCCAGCAATAGACATAAGCGGGTCATCTCCTTCTTCCGAAATTGTTTTTATCATAACTCTGGAGCCGAAACAGGTCTGGTCGGTTACAACAACAGCTCCAAGTTCTTCAATAATATCGCAAAGAAGTGTGTCGTCATGTCCGCATCCGATTATCATTAATCTCGCAGAATATTTTTTATCAGTATTCACATTACCAAGTTCATCAAGCAATGTTTTCAAATCTTTATTGTATTGTTCTTTAGGCATTGAAGAACCTGCAACCATAACGGCAACAGTCTCTGAACCTGTAATAGGGGGATTCGGTAATTTTCTAAGTTCATAAAGTTTTTGCTGAAGCAGTTTAGTCTCGTTACAGAGTTTTATTGCATCCTGTAATTTTTGTTCTGTTATTTCAACATTGAAATACTTTTCAACTGCATCTTTCATTTTCTGAAGTTGGTTGCGGAAGTGTCCTACCATCGCTTCTCCGCCTGCATGTGCATTATCAAGGCTGTAAATAAACGGGGTTTTTATGCCCGCATGTTCCCAGTCAACTGCTAAACGCATTATAGTATCACAGCAGGTATTCACGACAAGTCCGTCAAGAAAATCATATTCGCCAATAAGAGCCTGATTAAAAGTATGCCTTGGGAAACCACAATTAACCGGCTTTAAATATACATCTGCGGAATCCGTTGTTGTACTGCCCGTTCCCCTCATTCGGAAAGGCAAAATACCGCCTGCAATAAATACTTCTTCAGGTATTACCGGACAGAAATATCCAATAACTTTGCCGCCTTGTTTTTTCCAGTTTTCAATTTCACTGTTTTTCAGTGAAGTGGCAATTCCTGAAAACTTTTTAAACACATCCGAACTTTTTATTGATTCCATCTTATTATTTGTTATTTGTTTACGTTAATCCTGAGGTTTCAAAAAATGCACTTATCTTCTGGTACACAACTTCCGGGTCCATGTATCTTTCATCAAACACATCACAACCGATTACAAAGAAAGGAATGCCGAGTTCACGAAACATATCCTTTACAATTTTGTGCGATGCCGCTCCGTCTTTATGCCCTATGTGTCCCGGCATAATTACTGCGTCGCACTTAAAGTTTTTTGCAATATTTACAGCGTCTCCGCCATAAACGGATGATAATGCAAATATCTGCCTCGTCATTGGATTGCCGATTAAAAACCGCTTTGCCATCGATGTAAAAATACTTTCAAGTGAAGATGTGTCTATCGAGGGCCATGGTGCACAGTATCCGTATAAGTCCATTAGATTAACTGCACCGAATTCCTGCTCGAGTCTAGGGAAAAGTTTATCGCTCCAGCATGGCAATATATCAAACCATGTGTATCTTATTTTTTCCGTTACACCGTCTATTCCTTTTTTCTCTTTTACGCGCTGTGCTGTGGCATCATACAACCGTTGCATCCATTCCGTGCCTTCCTGCCTTCCGCAAGCAGACCAGCGGCAACCCATATATGCTATGAATCCCCATTCTGCTCTTATCGGAGACGGAACGGCTCTCCGCAATTCCTGAAAATCAAACAACAACTGTGTTTGCTTGTTGGACTCCTCGCATACTTCTTTGAATTTTCCCAAATCAAATTTCTTTCCAGTGGCTTTTTCAAGAAACGGAATTGTCTGTATCCATTGTTTGCCAAGATATTCCATACTTGCTTCATCTTTTTCAAATGATGCATCAACGCTTATCCTCGGCACTTCTGCCCAGGGTCTGTAATTAGACATCAGTTCATTCACTGCAGTCTGTGCATCGCAGGATGTGGAAGTCATTACTATGGCAGCCGGCTTTGGTAATAAATCTTTTACTAATAAATAAGCAGAGGCTTTCTGCAGTGAACATAATGTGCTTGCACCGTTAAATTCATCGTAGCCGTCAACTGCTTCAGGTCCGCGTCCTGCATGAAAAGCACTTTCCAAACCCTGACGGACTACAAAGTAAAACGGTAAGTCCATCGCTTCAAACAGTTCAGGGAAAAAATCGTCCGTGCAGGCGACAATGGGTGTGCCTGACTTTACGTAGTCCTGCATCTTACCCTGAAATGAATTCGCACCCAGCCCGCCAAATTCTGTTTTTAATTCCTTATAAATGTCAACTTCTTCAACTTTAATTTCCGTGTTCATTTTCTTCCTCCTATTGTTTCGATAAAAGCCTGTATTCTCGTTGAAAGTTGTCCCGTCTCGGTACTGATGTATTCACGTTCTAATCTCAGGTATGGAATTCCTGCATCCTTCATATGTGCACTTAACATTCCGAATGACGAACCCCACGGGTCGCAGGCAACATAACCCTGCCCGATTATTCCGTCAACTTTATACTCTTTCATCATTTTGTCTATGAACTCAATCCTGTTTTTGTGTGAGCCGTTTATTTTCGGACAGAACGGAACATCACTCACATTGTATTTTGCTATTGCGTGCAATGGGTCTTCTGCTTCTTCATCAATAAAAGATTTCATAGAGTACCTTGCCCCAAAGCATGTATCGTCTATCACAATTTCCCCGCCATTCTCTTCAAAAAGACTGTAAAACAAAGGGTCTTCAATCGCAGGACCTATAATCATTAATCGTGCCTGATAATCTTTTTTTACTCCCTGTACTGAACTGAGGTCTTTCAGCAGTGTTTTTAAATATTCGTTATATTGTTCTTTTGGTATTGAAGCTCCGGCCATTAATACCGAAGCCATTTCGGCAGCGGTAATCGGAGGATTTTCAACCTTTCTTAATTCGTAAAGTTTCTTCTGAAATAATCTTGTTTCATTACAAAGTTTTATTGCATTACGAAGTTTAGGGACGGTTATTTCCACTCCAAAGTTGTTTTCCAGATATTCTTTCATCTTTGCAAGTTGTGCCCTGTAATAACTGATAATTGTTTCTTCCATACCTTCCGTACCCATAGTACGCGGATGGTCTAATAGATATACCAGTTTTGTTTTCAGCGGAGCAACCTGCCAGTTGTCAAATATGCGGCGTGTGTGGTCACAGCCCGTACCAACAATCATCGCATCAAGGAAGTCAAACTTTCCAAGTAATGCATGATTGAAACAGTGGCGTACAAAACTGCAATTCTTTGTGTCAAAGTATTCATCAGCTTCTGATGTATCGCTGCTTCCCGTTCCCCTGACCTTGTAAGGAAGAAATCCGCCTGCAATAATGATTTCTTCGGGTATGAACGGGCAGAAATATCCGACGATTTTACCGCCCTGCTTTTGCCAGTTCTCAATTTCTGAATTGCTGACATTACCGGCTATACCGGCTAACTTATCGTAAACTTCAGATTTAATTCCTGATTTCATTTTTCTATTTTTTAATCTTTCCTTTTTCCTGCTTTTCTTTTCCTTACTCCTTACTACTTACTTCTAACTCCTTCGCCCTCTTCGCAAGCAGTTTTTCCTTTGCAAACACTGCCGCACCAATTGCTCCAATAGACTGAGGGTCAACCGGCAATGGCTTTATTGTTGTTCCTAATAAATTCTCAAGTGCTTTCTTCAATCCTAAATTCTTTGAACAACCGCCTGTCAAAGTTACATCATCATGTATCCCGACTCTTCTTACGAGCGAAACAACCCTTTTTGCAACCGATTGATTAATACCTGTTATTATATCAGGTATTGACTTCTCATCATTTATTAAAGTTATAACTTCAGACTCGGCAAACACACTGCACTGATTACTTATACTGACAGGATTATCGCTGATATTCGAAACCGAACCAATTCCTTCAAGCCCGCAGGTCAGTACTTTTGCCATAACCTGAAAAAATCGTCCCGTTCCAGCGGCACAACGCTCGTTCATTTCAAACTGTGTAACTACTCCTTTATCACTTATTGCGATTGCTTTACAGTCCTGTCCGCCGATGTCAATAATAGTCCGCACTGACTGAAGAGCCCAGTATGCACCCTTCCCGTGACAGGATATTTCGGAAATATCTTCTGAGGCAAACGGGACTTTCTGACGTCCGTATCCCGTACCAATAATATATTCGATTTCGTCAATCGATTTTAACCCTGCCTTTTTAAGCGCACTGTCCATTGCCATCGTTGCAGTTAAAGCTGGCTTTGTGGTTGCCGGAATAATGTCTCCGCAATAGATTTTGTCGTCAATCATTATCGCGGCTTTGCCTGTAGTAGAACCTAAATCACAACCTCCAACTATCATATTTATTATCCTTTCGAATTATTTATTGTATTAATATTTGAATATCTTAAAAGTTTATTGACTGCCAGTATCAACGGGAATATCATCGTAAAAAGACCAACAAGAAATACACCTGCAAGACCCGGAGCAGCATACAATACGAAGCTGACGAAATATATTATCAGCGGTATTGCTACAATACTTTTGCTCAGTGGACCAATCGGCTTTGAATCATAATTCTTCTCCATCATTTTCAGAATGTAATATGCGGGAGTCATAACTATAATGTATCCGAGAAAATTTACGTAAGGAATTCCGTAATACCCTGTATAACTGTTCTTTGTCCATACCCATTCGTGCAGTCTTGTCGCATTAAGAGGGTCAACTACCATATCAATTCCCGCAACGATAATTGCAGAAATAAATGCAGTGAATAATAAACCCTTTATTGTCTTTGCAGAACTGAATGGCGTTCCGTCTGTTATCAGGTTTGCTATAAAATAAGCAGGAATTACCAGCATCCAGAAATAATTAAACCCAAGAAGCCCTGGTGTAACATCAATCTTAAACCCAAGCATGTCAGAATAATAATAATGACCGAACGGGAACCCTGTGTGAATTGATAAATCTTCTACTGCCCAGCAATATATCGCAAGAAACAGCAGTAACGAAATCCCTGTCTTCCAGCCCCTCATATAAGAAAAATAAAGCAGTGTCATAGTTGAAAGGAATAATACCTTGAAATATAATCCGCCTGGAATTGAAGGAAGTTTTACTGCATTTGTCAGCAATAAACTCACAAGCATATAAAGAAACAGTAATCCAAAAAACAATACGGCACCCATAAGTATCTTATGAGCAGTCGTCATTCCTTTAGGGAAAAATCCTTTGGCATTTATCAGGTTTTGATTTTCCATTTGATTAATTTTATTAGTTTATAATAATTAAGGGTATAATGTATAATTTAACTGAATAATCAATTGATTAACGTCGGGAGAACCATCGGTTTTCCAGACTGAATGATTATAACTTACTATTGCCGAACCGTGCTCCCAGGTAGGGAATGAAGCAGCAAGTCCCAGTTTAAACGAATTCTGTTCTTTTCCTTCAACTCCGTTCACAGAAATTTTACCGCCCCCGGAATAAATTCCGCCTGCATTCAGCCACCACTTGTTCCCTACATCCTGACTGTAATGTATCTCCAGCCCGTAAGCAGGCTGTTGAGAAAGAACATTACTGCCGAGATATTTTTTGTTATCACCTGAAAATTTAACACTGCCGTATATATCAAGCCAGTTTTTTCCTTTCATCGTCGTAAAACTCTGATTCAATGTGAACTTGTACGAAAACCTGTTTGAACCGATGTTAGTAGATTTCGTATCATTGTAACTGCCAAGCGGAACTCCCCAAACAAAGTGTGCACTCATGTATGTTGTCGGCGGTGTTTTTGTCATCTGTTCACGCGTAAGTGAAGGGCCGCCATAAACATTCATATCAAGCATCAGTGACGGGTCACCTAATCCGCCTACCCTTTGAGTTATCAAATCAGTTCCTGTATTGTAACTCAGCAGAGAAGATACAGGGATTACTGCACCTATCCCGCCGCTTCGTCCAAAGTAATTCATCATCTTTGTGTATGATAAACTCGCAAGACTTGTGTATGATTTATTCTCGTCTACGGGAATAGACTCGTCAACCCATGTATTGGAATGTGTGTTATAATAGTGTAACTGAAAGATGTGTGCCTCACTCGGAACATTAACGTATAATCTTCCAAACTGAGAATATGAATTTGAAAAACTTATTAAGGAAAGGAAGATTAATATTACGGCACACTGTAAAGGTTTTTTTGAAAAGACTGAATTCTGATTTCCATTTACCATAGGAAATTAATTATGATTTATAAAATGTATTAATTATCTATCTATATTTATATCTAATTATTTGTCTCAATTTATATCTGACTCAAGTTGACTGTCTGCATCAAATTATTTAAAATCCTGAAAACTCAACCCACGATTTCAGTCGCGGGGAAGCAGACAACTTTAGACTTTAACCGTTTGAATGGTTTTCATTCCTATCAGCCGGAATGCTTTTTTTCCCTAATAATTTCTAAGAAATATTGCATTAAACCGGCTTATAGAAGAGATTAACTAATAATACCAGTCTAATCTACTGTATAATCAACTATTTTACTTGCAAATTTTATGCCAAAATAAAAGTGCATTTAATTAATAAAATGGCACTTTATTTTTCAAAATTTCTTATTTTTGTTTCATTTTGAGACAGATTTTCTCATTTTGAGACAAGATGAATCAAAACAATAATACATTCCTGTAGTTCGGGCATTCCTGCCTGAAACGATAAAACACAATCTCGAAGAGATTGCATATCTATAAGACTTGTGTCATCTCTCACAAATAGGGATGTTTGTGTTACATTTTCTTAGGGTAAAGGATTTTTCAGGATTGTTAATTGGCTTTGCTCCGTGGTCTCGGTGAAAACTCTGTGTTCTTTGTGAACCTCATACAATAAACTTTAAAATTAAAAAAGACGGTTAATGCTAAAAAACCGTCTTAAATTAAGGAGAAAAAATGAGAAACTCTGTTATTTGATATAAGTCATTTTCTTTGTTATGATTAATTCGTTGCCGTCTGAGTTTGTTATCAGACGGTAGAAGTAGAAACCTGATGATAATTCTTTTGCGTTGAAGTCGATTGTGTATAATCCTGCTTTTTGGTTATCGTTTACGAGGGTTCTG
>JAPLFJ010000018.1 GCA_026390735.1 Ignavibacteriota bacterium
CACATCTGTCCAAAATATTTCCTGAATATTCACGACTATATTTTTCTCAATAAAATTAATTTCTAAAAACCCTGAAAGGGTTTAATATGAATAACCACCGGCGTAGCCGGTGGAACACACAAGCACCATACAACCCTGAATAGGGTTGAACATTCAAAGTTTAAATATACACTACAAATCAATCAATGTATTGTGAAGTATCTTAAATTGGGTTTGTATTTTAATAAGACAAATCTTCGCTTCAAAATAACTAAATTTGCTCAAATTTAGTTATTTGTTAAAGTTCACAATTTATTTTGGACAGCTGTGGGAAATTTCAATAATTCGTGTACTTTTGGCATTTCAAAAGTTATTTAAATTCGTTAAAATGTACTTTGTTTAGAGTATGCCTCTCAGGGCTTTTTATTTTCATGAATTTATCGGAGCGAAAGAGATTATTAAAAAGGATTTAAAGAATATTAAGTTGATTGTTTCGGATGTTGACGGAACGCTTACTAATAACAATAATGAAGTTGGCGAAGAGACCATAGATTTAGTTAAAAAACTCGGACAAAAGGGAATACTTTTCACTTTTGCCACTCAAAGAATACATTCCTCAGTTATCGATTTTGCCAGAAATCTTGAGATTGATATCCCGATTATCTCAGTTAACGGTGCTTTAATAAAAGACCTGAAGGGTAATGTTATCAGTAATTCTCTTATAAAACCGAAATATGTGAAGAAGGCAATTGACCTGGCAGAAAAATATTTTGTGAGGATTGCATTGTGTTACGGTGAAGAGATTGTCTATACAGAAAGTAATTCTGTCCTTCGTGATTTTATGTACAGGCTCGGCACAGAATACAGTCTCGTGGATAATTATAATAATTATCTTGATAATGTTCTTGAAATAATTATGCTTGGTAATGAAAAGCAGACTATTAAGCATATACAGAAGAAGATGAATTTCCCCGCAAAGATATTCCATACTGCAAAATATTTCCGCTCAAGTTCGAAACATGGTGTTTATCATCTTGAAGTCCGCAAGTCGGGTACAAGCAAGAAAACAGGTATGCAGAAACTTACAAAGCATCTTGGGTTTAAGAGAAAACAGGTTGCTGCACTCGGGGACTGGTTTAATGACAGGGATTTATTCGAATACGGCGGTTATAATGTTGCTCTGCAGAATGCTGTTGCAGAATTAAAACTTAAGGCGGATTATGTTACAGAAAGAACGAATGATGAAGACGGTGTGGCGGAATTTCTGAAACTGGTTTATGATGCGCAGTAAGAACAATTATGAATTATACAGTTACGAGTGAAAATCCGCCGCGGCGGACAAAACGGCAAAGAAATAGAAAAGAAAATTGGCACACTGATTTACACTGAAAGAGACTGATTTTCACAGATTAAGAGATTTTTCAGGCATAAAAACTGTAGTTCAAACATTCTTGTTTGAAACATTATGGAACAGAGCAAGAGATTTTTACAAGAATGCACAAACGACACGAATAAAAGAAGAAATGGCACAGCATAAAAGGCGATTAGAGCTGATTTTCACTGATTGTTTTTTAGGGTTAAAGATAAGAAAAGATAATTCTGGTTTACCAAAGTATGAATTAAGAATTATTAAGATAAGATTAAAGATAATTCACCACAGAGCACATCCGCCAAACAAGACGGCGGACGCATAAAACGTGCAGAGAAAAGATTTATGAGAAGTGAGAAAGTGAAGAAGTGAATTTCCGATTCCTTATAGAAAATTATATCTAATAAAATTTTATACTTATATGAGAAAAATTGTTGAGTGTGTTCCGAATATTTCGGAAGGACGCAATCAGGCGATTATTGATGCCTGTGCAGATGCAGTGAGAAAAGTTAAGGGTGTTAAGCTTCTTGATGTTGACCCCGGTAAATCAACTAACCGTACTGTTTTTACTTTTGTCGGTGACCCTGAGTCTGTTGTTGAAGGTGCTTTCCAGTTTGCGAAAACAGCTTTTGAACTTATTGATATGAATCAGCACAAAGGCGAGCATCCGAGAATGGGTGCAGTTGACGTTTGTCCGTTTGTTCCTGTTGCTAACGTGACGGTTGAAGAATGTATAGATTGTGCGAAGAAATACGGTGAACGTGTCGGTAAAGAACTTGGGATCCCTGTTTATCTGTATGAAGAAGCATCAACAAATCCTGCAAGAAAAATGCTTAAGCAGATTCGTTCGGGCGAGTATGAAGGAATTAAAGATAAGATTTATAAACCTGAATGGAAACCCGATTTCGGTCCGCAGGAGTTTCTTCCTAAGTCAGGTGCGACGGTTACAGGTGTCAGGTTTTTCCTGATTGCTTATAACATAAATATACTCGGTACTAAAGAGCAGGCACACAGGATTGCTCTGAACATTCGTGAACAGGGAAGAAGTGCCGATGAGCCGGGAAGACTGAAAGATGTTAAGGCAATCGGATGGTTCGTTGAAGAATACAATATGGCGCAGGTATCTATGAACCTTGATAATTTCAGGGTTACACCTCCGCACGTTGCGTTTGAAGAATGTCTGAAAGATGCGAAAGAAATAAATATAGCAGTCGCCGGAAGTGAACTCGTTGGACTCATTCCGCTTGAGGCTATGCTCAAGGCGGCTGATTATTATATGGCAAAGGAAAACTTATTCATCATAGATGAAAAGCAAAAGATTCGTTTGGTTATTGAGCGTATGGGTCTGTCATCGATTGCTCAGTTTATACCCGAAAAAAGGATTATAGAATATATGCTTGACGATGAAGTTCAGGAACCGCTTGCGAATATGTCGGTTAGGGACTTTGTTGAACTTGTTGGTGCAAGGACATCTGCTCCGGGCGGAGGAAGTGTTTCTGCGTTGGCAGCATCGCTCGGTGCGGGACTCGGTGCAATGATGGGGTGGATGAGTTACGGAAGCAAGAAATTTGAACATCTTGACTCTAAAATGAGAAAGTTTATTCCGCCTTTACATATTGCAATGAAGGAATTGATTTCTATGATTGATGCCGATACTAATGCGTTTAACGATTATATGCTTGCGATGCGTTTACCGAAGAATACTGACGAAGAGAAGAAAATAAGAAATCAGAAAATGCAGGAAGGATTGAAGAAAGCTGTTGAAGTTCCGCTTAAGGTTATGAGGACTGCCGACGGCTGCTGGGAATGGATGAATGAACTTGCGAAGGTTGGTAATGCTTCTTCTGCTTCTGACCTTGAAGTTGGTGCTAAATGCCTGGAAACAGGTATCTGGGGCGCGTTTAAGAACGTGAAGATAAATCTTCCGCAGATTGAAGATGCTGAATATAAATCTAAAGTGGTTAAAGAGGGTGAGGAGATATTAGACAGGGCTTTGAAGGCGTTGAAAAAGATTGAGAAGGTTATAGCTTCGCGAGTTTAGAATATAGAATATAGAATATAGAATATGTGAGATTGAAAGATAGCACCACAGAGCCCACAGAGAAGGCACAGAGGGACACAGAGAAGAGATTAATTTAGGCAAAGAGAATAGATAAGATCTACAAAGTAACAAGGTAACAAAGTAAGGAAGTTAGAAAGATACTGAATAAAAAGTTATAATTATAAGGCAGAGTAGAATCTGCCTTTTTGTTTTTCAGGCAATGGTATAAAATTCTTTGTTGTCGAGTCTGTGATGGCGCAGTACTCCTGCACGAACCAGGTTCACGAGTGTGCGGCTTGCACGCCTTTCTGAAATATTGGACAGTTTTTTGAATTCTCTAACTGTGATTGTATTGTTCACTTCAAGGTATTTAATCAGTGTTTTATCGAGTTCGCCGAGTGAGATGATTAAGGGTGATGAGTCGACGTTTGAGAATCTCAGTATGTTTGCTGTTTCTTTAGAGGCTATTATGGACTTGTCGTTAAACCTTACGTAGACACGTGATGTTTCTTTGTCGTTTTCGTCAATTAATCTGTGAGGTTTCTTTCTGCTTTCGGGAATTTCTATAACTACTACGTCTTTTGATTTGATTGGTATGATTTCGGTTTTAAAGATGATTTCCGGTTCGCAGTAAAATCTTGCGGCAGTATCAATCAGGTCAAGTTCGGATTTCTCACTTTCAACTCCGAAGATTTTTCCGTCATCGTCAACTCCGAAGAAAATAAAACCTCCTTTGGTGTTTGCAAAAGCAATCATCTCTTTCGCAATCTTTTCGGGAGTGGAAAACTTCCTTTTAAACTCTATCTTCTCGTTTTCGCCTTCTTCAATAAGTTTGAAAAGTTCTATAGTGTACATTTAAACTTTATTCTTTGCCGTGTCTATGTAATCCTGTAAAATTATCTGTGCCGATATTGAATCGAGTATTCCTTTTTCCTCTCTTTTCTTCTTGCTCAATCCTGAGTTCTGCAGGCTGTACTGAGCGAGACTGCTCGTTAGTCTTTCATCCAGAAAATGAATCTCACATTCAAGAGAGTGTTTCTGCAAAAAATTAACAAGAGTACTCCTGAATTTATCGACGTCATCGGTTGAATGTGTTTTTTCCTGATTGAATCTGAGAGGATAACCAATAATGATCTTACATACGTTTTCGGATTTTATCAGTGCAATGAGTTTTTCAAACGTATCTTTCCCGTTAAGGATGTGATCCCTCTGGAAAGCATATGATTTGCTCTCATCACTTACTGAAATCCCTATACGTTTTAAACCAAAGTCGATGCCGAGATATTTTGTGCCTGTGTTCAAATATGATTTCTGATAAATTACTTATCAGTGAAATCTGACTTCAGGAAATTCTTTAATAATTTACCAGGTTTAAAATGCATTTTCCTTCTGCCCGGAACGTACACAAATTCTCCTGTCTGAAGGTTTCTTGCCTTTGGTTTTGGTTTGGTTTTCTTAACTTCGAAAACTCCAAATTCTCTTATCTCAATCCTTACGATTGGGTCTGCTGACATTATTAACTCTCTCATCGAATCAAAAAGAGAATCGACAATAACTTTTCTTGTTACTCTTTTCCCGAGTAACTTTTCTTCCATTTTTTTCTCGACATCTTTTCTTGTAAGTGTCGGAATCCTTGGCAGTGTTCTTCTGGTTTTTTTAACTTCACCGCTGTTTTCCATATGTGTTAATCTCCTATAGATTTATAAAATCTCATTAAATACAGATATAATGAATAAATTATTAATATAACTGATATATAGTAAAGATAACTGATAACATTTTTTAAAAGTTCACAACTTCCGGTATTAAATACTGTTAATAAGATAATTATGCCTATACTGAATACGGCTGCTTTGCCCGGATAGTTGGACATTAAGACAATTTTGTTCTTCGATTTGAGGTAGAGTCCGAATAATATTATCAGTAAATCCCTTGCTATCACTACTATGAAGAACCACGTCTCGACCCTTCCCTGAAGATAAAGAATTATTACTATGCTTACTACTGCAATTTTATCAGCAAGCGGGTCAATGATTTTTCCGAGTTCAGAAACCTGATTTAATTTACGTGCGAGATAACCATCGAGTAAATCTGATACATACATTGCTACAAGTATTGCGGCAATAATAATTGTGTTACTGTCACTCTGATTTATCAAAAGATACATTAATGGTATTACGAGTAATACTCTTAATATGGATACCTGGTTTGATATGTATAAAATCTCTTTTTTCAATGGTTTAATATCTATTAATACCGAACTTAAGTAAGTTAATGAATTTAAGAATTAATTAAACTATATTATTTATGCTTTAGTTAATATATTTTTGGGGAGGATTCAGGCATCAGGCTCTTGGCAGCAGGCATTAGGGAGTAAGGAGGATACCCATTATGAATGATGAATGATGAATTATGAATGAAGAGAAGGAATGGAGTCCGCCGCGGCGGAGCAAGAAAAGATAAAAGAAGAAATGGCACACTGATTCTCACTGAAAGAACTGATGTTCACAGATTAAAAGATTTTCTAGAGTTAGAGCAGGAGAGCAATTATGAATTTGTCTGTAGTCCCGAACCCGCGAAGCGGCTCGCTTTATACATTCCTGTCGGAAACAATATGGAATAGAGCAAGAAATATTTACCAGAAGGCACAAAGGACACGAAGAAGAGAAGAAATAGCACAGCATAAAAGACGATTAGAGCTGATTTTCACTGATTGTTTTTTAGGGTTAAAGATAAGAAAAGATAATTCTGGTTTACCAGATTATGAATTATGAATGAAGAGAAGGAATGGAATCCGCCACGGCGGACTGAAAGAGCTGATAAGAGCGAATTGGAATTTAGTTGGCAAGAGCAAAAGAATATTCATTGTAAGAGCAAAAAGATTCCTCCTTGGAGGGGTGGCTGCGAAGCAGACGGGGTGGGTTGGAGGTGTTTATTATTAAAAAGTAAGACCCACAACATTCCGCCGCGGCGGACCGGAAGAGCGGATAAGAACGGATAGAGATTATTTAGAGTAAGAGATATTTCCGCCAAAAATAGCGGCGGACACAAAGTACGTGGATTTTTCAGGGTTAGATATAAACATTAATCAGGATTTAATGATTAGCAGAAATAATCATTGGTAAAGGGTTAATATTAAATGAATAAACAATTGTAAGAAGGTAATAAGTAAGCAAAATGAAAATTATAATATGACAACATATCTGGATAATGCGGCTTCAACAAAGATTGATGAGAGAGTTTTAGATGCAATGCTTCCGTACCTGAAAGAGAATTATGGTAATCCTTCTTCGGCGCATAAACAGGGGAAATTGCTGAAAGTTTTAATTGAGGATGCAAGGGAATCTATTGCAGGTTTTTTCGGGACTAAACCAAAGGAGATATTCTTCACAAGCGGCGGAACAGAATCAAATAATTTTGCTATTAAAGGATGTGCTTTTGCATCCGGAGGAAAATTTCACGGAATTACTTCTTCGATTGAGCATCCTGCAGTTCTCGAGACGTATAATTATCTTTGTAAATTTGGTTTTGAGGCTGATGTTGTTAAACCTGATTCCTGCGGAATGATAAGCCCTTCTTCAATTGAAAGCAAAATTAAAGACAGTACGAAACTTGTTTCAGTGATGCATGCGAACAATGAAATCGGGAATATAAATGATGTTAAAACCATAAGCGGCATCTGCAGGTCAAGAGGTATTCTTTTCCATAGCGATACAGTCCAGAGTATCGGCAAGATGTCTGTTAAACCTAAAGAACTTGGTATGGATTTTCTTACGCTTTCTGCTCATAAGATTTACGGACCTAAGGGTATCGGAATATTATTCGTTGACGGGAATGTTAAGATTGATAAATACGTTCACGGCGGAAGCCAGGAAAGGAATATGCGCGGCGGTACGGAAAATGCTGCTTCGATTGCAGGTCTTAAGCGTGCCGTAGAAATTCTGAAGGATTCAATGGAAGATGATATTGAACATTGTGCATCTTTAAAAAATATTCTGATAAAAGAGTTAAACGGTTCATTTTCCGGAATGTATGTGATAAACGGGAATCAGGAATGTTCTCTTCCTAATATACTGAATGTTTCATTCCTTCCTAGTAAACTGAAATTCTCATCAGGAATGCTTCCTGTCTTGCTTGATTTAAAAGATGTGGCTGTGTCAGGCGGTTCTGCCTGTTCGTCCGGGTCGCTTAAACCGTCAGGTGTATTGCTGGAAATGGGAATAGAGGAATCTATAGCATCATCTACAATAAGAGTTTCCTTCGGAAGGTTTAATACTGTGAAGGATGTTGATATATTGATAAAGTCTTTGAAAGAGATATTCGGGAAGAACTGAGTAAGGTAAAGAGGTGAAACAGGAATTTAAAGTTTAAAGATTGAACTTATCTGGATTTCTTTGTTTTCTGAGGGATGAAAGTTGTTATTATTCCAAGAAGAACGTACAGAATACTAAGCGGGAATAAGGCTACTCCTTTTGTTACAATAATAATAATAATGCCAACCGTTAGAATTGTGAAATGCAAAGGATTTGATCTGATTGCTTTTGCGTTAAACGACGGCATTATCGGGAATCTGAATTTACTAACCATAAGCAGTGAAGTACCTATAGTAATTACAAAAATTAAAACTTCACTTACGTTGTGAGAAAATATTTTATCGTGAAAGAATATAAGATAAGAGCACAGTATCAGTGCCGACATCGGTGTCGGGATTCCGTAGAAAACATCCTTTGTGTATCCTGTTAAGGAAATATTAAACCTTGCGAGTCTGATAGCCGAGAATGCCATTACCATTGACGATACGAGGATTCCCATTGCATTGTAATCTTTAAAGAATGCATTGTACAAAAGGAATGAAGGTGCAAAACCGAAAGATATTACATCCGATAATGAATCGAGTTCTACTCCGAAATCCGAAGAAGAATGCAGGATTCTTGCCACAAGTCCGTCAAGAACATCGAACACCGCTGCATAACCTATGAACATAACTGCCTGTTCATATTCACCGTGTGATGAACTGATGACTGACATAAACCCGCAAAAGGCATTCAGTATCGTAAATAAACTCGGAATAAATTTCTTGGAAATTATCATGTTAGTTCTGCTAATACTGTCATTCCTGCCGTAACTTTGTCGCCTGGCTTAACTTTTATATATGTGTTTCTGTCGAAGATTAAATCAACTCTTGAGCCGAATTTTATCATTCCAAACTTCTCTCCTGTTTTAACACTCTGGTTAAGTTTCACATCACACACGATTCTTCTTGCAACGAAACCTGCTATCTGTTTAAAGATTAATTTCTTCCCTTTAGCGGTCTCAACTCCAAGCTCGCTTCTTTCGTTCTTGTCAGAAGCTTTATGGTTGAATGCTACAAGGTATTCACCTTTGACGTAATTGAAGTACTTAAGTGTTCCGCTTACCGGATAACAGTTTACGTGAACGTTTAAAGGTGACAGGAATATGCTTAACTGCTTAACTTTTATGTCACCGAAATAATCCTTGTAAATATTTTCCACATCTTCAATCAGAACAACCTTGCCGTCGGCAGGGGATATGACTGAATTATCTGTAAGGTTTTCAGGTAATACTCTTGAAGGGTCCCTGAAAAAGTACAGCGTAAAAAGAAGCAGGAAAAAAGATAAACTCAGGAGTAGTATTTTTATCAAAGGAATGTTTACAAAAAATGCGATAACATCCAGTGCAAGTGTTACATAGATTACTTTCATTACAACATCTTTACCGTAATTGGTTATTTTCATCAGTTGCTTTTTAGTCGGTTATTTAGATAAACGGTTTCTTATCTCAAGATAGGCATCTTCTACCTTGCCTAAATCGAAACGGAATCTGTCTTTATCCATTTTCTCGTTTGTCTCGGAGTCCCAGAACCTGCAGGTATCGGGAGAAATCTCGTCTGCGAGAATAATGTTGCCGTTAACATCTTTTCCAAACTCAAGTTTGAAATCAACAAGTCTGATTTTTCTTTCGGCGAAGTATTTTTTCAGAAGTTCATTAATTTTTAATGTTAATGACTTTATGAAATTTAACTCTTCTGAGTTTGCCAGTCCTAATGCATAAATATGCTCTTCGTTAAAGAGCGGGTCACCCAGTTCATCAGATTTAAGGTAGTACTCGACTATAGGATGTTTCAGTACGAATCCCTCTTTAAACCCGAACTTCTTTACTAAACTGCCGGCAGCAATGTTCCTGCAGACAACTTCGACTTTAATTATGTCAACTTTCTTAACAATCATTTCATTGTCAGAAATCTTTTCCACGAAATGAGTAGGAATGCCGTTTGCAATCAGATGATTGAAAATCAAAGTGGTGATTTCCGTGTTCATTATTCCCTTATTAGAAATTTTGTCTTTCTTTAATCCGTTGAATGCAGTTGCATCATCCTTGAATTCCTGGATATAAAGATCAGGCTTACCTGATATTGAATAAATTTTCTTTGCTTTGCCTTCGTATTGTAATGTCTTTTCCAAAGTCAGTTTTATAATTTTAATAAATTAAGGATTTTAAACGTAAAATTCTATTCTTACTTAAAGAGCTATTTCAAATTCAACCCCTTGGGGGTTGACATTTGATTATTTATATCCCCCGGCTTCGCACGGGGGTTATTCACATTTAACCCCTTCGGGGTATTTAAACTTTGAAATATTACTTTAATACCCAATGGGTTTGTGTTAAACTCCCTGGGGTATTAAAATCTTAATATATTACTTCAAGTTATATCTTCCAAATGTTATTTTAAATCATAAAAAACCCGTGCTTATGCTATAAACACGGGTCAATTCATTTACATATTAATCTGATTCAGAATAATAACAGCCTAAACAGTTTCAGGCTTATCTTCAGCAGGCTTAACTGAACCTTCAACTACAGGTGCTTCAGGAACCTGGACTACCGGTGTGTTTGGTTCGTCACCGATAATGTCTTCAATCCTGAAATCAATCTGTTCTGATTCGTAAGTCTTTGCTCTTTCCTGAATGTCTTTCTGTGTGAACTTGCGCGGTATTCTGAACTTTGCAATATAATCATCAATTTCGCTCTGGTCTTTGTCTCTTAAATACTCAACAACTGAAAGAACGATTTTCTTGTTAGTCTTGTCAAACTCGATTACTCTTGCTTTCAGAATTTCGCCTACTTTAAATAAGTCTGCAAAATTTCTTACTGAAGAAGTTGCGAGTTGTGATGCAGGAACGAATGAATCTACCATGTCAGGTAATTCAACTATGATTCCTTTTTCAATAGTTTTCAATATCTTTGCTTCTGTATCTAATCCCGGTTTGTATTTTGTTTCGAGTGTATCCCATGGGTTTTCAAGCAACTGCTTGTGACCGAGTGATATCTTCTGGTTTGCAACATCTATTCCGAGTATTACTACATCTATTTCATCACCCATTTTTACGAATTCATTAACGTCAAGAATTTTCTTTGTCCATGAAAGGTCTGAGATATGTACCAATCCGTCTACACCTTCTTCGAGTTCTACAAAAATACCGAAGTTCGTGATGTTACAGACTTTACCCTTTTGTTTGGTTCCAACAGGGAATTTGTCGAGAAGACTCTGCCACGGGTTAGGTGTTAACTGTTTCATACCTAATGACAGTTTTCTGTTATCAAAGTCAATGTTTAAAATCTGTGCTTCAACTAACTGACCCATTGTAACCATCTGGCTTGGGTTGGTAATATGCTGAGTCCAGGACATTTCACTGATGTGAATAAGACCTTCGATACCTTTTTGAATTTCGATAAACGCACCGTAGTCTGTTAACGAAACGACTTTACCCGATACTTTATCACCGACTTTATATTTTTCCTGAATATTATCCCATGGATGTGACTGAAGTTGTTTTAATCCAAGGTATACTCTCGATTTTTCCTGATCGAATTCGATAACGAATACATCGATAACATCGTCAAGTTTAACGATATCCGAAGGATGATTAATTCTGCCCCATGAAAGGTCAGTAATGTGAATCAATCCGTCAAGACCGCCTAAATCAACGAATACACCAAAGTCTGTGATAGCTTTCACAGTAGCCTTTAAAGTCATTCCCTTTTGAATGGTCTTTAAAAGTTCTTCTCTCTGTCCTGCCATCGATTCTTCGATAAGAACCTTATGAGAAACGATAATATTCTCAATCTGATTGTTAATTTTGATAACTTTAAAGTCCATCATCTTGCCAACGTATTCATCGTAATCTCTGATAGGCTTGGTGTCAATCTGTGAACCCGGTAAGAATGCCGTTAAACCGCTAAGGTCAACAACAAATCCGCCCTTGATTCGTCTTAAACATTTTCCTCTTACAACTGTACCGTCTTTCTGAGCATCAACAATCTTTTCCCACATCTTGATTGAATCAGCTTTCTTTTTGGAAAGAACGAGTTGTCCCTCTTTATCTTCAATCTTTTCAAGGAAAATTTCAATTTCGTTACCTACTACCAGTTCTTCAGGATGAGCGAATTCATTAGATGAAACTCTTCCGTCTGATTTAGAACCGATGTCGATAAGAACATCTTCACCGTGTATTGCAACGATTTTTCCTTTTACGAGTTCGTTTTCCTTGATAACGTTAAAAGTTCTTTCATAGAGCTTTAACATATCCTGAAATTCGGCTTCATCGTAGTCTGATGAGATGAATTTTGTTGAAACTTTTTCCTCGGATTTTTTAGGAGTGAGTACTGCGTCTTTCTTTATTTCGTCTGACATATTATTTACTTCCGGTTAATTTTTCTTTCATTTTCAAACCGGATTAAAAATGAAAGTTTATTTTGTTAAATTCCTTCGGGCAATATACCCTCAGGGTTGAATTAAATTCGTTTCCGGGTTGGTTATTATCCTGAAAAGATAATTAACCTGTTCTTCTACTATCATGTTTGTAGTGTCAACAACTATCGCATTCTCTGCTTTTCTTAAAATCACAGGGCTCTTCTTCATTTCCATATCGTCTCTTAACTTTATTTCTCTTTCTATCTTGTCTTTTGCTATCTTCTGTCCGAAGTCCAGGAAGTCCTGGTGCCTTCTTGCAACTCTTGCACTCATATCGCTGACTAAATAAAACTTAAAGTTGGCTTTCGGGAAAACATTATTACCGATATCCTTGCCTTCCATCACCAGTCCTGAAGAACCGTCATTAAGTTTAACCAGCTTCTCGTTGATAATTCTTCTCATTGCGCCAATCTTGCTTATCTGACTTACTTTATTCGTTACATCGAGTCTTTTGAAGTTTTTAATCATATCAGCTTCTTCCTGAAAGACTGTTTCATTGGTAAACTTAAGTTCTATACCCTGCGCAACTTTACAGATTGCAAGATAATCATTAAGTTTTACGTTATTATTCAAAACATAATAAGTAACAGCACGGTAATAAGAGCCGCTATCGATGTACCTGAAACCAAGTTTATTTGCCAATAATTGAGAAGTAATACTCTTACCGGTTCCCGATGGACCATCAATCGCAATTATCAAATTTTCATTATCCATTAAAACATCTAATCAAATTTCGAATAACAATAAATATCACAAAAATTAAGCAATTATTCAAGGTAATAGGGGGAGTATCTGGATTGAAAGTTGAAAAAGCAGTTATTTTAGAAAAAACATCCTCAAATTACGCAAATTATGCTGATTTTGCGAATATTTATGAAAACAAACTGGAAGCTTGTCTTACAGAGTAACACAATCATCCTGCTTGTGGAAAATAACCAGATTTACAACGAATATCCCGACAGTCTTTTAAACAGTGAAATTGCATAAGTATCCGTCATTCCTGCTATAAATTCACAGATTTGAAGGATTCTTGAATATATATCTTCTTCAGGATATCCGTCATTACCAAGAAACTGTTTTGGCAGTATATCTATAAGTTTATCGCTTAAGACATCTTCCTTTCTTAGTTTATCGCGTAAATCGTGATAATTGTTCACTGCAATTATAAACATATCAAGGAGTTTCTCCACTACATTAAATCCTGATATCTCTATCATAACCACATCCCTTGAGTTGTAAATCTTTGAAACAGAAAGTCTTTCAATTGTGTTCAGTACGTCTTTCCTGTCTTTTTTCAGTTCGTCAAGAATTGCTTTGTCATAATTCCCGTTAAGAATATCCTTCTCGCTATCGAGAAATATCTTAGCCGATTCTTCAACGAGATAAGTTATCACTTTCGAACGCAGATATCCGATTTGCTCTTTTCTGTCCCTTATATTCTCAAACTTGGCTTTGTTGAAATATTCTTCAGGAAGTATCGAACGGAGAATATCTCTTCCTTCTTCAAAAGGAATTAAACCGATTCGTATTCCGTCTTCAAAATCTATGATTCTGTAGCAAATGTCGTCTGCTGCCTCGACTAAATATGCAAGAGGGTGGCGTGAATATAGCCCGTCTTTATTTTGTGATATGTCAAGACTTGAAAATACTTCGTCAAAACTTTCTTTTTCAGCATAAAAATATCCGTACTTTTTATGGATCCTTGAATAGTGCTGTTTACCTTCTTTAAAAGAAGCACACGGATATTTTGTAAAAGTTGCAAGAGTGCTGTAAGTGAGTGAAATATTTCCTTTAAGTATGTTATGCCTGTTTGTTAAAATCCTGAACCCGTTTGCATTACCCTCAAAGTTAATAAGGTCAGTCCATTTTTCAGGAGCGATGGAATCTTTAAACCTGAGACCCGGACCTTTTTTAAAATAATTACTGATTGCAGATTCACCTGAGTGTCCGAACGGGGGATTGCCGATGTCGTGAGCAAGACAGGCAGTAGCTACTACTGAACCAAAATCTTCTACAGAAACAGAATTAAGTTTATGTCTGTTTATAATCTCCGTGCCGATTTTCTTTGCCAGTGACCTTCCGACGCAGGATGTTTCAAGGCTGTGCGTAAGTCTTGTATGAACAAAATCGCTTTCCGGAAGCGGAATCACCTGTGTCTTGTCCTGCAATCTGCGGAAAGCAGAGGAGAATACAACCCTGTCGAAATCAACTTCGAAGGTTGTTCTGGTTTTACTTGCCGAATCTGTTTTAGTTTCTTCCAGTCTGTCAGAAGAAAATAGTCTTTCCCAATCCATCGTAATTATTTATAAGTAAGTAAATACAAAAATAGACATATCGTTAAAGGAAAGCAAGGTTTGTAAAATTTGTAACAGGTAAACGCAACAGTTCTAAAAATACCAAAACCCGGAATCTGAATCCCGGGTTTTGATATAACGGAGTATTCAATGATGAATGAATACTATTCTTCTGTGATGTTTCTTGTGGTGTTTAGGAGTGACATAAATTACTGGTCTTACGTAGCAGTGCTGCTTCACGTAAACGACTCTGCGTCTTGGTCGTGCAAAGTCTTCTTCTCCTGCCTCGGATGTCTTGCTGTAAGCGTCAGCAAGGACTATCCCGAAAAACAGAACCAGAACGAAAAGAATAAATTTTGTTGTTTTCATTCTACTAAATTTAATTAATAAAAATGTAAGAATTAAAATTACTTACATTATTTTAGACAATGAAAACAACAATAGGTTTAAGTTTAAACGATTTGTCTGAAATAAAAACAGCAGATCAAAAACCTGCTGTTGTACATCCCTAAATAATATTAACTCTTAATCGTCGTCTGCATCTGAGCCGTCCTTATTAAAGTACAGTTCAATAATCTTGCCGTCTTTTATAATGTCTACCTCGTAAGAAACAATCCCGTTAAGGTCGTCGACCTTGTATGCACGTTTAATCTCATTATCTTTGAATTTATCTTTCACGCTTTTCTTAACAGCGTCGGGCAGAATGTCGTAGGCAATCATCACACCTGTCTCCTGCCATTTACCATCATCCGCAAAAGTAGTATAATAGTTTATACTGTCCGAAGTAAATTCTGCAGTATAATCATCATCATCTGTTTCCCATTTGACCGAAGTTGCATTCGGGAATTTACCTTCAAAAGCAGATTTAACTTTGTCGGGTACCTTTGTTTGTGCAAACGAAACCGTCGCGGCACAAATCATTAATATCAATAATACTCTTTTCATTTTATGTTTAATTTTAATAAGTTTAAAATCCGTAAACTATTCCCAGTGAATAAACCGGAGTTGTTGTGCCATAATAAGGTGAATTTTTGTCGTTGAGTACATCAACTTTCAGTTCGCCCGTAATACCGGCACCTGAATTTGCTATCTGCTGATAAAAACCTGCACCAAGGTATATGAACGGAACTTCTTTTCTTTCTTTGTCATAATAATAATTACCGCCAATTGAAGTTGCTATTAGTACAGGGTTCTCATAACTGTAATATGCAGGTTCAAGCAATGCGTAGAACTGTCTGACAGGAGCAAACCTCATTGAAATGCTCGTACCGAACTGATTGTACCCAATTGTGTTGCCGCTTGCATCTTTGTAATCGCTCTGCCAGGCACGTGAATATCCTATCTTCAGTATAGTACTGATCATATTATTAAACTTGTAACCGATTGACGGTGCAATTGTCACCTGCGAATAACTTCCAAAACTTGCGCTGAATTCTCCGCCGTAGAAAAGATTGTCAGAGAATTTCTTGGACTGCTCGGAATTTAATTTATATCCGTTTGTGCTGAAATTCAATTCCTGTGAGAATGAAAGAGAAGATAATACTAATACCAGTAAAATTGTAAATAAAGTTGTTTTCATATCTTTTGTAATGTTATTTAATATAATTAAATACAATTTCTCAAAATTAATCCTTTCAATCAATACATTAATAAATTAATCCTGTAATTTATTTGGTTAAATCAGTTACGCTCTTTTAATCTTCAGTTACTGTTTCGGTAATATTATTGCCAAAAGAAATCAGTTTTTTTAAGGACTTTATTTGGCATTGAAAAACGTGATTATTGACATTATATTAATTTTTTGTTTATCTTAGCAAAATTATACATAAAAATATGCCGGAAATTAAAAAAATTATCGGTAGGGAAGTTCTTGATTCAAGAGGAAACCCTACAGTCGAAGTAGAAATTATATTGGAAGACGGAACAAGAGGAAGTGCTATAGTACCTTCCGGTGCGTCAACAGGAGAGAAAGAAGCAGTTGAGTTACGGGATGGCGACAAGAAACGCTATCTTGGCAAAGGTGTTTTAAAAGCTGTTAATAACGTTAATACAATCATAGCAAAAAAGCTTGTCGGGTTTGATTCTTTCAAACAGAGAGAACTTGATGAATTCCTTATTAAACTTGACGGGACACACAATAAAGGTAAACTTGGTGCGAACGCAATTCTTGGAGTTTCAATGGCAGCCGCAAAAGCTTCTGCTAATTATTCAAAGATGAGCGTTTACCGTTATCTTGGCGGATTCGATTCTGTAACTATTCCCGTTCCTATGATGAACATTCTTAACGGCGGAAAGCACGCTGATAATAATGTTGATTTTCAGGAGTTTATGATTATTCCCGCAGGTTTTAATAAATTCTCCGACGCATTAAGATGCGGTGTCGAAATATTCCATTCGTTAAAAGGCGTTCTTCACAAACACGGTTACAATACCTCTGTAGGTGATGAAGGGGGATTTGCTCCTAACCTTAAATCAAACCAGGAAGCCCTTGAAGTGATAATGACTGCAATCGAAAACGCAGGCTATAAACCGGGTCAGCAGGTATTCCTTGCACTGGATGTGGCAGCGAGCGAAATGTACATAAGAGATAAAAAGAATAAGAGTAAAGGTGTCTACGAATTCTATAAATCACACATACCGAATAAATCGTCAGACCAGATGGTGAAAATGTATGCAGATTTAGTGAAGAAGTATCCTATTATTTCAATAGAGGACGGATTATCAGAACACGACTGGGACGGATGGAAGAACCTGACAGACGAACTTGGTAAAAAGATACAGTTAGTAGGCGATGATGTATTCGTGACAAATCCAAAGATTCTTGCGATGGGTATTCAGAAACATATTGCGAATGCCATTCTCATTAAAGTAAATCAGATAGGTACGCTTACAGAAACGGTTGACTGCATAAACCTTGCCAAACGTAACGGTTATGCAAACGTAATCAGTCACAGAAGCGGTGAGACTGAAGATGCTACAATAGCAGATATTGCAGTAGCAACTAATGCAGGACAGATTAAAACAGGTTCGGCATCAAGGACAGACAGGATTGCAAAGTACAATCAGCTTCTCAGGATTGAAGAGGAACTTGGTTCAAAAGCAGTCTATCCCGGTAAACGAGTATTTAAAAATTTAAAATGAATAAAATGAAACTATCCCAATTTAAGTTTGCGTATCCAAAAACGCTGATTGCAAAGACGCCAAAAGTGCCGCGCGATGCCTGTAAACTGATGGTGATTAACAGTCAGACAAGAGAAATACAGTCACACAAATTCAGTAAGGTGATTGATTACATGAATGAAGGTGACGTACTCGTACTTAATGATACCAAGGTTTTTCCTGCGAGGTTGTACGGCAATAAGGAAAAGACAAAGGCAAAGATTGAAGTATTCCTGCTCAGACAATTGTCGGAAACGGAAAATATTTGGGATGTTGTTGTTGATCCTGCAAGAAAAGTCCGTATTGGTAACAGGATATTTCTGAACAAGAATGTATTCTGCGAAGTTATAGACAATACGACTTCAAGAGGAAGAATCGTAAGGTTCAACGTTAAGGATGATTTCAGAAAGGTAATAGAGAAACTTGGAAAAACTCCTCTGCCGTTTTACATTAAAAGAGAACCTACAGAAAAAGACAAGGAAATGTACCAGACTATATACGCTAAGAACGTTGGCTCTGTAGCAGCTCCTGCGGCAGGTCTTCACTTTACAAAAGAACTTCTGAAGAAAATTCAGCAGAAGGGTGTGAAGATTGCATACATCACCTTGCATCTCGGACTTGGTATGTTCAGGCTCGTGGAAGTAGAAGACTTATCAAAACACAGAATGGATTCTGAGTTTTATGAAATAACGAAAGAGAATTCTGATATTATTAATCAGTCTATTATTAAGAAGAAAAAAGTAATTGCCGTCGGTACTTCTGTCTGCCGAGCTATTGAATCAAGCGTTATTACAGGTGAATACGTCAGACCAAGCAGAGGCTGGACTGACAGGTTTATTCATCCGCCTAACTCAATGAGTATAGTAAGCAAGGTAATAACTAATTTCCATCCACCGCAAAGCACGATGTTAATGCTCGCCTGCACACTTGCAGAAAGAGATGACGTTATGAAGGCATATAAAAAAGCCATTAAGGAAAACTATAAGTTCCTTGCGTATGGTGATGCAATGATGATTGTTTAATTAACAGCGGAATCGGTAATGGAGTTTTTTCTGATTATTCCGGCTTCAGGTACAGGCAGCAGATTTGGACTAAAGACTCCAAAGCAGTTTTATAGAATAGACAGTAAAGAAATTTTAATACATACACTAAATAGGTTTAATCCGAATAAAAGGGTTAAATCTATTTTTGTTTCTACAGGAAAAGAATACGTAAAAAAGATTTCGTCATTAGTAAAAAAACACAGAATAAGTAAGGTAAGTAATGTTTGCGTGGGAGGTAAACACAGGCAGGATTCTGTTTACAATGCATTAAAGGAAATCGACTGCAAACCGGGTGATATAATAATAGTACACGATGCAGTACGACCTTTCGTATCAGATAAACTGATTAACAGGTTAATGGACGAATCCGGAAAATATGATTGCGTTGTGCCGGGATTACCTTTGACAAACACTGTAAAGAGGACGAATAAAAGCGGTATTGTAATTAATACAGTGCCGAGAGAAAATTTATGGAGCATACAGACTCCTCAGTTTTTTAAGTATGAGAAATTAATTAAGGCGTTTGAAATCGCAAAGAAGAAAAACATAACCGGAACTGATGAAGCTGCGCTGATGGAGTATGCAGGATTTAAGGTGAAGGTGATTGAAGGCGAAAGTTCAAACGTAAAAATTACTACAAGAAAGGATGTTCGATGAAGCCCGTTGTTATATCTACATGGAAACACGGTGTTGCAGCAAACGAAGCTGCTTATGAAGTATTGATTAAAAATGGTAACTCACTCGATGCTGTCGAGAACGGCGTTAAGGTCTCTGAAGATGACCCGACAGTTTTAAGTGTGGGTTACGGCGGCCTGCCTGATGCTGACGGCAGAGTGACTCTCGATGCTGCGATAATGGACTGGAAGGCAAGAGTAGGTTCGGTGATATGTGTTGAGAATATAAAAAACCCGATTAGTCTTGCAAGACTTATTCTGGAAAAGACTGAACATACCGTGCTTGCAGGTGACGGCGCTTATGATTTTGCGATAAAGAACGGTTTTAAGCCTCAGAGTCTGCTTACGGAAAATTCATTGAAAAGGTATAATGACTGGAAGGCATCAGATTCAAGCAAGCCTGAAGAGATTCATACTGATGATTTTGTCAAGCCCTGGGAAAAGGGAATGGATATTAATGAAGACGGGAATCACGATACGATAGGAATGGTTGCTGTTGATAAGGACGGTCACGTATCTGCTTCCTGTACAACAAGCGGTATGGCCTGGAAATTACATGGAAGAGTAGGGGATTCTCCGATGATTGGCGCTGGCCTTTATGTTGACGGAGAAATCGGCGGAGCTGCTTCAACAGGACGCGGGGAAGAGTGCATCAGAGCATGCGGGAGTTTTCTGATTGTTGAAATGATGAGGATGGGACTTACACCAAAGGACGCATGCAGGGTTGCCTGCGAAAGAGTTTATAAACTGAATCTGCTCTCGAGTCATAACAGGGACCATCTTTTTCAGGTTGGTTTTGTTGCGTTGAACAACAAAGGCGAATTTGGTGCGTTCAGTGTGAGACAGGGATTTCAGTATGCTGTTTATGCTGACGGAAAAAATATTCTGATTGACAGTGATTATTTATTAAACGAAGAATATATTATAGAGGATTTATAAATCTTTTAACTATGGACAGATATTTAATATTAAAGAATGCACTTGTTTTAACTCTCGATAAAGAAGATAACGTCGGATATTACAATGTAGTTATCAAGAATAACATAATACATTTAATAGATTACTATAACGACTTAACTTCCGACAGGAATATCTATACCAAATATCCGGGAGTTAATATTATCGACGCAAAGGATAAGATAATTATTCCTGCTTTCTTTAATTCAAATATCAATTCATCGTACGCATTAAGCAATGTATTCTTTGAAAGATTAAACTACGATAAGCTAGGTGATAACCTTTCACTCGTTCTGCTGGACAAGCATTTCACGAGTCCCGAAAACAAGCTTGACCTTAAGACGTTAATCACATTCAGTTATTTCAGGGCACTTTCAAACGGAGAACTTTTCTTAAACGAAACTTCCAATTATTTCAATAAAGATTTCCTGCAGGAATTTCATAAGTACAATTTCCTGATTGTACAGGATATACTCTTCACTTCGTTCAGTGAGTCATACAGCAGGTATCTCTATGAAATAAAGAAATTCCATTGTATAGGAATCAGGGATGAGTCAGATATTAATAATTATTCCCTCTCATCTGCCGCAAAAGCAGTGAAAGAAGGAAAGAGAAAAATATTCTTTGAGATACTCCAGAAGTCAACGGGTCAGGAGCACATACGAAAGACATTCTCAAAGTCGATATTTAAAGTTTTAGGTGAGAATGATTTTCTTGATAACAGGGTGATATTCTCGAATCCCGTAAACATTCAGAAAGATGAACTTGATTACCTGACGGATAAAAGAGTAAATGCTGTTTTATGTCCGAGTGATATACTTAAACTCGGAGAAAAGAAACTTGAATCTCTTGACCTTATGAAGTATGGTCTGAATGTAAGTCTGGGGACGGGGTATCTGGGAAAATCAGTATTGTCAGAAATGAAATTATTCTCTCATCTTGTAAAGAAAGGAAATTTGTCATTCCGTTCAATACTTAAGATGGCAATCACAAATCCCGCAAGAATGTTCGATGTTTACGAGACTCACGGAAGCATTGAAAAGAATAAAGTTGCCAATTTAATTATATTTGATGTTTCTGATTTAAGAAACTACTTCATTTCACCTGACCTGAGTTCCGAGAAAGTTGCAGAACATATTATTGAGAACCTTGATTCAAAAGATATCTCTGATATTATTGTAAAAGGAAACGTAATCAGAAGGGATTACCGCAGTAAACTGTTTGATACGGATGCAATGAAACAGACTACCTCTGCATTGTCACAGAAGATTATTGAGACAGGTAAGTACTATGAGTTCAAGGAAAAGTACCTGATGAGAAAGCGTATTAAAGACTTATCTATCGATAATAAGGAAGAGAGAAAAATTATAATTACTACAGGTGGTGAAGACTTAAGAGAATCGCGCAGTACAGAGAATCCAATAATTTCCGACAGTGAGTTCAGGGTAATAGGTGTTCGCAAAGATGTAACTCCGATTAAATCTTCAGTTGATGATGACGATACATTTGTCAATGATTATAATGTGATTGAGATATCTGATATTAATGAGGGACTTAAATTGTACGAAGATAATGAAGTTACAATTAAAGAGAATCCGCTAAAAGACAATGCGGGATTTGATATCCCGAAGAAGAAGATATTTTTTGATGATGTCGGTAATGTTGTTGAGTCAAGCGAGGAAAAAGAAGAGATAAAAGTGATTGAAGGCAAGAAGCCAAAGGATAAAGACAAGCCTGTATCTTATAAAAAGGATAAAATGAGGTTTGGTTTTTCCGATAACGAATAATTACAACTCATCCTTTAAATATTTAGCTGTATAAGACACATCCAGGTATTTCTTCACTACCTCTTCAGGTGTACCTTCGGCGATTATTCTTCCGCCTGCTTCTCCGCCCTCGGGTCCTAAATCTACAATCCAGTCAGCAGATTTTATCACATCAAAGTTATGTTCGATAACGAGTACTGTATTTCCTTTGTCAACGAGTTTGTTCAGTACATCAAGAAGCATCTTAATATCTTCAAAATGCAGTCCGGTAGTAGGTTCATCCAGAATATAAAAAGTTCTACCTGTCTGTACTTTCGATAATTCGGTTGCGAGTTTCACTCTCTGGGCTTCACCGCCTGAAAGTGTTGTTGCCTGCTGTCCGAGTCTTATGTAACCAAGTCCGACGTCATATAGAGTCTTAAGTTTTCTGTTTAAGGCCGGAAATGCTTCGAAGAACTCTACTGCCTCCTCGACTGTCATATCGAGTACATCAGATATTGATTTACCTTTGTATAAAACGCTCAATGTCTCGGGGTTATATCTTTTCCCTCTGCACGAATCGCAGGTTACGTAAACGTCTGGAAGAAAATTCATTTCTATCTTCTTTAATCCGTCACCTTCGCATTCTTCGCACCGTCCGTCTTTAACGTTGAATGAAAACCTGCCAACTTTATACCCTCTGATTTTTGATTCGGGTAAAGAAGTATAAATATCCCTTATGTGAGTAAATAACCCTGTGTAAGTTGCAGGGTTGCTCCTTGGTGTCCTGCCAATAGGGGACTGATCTATCTCAATAATCTTATCTATGTTTCTGTGGAATCTGTCTTTTACGGTTTCCGAAAGACCTTCTATTGATTTATACTCCAGCGGCTGTTCGGCTCCTTTCATAAGTTTCCTGAAAAGTATTTTGTACAGAGTGTCATTTATTAATGTTGACTTGCCAGACCCGCTTACTCCCGTAACGCAGATGAATTTACCGAGAGGGATTTTAAGTGTAATATCTTTGAGGTTATTTCCTTTTGCTCCTTTAAGGGTTATAAACTTTCCGTTGCCTTTTCGCCTTTTTTCAGGAACAGATATAAACCTTTTCCCGCTTAAATAATCTGCCGTGATAGAATTACCTTTAAGTTTCTTCGGATTGCCGATTGCGACAATTTCGCCGCCGTGTTCACCCGCTTTAGGTCCAAGGTCAACAACAAAATCTGCTGATTCAATCATTTCCCTGTCGTGTTCCACAACGATAACAGTATTCCCGATGTCGCGTAGATGTTTCAATGAATTGATTAAACGGATGTTGTCCCGCTGGTGCAGACCAATGGATGGTTCGTCGAGGATGTACAGAACTCCTGTAAGTTGTGAGCCGATTTGAGTCGCAAGTCTGATTCTCTGTGCTTCACCACCTGATAATGTTTTAGCGCTTCTGCCGATAGTTAAATATTCAAGGCCGACTTCAAGAAGGAACCTGAGCCTTTCTCTTATCTCCTTAAGTATTGGACGAGCAAGGATATCTTTGCTGCTGTCAAACTTTAAACTTTCAAAATAATTATAGGCATCAAGAATAGTAAAATTTGTAATATCGTGAATATTCTTATCATTGATTTTAACCCAGAGTGCATCTTCTTTGAGTCTGCCGCCTTTACAGGCATTACAGACTGTAATACTCATAAAACCTTCCGACCAGTTTCTGATGTGTTGCGATGTGGTATCCCGTGAAACCTGGTCGATGTATTTAATTAATCCGTTAAACTTATGACTGTATTCATAATGTTTGCCGACGGAATTTGTATATTCATATTTTATTTTTTCTTTACTGCCCGTCAGGATTGTATCGAGTAATTCTGAAGGATAATCTTTTATAGAGGCATCGGGTGAAACATTATAATAAGCGAGGACACCGAATAACATCGATGATATCCAAGTCTTTTTTGGTTTACCAACGGGTGCAAAGCCGCCTTCATTGAAAGACAATTTCCTGTCGGGAAAAATCAATGATTCATCAATCTTCTTCTTCTCTCCGTGGCCGTAGCATTCTCTGCACCATCCGTACTGGGAATTAAAAGAGAATGAGTTAGGAGCGGGTTCAGAGAAACTTCTTCCTGTCTGAGGATCTGAAAGTTTTTCATTAAATAACTTATCTTCATTACCCGAGTTAATGATAACAATGCCGTCACCATATCTCAAACCAAGTTCAAGAGAATCGTAAATCCTCATTTTAGATTTTTCGTTTACGGATAACCTGTCTATAACTACTTCAATATCATGAATCTTAAACCTGTCAACTTTCATTCCATCGGTTATATCTTTTATCTCGCCATCAACTCTGACTTTCGTAAATCCGTCGTTCAGTATTTCCTCGAACAGTTCTCTGTAATGACCTTTACGCCCTTTAATGACTGGGCTTAAGATATTAATCTTTTCGGAATTGAACTGAGTGAGAACAAAGTCGAAGATCTGGTCTAAAGACTGTCGTGTAACAGCCATACCTGTATCAGGAGAAAACTGCGTACCGCATCTTGCAAAAAGAAGTCTGAGAAAATCATAGATTTCAGTAACGGTTCCTACTGTAGAACGCGGATTGTGTGATATAGTTTTCTGTTCTATGGAAATTGAAGGCGAAAGTCCTTCGATTTTATCCACATCAGGCTTTTCAATTCCCCCTATAAACTGTCTTGCATAAGCAGAGAGAGTTTCCATAAACCTCCGCTGGCCTTCAGCATAAATTGTGTCGAATGCGAGCGAAGATTTCCCTGAGCCCGAAAGCCCTGTAAAAACTATTAAACTGTCGCGCGGAATATCGAGGTCGATATTCTTCAGGTTATGGACTCTTGCGCCTTTTACAGATATTTTATCTAAAAATGAAATACTTATAGTTTAAAATTTATGAACATTAAAATTAAGGCTTTTGTCTGCTTCAAACAATTCAATAATTAATAAATATATCATTGCAAAATAATTGAATCTGTGATTGATTTGTCTGAATCCTGAAGGAGGAATAAAAAGAGTCATACTCAAGATTAAGTATGACTCTTTAAATTATACTTATTATTTATTGCTCTTACTCTTTATTTCTTTGCCGTTTATATTTACCGAGAAATAATACTCAACTTCTTCTAAGTTTATGTTTGAACCGCCTTTGTTATTCATTACGCATTCATAAATGCCCGAGAAATTACCATTTTCAAGCTGTTTTGTAAAAGTCATTGCCGTGGATTTAAACTTTTTGCTTTTAGGAGTTCTGTAATTAAACTTAACGGAAGAAGCAGATGTGAAATCGGCGGATGCGAATCCTATTCTTACGGTTGTATTGTTATCTTTTACTGTAACTGCATTCTCAAGATTCCATACTTCACCGTAGTAAAGAATTGCCTTAAAAGCATTTATCAGACCCCAGCCGTAAACGTTGTTTGGAGTTGCGGAATTGTTCGCAGTATTGCGCAGAGCTTCTCTTACCTGCATTGCCGTTAACTCAGGATGTGCAGAAAGTATAAGAGCGCAGACTCCTGCAGTGATTGGTGTTGCGAATGAAGTACCATTTGAAAAATCATAGTGATTTCCTTCGCCCATTCTCGCTACGCATACAGACAGTCCCGGTGCAACTACATCAGGTTTTATTCTTCCGTCGCTTGTCGGGCCGTTCGAACTGAAACTTGTAATGACGCCTTTTTTATCAACTGCACCAACTCCTATTACAGAATCTCCGTCTGATGCCGAACCTAATGAAGGAGGTTCAGTCTGATAATAGTTACCCGTTGCATTACAGACAACTATACCATAATGAGCAGCTTTATCTCCAGCTATAGAAGTAATGGAAGTTTTTCCGTCAAAATCATTGTATGTATAAGAATTTTCATCATAAGGTTTATCGAAACCTTTATATACCAGAGAACTTGTGATAACATCTGCGCCGTATGATTCGGCCCACTCAGCGGCTTCAAGCCAGAAATCTTCTTCCATAGGAGTTTCTGTTGCAACATATTCTGTCTTGGCAAGTATAAAATCAGAGTTGAAAGCAGGTCCTATCAGGTTGCCTTCTTTAAAACCGCCGAGACAGGAAAGAGTTGAAGTGCCGTGCCCGCCCTGGGATTGAGTGTCAGGATACTTCTGATCTTTTTCGCGTGAAGTATTTTTATCGCCGTTAATAAAATCAAACTCTTCCAGTACATTCAGTCCTTTAAGGGATTCGTGTGTTCTCCATTCAAAACCATCGTCGAAACTTGCTACGAGAACTCCTTTACCCGTTATTCCCAGATTATGAACCGGAGGTACATTTACCAGCATCATCTGATTGTATGACTTACCATAATCGTAAACGTTCGATGAGTCAGTTAATAAACTTTCAAAATAACTTTTCAGGAAAACAGGGGATGTATTATCAAGTCTTTGTTTGTAGAGCTTTTTAACAGCAAAGATTCTTGTTACATAATCAAGTTTCTTAATCTTGTCAAGCTGAAAAGGTGTAAGGTAAGCACTGACTCCGTTGAACCATCTTGACCTGGCAATGATTTCTATGCCGGTTGATGATATTTTCTGAACGTATTCCTCTGAAAGAGGCAGGTCACCAAATTCAATAAGGTTTTCCTTAGTGAATGTTTTTAACCTTCTGTTAACTGATCTTTCCGTAAGCAATTCAAGCCCTGATTTATAAGCGGCTGAATTGTAAGAAATGTTATCGCCCTCTTTTATTCCATTCTTATCAGCGAACACAATCCAGTATTTTGTCTTTGAAGAATCATTAGCAGAAAATGCAAGTGAAGCAGTGAATAATAAAATGAAAATATATATGACTCTAAGTTTTCTCATATATTAAAGATTATTTTATAAATTAAGTTTATTAATATTCTGACGTGTATCAAATAATGTAAGTATAATAATTTTATCTCTTTTGATAAGGTAGTAAGCGGAAGTATATTTGCTTATAATTAATTTTCTGATGTTTTTTCTTTTCGTTGATTTAACTCCTAATTCAGCAAAATCAGTTAATAAATTAATTCTTGTTATTGCTTTATTGATAAAGTCCTGAGAAGCATTATGTCCCCATTCTGATCTTATATATTCTGAAATAGAATCTAATTTATCGACTGCTCTTTCTAACCATAATATACTATTTTTCACCCTTCAGTCTTTTTTGCAACTTCTCATTTGAAATAAACTTTTTTGAGTCATTACTCTCTTTTACTGCAATATCAATTTCTGTTCTTTGTTCATCAGTTAGTAAGTCCCAGAAATCTACGTTATCCTGATCTTCTTTCTGCAAAATATGAAGAAGTTCAATCAACAGTTTATCGTCTTCTATTCTGTCAATCGCTTTGAAAAGCTGATATTTAATTTCAGGTATTGTCATTTAATATTTATTAAATAAGGGTTATATGCTTTACATATAACCCTTTATAATTTAAGCCTGATAGTTTTCTAAATAATGAGCAACTCTCATAATAAATTTACCGCCGAGAGCACCATCTATTAATCTGTGATCGAATGATAATGTCAGATAAACCATTGGCCTGATTACAACGAAATCACCGTCAGGTGTTTCGAGAACTGCAGGTCTTTTCTTGATTGCACCAACTCCCATAATTGCTACCTGCGGCTGATTTATTACCATCGTACCAATAATGTTCCCGAAAACTCCATAGTTGGAAATTGTAAATGTGCCGCCTTGTATTTCATCGAGACTGAGTTTTTTAATACGGGCTCTTCTGCCTAAATCATTAACGTTTCTTGCAATACCCACTAGGTTCATTCCGTCTGCATTCTTAATTACAGGGACTATAAGTCCGCCGTTTTCCATCGCTACTGCCATTCCAAGGTTGATTTTACTTCTTGTGATAGCTTTAAATGGTTTAGAAGAATCATCGATGATGGAATTTATCAGTGGAAAATCTTTCAGCGCTTTGATAACTGCTTCAGCAATGTAAGGCATATAAGTAAGCTTAAATCCTTCTTTAGCTTCAAACTCAGGTGCTGCAAGTTTTCTTGCTTTTTCAACATTTGTCAGGTCAACTTCTGCAATTGAATTTACGTGCGGTGAAATTGCAACTGACTCTACCATATGCTCAGCCATTTTTTGTCTGACGTTATCAAACTCGAGTACTGAAAGTCCTTCTTCGTTATAATTAATTTCCTGTTTCGGAAGTTCTTTCTTTACCGCCGTTGAAGGAGCTGATGGTTTTGCTGCGGCAGGTTTTGAATCAACTGTTTCTGCTGCAGGTTTTGAGACTCTGTTATTAATGTATTCTAAAATATCTTTCTTGGTGACTCTACCCTGTAATCCTGTTCCTTTTATGGAAGCAAGTTCGTTAAAACCAATCCCTTCTTTCTTTGCAATGTTTAAAACCAGAGGTGAATAAAATCCGCCATCTGCATCTACTTCTTCTGTGGTTTCAGTATTTTGTTCAGTTTTTGTTTCAACAACTTTAACTGTTTCAACTTTTACCTCTACAGTTTTCTCTGTTTTTGGTGTTTCTGATGGTATTATTTCGGCGCCTGAATCAGTTTCAAGTTTTGCGAGTACATTTCCTACTTCTACTACATCGTTTTCTTTATAGAGTAATTCCGCCATAACACCTGCTTCGGGTGACGGAACTTCAGTATCGACTTTATCAGTAGAGATTTCCAGTATTGGCTCGTCCCGTTCTACTTTATCCCCTGGTTGTTTAAGCCACTTAAGGATAGTACCTTCCATAATTGATTCACCCATCTTGGGCATAACAATATCAACTAACATATTAATTTATCTCCTGAGTAATTGTTTAATAATATACTTAGAACAAATATTTGTCTTAAAAATTCAGGCTATATGATAACATCGAACAAAGAACTGATTGATTCGTTCAGATTAGTTCTTATTATTGCCTCCGCAAATATTGTGGCAACGCTTTTTACTTCGATTTTTTCTGAGGTCCTTTTTAAAGGGACAGTATCGGTTATATATAATTTTTCTATTGCTGATGCTTCTATCCTGTCGATTGCTTCGCCCGATAAAATCGGATGGGTGCAGGCACCATAAACTTTAAGCGCACCTTTTTCTTTAATCGCATTCACTGCATTTACAAAGGTACCTGCTGTATCTATAAGGTCATCTATTATCAAAACGTTTTTATCCTTAACTTCACCGATGATATTCATTATCTCGGCTACATTCTGTTTTGGTCTTCTTTTATCTATTAATATCAAACCTGCGTCAAGACGTTTAGCATATGCTCTTGCCATTTTAATGCTTCCGACATCAGGTGAACATACAGCAAGGTTTGGAATCTGCATATCGTGAAAATGTTTAAGGAAAACTGCCGAGCCGTATAAGTGGTCGACAGGTATATCGAAAAACCCCTGAATCTGCGCAGCGTGAAGGTCCATTGTGATAACCCTGTCGGCACCTGCTTTTTCGAGCAGATTGGCAACAAGTTTAGCAGTGATGGAAACTCTCGGCTGGTCTTTTCTGTCCTGTCTTGCATAACCAAAGTAAGGAATGACTGCATTCACTCTTGCTGCAGAAGAACGTTTTGCGGCATCGAGCATTATCAGCATTTCCATCAGATTGTCCGAAGGAGGATTTGTTGACTGAATAATAAAAACGTCTCTTCCCCTAATGTTCTCATTGTATCGCATCCAGATTTCACCGTCTGAAAAGTGTTTTAACTCACAGGCACCGAGCGAAACGCCTAAAACATTAACTATTTTTTCTCCAAGCTGATGAGAAGTTGTTCCGGTAAATATTTTCAAGTTTGACATTTTTTGAAGTAATTATTTAGGGTTAAAATTATCAATAAACTTACATTAAATCAAACCATTATAAAAGGATTTAATCCCGATAGTTTAACTTGAAATATCCGTCGGAATTCATGCATTTACAATACTCTTTTCCGTTTTATCTGTTTAAAAAATGAAGTAACTTGAAAAAGAAATAATATATTAATAATTAAATTTTATTAATGCATATGAAGCTCTCAGATAAAGAAGTCCAGTCCACTCCTTCAACAGAAAGAGTTAGCCTAATACGGTCGAGATATTTAAACGAACCGCTCTATATAGATTCAGAATACATTAAATATTATACCGAAGCACACAGTAAAACAGACGGGCAGAATGTTTTTGAAAGGCGGGCGGAATCCCACTCTTATGCAATGGAACATCTTACTCCGGTAATCCGTGAGTTCGACCTTATTGCAGGAAGTAAAACTCGATATGTTCGCGGCGCAATCCCATATTGCAATTATGCCTCGCGTTATATTCTTCGTGAATTCAAGAATGAAGAAGCCGAGGCTCAGGACGCATTTACGGATATTGGCGAAGGCGGCGGCATAGCTAAGGCAAAGGAGATTGCCAAAAAAGGCGAATATGAATTTTTCTGCAAAAAATATCTTATCAGCAAGGAAGATAAAAATACATTAAAGAGTTCTGCTGAGTATTTTCTCGGTAAGAGTATGCAGGACGTAGGGGATTCTCTCTGGAAAAATGTTTACGATAAGGCCGAATACATAGATAAAGGATGGCAGGCTGGACTTTACACTGCTCCGCACGACCCTGCGCCAGAAGGAAGGTATGTGCTTGATTTTGAAACTGCTCTTAATCAGGGATTAAATGGAATCATTGAGAGATTAAAAGATAAAATTAAGAATGCAGAAGTAACCGATTTCAAGTCGGCGGAAAAGATTTATTTCTGGCGTGCAGGTATCCGAACACTCGAAGCGACAATCCAATGGGCAAAGAACTACGGCCTTGAAGCAGAAAGGCTTTCTAAAAAAGAGAAAGACCCTGACAGAAAAAAGGAACTGGAAGAAATTGCAGAGAGATGTTTTTATGTCCCTGCAAACAAACCCCGAAATTTCCGCGATGCAATGCAGTCATTCTGGTTTATATATATTGCAGGGCATATAGAAGGTGCACACCTTGGTTATTCGCCGGGAAGGTTTGACCGATATATGTATCCATTCTATAAAATGGATAAAGATGCGGGTACGATAACAGATGCCGAAGTGCTTGAACTTCTTGAAATATTACGCGTGAAGATGACGGAGATTGAATATGTTGCTTCTTTTTCCTGGGCTGGGCTTGGCTCAGGAAATCTGTTTCAGAATATGATTCTTGCAGGACTTGATGAAAAAGGACACCGTGGCGATAATGAACTTTCTTTATTAATTCTGCAATCTGCGATTAATTGCCAGACAACACAACCAACGTTATCTATATGGTATGACGACTCGTTGAGTGAAGAGTTTTTGTTAAAGGCAATTGACTGTGTAAAGACGGGATGTGGTTTTCCTGCATGGTTCAACCTTAAAGTTTTCATTCAGCACGAACTGCAGAAATCAAATCTGCCTGTTTCTGTAATACGTAAGTATGCGGCAATGGGAGGATGTACAGAACCTACTATGGAAGGAATGAGCTATGGAGTAGTTCAGGCAGGATTCATAAATCACGGTAAACTTTTTGAACTTGCAATGAACGGCGGGAAAGACCCGCGTACAGGAATTCAGTTCGATGAAACTAAAATACCATCTGATTTTGAAGAATTATATATTGCGTATAAATTTCATTTGAGGAATTCTATTCGCAACTGGCAGAGATACTGGAACTTTGTTATGTCTGCACACAGGCAGACCTGTAACCTGATTTTTTCGTCCGTACTTGTCAGGGATTGCATTGAGAGGGGACTTTCTCTGGACGACGGAGGTGCAGTATGTAACGGTACTCCGACTACTCTCAGCAGCGGAATGGTAAATGTTGTAAATTCTCTAGCAGTCGTAAAGAAACTTGTGGACGATGAGAAACTGTTATCAATGGATGAGATGCGTACTGTGATTTCAAAAAACTGGGAAGGATACGATAAAATAAGGAATAAAGCAGTATCTGTTCCTAAATGGGGTAATAACAATGATTATGCCGACAGTATATACGAAGATTTGTTCGATGTGTATTGCGGATACGTTTCAGAACAGAAAAATTATCTCGGTGAACCTTATGACCCGTCTATGCTGGCAATAAGCACACATGCACCATTCGGTAAAGTCTGCGGAGCAACTCCCGACGGAAGGTTCGAAGGCGAAACTCTATGCGACGGAGTCACTTCTCCGTTCCCCGGGACCGATACAAACGGGCCGCTTGCAGTATTGCTTTCGGCAGGAAAGATTGACCATTCTAAAATCCGCGGCGGACTTCATAACATGAAATTCCATCCGACAGTTTTGAAGGGAATACAGGGTTCTAAGAAACTATTAAGTCTGATTAAAACTTATTTCGATACACTCGGATTCCAGATACAGTTTAATGTTGTTGACAGCGGGATGCTAGCTGATGCACAGAAGCATCCTGAAAATTACAGGGACTTAATCGTTCGTGTTGCGGGATTCAGTGCGTTCTTTGTTGAACTTGGAAAAACCATTCAGGATGAAATCATCAGGCGAACCGAACATAGCATCTGATTGTGCACTGATATTTGATGTACAGGATTTATCTGTTCAGGATGGTCCGGGTATCCGAACAACTGTTTTTATGAAAGGTTGTCCTTTGAAATGCAAATGGTGTGCTAACCCTGAAGGTCAGAACCTTCACGTAGAGTTTATGCATATTAAATCTCTGTGCGGGAAAAATTATAATTGTGTTTTCGTCTGCCCATATCATTCTGCAACTGCGGAAAATGATTATCCTGAATTCAATCACAGTATCTGCAATGATTGTGTAACACGTGAATGTGTTGACCACTGTCCTTCACAGGCAATTAAATTTACAGGCAGGTATTTAACAACGGATGAGCTGATTAAAAGAATAAGACCAAACTTATCATACTATAAAAATTCAGGGGGGGGAGTTACTTTTTCAGGCGGTGAACCTTTCCTGCAGGCTGGTTTCATAAGTAATTTCATTGAGAATACGCAGCCTTTGGGTTTGTCAGTAGGGGTAGAAACCTGCGGAATGTTCGACTGGGAAGAAGTGAAAAAGATTGCAAATAAATTTGATTTCATTTACTTTGATTTAAAGTGTATGGACAGCGATGTACATAAAAGTGTGACAGGTAGTGAAAATGTGAAAATACTAAATAACCTGAAAAACCTTACCCAGATGAACAATGAGAACATAACTGTTTCTGTTCCTGTTATTCCGGGAGTAAATGATTCTGATGAACAGATAAAAGATATTGCAGTGTTTTGCAAAGATATCGATATTAAACGAATAAGGCTTTTGCCCTATCATTTTCTCGGTGAGAGTAAATACGCAAACCTTGGAAGAACATACTTAATGGAAAAAGACTTATCAGTTCCTCAGCATATACTTGCGGGTCTTAAGAAAACCGTAGAAGTCCTTGAAATTCATTGCAGTATAGAATAGAGTTATTATAATTTCTAATCAGGCCGAATAGAATTTCTTAATAGTATCGCAGACTTCCAGCACCTGTTCCTTCTTCAGTTCAGGGAAACTCGGAAGGTTAATCCCGCGTATTGCAAGTTCTTCTGCAACTCTGAATTTCTGATATGTATGCGTAAACATCGGCATCGTATGAGCAGGATAAAATGTCGGACGAGTTTCAATCCCATTATCAGAAAGAAATTTTCTTAATGCCTCTCTGGTTTTTACATTTTCTGTCATTATCGAATACATCCAGTATGAATGAACTGTGTCCTTCGCTTCTTTATGAGTGACAACAGGAAGTTCTTTTAGGTTTTCGTTATAAGTATCTGCTATAAATCTTTTCTTCTTTAAAATATCTTCTGCCCTTTCAAGTTGTGCAAGTCCTATCGCCGCACAGATGTTTGTCATCCTGTAATTGTATCCGATAACATCGTGCCAGTATTCTCTTACAGTAGAAACACCGTGCATCTTTAAATGATAAGCTTTGTCGTAAAGATAATAATCGTTCGATACAACCATTCCGCCTTCACCCGTTGTGATAGTTTTATTTCCATAGAAGCTGAATGTTGATATGTTTCCGAATGTTCCTGCGTACTTACCTTTGTACTGAGAGCCGAAAGCTTCTGCGCAATCTTCAATCACAAAAAGATTGTTATCATTTGCGATTTTCATTATAGCATCCATATCACACATCTGTCCGTAAAGATGAACAACCATAATGGCTTTAGTTTTCGGCGTAATCTTTTTCTTAATGTCTTCAGCGTCCATCTGCCAGGTTTCTTCAACAGAATCAACGAATACAGGCGTCGCGCCTGTGTAGATAATCGAACTCACAGAAGCAATGTACGTAAATGTCGGAACGATAACCTCGTCGCCTGAAGTAATACCAAGTGTTTCAAGAGCAAGATGAAGTGCAGTAGTCCCGTTGGAAACAGCAGTCGCATACTTAACGTTTATAAACTCCGAGAATTTATCTTCAAATTCCTTTATGAATTTTCCTTTAGAGGAAATCCAGGTGGAGTCCAGGCATTCATTAACGTATTTCTTTTCGTTACCCGCTAAATTCGGTATGTACAGAGGAATCTTATATCCCATAATAATTATTTTTTAAAATTATTAACTGAGCTAATTATTTTGTTTAAATCAATCATATCTATGCACTCAAGGTTGTTCGGACATTTGCGTTTCCAGCAAGGAGAACACTCAAGGTCTTTCGGAAACAGCTTAACGCCGTAATCATAAAGTTCAATTTCCTGATGACAGGAAAGTCCGTACCAGCTAATTATATATTTCTGCAAAGCAATTGCAAGGTGCATTCCGAAACTATCACCCGATACAACAATATCAGGAATTGACATATAGCAGGCACCGCGTCTAATACCTTCTGTAGTCGGAGTATTTATTATTCTGCGCTTTTGGTCATCACTGAAACTGTTAAATATAATATTGTTCCTTTCAGAGTCTTCTCTTCCGCCAAGAAGCATAATCATATTCTTCTCATTCTTAATTAATTCTTCGATTAACTTGACGTGCTGTTCAATCGTCATTTTCTTGTTTGGAAACAATTCTGAGCAACCTGTATTAAAACCTACGTATATTTTATTCGAATCATATTTGAAAGATGTTTTGTAACTGTCAACGTGTGCCTGTTCTTCTTCAGTAAGACTGAAAACATACCTGTCTCTTTCATACTTAAGCTCGAATACATCGTGAATTATTTCAACTCCTGTTTTAGTATTCTCTCTGAATTTTTTCTGGTCATCTATTCCGAGTATATAACTTTCCATTGCAGTTTCATTAGCAGGTACAATCTTTCCGTCTCCGTTAAGCAGGAAACCGAGTTTCTTTTTAGCTTTCACTTCATTCGTAAATGCACAGGCATAATCAGATTTATCAGCGTTCATAACTAAATCATATTCTAAATTTCTTGCAATCATACGGCTCTCATCAGACCAAAGGAAAAGTTTGTCAATGTATTCATTATTAAAAAGAATCTTTTCTGCATTCGGCATAGTCATCCAGTGAATTGTACTGACAGGAAATTTCCTTTTTAATGCAGGAAGCAGGGGAGTATTATCAAGTACGTTTCCCAGGGCATCAAGAGATACTATCAGGATTTTTGTTCCCATCTTTCCTTCTTCATCCATAGCACAGCCGCTTTCAAGGCAGTTGTAGTATGGTTTGCAGGGTTTATATCCTGAAAACTTTTTACAGTTGGGTATTGTCAGATCTTTTAATTCCATTCTATATTATTATATGTTTTAAAACTTCTTCGGTTGATATTCCATTCTCAATGCCACATTGTTTCTTATCACTGCTGCAATTAGAATCGCAGAAATCTTTTGCTACTTCAAGGTTAATTGATTTCCTATTTAATACACCCCAGTGTTTAACACAGTTCATAGGTCTTTTGCAGTGAATTCCTATGCATTTTCTGTCTAAAGCATCAGCAAGATGTATAGGGCCTGTAGAAGAACATACCATTAAGTCGGCTACAGAAATAATCTTAATCAGTTTCCTTAAGTCATCTATATCGTCTGAAACATCTACAATTCTTTTATCGTTTATTTCTTTTACTTTCTTTTTAAATTCCTGTGTCATTTCAAAAGCAGTAAGCAGAATTGCAAAATCCTTATCTGGGTACTTGCTGACAATTTTGTTAAGGAGTTCATAATATTTATCTTCACCCCAGTTAGGTGCTGAGTTTTTAGAACCTGTGTGAAGAACTATTCTGAAAGTGTCTTTATTAATATTCTTACTAATCAGGTAATCATGTATATCTGTTTTCTCCTGTTCAGAAACAAATATCTCTGGCTGATAATTATCAGTTTTCACGCCAATCTTTCTTGCAAGGTCCATGCAATAATCTGCCTCGTGCCTTAAAGGAGTATAATTATTGCGTGAAACACTTTTCATAAATGTAATTATTTCGTACAATATTCTTCCTACTCCAATTCTTTGTTTCACTCTGCCCCAGAACAACTGGTATGCTGCTCTTTCAGTCGGGTGAATGAGAAGACCATAATCAAACTTCAACGATTTAATCTTCTTAACAACCTCCCGGAAAGTTTCTTTTGACAAATCATCTGTTATGATTTCATCAATGTATGGATTATTCCAAAGAATCTTAGCAGTGTTCGGCTGAGTTAAAGTTGCCACGAATGCATCGGGGAAAACTTTTTTAATCTCACGCGGAATTGCAGTAATCATAACAACATCACCTACTCTGTCCGTGCGCACTATTAATATTCTCTTTGACATCTATTTCTTCTGAATATTAAGGTTGTTTTTCTTAATTAACTCTTCAAATTTCACGAGAATGGATTGTTTGGATAATTCAGTCATACATACATTCCCAATCTCGCATTCAAGAAGGTTACAGTGCAGGCAATCAAGTTTTGTATTCTCAACAGTGACATTATGTTCGCCATAAGGACCCTGAAGTTTTGGGTTAGTAGGACCATAAATTCCCAGAACAGGAACTTCTGCAGCACCCGCAAGGTGCAGAGGTCCTGAATCATTCCCAATCACGACTTTACATGTTTTAATTAAAGCAGCTAAATATCTTATCGGACTGTCTGGAATTATAAATGAAATATCTTTGAAATGATTTTTAATCTCCTGTGCATCTTTAAACTCTTTTTTATTGCCCCACAGAATCAGGAACTTTACGTTGTACCTGCTGTGTATTAAAGACATCAGTTCAATATAATCTTTAATCTTATATCTTTTAGATTCCCATCCGCCTGTTATAGCCAGACCTACGAGAAAATCATTTTCCAGTTTGTTATCTTTTATGTACTTATCGGCATATTCTTTGTGAACTACGTTGACGGACAGATTGAGTTTCTTTGATATAATAGGAATTCCCGCTTTAATAAGTGCATCGAGATTAAAATCACTGTTATGTACTTCGCCGCCTCTTCCGACTATTTTAATGTTATAAGCATAACTTCTGCCTCTGAATCTGAAACCAATCCTGTATTTAGCACCTGTAACATAAGTTAACAATGCAGTTCTCGGATTTCCAAAAAGATCGATGACAAGGTTATATCCTTTATCTCGTATGTGCCTGAGCAAATCCCATGATTTATCTATTCTTGCGTCGAATGTTAAAACTCTGTCGATGTAATGATTGTCCATTAATACATCACGGTTTTTAATAAGAGTAAGATAATCAATATGTGCATTCGGGAAGTACTCTCTTAAATTTGGTAATACAGGAGTTGACATAAGCACGTCGCCTATGCCTCCGAATTTTATCACAAGAATCTTTCTTACATCGTCTTTGTTGATTTTCAAATCAAATATTCTCTAAAATTATAAAATTGTTTTCCTTCGATGTCACTTTTGTATCAAATAATACTTTAGACTTATAACTGCATAAGTCATTTATTGTACAATCGTAACATTCTGGTTTTATTGCTTTACATACATTTCTTCCGAAACGAATCAAGTTCGTATGAAAAGAAATTTTATATTTATCAGGAATAATCTTACCCGATAATTCAAACGTTTCGTCAGGTGTCTTTGTATCAACTGCGCCTACCCGGTTTAATATTCTGTGTATATGAGTATCAACGGGAAAAACTTCTCTTCCCATACCAAATGCAAGTACACAGGAGATAGTTTTCTTCCCGATTCCTTTGTACTGCAGCAACTCTTCATAAACTTCATCATCAGACATTTTCTTCAGGTAATTTAGTGATAAATTACCAAAGTTTTTATACATCAAATTAAGCATCTCTTTAATGTTTGCAGATTTAGTATTTGCCAGGCCGCAAACTTTAATCGATTTTTTTATTCTATCAATAGGGGAGTTCATTACTTCTTCCCATTTCCTGAATTCTTTCTTTAAATTAGTGAATGCTATATACGATGTCTTGTCAGTTGTATTCTGCGAAAGTTTTGTCGCAATCAGTACATCCATTAAATCAGGTTTCCGTTTTACAGGTTTCCTTTTCTCACCGAAAGAATCCTCTATCCGGTTTATAATTTTCTCAAGCCGTTTTAGAGTCAAGCCCTGCTACGTAAAATTTTGTCAATAATTACTTTTACTATTCTCGGAGCAGTCTGACCGTCATACAGTTTCAGTTTACGTCTGTTCTTGGCATTACCGTTCAATATCTTTTTAATCTCATTTACAATATTTGGTCCGTTGCTTCCGCACAGTATATTGGAACCGTGTTTGATAGTAATCGGCCTTTCTGTATTCTCCCTCAGAGTTAAGCAGGGAATATTCAAATATGAAGTTTCTTCCTGAATACCGCCCGAATCTGTAATGACAAATTTTGAATTTACCGTAAGTGAAAGGAAATCTATGTATCCAATTGGTTCAGTGAGTATAAGATTCTTTACTTTATCAAGTTCACTGTACAGATTAAATTTCTCTATCATCTTTATAGTTCTCGGATGAACAGGGAAAACTATATCAAAGTCCGGGTTAAGTTTATTAATATGCTTAAATATACCTAGTATATTCAGGAAGTTTGATTTTGAATCAACGTTGGACGGTCTGTGCAGGGTTACCAGTGCATAATTCTTTTGAGTTATACAAAGGTCTTTAAGTATTTTTGATTTCCTTGCTTTTGGTAAATAACCGATTAATGAGTCAATCATAATATTGCCAACGAAGAATATTCTGCTGCTTTCGATACCGCTATTATGGAGATTAGTCATTCCGTCTTCTTCCGGAACGAATAAATAATCTGCGAGTGAGTCAGTAACGAGGCGGTTTATTTCTTCGGGCATATTCCTGTCGAAACTTCTGAGTCCGGCTTCGATATGTGCAACAGGAACAGGCTTACCGTTCTGCAGAATCTTTGCACAAACTATTGAAGCAGCAAGTGTAGAATTTATATCACCATATACCAATACCAGGTCAGGTTTTTCTTTGAGTACAACTTTCTCGAATTTAACCATCATTTCTGCTGTCTGTTCTGCGTGAGAACCTGAACCTACTCCAAGATTTATGTGAGGTTTTGGCAAACCAAGTTGTTTGAAGAAAATTTCAGAAAGCTGTTTATCATAATGCTGTCCTGTATGTACAATTTTATGCAGGACTTTATTCTTGTGTTTGAGTAATTCCTTGTGCAGGGGAGCCATTTTCATAAAATTTGGCCTTGCACCGACAACGGAGATAATTTTCTTCAATCTGTATTGTTAAATTTTAAATTTTGCAAATTTAGTTAAATTAGACTCTATAATAAACGAAAAAACAAATCATAGAATTGGGGAGAGGATAAATAAGAGATTAGTGATTAAAGATTAAAGATAAAAGATTTAGAGATTGCAACACTGAGACCACAGAGTAGAGCTTTAAACAGAGACCACAGAGAAAAGATTTTTTTAGGGTTAAAGATAAGATAAAAGATAGAGATCACAGAGAAGAGATTTTTAGGGTAAGAGATAAGCAAAAATACCGATGAATCGGAATTAGTAAAGTAAGAAACTTAAGAATGGAACGCGGATGACGCGGAAAGAACGGATTAGAAGAAGAGATGGCACACTGATTTTAATGATGAAAAGCTGATTTGCACTGATACAAAATACTTAGGAATGGAACGCAGATTTACACTGATTGAACTGATTTTCACGGATTTTAAAGTATTGAATAATTAAAAGAGAAGAGATATCCGCGAATTACACTAATTATACGAATTACGCGAATTAGAGAAAGAAAAGAGATGAGAGATTGTAACACAGAGAAGAGAATATTTAGGGTAAGAGATAAGATCAAAAATAGAGATCAAAGAGAAGAGATTATTCAGGGTGTAAGGGATAAAAAGACAGCGGAAGCATTAATATCGATGTAAGGGTTAAATATTATGAAATAGTCGACTTTTACACTCGAAAATGTGGTTTAAATTTTGTATATTTATAATCTATTCAGGAAAAATTCATTTTATAAATAATAATTTTTAATCTTTATGAACACAAAAGAATACATTGAAATAGAAGAGAAATTTGGCGCACATAATTACCATCCATTGGATGTCGTAATTGAAAAAGGTGAAGGTGTCTGGGTATGGGATGTTGACGGGAATAAATATCTTGATTGTCTTGCTGCATATTCAGCGGTAAATCAGGGACATTGCCACCCAAGGATTATTAATGCGATGAAAGAACAGGCGGGAAAAGTAACTTTAACTTCACGTGCATTCAGGAATAACCAGCTTCCTTTACTTTGCAAAGAACTTTGCGAATTAACGGGGTATGAAATGGTATTACCGATGAATTCAGGTGCGGAAGCAGTTGAGACAGCTTTGAAGGCAGTAAGAAAATGGGGGTACACGATTAAGAAAGTCCCTGAGAATCAGGCAGAAATAATAGTCTGTACTAATAATTTTGCGGGAAGAACGATATCGATAGTCAGTTTTTCTACGGAAGAACAATACAAATCAGGTTTCGGTCCTTTAACACCCGGATATAAAGTTGTAAAATACGGCGATACAGAAGATTTTGAAAAAGCGATTACACCGAATACAGTAGCATTTATAGTTGAGCCAATACAGGGCGAAGGCGGAGTGATTGTTCCACCTGCAGGATATTTGAAGAAGACTTTTGATTTATGCAAGAAGAATAATATATTATTCGTTGCAGACGAAATACAGTCAGGACTTGGAAGAAGCGGAAAAATGTTCGCTTATATGTATGATGATATAAAGCCTGATTTAGTAACGATAGGTAAGGCACTTTCCGGAGGATGTTATCCTGTATCAGCTGTCTTATCATCGAAAGAGATTCTCGGAGTATTCAAACCGGGAGACCACGGTTCAACGTTTGGCGGTAATCCACTCGGCAGTGCAGTTGCAAGAGAAAGTCTAAAAGTACTTGTTGAAGAGGGATTAATAGAGAAATCGTTTGAACTTGGCAATTATTTCAGGGATAAATTAAATGCAATAGGTTCAAAACACGTAAAGGAAATCCGCGGTAAAGGATTGTTTATCGGTGTAGAATTAAAGCCTGAAGCAGGCGGTGCAAGAAAGTATTGTGAAGGGTTAAAGAATCTTGGTGTATTATGTAAAGAGACGCATGAAAACGTAATCAGGTTTGCTCCTCCTCTTGTGATAAAGAAGGAAGAAATAGACTGGGCAGTAGAGCAGGTAAAGAAAGTATTATCATAAATACAGTATATTCAGATAATAAACAGACACAGGCAGGAGTATGAAATACACTGCTTGAATTTTAAAATATAAATATCATTACAGTTTACATTGACAATAAATTATAATAATGTTAAATTGTATGTTTTAATGAATAAGAGATGAAAGAATCGATAAAAAGATCAGTTAGAATTACAAAATATGCCACAAGGGATGAAAACCCTAATAACTGGTATGTTGTTGATGCCGATGGAAAAGTCCTCGGTCGTCTTGCAAGCGAAGTTGCAAAAAGAATAAGAGGTAAGTATAATCCTCACTACACACCAAACGCCGATTTAGGTGACTGGATTGTTGTTATTAATGCCGAGAAGGTAAGAGTAACAGGAAAAAGAGCTGAGTTAAAGGATTATAAAACCCACACAAGATATCCGGGCGGACAGAGAATCAAATCTTACAAAGAGATGATAACAGAAACTCCCGAAAGAGTTGTTGAGTTAGCAGTAAAAAGAATGTTGCCAAAGACAAAACTGGGAGCAACATTAATATCTAAATTAAAAGTATACAAAGGTTCAACACATCCACACGATGCTCAGAAACCGGTTGTATTAAACATTTTATAAGAATTTGAAAATTTAATTTTTTTGATGGCTACAAGTACATTAATAACAGTCGGTAGAAGAAAAACAGCAGTTGCCAGGGTTCAGTTAATCTCGGGTAATGGTGTTGTTACTATCAACGGAAAGAGCGCAATAAATTTCCTGAAAAAGGAAGAGCACTTGAAGAACATAATGCAGCCTTTTGCAGTAACAGCAACAGAGGGCACATACGATGTTAGGATTAACGTCAATGGCGGCGGATTCAGAGGTCAGATTGATGCGATTAAATTAGGGATTGCAAGATCTCTGGTTGAGATTAACGAAGAGCTTAAACCACCTTTAAGAAAGAGTGGATTTATGACAAGAGATCCGAGAATGGTTGAAAGAAAGAAATACGGAAGACCAAAAGCAAGAAAGAGATTCCAGTTCTCGAAGAGATAACAGAATAAAGATTTTTTATAAACTAATTAAAAAAACATATTCTCTGATTTCGATACACCTGTGTTCCGCTTGCGGAATGTGTGGAGAAAAATGATGGGGATAGAAGATTAACAAAAGCCAACTTAAAAACCCCTTTTCGGGGCACACCTATATAGCGTAATGCTAATCTGTGAATGTACTGGCTTTAGTAATAGGAGATAAATAATATGTCAAGAGTACAAATCGAAGATTTGTTGTTAGCAGGTTCACATTTCGGTCACTTAACCAGAAGATGGAACCCAAAGATGAGAAAATACATCTTTATGGAAAGAAACGGGATTCACATCATTGATTTAAAGAAAACAGCAAACTTAATCGATGAAGCATGTAATGCAGTTTCTAAAATTGCCACAGAAGGAAAGAAAATCCTTTTTGTCGGAACAAAAAAACAAGCCAAAGCAATCATCAAAGAACAGGCAGTAAGATGCGATTCATTCTACGTTTCAGAAAGATGGCTCGGCGGTATGTTAACCAATTTCAACACAGTAAGAAAGAGCATCAAAAAGCTTACTACTTTGCAGAAGATGGAAAACGACGGAACGATTGAAAAATTCGTGAAGAAAGAAAGACTGATAATGATGCGTGATAAAGAGAAACTTGAAAAAGTACTTAACGGTATTTCCACGATGACAAAACTCCCGGGTGCACTTTTCCTGGTTGATATTAAGAAAGAACACATTGCAATCGACGAAGCAAGGAAACTTAACATTCCTATCTATGCAATAGTTGATACAAACTGTGACCCTGAAGTTATTGATTATCCGATTCCTGCAAACGATGACGCAGTAAAGTCGATTGAAATAATAACAAGAGCATTTGCCGAAGCAGTAATTGAAGGCAATCAGTATGCAAAGCAAAGAAGAGAAGACGAGACAGAAGAGATGAAAGAGAAAATGGAAGCCAACAAATAAAACTACACAGAAAAATTTAAAGATTATAATAAAAATGGCAGTAACAATAGAATTAATAAAAGACTTAAGAGAAAAATCCGGAGCCGGTATGGCAGACTGCAAGAAGGCTCTTGAAGAAACCAATGGAGATATTCCAAAGGCTATTGAATACCTTAGAAAAAAAGGTGCGGCTATGGCAACAAAGAGAGCTGACAAGATTGCAAAAGAAGGTGCCGTAAAATCAAGCATCAGCGAAGATAAATCAAAAGGTGTAATAGTGGAAATTAACTGTGAGACTGACTTTGTAGCAAAAGGCGACGGATTCCAGAATTTCACACAGAACATTGCCAACATTGCACTTGCGAACGATGTAAACGATGCAGCACATTTACTTGGAGTAAAAGGTGCAGATGGTTTAACAGTACAGGAAATAATAGACGGTATGATGGGAAGTGTCGGAGAGAAGATTGAATTAAGAAGAGTAAGACTTATTAAAGTAGACGGTGGTTTTGTATCAACTTACATTCACTTTGGAAGTAAAGTCGGTGCAATAGTCGGTTTAAAAGGTAAGTTTGCAGAAGAAGCGAATGACATAGGCCAGAAGATTGCAATGCAGGTTGTTGCAATGACTCCTATAAATGTGAGAAGAGATGAAGTTTCGGCAGACGTTATTGAGAAGGAACTTGAAATATTCCAGACACAGGCACGCAACGAAAAGAAACCTGAGAACATAATAGAGAAAATTACGATGAACAGACTTGAGAAATTCTTCCAGGAAAACTGTTTACTTGAGCAGGAATACATTCAGGATTCAAGCAAGAACATCGGTGATTTAGTAAAGGAATACGCAAAGAAAACAGGTGACGAATTTGACGTCACGGAAATGGCAAGATTCCAGTTAGGATAATAATTAAATTAATTAATTATGCCTTTAAAATTTAAAAGAATTTTACTGAAACTCTCCGGAGAATCCTTAATGGGCAACCGGAGTTTCGGTATTGATTCAAAAATAGTTGACCATATTGCAGATGAAGTGGCGTCAGTCTCTAAACTGAATATTGGTTTTGGAATAGTTATCGGGGGCGGGAACATCTACAGAGGACTTTCTGCTTCACAGCAAGGTGTTGACAGAGTTACAGGCGATATGATGGGTATGCTTGCTACGGTAATAAATTCTTTAGCACTTCAGAACGCTCTCGAACAAAGAGGCATTCACTCCAGAGTACAATCAGCGATCAAGATGGATGAAATAGCAGAACCTTTGATTATCAGACGTGCTTTAAGGCACATCGAGAAGAAAAGGGTTGTTATATTTGCTGCTGGTACGGGTGAGCCGTATTTTACGACGGACACTGCTGCTGCGCTGAGGGCTATCGAAATGAAAGCAGATGTTATTATTAAAGGAACAAGAGTTGATGGTGTTTATGACAGTGATCCTGAGAAGAATAAGAAGGCAAAGATGTTCAGGAAACTTAAATACAGTGAAGTTTTAGAAAAAGACCTGAGGGTTATGGATTTAACTGCGATAACGCTTTGCAGTGAAAACAAATTACCCATAATGGTTTTTAATATGAACAAAAAAGGCAATCTGAAAGCTTTGCTTTCGGGAAAAAATGTCGGAACAATAATTTCATAATTAAATAATTATAAGTTATGATTAAAGATATTTTAAAAGTTACAAAAGACAGAATGTTAAAAGCAGTTGACCATTTAACTGCTGAATTCATAAAAGTCAGAACAGGCAAAGCATCTATAGGACTTTTGGAGGGTGTCAAAGTAGATTATTACGGAACACCGACTCCAATTAATCAGGTAGGAAATCTGAATACACCTGATTTTCATACAATCACGGTTCAGCCATGGGATAAGACAGTCATCCCTATCATAGAAAAAGCAATACTGAACGCTAACCTTGGATTAAATCCTTCGAGTGACGGAACATTGATAAGAATTCCTATTCCACCACTTAACGAAGAAAGAAGAAAAGAACTCGTAAAGCATACGAAGAAGTTAGCCGAAGAAGCAAAGGTATCGGTTAGGAATATAAGACGTGATGAAATAGAAAAACTGAAGAAAATTGAGAAGGAAGATCACATTTCCGAGGATGACCGTAAACACGGAGAAACTGAAATCCAGAAGCTTACGGACCAGTACATTAAAGAAGTAGATGCATTAGTACAGAAGAAAGAAAAAGAAATAATGGAAGTTTAATCAACTTCCCAGGTTATGGTAAAGATATGGTTTTTAGTCTATAATATACTTTTTCTGCCTTTGATTTGGGTTGGGTTCAGATTGTTATCTTTATTTAATCCAAAAATAAGAGAAGGATTCAAAGGCAGGAAAAAGATTTTCAGTGATATTAAAGGCTGGAACCTTGACGACAGCAAAAGCAAGATTATTTTTCACTCATCCTCTTTAGGGGAATACCAGCAGGCAATTCCAATCATTACAGAACTCCGGAAAAAGAACTATCAGATTATTACTACGTTCTTTTCACCTTCGGGATACAAAAATTCAAAGACACTTTTATCGGACATTAAGAAGACTTACTTACCTTTTGATTCATACCCAAACGTCAAAAAGTTCTTTGACGTATTAAAGCCTGAAATGGTTATATTAATGAGGTATGATTTATGGTTTAACTTTTTATACTATGCTCAGAAAACGGGAGTTAAGATAATCATTGCAAACGCTAGGTATGACGAGAATGACATATTCTGGAAGGTTCCTTTTGTGAAGTCGATAAAGAAGGCAATGTACGGAATGGTTGATAAAATGTTTGCGATAGATGAATCTGATTACAGTAATTATCTGAAGCTTATGGACGGATACAAGACGCAGGTGATAAAAGCAGGAGATTCCAAGTTTGAAAGAGTTTTTGAAGCTTCGAAATCGATTAAAAAGGAAGAAGTAATAAACCCGCGAATAATTGAAGGGAAGAAGGTTTTTGTGGTCGGCAGTTCCTGGAAAGATGACGAAGATATAATCCTTCCTGTGTTGAGTAAGGTATTAAAATACAATGAAAACATATTTACTTTCCTTGTCCCGCACGAGCCCAAAGATACCAAGATTGAGGCTATTGAAGAAAACCTGAAGAATGAATATCCGAACCTGAAGTCTATCAGATTATCAGACATAGAAAATTATTCTAACGAGAATTTTGTTATAGTTGACAGTATAGGTAAATTAATGAGTTTATACTCGATTGCATATCTGGCTTATGTCGGAGGTGGATTACGAACGGGATTGCATAATGTTTTAGAACCTGCAATATTTAACATACCTGTTTTCTTTGCCAACGAAGTGAAGAATTCAGATGAGGACGAAATACTGGTTGAAAAAGGATGCGGCATACTGGTAAGCACAAGAAATCAGTTTTACAGGGATTTGAGAAGAATATTAAGTGATGAAAAATATTACAGAGAATCCAGCGAAGGGTGTAAATATGTATTTGACGAGACTTTAGGCACAACTAAAAAAATTATAGAAAATATCATAAACTAATATGTTTGAAAGAAAAAGTTTCATAACGGAATCTCTGAAACAAAGTTCTGAGATTAAATTAAAAGTTCTGGATACCTGCTTTGATGATATACTGAAAGCGGCTGATATAGTACTGGATTGTGTAAGGAGCGGAAACAAACTTATGCTTTGCGGTAACGGAGGAAGTGCTGCCGATTCACAGCATCTTGCTACAGAGTTTATGATAAGATTATCGCACGATATTAACAGGAAGGCGATACCGGCGATTGCACTTTCGACAGATTCGTCTAATCTGACTGCTGGCGGCAACGACATAGGTTTTGATAATATATTCGCAAGGAATATTGAGGGGATAGGCAGGAAAGGTGATGTACTGATTGGGATTTCGACCAGCGGTAATTCAAAGAACATAATTAAAGCAGTCCAGACAGCAAAATCAATAGGCGCAAAGACAATATGTTTTTTAGGCAGCGGAGGTGGCAAATTAAAGGATGAATGTGATTTGCCAATCGTAGTGCCATCGGATAATGTACAGAGAATACAGGAATCGCATATAACCATAGGTCATATACTCTGCGAGATAACAGAGAGAGAACTATACGGATAGAAATATTCACTCAAAGATGAAATTCACAAGTTACGCAAAATGTGTTGACTATTTATTCTTACTCGAGAGAGTCGGGATAAAATATGATTTAAATAATATAAAGAAACTCACCGGATTATCAGACAATCCTCATAAGAAATTCAAGTCCATCCATATAGCAGGAACAAACGGTAAAGGTTCAACTGCTTCCATTGTAGCATCAGTCCTGAAAGAAAGCAAATACAAAGTTGGATTGTACACTTCTCCTCACATAAAAGACTTCAGGGAGAGAATCAGGATTAACGGAAAGACAATTCCGAAAGATTACGTAATCGATTATACGAACAGGTTGTATAAAGATATTGAGAGAATAAAACCGAGTTTCTTTGAAGTAACGACTGCTATGGCATTTAAATACTTTGCAGACAATAAAGTTGATTTCGCGGTGATTGAATGCGGACTTGGCGGAAGGCTTGATTCAACTAACATACTGCAGCCTGTTGTCTCAGTAATAACAAGTATCTCAATAGACCATACCGAATATTTGGGGAATACGATAAAGAGCATTACTTATGAAAAAGCAGGAATTATAAAGAGGCATATACCGTGTGTTACAGGTAATTTAACAGATTACCAGTTAAACATTATAAAGAAAGTATGCAGGGACAGGAAGTCTGAATTAATTGACTCGAAAGCAATAACTCTGAAGAGCAGATTTATTCACGGTTCAGGATATGAAATATCTTTCTTAGGTGAAAAACTGATACTGCCTTTATACGGTAAGTACCAATTGAATAACTTAAAGACTGCATTTGCCGTATTGTTTTACTTAATAGGTGAAAACAAAGCGGAAACCGGATTATCTGAAATTAAAAGCGGATTGGCTAAAATAGAAGTTAATACAGGGTATAAATACAGATTACAGAAAATATCCGACAATCCACAGATAGTACTTGATGTATCACACAATGCAGACGGCCTCAGAAAGTTAAAGGAAAGTATAAAACTTTTCAGGTACAGGAAGCTGATTATAATTTTCGGAATGATGTTTGATAAGGAAATAGGTAAATGCATAAATGAATTGGAAAAATTAAATGGATTTATGATATTTACAAAGCCTGATTATAAAAGAGCTGGAAAGCCGGAAGATTTTGCTGCTCATTTATCAAACCGGAAGAGTTTTGTTATTAAGGAGAACGTACAGGATTCATACAAACACGCAAAAGCAATCTCAAAGAAAGACGACTTAATACTTGTAACAGGTTCATTTTTCATGGTAAGTGATTTTTTAAAATTTTATAAACGATAATGATAAAGGCGATAATATTCGATCTGGATAATACATTAGTAGATTTTATGACTATGAAAGACCGTGCTATTGATGCTGCTGTTCATGCTATGGTTGATTCAGGGCTGAACATGACGCAGGCACAGGCAAAAGATAAAATAAATGCCATATACAAAAGAGAAGGTATTGAATATCAGCAGGTATTCGATGAATTCCTGAAAGATGAATACGGATGTATTGATAATAAAATAATATCGGCAGGAATAGTCGCATACAGGACTGCCCGCGAGGCAGCATTAAAACCATACCCGAAAGTATTCCCGACATTAATCGAATTAATCAAGATGGGAATAAAACTTGCGATTGTATCGGATGCGCCTTCGAATGAGGCGTGGTTAAGATTGTCATACTTAAACTTCCATCATTTATTCGATGTGATAATTACTTACGATGAGTCACGCGAAAGAAAGCCGTCACCTGCTCCTTTTAATCTTGCTTTGAGCAAGTTAAATTTATCGGCAAAGGAATGTCTGATGATAGGGGACTGGGCAGACAGGGATGTTGTTGGTGCGAAGGCAGTAGGAATGAAGACAGTTTTTGCGAGATACGGTGATACCTTTAATACCGTTAATCCCGGTTCGGATTATGACATAAATTCAATATCAGAATTAATTAATATAGTTAAGAAGGAAAACAATATTGTATGATTAAGGGAGTAGGAATAGATATAATAGACATTAAAAGAATAAAATCCGTTATAGAAAAGTTCGGTGAGAAGTTCTACGAAAAGATACTCACTGAAAAGGAAATAGAATATTGCAAATCATTTAAAGCAAAACCCGAACCGCATTTTGCGGGGAGGTTCGCATCGAAAGAAGCATACTCAAAAGCACTGGGAACGGGTATTTCCAGAGAATTCAAGTGGAAAGACATTGAGATACTTAATGATGAAAGAGGCAAGCCGTACATACATCACACGACTGAGAATGAATATTCAAAAGGGAAATATCACGTAAGCATCTCACATACTGATGAATATGCAACTGCCGTTGTAATCTGGGAGGATTAAGAAAATGGAATCAGGACCATCAAAAGAACAATTAGAAAGTCTGTTTAAGACGAGCAGAAAATACTTTGACGAAATGGCAAAGGAATATTATGCAAAGGACAGAGACTTTTACAATAAGAACTTTGCACCGTTCTATTCCAATCCGTTAATTGCCGCGAAAAGCGGAGGTAAACCTGCAAAGCTGGTTATTGCGGTTAGTCTTTTTGTGCTTATTATGGGATTATCAGCAGTAATGCTGATGTTTTTTACTCAGGATAATACTGAAAAGAAACCAGTCCGTGAGACAGATAAATATCAGGAACCGGCTAAAAAGGAAAATCAGAAATCTGCAACTTCGGTTAAAGATTCGGCTGAGAAAATAAGAATAAAGGCAGAGGAAGAGTTGAAAAAGAAAGAGGCGGATGTTAAGAATGAAGAAACTGATGTGAAAGAGAATACAGGTAAAAGGGAAGTTAGAAACAAACCTGTGGAAAGGACAAGGTAATCAGCTGTAGAACCTTGACGCGCTGAATATACCTTTGTGGTTGTTTATCTTTTCGATTACAGAGTTTAACTGTTTTAAGTTTTCAATCTCAATAATCATTGTACCCTCAAACATTGAACTTTTAGTGAATATATTAATACTTCTTATATTAAGTTTAAAGTTCTTGGAAAGTGTTTCAGTAAGTTCGTTAAGTACGCCAGGTTTGTCCTCACCGATAATTTTAATACCGCCGACAAACTCAACCCCTTTTGTCTCACCCCAGTTTATTTCAACTATCCTGTCAGGTTCGAGAAGATAAAGGTTTATAATGTTGTTACAGTTCTTTCTGTGAATCTTTATTCCTTCGGTTTGAGTCACAAAGCCAATTACATCATCACCTGGAATCGGGTTACAGCATTTGGCATAGTCATACTTGATTCCCTGTATGTTAGTGTTATCGGATTTAGAGCCGAGAGATATACTTTTATTATTATCCTGAGCCTGTTTCCTGAATCTGTCTATACTCTCAACTTCTTTTGCTTCTGCAGTTGCAGAACTCTCTGCACTTGATAAAGCCTCCATCTGCTGGAGTTTGTTTTTATCTTCGAGAAACTCTATTACTTCAGCAGCCTTATCGTTAGAAAGTGCAACTTCGTAGTAGAAATTCTGAAGGTCTTTATACTTCAGTCTCTGAAGGACATCCAGCAGGGAATCATCGTTAATATGAATCTTGTGTTTCTTAAGTTTCTTTTCAAAGATTTCTTTCCCTTCTGCATACTGCTTCCGTCTTTCAACGTTGAAGAATTTTTTAATGTCTGACTGAGCTTTATGCGTGACAACAAACTTTTCCCAGTCAAGTTTCGGCTTCTGGTTTTTGGAAGTAATAATCTCAATCTGGTTACCGCTTTTCAACTGGGTATCGAGAGGAACAATCTTGCCGTTAACCTTCGCGCCGATACACTTCATACCGACCTGAGAGTGTATAGCAAAAGCAAAATCAACAGGAGTTGCACCTGCAGGAAGGATTTTAAGTTCGCCTTTAGGAGTGAAACAGTAAATCTCATTCTGAAACAGTTCAAGTTTAAAGTTTTCGATAAGTTGTCCTGTGGTTATATCGTCACGGGAGGCATTCTCAAATGTCTCTCTTATATTCTTCATCCACTCTTCAATCTTCTGGTCATTAATATTCAGGTTTTCCTTGTATTTCCAGTGAGCTGCGATACCTTTCTCGGCGATTTCGTGCATTTCTCTTGTTCTTATCTGCACTTCAACCCGTTTACCTTCACTGCTCATTACAGTTGTGTGCAATGACTGATATCCATTTTGTTTAGGTACAGAGATAAAGTTCTTAAACCTTTCAGGAATCGGTGCATACATCTGAGAGACTATACCATACACTGAAAAACAATCGTATTTATTCGGAGAATCCAGAATAATCCTAACAGCCAGCAAATCATAAATATCATCGAAGCCTTTTTGCTGTTTCAGTAATTTGAGGTGAATGCTGTAAATATGTTTTGCCCTTGCGAAAATTTCAAACTTAAAATTCTCTTTCACTAAATTCTCTTTAATAGGCTCAATGAACTTCTTCAAGAATTTCTCACGCTCACGTTTCTTATCCTTGATATGGTTAGCGATTTCATCGTAGTCTTTCCTGTATAGATATTTAAAAGACAAGTCTTCAAGTTCACTTTTCAGTTTGGACAGTCCGAACCTATGAGCCAGAGGAGCATAGATATCGAGTGTCTCCTGAGCCATACGATACTGTCTTTTATTAGAAAGGAATTCCAGGGTTCTCAGGTTATGAAGTCTGTCAGCAAACTTAATTAACATAACCCTTAAATCAGATGTCATGGAAAGCAGCATCTTCTTGTAAGATTCAATCTGCTTAAGTTCATAGTTCTCGAAGAGACCTTCAATCTGAGTTGCACCGTCGACAATCTCTGCCACGGCATCACCAAACTCAGCTTTAATATCTTTGATAGTAAATTTAGTATCCTCAACAACGTCGTGCAGAAGTGCAGCTGCAATCGCAATGTCATCAATCGGGATTTCCTTGGCAAGAATAAGGGCAACTTCGTACGGATGAGTAAAATAAGGTTCGCCCGAAGCTCTCTGGTCATTTTTATGAGCCTCAAGAGCGAACCTGAAAGCATTGGTAATTAATTTCTCATTAACCCTTTTAGCGGAAAGATTAATCTTGGCATTAGTTATTAATTCATCGAGTTTCTTTTTATTAAAATTACTAAACATATATTCCGCAAAAGATTTATTTACAAAGTTCCGAACATACGATCGCCTGCATCTCCAAGACCAGGAAGGATATAACCTCTTTCATTCAGTTTCTGGTCGATACTGCAGGTGTATATATTAAAGCTTTTTCTTTCTGTATTACCGAACCTGTTGTCAATTGCCTTAAGACCTTCAGGTGCGCATAAAAGCGAGACCACGCTGATGTTATCAAAACCCATATTAAGAAGGTATTCGATTGTGAATATCACGCTACCGCCTGTTGCAATCATTGGGTCGAGTATAACTATTTTAGTATTCTTCTTATCCTTCAGTTTCGGAAACTTAAAATAGTACTTAATCGGCTTAAGAGATTCTTCATCGCGGTAAAGACCGATGTGGCTTATCTTTGCTTCAGGGTATAAATCAATAAAGCCCCTCGTCAGACCAAGACCTGCACGGAGAATAGGAAGCAGAACGATGTTCTGTTTTATTCTTGTGCCATTGGTAGTCTTTAAAGGAGTAGTGACGCTGATTTTCTCTCCTTTTAATTCAGCATAGAAAATAGAAGCCAGCAGATACGACAGTCTGTCAACGGTTGACTTAAACTCTGATGTTGTTGTATTCTTGTCTCTAAGCACAGTTAAATGGTGTGCTACCAGCGGATGTTCAATAACGGCTACATTCTTCATATAATTATAATAAATCTATGTTAAGGTTTGTTTTCAAAGTCTGCTTTGAATTTGCAGATTGTCCTTTTGCTGATAATTTCAAATTCATAAAGATATTCGTATTAGTCTCTTTTTTCACGACACATCCTTTTGATAAATCTATAGTGACAGTACCTTTGCCGCCTGCTTCTTCGTTGGACAATTTAATATTCATACCCTGCTGTTTTTCTTCCTTGCTGAGGAATTCAATACCAAGGGTTGCTTCGATACTTATTACAACTCCTTTGTCGGTTTTAACGTCCATAAGTTTATAGCTGAGAATATTCCTGATAGGGAATACTGAAAGGGAAGTCTCACTGTTGAAAGCCCACGAAGAATCCTTGTACACTTCATTATCCGGGAACTTCTGGAACTGGTTCTGAATGATAGACTTTAATGCTTCAGAGCCCATAGATTCCTTAATCTTTGCTTTCTCTTCTGCTTTCAGAGTATCGCCGAGTGCCTTGAATATTTTCTCGTGAATCTGTTCCAGTTCTATGACCTCAGAGATTTCACCTTTAGGCGAAAGTCTGAACTTGAATTCCTGTCCTGCGAGGGCATTGTACTGTATATAATCAATCTTTGCACTTACGGAATCTTTCTTATTCGAATTATAAACCTGCACTATTGAAGAATCGCGTGCGATTAACTTTTCTGTTATGATAATACTGTCATACTTCATTTTAAAGGTGATATAACCGGAAGCATTAACATCTGCAACTTCCTGCGAATAGTAATAAGTCATAGATTGTTCGCTGGAAATTTCTTCATTACCTGTACTGGGACTTTGTTCAGTTGAAAAAGTCTTGGCAGTCATTTTATAATTAAACTTCTCACCTTTAGCAGGTGCATATTTCAATGTAACCTTCTGACCGTTAGCATCAGACTTAACAAATTCTGTTGCGTTGGTTTTAGTTGTGTTTTTGGTAGTCCCTTCATCTTTTTTATTACAGGAAGAAAGTGAAATGAAAGAAACAAAAACAACAATAATAACGAATAATAAACTTAGTTTTCTCAAAATGAATATCTCTTTTAATTAATAAAATATTGAGATAAATATACGACTAATAATAAGCATTTTCAAAGTATTACGAATTACAGTCCTGCACAGGATATAATTCAGGCAGAAATCTGTTTTGCTGAATTAATACACTGACAACATGACTCTTCACTAATAATACTATTTATTTTACGGTTTTTGCCGACCTGTATTAAAACCAGCGTTAATGATGTTTTGAAAGCAAACTTTTTTTAAATTTCTTATCTTAGTCTGTGATTGGTCTGTGATTAGTATCCGATTGGTCTCCCATTTGGCTCATGATTTATACTGTTAGCCGAATAAGAAAGAAAATGTTTTGAATATAAAATTAGGACTTGAAAAAAGGAAAATTATAGATTATTTTTGTAATCTAAATGCGGGAATAGCTCAGTTGGTAGAGCGCAACCTTGCCAAGGTTGATGTCGCGGGTTCGAGTCCCGTTTCCCGCTCTTTGCATATATAAATGTTGAACTCCGCTCTGCGGACTTAACATGGTGTCGTACTCCGCCGGGGCGGACTTAAGAGGTCAGTCTGCAAAGAGTTTAAAGTTAGTACAATGTTCACAATATATGGTGTCGTACTCCGCCGGGGCGGACTTAAGGGGTCAGTCTGTAAAGAGTATAAGGTTAGAGTATAATTTAGAGTACTAGGTTAATAATAAATGGTGTCGTACCCAAGTGGCTTAAGGGGTCAGTCTGCAAAACTGTTATTCATCGGTTCGAATCCGATCGACACCTCTCAAATACCTGAGATGTATTACACATATGTTTTAAAGAGCAAGAAAGACAATAAATTATATGTTGGTCAAACCTCAAATTTACTTCGAAGAATAATAGATCATAATCTCGGACTAGTCAAATCCACAAAACATAGAAAACCTTTGATAAAAGTATATCACGAGACTTTTAATACCCGTTCTGAAGCAATGAAAAGAGAGAGTTATTTTAAGACAGGTGTAGGAAGAGACTTTTTATACAAACTAATAAACAAAAAGTAAAACTGTTATTTCCGCCGCGGCGGATTCGAATCCGATCGACACCTCAAGACAATTTTAAATTTGAAATTTCAAAGTTTAAATTTGAAAGAATTCCATATTTTCCATAATTCCTAACCCTTGAGTTATTTAGATAAGCTACAACTGTTATTTCCGCCTCGGTGGATTCGAATCCGGTCGACACCTCAAAACAATTGTAAATTTTAAATTTGAAATTGCAAATCTAAAAAAGGTGAAATATATTCTTTTTCCTGCGACTCTACTGTTGCAAATCTTTTTTCACTAAACCTAAAAAATCTCTTCTCCTCTTTGTGTCCTTTGTATCTTTGTGGTGAAATCTTTTATCGTTTGTTTTCTCTAACCCTATTAATATTTCAATAGGTAAATCAGTTGTTATATGTATTAACCAGTCAGCGTTTGTATCTCTATCCTGTCATTTGCATATTTAAAAATGCTTTTGTCGTCAATTCTTTCCATATTAGATGCAAATAAGGCTGAAATATTACGTGTTATCGTTACCTTAAGCTGATTTTTTTAAACTAAAATATTTTAGAAATGAGAAAACTCTTTACTCTTTTGATGCTGGCTATTATTGTCAGTTTTACGTTTGATGCAGGAGCACAAACGGGACCGTGGCAATGGTCACATCCAACACCCCAGGGAAATACTTTACGTTACGTGAAGTACTGGGATGCAAACAACTGGTATGCAATCGGATATGTCGGAACATTCATGAAGACATCGAATGCAGGAACAACATGGACTCTCAATAATCTTGCCGGTGTGAAATACGGACTTTCCGGACAAAGAAATACAATGTACGATGCTCACTTCTTTAATCAGAGCACAGGTATTGCGGTTGGATCAGGTTCTACTGCAGATTATGAATATCACTCTGGTATAGTAAGAACAACAAACGGCGGAACAACCTGGGATTCAGTAACTGTCGCACCATTCACTACAGGTACTATATATCAGGTTTATTTCACGAACGCATTGACAGGTTATGTTGTCGGAACTATTACACCTAAACTGTTCAGAACAAATGACGGTGGTTTAACATGGAACGGAATTACAGAGGGTGTAAAATTTTTTGTGTAAATATAAAAAAACATCACAATATTAATTTAGCAATTCTATCTTTAAAAATCACAGATAAATGTGCAATTATAAAAGCCCATTTTTGAACAGGCATATTCCACTTTTTAGACAAATCT
>JAPLFJ010000026.1 GCA_026390735.1 Ignavibacteriota bacterium
CTATTTTACAGATTTTGAGTGTAAACAGTTTTAACAAAGTATTGTTAAAAGAACTATTTAAAAATTCAATTATCACAAATAGTACAGATGACAAAACTAAACAACTGTTTTTGTTTGACTTTTAACGGGACAGTAGTGATATAATTTATAAAATTAAATAGAAAGGTTATCAAAATGGATGGGATAAAAGCATCAAAAAAGGGTAAATTATCAAGGTTTGATATTAGTTTCTTCGTTATACTCTCTACTTTGATAGCAATGTTAGTAGTAGGCTTTATAATTAGGTAGGAATTAATTTTATTTTTTAAACGATACAATATTTAAAAATGGACAACAAGAAAATATTATTAATCGATGATGATGAGTCAACCCTGGAATCGCTCTCGACTTATTTGGAGGAGTTAGGGTACAAAGTCTTCACCGCAAGAAACGGGATTACTGGCCTTGAAGTCGTGAAGAATCTTTGTCCTGATGTCATCATTTCAGATATACGTATGTCAGGTCTGAACGGAATTGAATTTGCTTATATTATTAAAGGTCTTAAATATGATATACCACTTATACTGATTTCATCATTCGATAATAAGGATAATAAATTTATTGATAAATGTTCATATGGATATGTGCAAAAACCAATAGATATACACAGTTTGAACGAAATGATAAGTGATGCACTAATGGGAACAGTATTTCCCGGTAAGGATGCAGTTAGTTTTTAAATAGTTCATTGTTCTCCCTAATAATAACAGGCAAAGTAAGATATGATTTTAAGATTCCTATTCCCCTTAATTATCTTCTTTGCCTTTTTTATATTCCCTTTGTTTAATGTATCGCATTTCTTTCTATTATCCATCCTGATTTTGTTATTTATTATACCTCAGTCTCAATTTGAGACACCTAACTCCAGATTTCTATGTTTAACCTATTTCCTACGAAAATAATAAACGATTATTTCTCATTTTAATCGTGATTATTAAAAATTAAAGGTTAATTCTGTCTAATACCGAACTCTTTACATGTATAATTATCGTTTATCTCACATATTAGTATTTTACATCTATATTGAAGCACTTAACTCATAAAATTGAGACAATTTGTCTCATTTTGAGACAAATTGTCTCAAAATGAGACAGAAAATTAGTAGTCTCTGAACGTAAGTACCTGATTTAGCCTAAAATCGCGCTTTTTACTTTGGCATTATATTTGATATACAATTAGTAAAGTAAAACAAAAATAGAAAGGGCTTTAAAATGAACGCAATAGAATCTACAACCGAAAAAAACATTTCAAGATTTGATATAAGTTTCTTTACAATCCTATTTCTGATTGTGGGTATGTTAATCGTTGGCTTTATTGTATAAATTAACTAAACCTTTAAAAAACAATTATGGATGCCAAAAAAATACTTCTGATAGACGATGATGATTCAACTCTTGAATCATTGTCTTCATATCTGGAAGAAATTGGTTTTCATGTGGTCACAGCTCGAAATGGAATCTCAGGATTGGAAAGCGTTAAAAATATAATCCCGGATATTATTATCTCTGATATTAGAATGTCGGGTTTAAACGGAATAGAGTTTGCATATATTATGAAAGGTCTGAAATATGATATACCGATAATATTAATTTCTTCCTTCGACAATAAAGAAAATAAATTCATAGATAAGTGCTCGTTTGGATATGTCCAGAAACCAATCGATATACATTGTTTAAAAGATATGATTGCCGATGCATTCGTAAAAGATGTTTTACATTAAGTGATACAGTAAGTCTTTAAATAGCTCATTGTTCTCCCTAATAATGATAGGCAAAGAAAGATTGATTCTCCAACCTGAATGAAATCATCTTCTTTGCCTTATTTTTATATCCTGATTTACTTCACCGTCATTAAATAATCATTTCACTTTTTATACTTTCTTAAATTCTCTATTTTATAGGTAATTAGTTTTATCATTGGAGAAACCAAAACTTTATATTCTAGTCGTCCTTTTAGTGATGACCGTTGCATCTGTATACTCGCAATCCGCTAAAGAGTATTATGACAGAGGCGTTAAGAAATTTGAAAGAAAGAACTTTAAGGGAGCTCTGATAGATTTTTCCAAAGCAGCGGAACTGGATAAAACATACCAGGAGGCTTTTTACAATAAAGGTATTACTGATTATTATCTTAATAATCTCGATAGTGCCCGCATAGATTTTACAAATGCGATTTCCTTAAATAAAAATGATTACGATTCGTATTTATACAGAGGTCTTATTGAATATGAATTAAATAATTATGAAAATTCCATAAAAGATTATTCCACTGCAATCAATTTGAATTCAGGCAGAAGAGACGGGTATTTTAACAGAGGAATAACCTTCTCCGAATTTCTTAAGTATGATAAAGCCACCGAAGATTTTAAGAAGTGTTTAGACCTGGACTCGAACGATTCTGAGGCTTTGGTTCAGATTGGAAATGTCTTGAGAAAACAAAACAGGAATGATGAAGCATTGATAAACTACGAAAAGGCGCTCATTATAAATGATAATATTTCTGAAGCGTACCTGGCAATCGCAAACATTCAGAAGTCTAAAAGGAGGCTGGATATAGCACTTTCTTATTACAATAAGGCGATTGAACTGAATCCGGATTCATTTGAGGCTTTCAATAACAGGGGGAATGTCTTTATGGAGCAAAATCTGTTTGATAAAGCTGTTATGGATTTTAACAGGGCAATTGAACTTAACATTGATTATGCTTTTGCGTATAATAATCGTGCCTTTGTGTACATTAAAACCAATGAATTCAATAAAGCAAAACAGGACCTTGATAAGTCATTCAGTCTTAACCGTGTCAATGCATATTTATTCAGAAATTACGGGTACTATTATCTCGCAATAAATGAGAAAGTCCTCGCGAAAGAGAATTTTAAAAAAGCAGTATTGCTGAATTACAAACTTGAAAAAGAACTGAAGAAACAAATAAATGATTTAGAAATTAAATAATACACCTATGAAAAAAATCTTACTTGCCGCCCTGTTATTAATCACTGTACAGTTAAATGCACAGGTTGATTTTGATAAGTACTTTACATCGAAAACCCTGCGTTTTGATTATACCCGTGCAGGTTATAAAGATGCTAATTACCTTTTCTTCGAACAACTTAAAGAAGAACCTTACTGGTCAGGAAACAAGAATAGTTTAATAGATAAATTTGATTATGGTCATTATAAATATCTTGTCTTCGATCTGGCTTCAAATGAATTAATCTATTCAAGAGGGTATAATACTCTTTTTGATGAATGGCAGTCAACTGATGAAGCCAAGAAAATAAGCAGAAGTTTCTATGAAACTGTTGTTTTCCCGTTCCCGCTGAATAAAGTGAGAGTTGAATTATATGAAAGGAAGAATGATGGCAAATTTGTTAAACAGTTTGAATTTATTGTTGACCCTCAGGATAAATTTATCAGAAAAGAAAAACCTCTCGATTATCCTGTACTGAAAGTTGTCGATAATGGAGACCCTTCTAATAAAGTTGATATAGTCTTCCTTCCTGATGGTTATACAAAAGACGAAATGGAGCAGTTTAAAAAAGATGTGGCAACTTATTCTAAATACATTTTCGAATGTTCCCCTTATAAAGAAAATAAGGATAAAATTAATATATGGGCTGTCCTTGCTCCGTCTATGGAGTCTGGTGTAGATAACCCGGGAACAGGGATATGGAAAAATAATTTACTGGGAATGTCATACTATACACAGGATGTTGAACGCTATCTGATGTCTCTTGATATTAAAACTATCAGAGATGTTGCGGCTATGGCTCCATACGACAATATTTGTGTTATCTCTAATTCTTCACAGTATGGCGGCGGTGCAATATATAATTATTATACTTCTTTTCCTAACAGGAATAATAACGGTGCTTATCTTATTGTTCACGAGTTCGGACACCATTTCTGTGCATTAGGAGATGAGTATTATACTTCTGAAGTCGGTGTTGAAGAATATTATAAACTGGATGTTGAACCTTATGAGGCTAATCTTACAACCCTGGTTGACTTTGATAAGAAATGGAAAAATATGATGGAGAAAGGCACTCCAATCCCTACTCCTTCAACCTTAGAAAATAAAAATACACTCGGTGTTTATGAAGGTGGTGGTTATGTCCCAAAAGGCGTTTACAGACCTAAACAGGACTGTAGTATGAAATCAATATCGTATGATAATTTCTGTCCGGTTTGTACAAAAGCCATTATCCAGATGATTGATTACTACTCTAAATAGTTAATAAAATATTATCTTGTTATCTTAAGCCCCTGTTCAGGGGCTTTTTTTATTAAGTCACTTTAATACCCAAAATGGCAAAAAGTGAAAATAAAATAGTATTATATATGAGAGCACACTTCTGTTTGTTGATTAGTGCGGTCGGAGTCCTGTTCGGATAATAAAAAGGGGGTAACCTGATTAAAGATTACCCCCGTAATGAAAATTTTATTCTTTTACTTCAGAAGAACCATTCTTCTCGTCATTGTAAAGTTTTCGGTCTCAAGTTTATAGAAGTAAACTCCGCTTGGTAAATAACTTGCATTCAGATTGAATTCGTATTTTCCTGCTTCAAGTTTTCCGTTTACAAGTGAATTTATGTTTCTTCCTGTAATGTCATAAATATCCAGTTTCACTATACCGTTCCTGATAATATCGAACTTTATGTTTGTTGTTGGGTTGAATGGATTTGGATAATTCTGGTATAAATCATATTTACTCGGAATTTCGCTTCCAAGTTTTGTGATACTGGTATTAATCGTATCGTAAAATGCTATCTGATTAATCGGGTTAGTCATAGTCAGCTGAATATAACGGTTACTTCCTGTGTATGAACCTATACCTGCTCCCATCCATCTGTTAAAGTAATAAGTCTTGCCGTTGTACAGTAACGAGAATGGTGTTGTAGAAACAGTCAGAGTGGTTGATGAATCATAAAATGTATTCGCTCCGGTTACTGTAACAGGAATCCCCGATGGTTGAACAGAACCAAGTAATTTAAACTGTGTTTTGTAATTTGCTGTGTAAAGAGAAGTAGTTGAACTTACATTAATAGTCTGGCTGGTATCTCCTGAATTACTCCAGTTTGTGAATATGTACCTTGTGTTACCGTTTGTCTGCGGTGATATAGCCGATATTGTATGAGATGAATTTATATCCCAGTTAAATAAGCTTGCACCTAAATATGTAGTATTATCAACCACTATGTTCAGCGATGGATTGTTTGCCTGAACTGTTATATAATTCTTTCCGACAAGTAAATCTACAGATACTTTATGTACTTTTCCCGATACACTGGTTCCGGTTAATATTACTTTGTAAGTCCCTGCTGCTACTGCTGCAGAAGAATTTAACTGTACAGATAATGAATCAGGAAAACTTGAAATTGTAGTACCTGAAGGGAAAGCTACGGATATACCTGCGTTTGTTGGTTGAATTTCCGATGTGAATGTAACAGGTGAATTAAAACCTGATGCAACATAAGGTATCTTTACTTTAAAATTATTTGCAGCGGCTTGTCCCTGTGCTACTGAAAAGAATGATTTTGAAGTCATCAGGGAAAAATTAGCTAGTTTCTTAGCGGCATTAAGAATTTCTTTATCTGCCCCCTGTATATATACTAAACTCTTTATGTTGCTTGCATTCCATACTGGATCCATCTTATACCTGAAAACAAATTCTTTGTTGTATCCGGGAGTTAATATCAATTGTGTACCATTACCGGCTGGCAGCATCTTTCTCATTACAGTGTGGAAATCGGTTTCACCGTTTGTTCCCGGAGGAGATGCGTAATGAATTAAATCTTCATACACACACATATACATATTCACTACAGGGTTTGCAAGGAAAGTCTCGCATAATACGTTAACTCTCACCAGAACGCTGTCCCCGTATGTGCTGTCTCTGACAATTATAGTTACAGGACTTAGAATGTTCTTTCTGGAATCAAAATAACTTTGTAAGTTGGTTTGTGAATAAGGTAATGGAACGCTTATTATGCCGTCAAAAAATCCGGCAGGTATAGCATTTACTCCATAATAAGTCCTTCTTGTTGTATTGTCAGTTGAATTGTAAAGATACATCGGGTCATTCCCTGGAGCAGGCCAGTTCATATGAAACCCTATTGCTGCAATCTTCTCAGGATCGGCCGTATTCATAAAGGCTGTCATTATCGGATTGTTGGACGCACATGGCCCGCAAGTTGAACTTGTGAAGAACTCAATAAGCATCATTCTGTCACCTGCTTCAGTAGTGTTAAACAATACTAAAAAAGTTGTGACTAATGCAAAAAATGTAAATAACTTTTTCATTTTTTAAATATTTAGTTTAAAAATATAATTTATTATCAATGTTTCCCTTTTGGGGCTATAAATTTTGCGTATAAAATTAAACCTATAATTGTTGCTACACCTATAAGACTGAACATAATCCATAATGCCGATGGATTGTTCATTTTATCAACAAAGTGTACGTATGAATATGCTCCCAGTACTCCGCCAATGCCGCTTCCGATAACTCCGTATAAGAACGAATATCCAAGATATAATGCTTTCTTGTCTTCAGGCGCAATTAGCCCTACATAACTTATAAATTTTGGATGTGCTATCATTTCGCCTATAGAGAATATAATTATTCCTGCCATAAATACCCATGCATGACTCGAGATAGCAAGTATTCCCATCCCCAATGTACCAAGTGCTATACCTACTATCATTGTAGGTAATGCCTTTGTATGTTTTACTATCGATGAGACTAATAATTGCAATAATATAATAGTACCGGCATTGATTACAGTGACATGCTCGGCATCAAATTTCCAGTTTGGATTTGAAATGAATATACCGAGAATTCCATTTACGAATTTATCGACAGGTGTCATATCCATATGGTCTTTTAAATACCACAATACCGTATCGAACATCTGGAAATATAATATCCAGAATCCTGAATATATTACTATCATAAGAATGAAACGCCAGTCAACGAGTACTTTAAACATACCGACAAATACTTCCCCGATTGTTTTTGTGCTCTTTGGTCTTTCTGGTTCTTTGTAAACAAAAAGATTTAAAAAGAATAATGAACCGGTACCGATTGCGGCCATAAAGAATATGTATGACCACGAGATGTCTTTAAGTATTGGAATAAGTATTAAAGGAAATATGAAAGCTCCAAGGTTTATAGACCAGTAGAATATACCGAATCCAAGTGTTGAATTGCCTTCGTTTGTAGTGCGTGCTATAGTCCCTGAAATAACCGGTTTAAATGAACCTGCACCAAGTACCATTAACAGCAGACTCAGGAAGACAAGCGCATAACTCGTTGCCAACCCCGTCAGTAAATAACCCGTACTCATTACCGTAAATGCAAACATCAGCATCTTTCTGTAACCAAACCTGTCTGCTAACGCTCCTGATAAGATTGGAAGTAAGTAAAGTAGGGGAGTAATAACACTCTTTATAACACCAACACTTTCTTTCGTAAACCCTAAACCGCCTTTGTCTATACTTAATACAAGGTATACGGAAAGCACTGACATGACTCCGTAATAAGAACCCCTTTCAAAAAACTCCATCAGTATTACTATCCAGAAGTTCTTTGGAAATGATTTTATCGAAGCTTTTTCTTTTAATTCATCGGCCACATTTACTCCTTAATGTTATTTTTACCAAATTTGCTATTGCCGGATTTGGATTTTTTAATAAAGTTTATTAAAAATAAACTTGCTTGCCTTTATATTCAAGTCTATAGAATTGATATCAAAAAAGGGAAAGCCCAATGGACTTTCCCTTTTAATTGAGCGGAAGAGGAGAGATTCGAACTCTCGGTACAGTTTGACCCGTACGACGGTTTAGCAAACCGTTGGTTTCAGCCACTCACCCACCCTTCCGTGTTCTGTGCTAAATATTTACAATATTAATTGTAACCTCCCAAATTAATATTCTATTCCCTCAATTGCAATTCTAATTATATTATACAAAATCAGGATTTATAGTATTATTCAAAGGGAAAATTTAAAGTCTTAAGATAAAGGAAACTGATTGTTGATTTATTATTTTTTTAAAATCGTTGAAATTGAATCCCCTAACATACTGCTGAATTTATTTGCTTCATTGTACGTCAGATGACTGCCATCAGAAAATTGTTCGTTATAGTCGTAGTTGTCAAAATTAAAATATCTGATACCATATTTAACACCTAATGACTTAATATAATCATTGAACCATGGGAACTTCTCATTTTCTATTTTTCTTAATCTGTCTGAAGTTGGAATTCTGATGAATACAATCTTCGATTTCTTGTATGAGATCTGTTCTATTTTATTCTCAAGTTCATTCTTTATCTTAAATATTAAGTCTTTGTTCTTATAATTCTCAAGCAATAAGTATTTATAAAAATATACGTTCAGTTCTTCTGAATAAGCTTTGTAACTGCCAAGTCTTACATTGGATGTCCATCCGCTGGCTGATGAATATTTTGATATTTTGCCGTATAAAAGCAGGTTAGTGAATTCATTGAACCCTAAAAGAAATCTGTATTTCCTTCTTAAGTATTCATTTATTTTGGTCTCTGATACGCTATATGGATTCCTGAGCTTAAAAGGAAAAGTTAAATACTTTTGTATGTTGATATTATTCCCGCTTTTATTGTAGTAGTTTGAGTCCAGAAAACCGAAGATGTCCGCAGGTGATACAGCAAGAATTATTGTCTCAGGCATCTTATCATATGAAAGGATATCTGCGAGTGTCAAGTTTATAATTGCACCATCTTCACTCAGATTTAAATATTTGCACTCTTGATCGCTGGTATTTAATAAATCAGCATTCACTCCGCATTTCCCCCTTGAGTCACCGATTACAATACTGTATCTAATGTCATTCTTGCTCATAGTTTTGGAAGTTATTAAAGTGTATTCACTCGTATACGTAACATTAACATCCTTTTTGATATATAAAAATTCCGTCGCGGCAATTAATGTCGCAGTTACTAATAATATTATGACTAATAATATTTTAGAATTTAAAATAGATGAATGTATCACTTTCGCCTTTTAAAATTATAATTGATGTGTATAATAAAACTATAAATACTACGTATAATATCTTTACGTATACATTCTCCCTGTTGAAAATATTCTTAAAGAAGTCAAGATACCCATATTGTGCTGTAAGTGTTATAATTAACAATACTAAAATCGTTAGTTGAGGTAAAAGTTCCAGAACGTCTGTACCTGCATTGTTAAATGTAAACATGTATCTGTAAATCTGAAATGCTCTTGGTAAATCAGCTCTGAACAAAACCCATAATAGCGTTACTGCAACAAACACAATTACTTGTTTAACAATTATGCTATACTTTGATTTCTTAAACTTCTTCTCGATTCCTGTTGCCCGCTCAATAACCATAAATAAACCATAAAAACCTCCCCATAGCAGATAATTCCAGCCTGCACCATGCCATAGGCCGCATACTGCAAAAGTTATAGTTGTTGCTAATGAATATACAAGAAGCTCTTTATTCTTCCTTTTGATATTTGGCAATCTTCTGTGGAGGTAGAATGAGAGTGGAAGAAATATATAATCCCGCAACCATAAAGATAATGTTATATGCCATTTCCTCCAGAAATCTGTTATCGAATATGCCGAAAATGGTTTGTTAAAATTGGCAGGTACTTTGAAACCGAATAACATTGATAAGCCTATCGCAATATAAGTGTAACCGTTGAAGTCAAAATAAATCTGAAGACTGTAAGCGAATGATGATATCCATGCATTTAATGACGTTACCTGTAACCCTGAGTCAAATATTCTGGATACGTAAGGGGATAAATTATCTGCAATGACTATTTTAAAAAATAATCCAATCGCTATAATCTGAAGACTCTGGTTTGTTTTCCCAAAATTTACTTCCTTTCCCGGTAATCTGTCACTGAAAAATTCTTTTACTCTGTAAATTGGACCGGCTGAAACAGTAGGGAAGAATAATGTGAACAATAAATAATTGCTGAAATTCTTCTCGCATTCCTTTCTTTCATAATATATATCTAATATGTATGCTATGTTTTTAAGAGTGTAGAACGAAATCCCTAATGGTAAGACGATATCAAGTTTAATACTACCGTTTCCTGTTATAAATGGTGTAAAACTATCTATGTATTTGAAAAGTACTAAATTTAAAAGATTAATTATTACAGTTAATACAGTAATATACTTCCTTGATTTGAAATTCAGTAAATTCTTTCCAATTACATAATTAAGTAAACTGTAAAACATTAATATGAAGAGATAAGAAGGATATTTCGCTGATAAATAAAATACTGCACTTACAAGTATTAAATATACCTTCTCAATTTTAGTTGATCTGACTAATAAATAACCTATGGAAATGATTAATATGTATATTAGAAATGTATATGACGAAAATGGCAAATGTCAGTATATTTAGTTATTGTATTGTTGTTTATTAATTAAAAATATCGGTTTAAGCTCTAAAATATGAAATAATATGTTTCTTTTTTAAGATATTTTCAAGTTATTAAAGGTTTGGCTTGATAGTGCCCTTTATTAATTCATTAATTGACAGAATTAATTTTATTCCTGACCTTCGCTTCTTTTACTATATTATCATTAGACTTTTATTAACCCTATGATTTTTATAATTTGTATGATGAATGCAGTTGAAATAATAAAGAAGAAAAGAAACGGCGGAAGACTTACCGAAGAAGAATTAAGATTTTTTATTCACGGTTTTTTAACGGGTGAAGTTGCAGATTATCAGGTTACTGCTATGCTTATGCTCATACACTTTATGGGTATGGATGATGAGGAAACTCTGAACCTCACTGACCTTATGCTTAACAGCGGTGAAATCATTGATCTGTCCGAACTCAAAGGTTCTAAAGTTGATAAACATTCCACAGGCGGTGTCGGAGATAAAACTTCTCTGATTATTGCTCCTCAGGTTGCACATTTTGGTATTTATGTCCCGATGATTTCTGGCAGGGGACTCGGTCATACTGGTGGTACTCTCGATAAACTTGAATCGATTCCGGGTTTTAATATCAATATGAACGTTCAGCAGTACAAGGAAACTCTCGCAAAGGTTGGATGTGTTATGATTGGACAGACTGCAAAAATTGCCCCCGCTGATAAAAGCTTTTATGCTCTTAGAGATGTTACAGGTACTGTTGATAGTATCCCGCTTATCACTTCAAGCATATTAAGTAAGAAACTTGCTGAGGGTGCAGAGGCGCTGGTGTTTGATGTTAAGATGGGAAGCGGTGCTAATCTTCAGAATGAAGACGAGTCGAGAGAACTTGCAAAGAAACTTGTAAGCGTTTCAAAGAAGTTTGGAAAGAAAGCAATAGCTATATTAACTGATATGCACGAACCACTTGGCAATAAGATTGGTAACTGGCTTGAGGTGGAAGAATGTATTGAAGTAATGAACGGGGCTGAAGTAAATGATTTAGTGAAAGTGAATAATGTTCTTGCGGGTGCGATGATTTATCTTGGCGGAAAAGCTAACAGTATTGATGAGGGCGAGAAGATGGCGGCTGATGCATTAAAAGATGGCTCTGTTTATAAAAAATTTTTGAATATGGTGAAAATACATGGCGGTGATACTGATTATATTAAAGATTATAAGAACCTGAAACGTGCTAAGTATAGTTCTGTTATCAAAGCTAATGAAAATGGGTTCATAAGTAAGCTCGATGCTTATGGATTTGGTCTTGCTTCGGTTGAACTTGGAGCAGGCAGAAGGAAAGTTGTTGATAAAATTGATTATCTCTCAGGAATTGTTCTGAATATGAAGTGCGGTGATAAAATTTCTAATGGGGATGTTATCTGTGAACTCTTTGCCGAAGATGCTGAGAAACTTAAAAGTGCTGTTGAACTCCTGAATGGATCAATTAAAATAGATAATGAAAATAAATTCACTAAGAATTTAATTATTGATATAATAGATTAATTATGTTCAAGTTGACAGGGAAAATAATATCGTCAATTTTCACTCTGGGATTAATAATCCTTCTGGTTGGGTTCTTTATTGTTAAAAAGTTTACCGATTCAGATAAAGTATTTGATAAGAATGAAAAATCCGGTAATTACATAACTGTTATCAGAGTGGTTGATGGCGATACTTTTGAACTTGAGAATAAAGAGAGGGTGAGGTTGCTCGGTATAGATACACCTGAGAAATATGAATCCAAGAAACTTGATAAAGATGCTGAATCAAGTGGGATGGATAAGAAGACAATTAAGAAACTAGGACAACTCGCAAGCGATTATGTGAAAGGGTTCGTTGAAGGTAACAAAGTAAGACTTGAACGCGACCCAACTAATGAAGACAAGGACAGATATGGCAGGCTGTTGAGATACGTATATCTTGAAGATGGAACATGTGTTAATGCAAAGATTGTTCAGGATGGTTATGCACAGGTTTATGAGTCTTTTCCTATAACAAAGATGGATGAGTTCAGAAAGTTGCAAAGAGAAGCACGGGAAAATAACAGGGGTCTTTGGGGACCTGTTGAAGGACTTAAACAGTTTAAATGAATTTGATATATTAACCCATGACTTTTGTCGTGGGTTTTTTGTAACAGGAAGAAAATTAAATTATATAATAAAATATGAAATCTAAAATTCTTGATACAGCAGTTACGTTTGACGATGTTTTGCTTATACCCGCAAAGTCATCTGTGTTGCCCCGTGAAGTTAACCTTCAGACTAAACTTACGAAGAAAATTACATTGAACATTCCGTTGCTTTCAGCAGCAATGGATACTGTTACCGAATCTGAACTTGCAGTGGCAATCGCCCGTGAAGGCGGAATAGGTATCATTCATAAGAATATGTCTTTCTTAAGGCAAGCAGAAGAAGTTGACCGTGTTAAGAGAAGTGAAAGCGGAATGATACGTCAACCGATTACACTTACTGCAAATGAAACTATCGGAGATGCTTTGCGCGTAATGGAGAAGTTTAAAATATCAGGAATTCCTATTATTGATATTGCAGGAAAGTTAATCGGTATTTTAACCAACAGGGACCTTCGCTTTAATCCTGACCAGGGAATGCTTGTTAAGGACGTGATGACAAAAGAGAATTTAATAGTTGCTCCTATGGGAACAGATTTAACGAAGGCTGAACTGATATTACAGAATCACAGAATAGAAAAGTTACCTGTCGTAGATAAAAACGGAATGCTCAAGGGTTTGATTACTTTCAAAGACATTCAGAAAAGGAAAAGTTTCCCGAATGCCTGTAAAGATCAATTTGGAAGACTACGCGTTGGTGCTGCTGTTGGCATCACAGGGGATACTCTTGAAAGAGTAAGCGAACTTGTTAAAGCAAGTGTTGATGTTGTTGTTGTTGATACTGCACACGGACATTCAAAAGGTGTTCTTGAAATGGTTAAGAAAATTAAAAAGAAGTTTGGTATAGAAGTTATCGCAGGAAATGTTGCAACTGCAGAAGCTACAGTAGATTTAATAAATGCAGGTGCTGACGGAATAAAAGTCGGAATAGGTGCAGGTTCTATTTGTACAACGCGAGTTATCGCAGGTGTCGGAGTGCCGCAACTTACTGCCATTATTAATTGTGCCAAAGCCGCAGAGAAGTATAAGATCCCTGTTATAGCAGACGGCGGTATAAAACAAACGGGTGATGTCCCTAAAGCCATTGCTGCAGGAGCAAATTCTGTGATGGTAGGCGGAATGCTTGCAGGTACTGATGAAACACCGGGCGAGAAGGTTTTGTATGAAGGAAGAAGTTTTAAAGTTTATCGTGGTATGGGTTCGATTGAGGCAATGAAAGAAGGTTCTAAGGACAGATATTTCCAGGATATGGAAGATGATATTAAGAAATTAGTTCCTGAGGGAATCGAAGGTATCGTCCCTTATAAAGGACCGTTGAAAGATACTATATATCAGATTATTGGCGGACTTCGTGCTTCTATGGGATATTGCGGAGCTAAGGATATAAATGCAATGCGCTCCAAAACAAAGTTTATGAGAATTACGAATTCAGGCTTGAGGGAAAGTCATCCTCACGATGTGAAGATTACAAAAGAAGCACCGAATTACGGAGCTAAGGGATAGTATTTATTTATATAAATTCATTTATTATTTTATCTCAAAATATAAATATTAAATATGGATAACTTTAATAATCAGCAATACGTTCACGCAAGACCCGTCGAAAAAGACAGAACCAATGAAATGGTTCGCAGGTTTATGCTTGCAGTCTATAACTGGATGACACTTGGCCTCGGTCTTACGGCAATCGTTGCTTTTGGTGTCGGACGGACGTCATTGGTCAACATAATCTTAAATACACCGGGACTTTTCTGGGGAATCATCATAGTGCAGTTTTTAGTAGTTATAGGGATGTCTGCTCTTATGAATAAGATTCCTTCGATAGTTGCAATTGGATTGTTCTTCCTGTATGCTCTGCTTACTGGTGTAACTTTCTCAATTTTATTCCTTATATACACTGAAAGTTCAATCGCATTCACTTTCTTCACATGCGCAGCAATGTTCGGTGGTATAAGCATCTTCGGTTATATTACAAAGATTGACCTTACTGCAATAGGTGGTTTCTTAATGATGGGATTGTTTGGTCTGATAATAGCATCTGTTGTTAACATCTTCCTGCATAGTTCAACAATTTACTGGATTACATCTTATGCAGGTGTTATTATATTTGTAGGTCTTACAGCCTGGGATACTCAAAGAATTAAAAAGATGGGTATGTTTATGGACTCGAGCAGTGAAGACGGAAAGAAGGCCGCTATCTTCGGAGCACTTATGCTGTATCTTGATTTCGTGAATCTCTTCCTTTATCTCTTAAGATTTATGGGAAGTAAAAAATAATTATTATTGTAGTTTTATACTAAAGGTTGTTCAACTTAAACGTTTAATAACCTTTTTTATTGAAATGAAGCATATAGTCCTATTCCTAAAAAAGACGAACCTGAACACAAAGCACCATTCCCGATAATACCTAAGTTTGGTGTTAGTTTTACTTTTAAATCTGCTCCAACTTTCAGATAGATTTTGTCCTTATTGTCAGACCCACCGTTAGTTGCGAATTGAAATGCTCCGCCTGCAAAAGCATCGAATCTTACAGTTTTACCTTCTATGGATAATCGCGTGATTGCATTCAGATTTGTGAATGGAGAACCGGTTTCCTTACCGCCGACTGTGCTTCTCCAGATTCTGTCTGCACCAAAACGCATACCGAGAGATTGCCAAGTGCTGTTCTTATTGCGATTGCTGAATAAGTCAAAATCAATCGAAGCACCGATTGTAGTAATGAATATTATAGTTGATGCATCTATTTGAATGCTTCTGAACTGAGGATTGGATTCGAAATCCGTAGAATCGGTTTTGCTCTGTGAATAAATGGTGGAAGTGTATACTACAAATATAAGAACTGCGAATATGATTCTATTCATTCTGTAAATAAGGTTAATGTAAATTAGTATTCCCGTCTGAGAGATTAAAGGGAGTATTTAATTGTTAATCTGTATATTTGATATTTAATTTTTAATATTAAATATTTCTCTATATCCATCTTCTCAGTACAAATTCCTTATTCCTCCAAGCACGTTTGCCGAATTCATTTACAGGTTTGTAGTCTTCCATTATTTTTGATAAACGGACTTTAAGTCCATTCGTATGAACGCCCTTATCTGGTGATGATTCGATAGTAGTGTTATCATCGAGTACAATTACTACATGACCTTTTATCACAATTAGGTCCAGCGGTTTTAATAAAGGAATAATCTCATCAATTGATTTATCCTCTATGTTTACTGCTTCACCATAGTTTAACAGTGAAGATGTGTTTCTGGGAGTGTATCCCGCTGTTGACTGATAGAGCAGGCCCGAACAGTCAACACCTTTGAGTATCCATAGGTTCTTGGTTTTTGTATCTATCTCTGCTTTTGGTTGATAATAACTCAGCATAGTATAAATCCCATCCGCATAATTGCCTCCCCACATATACGGATAACCGATTAAGGATTTCATAAACTTAACAACATCGGATTGATTTGGTCTCTCAACGATTCTGCTGTTTGGTTTTTCATCATAGGTGTTCACAAACCTGCTGTCTAAATAAAAATTTCCGTTGTACTGATAGTCATCGGTCTTTACTCTATAGTATATCAGCCCTCTGTCCTGAAAATCAACTATCTCGAGTATATTAAATACCGTTCCCGGGAATGCAATAAATTCCATCTCGCCGATTAGTCCTCTTTTATCAAGTTTCACAATTGATCCATCAGTTCCTCCGAATATAAGAAATTGGTCATAAGTGTTTAAAACGGGGGTATAGTCAATAGCAAGTGCATAAGTTTGTGAATATGCCTTTGATAACAGGGGTAATAGTATTAATATAATTAATAGTTTTTTCATCTAAATAAATTGTTATAAAATTATAATATGCTTAATTTTAAAATAATATTAATATAAGAACAAATATTCAAGATGAAAAAACTTTTAACGGTTTTATTAATGATTTTTGCCGTGAATTTATATTCACAGGTTGTCATAAATGAGGTTATGTATGCACCAACTTCTCCGGCTAAGGAATGGTTTGAGATTTATAATACTTCAAATACTCCTGTCAGTTTGCAGAACTGGAAATGGAAAGATGCTGCAACTTCAAACCCTGTAAGAACCGTTACTGCTTTGAATATTCCAATCGGAGCAAATTCTTTCGCCATTATCTGCGAGGATTCTGTAACCTTTAAATCAACATTCCCTGGCGTTACAGGCTTGATACTCCAGTCGAGCGGGTGGAATGCTTTGAATAATACGGGGAATGAAAGTGTGGTACTCTTTAATGGCTCTAGTGTTGTGATAGATAGTTTGGGATATACAAATACCTGGGGTGGCGGTACAGGAGGCTTTTCTCTTGAGAAAATTAATCCTGCAGGTGCTACTAATCAGCAAAGTAACTGGGGTACTTCAATTGACCCTTTGAAAGCTACACCTCTCAGACAAAATTCTTTAACTCCAAAACAAAATGATTTAATTCTGAAGAGCTTTGTTATCAGTCCCGTACAGCCAAATGTCGGTGATAGTCTTAAACTTGATTTTGTTATTAAAAATATCGGATTGTTATCAGCAAATAATTATACATTGAATATTTATAAAGATATAAACTTTGACAGTATAGCAGCGCCTTCTGAACTTATTAATACTCAGACATTTACAACTGCGTTGAATCAGAATGATTCGGTTTCTTACAGGTACGGAATTGCTAATATTGACAGTGGTAAAAAACAATACATAGGGATCGTTGTGTATGCTCCTGATGGAGATACTATCAATAATAAACTTATACGCAGTGTTACAGTTGGCGGACAGTCTGTTACAAGCGGATTGATTATTAATGAAATTATGTATGCACCAACTTCTCCCGAACCTGAATGGATTGAAGTGTTTAACAATTCTGGTGCTCCTTTAAACATAAAGAACTGGAAAATATCTGATGAATCAGGACAGGGCTCACCGGTTACTATTACTGCAGGTGACAGGATAATAAATACTAATGATTATTTAGTAATTGCAAAAACAAATGCAATCGTTCCTTTGCATCCCCTGATGGATACGTCAAAAGTTATTTATGTTTCGGGTTTGCCGACATTTAATAATGACGTTGATAAAGTTATAATATTCAACAATGCAAGTGTTATTGTCGACCAGGTGACATACCGTTCAAACTGGGGCGGAAGCAGCAGAAATTCTCTTGAAAGAATATCGTTCACTAAGCCCTCCCAGGATTCTACAAACTGGATGACTTCACTGGATTGTGAAAACTCCACTCCAACAAGATTAAACTCTTTCGGAAATGTTGTTCTCGGTAACAGGAATGATTTAATTATAAATGAAATTATGTTTGACCCGTTAACTATAAGCAGTGAGTACATTGAATTATTTAACAACTCGGGTAAGTATATAAACCTTAATGGATGGAAAGCAACTGTGGGAAGTTCAACATTGAATTTATTCAATGGATGCAGTTTCTACATTCAGCCGGGTGCATACCTTGTGCTTGCATCTGATACTACACTTTACAACAGGTTCGGAAATATGAGGGGTGTTGACAGTACAAGGATTGTAATTTTTAATTCAAGTCTTGGACTTAGTAATTCAGGGGCTATGATAAAAATCAGCGATGTACTTAATAATACTATCGATTCTGTTTACTATTCTCCAAAGTGGCATAATAATAATTTATCCGATACAAAGGGTTATTCACTCGAGAGGATTAATATAGGTTTGCCTACAACACTGCCAAGCAACTGGAGCTCGTGTGCTAATCCGCTTGGAGGTACGCCTGGACAGAAGAACAGCATATTCGCGCAGAATAATAAAGAGTCTTCATTAAGTGTTTCTCCGAATCCTTTTTCACCGGATGGAGATGGGTATGAAGATTTTACAATCATAAAGTATAAGCTAAAAGCCAACACTTCTCAAATCAGAGTTAAGATATATGACGTAAAGGGAAGGATTGTAAGAACCCTTTCTAATAGTCAGTTTGCTAACAGTGAATCACAGATTATTTTTGATGGTAAAGATGATGGCGGACAGAAATTAAGAATAGGGATTTATATCGTTTTCCTTGAAGCTGTGGATGATATGGGTGGTACTTATGAACAGGCTAAAACCACTTTAGTGGTTGCGGCTAAATTATAATATCGATGACTGATAATAAAAAGTTCTTATACCTCGTTATTGCAGTAGTATCATTTCTTGTATACTATAATGCACTTAACAACGATTTCGTATTTGATGATGAAAGTGTTGTACAGAATAATCAGTCAATACTTACACTCTCAAACATACCAAAATTCTTTACTGCTGAAGAAGGATTTCATAAAGTTATCGGGAGATACTATCGTCCGGTAGTATCATCCTTGTATGCAATCGATTATGCCGTTTGGGGTATGAATCCTTTTGGTTTTCACCTAACGAATGTAATCATACACGTTATAGCAAGTTTGATTCTGTTAATGGTTTTGATGAAACTGTTCGGTGACTATAAAAATGGATTGCTAGCGGCTTTGATAGGTGCTCTGATTTTTGCAGTCCATCCGATCCACACTGAAGCTGTTAGCTGGATAAGCGGAAGAACAGACTCACTTACCACGTTATTCTTTTTGCTGTCTTTTCTCTTTTACATTAAATATTCTGATGAAGGGAACAGCGGAAAATATCTTTGGATATCATTAATTGCTTACTTTGTTGGACTGCTTTCAAAGGAAATGATTGTCACAATGCCCGTACTTTTGTTCCTCTATGATTTCTTCTTTAAGAAAAGAAGTATCGAATGGTTTAAAAAGAACATGATGCCTTATATTCTGTTCATTGCATTAACTATAGTGTTCGTAGGAATCAGATACATAGTGCTTAAAGATGTAGTTGACAGAACAACGTATATGTATTTTTATGGCGAAGATACGGCAACAGTTATATTCACGATGCTGAAAACTGTACCCGTTTATTTCAAATTACTGTTATTCCCAATTAATTTATTGTACCATTATAACGGTGTGCTGCCCGATTCCCATTCAATAGGCGATGTCAAAGTTATTCTGTCTGCATTGTTCGTGGTTGCAATGTTACTGGTTTCAGTTTCTCTTTATAAGAAATACAACGAAGTTTCCTTTGCAATCCTGTTCTTCTTCGTATCACTTCTTCCGGTGATGAATATTATTCCTACTATGAATTTTATCGCAGAAAGATTCCTATACTTAAGTTCAGTAGCATTGTCAGTAGTAATCTCTCTCGTTATTGTCAGATACTTAAATGATAGAAATAAGACTTCTCTCATCGCATTCTTTTTGCTAATCGTAATTATCTTTAGTTATCTTACGTATGTGAGAAATACTGAATGGAAAAATAATGAAACGTTGTACATGACTGCTGACGGTAAGGATGGAAGCGTTCTCCTTGTTAATGCAGGTAATATGTATGCCAACAAAAAGAACTATGACGAAGCTGAAAAGAGATATAGAAGGGCAATCGAAATCAGAGACAATTCAGTTCTGGCACACCATAACCTTGGTTTGATTTTCCTTTTAAAAGGTAATCTTGATTCAGCTGAAATTAAATTTAAAAAGGGCATAACTATCGATTCTTTATCACCCGATGGTTATTTCCAGCTTAGTAATATATATCAGCAAAAGGGAAGGATTCCTGAAGCAATCACTGCTTTAGAAAAACTTCAAAAGGTGGTACCGAATTACCGTGAATCTAAAAGTATTCTCGAAATGCTTAAATCAAACCCTGGTGGAATTCAAAACAACATTACTGACGCTGTGAATAACCAGCAAGCAATCCTTGAAAAGAGGTCTTTTCAGTATTATCAGGACGGTAAGTTTGAAGAAGCCCTTAAAGATTTGAACGAAGCAATGAAATTAAATCCATCCGCACAATCAGGTTATCTCAATAATATTGCGATGTGTTATCTGGGGTTAAATAAAAACGATAAAGCAAAAGAGTATTTCAATAAAGCGATTGAGAAGGATGCGAATAACGTTAATGCATACGGAGGTCTTGCAGAATTATTCCTAAAAGAAAATAACTCACAAAAAGCAAAAGAAATGTATTCTAAGATTTTAAGCATTAGTCCTCAGGATCAGAATGCTAAGCTAAAACTGGATTCTTTAAACAGAAAGTAAATAATATGCAAAACAAGAATAGAAATCTAATTATATTTTTTGGATTATTAATAATCGTTCAAATTATTTGGATATTTAATTCAAATGGGTTTTATTTCATTGATGATAGTTGTCACTTTAATTATAATCGAAATTATTTCACAAAATTTTATCTTGAACCTTTTAGTGCTTGGTCAAGATTTGGGAGAGTAGTACTTTTTGCTATACCCTCTTTAGTTGGTTTGAAAGGTATTCAGATATTCTCTTCTTTAATATTTTTATTGACTATTATTTATGCTTACAAAATTGCTAAGTTAAAAAATATTAATAATCCGGAATGGATTGTGCTATTAATAGGGTTTCAGTCAGTACTTTTTAATATTTCATATACTGTTCTTGCTGAGCTTCCTGCTGCTGCATTAATTGTTATAAGTTATTACTACTATATGAAAGATAAACAATCAGCAGTTTTAGTTCTTTCCTCGTTAATATTTCTATTCCGTACTGAATATTATTTTGTCTGTATTTTGTATTTTGTTATATATGTAGTCGAGAAGAAATGGAAACTACTTCCATTAGTCATAATAGGACCATTAGTTTGGTATCTGCATACATATTTTATTAGTCAAAATCCTTTGCAATTCTTTTACGATTTTGGACTTCATGCACGTTTACCAAGAATAACTGAAGGAATCGAATGGAACTATTATTTCTTGAGATCCCCGCAAATTTTCGGAATTGTACAAACACTTTTCTTTGCAATAAGTTTATTTTTCGTTTTAAAGGATAAAGTTATTAAGGACTATTATATTCCCATTTTAATTGTTTTTGGTGGTATTGTATTTCATACACTTGCAGCACTTAAAGGTTTGAACGTAAGTTGCAGTGTTGGACAGCTAAGATATGTAGCAGTTATAGGCCCTATGTTTGGAATCGTTTCTCTTTTCGGACTTGATGAAACTATGAAATTGATAAGGAAAATAAAAACGAAATATTATCTTTCATTAGTAATTGTTTTGATTATGTTTCTATCTGGCCCATTTGTGACCCCATTCCATAAAAAACTTGCACTAGAAGAGGAATCAGATAAAGTAGTTGAACTTGTAAATTCGAAATATGTAGGATATAAAGTCCTTTCAAGTTTGCATTACGTTGCCAATTCACTTGATGAACCAACAACAGGTGGCGAAGTATTCAAAGAACTTACTAAAGCGAATTTTAATAAATATGATAAATCAATTATTGTCTTTCTAAAGGAACTAGAAAATGATCCTTTTGTAAGTGAAACCATGAAACTTCGTGACATTGAAAACAATCCAAATGTTAAATTATTGTACACTGCAAAAGCCAAAGTAAATCGTAATAATGATGTTCCGGTAAATAAATATTTTTATGATTGGGTCTATGAATTTCTTAAAACAATTATTAATTATTTGGTTGCAGATCAATATTCGTGGGAAGATTTTGAACTTAAGGTATATTTAAAGGATTGATTATTCTTTATTTGTGGAAAAAGCAATGAAGAACCCAAGTATATATGTTAATTGGGTATTAATATATAAAGCCACTCCAAATGATAAAATATACGAAGCCGTTAAAAATAATCCTGATTTTATAGACAACTTCGTACTAAGATTTTCAGAGAAAGGTGTCGAAGCTTACGAGAAAAAATAGTGCCAATAGGCTCCTTATATGCACTTCCCCTTGATTTTCACAAAAATATTTAGTATCTTATACTAAGATATTTTGAGAGTCCCAAAACCTCAAATTATATACAAAATCAAGTTGTTTCCTACTTTAAGGAAACTAAATACTGTAAAAACAGTAAATCTAGTAATTATCCACTGATAGTCCACTAATCCTCCAATAATAGTCCCCTGAAACTCCATTGTATCTTCGTACTCTCGCCGTACTCTCCCCGTAGAGTAGTCGTCTAATCACCGCTCCATTATCCTAAAAGTATATATCACTCAATTATTTTGAATTGTATATAAAATTAGCTTTGCCTATTTTTGAATTAATCGGGGTGTAGATCAGTTGGCTAGATCGCTTGAATGGGGTTCAAGAGGCCGGCAGTTCGAGTCTGCCCATCCCGACCATATCATAAATATTCTTGTCTTCAAGAAAGCAGGGCTTCGAGTCTGCCCATCCCGACCATATCATAAATAATCTTGGCATCAATTAAGCTGGATTTCGAGTCTGCCCATCTCGACAAGATATATTCTTACAATACATCTAAATACTACTTTACTATTCGGATTATTAACTTTTTAAATTAAAACCTACTTTATTTACTAAATTAGAATTTATATATTGTGTATAACTTTTATTAACTTAAAATAGGGTTAAAAATGAAAAAAGTTCTCTCACTTTTTCAGGTGACAGTTATTACTATATTAATAACTTTCGCCTTCGTAGGAATTTCTATCTCACAAATGGAAAACCCAAATAAAGATGGTATGCCGGAAAGTTTCTTGAAGAATTTACCTCCAAGAATCATCACTCCGATGGCAGTTGTGACTTTAGACGATTTTGATAATTTTAATATGGGTACTGACTTCGCTGAAGGTCATATTTCTATGAATCCATTGAATCCATTACAGACTTTCAATGCATTTAACACTAATGGCACCCATTATTCAAACGATGGCGGTCTTACCTGGTTCGCTAGTAATCCTGCATTTCCGAATGCAGCAGGCGATCCTATTACTGCCTATGATAGTTTAGGAAATCTTTATTATGAAACCATGAAAAGCCCTGTAACAGCTTGTTGGGTTGCAAAATCAACTAACAATGGTCAAACATGGTTATGGACGAATGTTTCAGCAACAACAGGTAATGACAAAAACTGGATGTGTGCTGACCAGACTGGTGGCCCATATGCGAATTACCTTTACACAATTATGACAAATGGTAGCGGCGCTACTGTTGCAAGAAGTTCTGATATGGGTGTGTCTTTTACAAATACACAAACTCTTTCTCCACATGCTTTGCCTGGTGCAATGTTATGTGTTGGACCTAACGGTAATATTTCTGGAGGATTTGTCTATGCTGTTACACACAGTGGTACAAATGCTGCAGGTACATATTCTATTCATTGTTCAACAGACGGAGGACTTACTTTTACTTTAAAATCCAGTAACTCCTGGTCTAACGTTATTGGAACAGAAGTTTCAGGTCGTTCTACAGTAAGTAGTATGAGAACAAGACCATATCCGATGATTGCTGCTGATAACAGCTATGGTGCGTTCAGAGGCAGATTGTATTGTGTTTATGCCTCAAACGAACCTGTTGGCTCTGGTAATAAATCCGATGTCTTTCTAAGATATTCCACAGACCAGGGTACAACATGGTCCAGTAGGGTAACAGTAAATGACGATGTAAATACACAGAATAATAATCAGTTTCATCCCGCAATATGGTGTGATAAACAAACAGGAAAATTATACATTCAATGGTATGATACACGCAACTGTCCGACGAACGATTCGTTGGATGTTTATGCTACATATACCACTAATGGCGGTACATCTTTTGCCCCGAATCAAAGAGTAACAAATAAGAAATTCAGGATACAATTTGCGGGTCAGGTTGCTCCTGCTTATCAGGGTGACTATAATTCTATAACGTCAAACCGTAAAAGTTCTATGGTAATCTGGGCTGATTTCAGAAACAATAGTTATGGCAGTTATTCCGGTTACTTCCCGGATTATGCGATGAGGATGAATCCAACGTCAGGAACAATCAATAATCCCAATAGTTTTATGGATTTCAAAATGGTAGTACCTGCGGTCAAACTTTATACTGATACTGTTATTGTCACTTCTGCTATAACGCCAACTCCTGCAATTGGTTCGTTTGCAATAACATATCCGTCACCTAATGGTAATAAATTAACTTCATATCCTGACTCACTGAATGTCAGGGTTACTGTAAATAACGTTACTCCCGGAGCATACACATTAACAGTTACTGCAAAAGGACCTAACGGAACACCAGTTCATCAAAGAACAGTTTCTATCACTGTCAGTGGTGCAACTTCTATTGAAAACCAGGGAACACTTACATCATATAGGCTTGAGCAGAACTATCCAAACCCGTTTAATCCTGTTACAAAAATCGGATATTCAGTCGCCAAACAGTCTAACGTAAAAATTACAGTATTTAACATTCTGGGGAAAGAAATCACAGCCTTCACAAGTGAAAATCAGGCACCTGGAAACTATAATGTAATTTTCGATGCTTCCAACCTTACAACAGGCGTGTATTATTATAAAATTGAGGCTGGTGAGTTTTCGGATGTTAAAAAAATGATTCTGATGAAGTAAACCATTTAAGATATTTTTTAAATATGGGGGTATCATACGATACCCCTTTTCTATTTTCATAGATTAATTGATTGATTTTATCCTCAATAAAATATATTATTGTATAATGAATATTTTAACACTTTAAAAATAAAGGGATAAATTTTATGAATTCAAAAAAACTATTTTTAATCACTTTGGCTCTTGTCATTTTTGGTATTGCAATATCAGAAATAACATTCTCTCAAAGCACAGATCCAAACCGCGATTATCCTGTCTATATAAGGCCTACTCCTGGACCGAGTATCTTTTCACCGGGTGCAGTTGTTACTTTAAATGATTATGATAACTGGCAAATTGGTACTGATTTCGCAGAAGTTGGTATGGCAGGTAACCCAATTAGTCCTACAAACTTTTCGGCTGCGTGGAATAACCTGAGCGCCACTTATGGTGCTTATGCTTATTATACATTGAATGGTTTAGATTGGCTTGCCGCAACACAACCTACATGGGGCGTCACAGCAAATGGAGACCCTGTAATGGCTTTTGACGGTGCAGGAAATTTGTATTTTGATAATATGGTTGGTGGTATTACAGGAACCAGAGTCGCAAAATCAACTAATGGCGGCTTAAGTTATTCAAGCGTTGTTGCTGCCGGAACAGGGAACGATAAAAACTGGGTAACAGCAGTCCAAACAGGTGGTCCTTATGCGAATTACATCTTCCAGATTATGACTCCGGGAAACATCAAGAGAAGTACAGATGGCGGTGCAACATTTACACAGGTTGCAACTTATACAAATTCCTACCCTGGTTCAATGGTCTGCGTTGGTCCAAACGGCTCAACAAATGGCGGTGCAATTTATGCAGTAACAAACACAGGTGCAGCTGCAACAGCAGTAACATACAATTTCTATTGTTCAACAGATGGCGGAACAACATGGACTTTAAAGAGTTCGCAGGCTTTTGGTGGATACGTCGGTACACAATCAGGCGGTCGACATTCAGTCCAGAATATGAGAACAAGACCTTATCCGTTTATCATTGCAGATAACAGCAACGGTCCTTTCAGAGGAAGATTGTACCTGACCTATGCAAAGAATTCTCCAAATGCTGATGCTCAGAAACCAAATATTTATACAAGATTTTCAACTGACTTTGGAACAACATGGTCTGCCGAAGTAATCGTTAACGATGATGCCAATACAACTGCAAATAATCAATGGTTCCCGTCAACATGGTGTGATATAACTACTGGTAAACTTTTTATTAAATGGCTTGATACAAGAGATTGCCCAACCAGTGACAGTTGCATGGTATATGGTTCTTTCTCTACAGATGGCGGTTTGACATTCGCTGCTAATCAAAAAATCTCGAACAAGTTGTTTAGGATCAATTGTACTTCCTGTAATGGTGGAGTACCTGCTTACTTAGGGGATTATGATTATCTGAATTCGAACGGAAAAGTCTCAATGGTTGCATGGACAGACTTCAGAAGCAATACTTTCGGAAACTACGTAGGTTACTTCCCTGATTATGCAATGAGAATGAACCCAACAACTGCTACAATCAACAGTAATACCGGTGTTAAAGATTTTAAGATGGTTATTCCTGCTGTAAAATTATATACCGATACTGTTATAGTAACTTCAACAATTACACCTGCTCCTGCAGCCGGTACTTTTGCGATTACTTACCCGTCACCGGGTGGTAATAAATTAAGTCATTTCCCTGATTCATTATCAGTCAGAGTAACTGCTGCAAACGTAACCCCAGGGGTATATACTTTAACTGTAACTGCAAAAGGACCTAACGGTACTCCTGTTCATCAGAGAACAGTTACTGTAACAACATCAACAACTTCTTCAATAAATACAGAAGAAGTACCGGTATCATTTAAGCTTGAACAGAATTATCCTAACCCGTTTAATCCTGTTACAAAAATAGGTTATTCTTTACCCAAAATATCAGATGTTAAAATAACTGTGTATAATGTTTTAGGAAAAGAAATAGTCTCTTTCTATAACGAACAACAAGCACCAGGTAATCATTTCGTATTGTTCAATGCGAATTCGTTAACTACGGGCGTTTATTATTATAAAATTCAGGCTGGTAGCTTTACTGAAGTAAAGAAAATGACACTGCTGAAATAATTAAGTTCTTTCATTTACACAGAAGGGATATCAATAGACAGATATCCCTTTTTTATTTCCCCTTAAGAAATTCTTTTTGCTTAACCGTTAATATATCCTCCGCCGTTTCTATTCTCATGGTAACTGAGTCATCAAATGGCAGACACATTGCTATTGCTGATTCTTCATCTGATTTAAGATATTCTATCCCTTCTTCCCGGTTAAAAATCACAGGCATCCTGCTGTGAATCTTTGCTATCGTTGAGTTTGACGTGGTTGTTATAATTGAAGCAAAAATCCCATCATCTATCTTAACGTACAACCCCGCGAAAAAGAATATAGGTAAACTTTCAAATGAAATTCTTTTCGGAATCTTTATTTTATCCATTGCCACCCATTCATAAAATGCCGTAGCAGGTATAATACATCTGTTCCTCTTAAATAAATTCTTCCAGTAAGGTTTAGATGTTATCGTTTCTATCCTTGAATTAAATATCAGTGGAGTTTTCTCTCCGGGAAATTTAATTCCCCAGGAAAAGTTCTTTAATGCAAACTCGTTATCGTTCTTATGAATTACAAGTATATCATCGTTCGGAGCAATGTTAATCTGCTTTAAATCTTTCGCGGCAATATTCAGCATCAGGAAGTCTTTCTCAAACTTACTGAACATAGATTCTCCCGTTTCCTTATTCTCAAACCTTGAACACATAGTTTAAATGGTTATTTCTTAAAAAATAACAAACAATTTACTATCATTCCAATAATTTCGATATACTAATTCGGATTTTTCTTTCAATAGAATACAGATTATAAAATCCGTATATTTGCACTTTCGTACCCTCAGGAGCTTATCCCTGGCTGTTTTTAAATGGGAAAAGGAGGGCATAAATATATAAAGAATTAAATGAAACTATCAAAACTATTTGTACCGACTCAAAAGGAAGACCCTGCTGATGCAGTTGTGGCATCACATAAATTATCAATAAGAGCAGGGCTCTTTCGTCTGCTGACATCAGGTGTATATTCAGTACTGCCACTGGGCTTAATCATAAAGAATAAAGTTGAAAAAATCATACGTGAAGAGATGAATGCAATAGGCGGAAACGAATTCCTTTTGCCTGCACTTTCGCCAAATGAACTATGGAACGAGACTGGAAGACTTGAAGACTTCGGAGACATAATATTCAGGATAAAGAACCGCGAACTTGTTCTTGCACCTACACATGAGGAAGTATTTACATCAATATCAAGAAATTATATAACATCTTATAAACAAATGCCACAAATGTGGTATCAGATACAGACGAAATTCAGGAATGAATCGCGTCCGAAATCGGGTGTCCTTCGCGGTCGCCAGTTTACTATGAAAGACGCATATTCGTTCGATTCAACCTGGGAAGGACTTGATGCATCGTATGAGTTACAGGAAAAGGCATACAGGAAGATATTCACACGCTGCGGACTAAACTTCTTTGTAGTATCAGCATCGAGCGGAGCAATGGGAGGAACAAAGTCAGAAGAGTTTATGGTAGAATCAGATGCAGGAGAGGACATTGTAGTAATAAGTGAAGACGGAAAATATTCCTCTAACCTTGAAGTTGCAGTATCTTACGTCGATGGTGTTTCCAGAAAAGGCACAAACCTTGCTTACGAAGAGTTTCATACACCTGCCATAAAATCAATTGAAGAACTCGCAGGATTCTTAAACATAACTGATAAATCACGCCTTGCAAAATCACGTGTATTTGTTATACCTGCAAAAACAGAAGAAGGAAAAGATAAATATCTTCTTACACTTGTCTGTGGAGACGATGAAGTGAACGAAACAAAACTGCAGTCTTTATTCGGTGCAAGCCTTAGACCAGGACATCCTGAAGAACTTATGGACATTACAGGTGCAGATGCGGGTTCAATAGGACCGATTGGAATAAAAGGAAATGTTAAAATAATTGCAGACTTAAGACTTCAGGATGCTGATGAACTTGTAAGTGGCGCAAATAAAAATGATTACCACATAAAGAACATCGACCTTAAACGTGATGTACAGGGAATAAAATATTGCGACATCAGAACAGTAAAAGAAGGTGAACTTACATTAGATAAGACCAGCAAACTTCGTGTCACTAAGTCAATTGAAGTCGGACATATCTTTAAACTCGGCACTAAATATTCAGTTGCACTCGGTGCAAAATTTCTCGGTAAAGACGGTAAAGATAATCCTATCATCATGGGAAGTTATGGAATCGGTATAGAAAGAATTATAGCAACTCATATAGAACAGAATCACGATTCAAACGGAATTGCCTGGAGCGGAGAAATAGCACCTTTCAAAGTTATACTTATAAATATAACTACGCAAAGCAAGGAAATAACCGAATACTGCGATACGCTTTACAAAGAACTGATGGATAAGAATGTAGATGTTCTTTATGATGACAGAGACGACTTAAGACCGGGCTTTAAGTTCAAAGATGCTGATTTAATCGGTATTCCTTATCAAATTATAGTAGGCGAAAAGAACTTTAAGAATGGCGATATAGAATTTAAAGTAAGGAAGACTGGTGAAAGAAGCATAATATCGAAATCAGATTTATCAGCTAAACTTAATGAACTCTTAAATGCTTGATAAGGTATTATCTGCTAAATACATACTTGCATCAAAGTCACCGAGACGTAAAAACTTACTTAATCAAATCGGGTTTAACTTTAAGGTTGTTGACAGCAATGCCATAGAGGTAACCGAAAAAAATGCCCATAAATCTGTAAAGATAAATGCTCAAAGCAAATCACGTGCTGTTGCATCAAAATATAAGAGCAGAATTATTATAGGAGCGGATACTGTAGTATATTTAAACCAAAAGATACTTAATAAGCCTAAAGATTTAATAGAAGCGAAGAAGTATCTCAGGATGCTTAGCGGAAAGAAACACGTGGTTTATACTGGTGTGAATGTAATTAACAATGTAACCTGTAAGGAAGTTTACGGACACGAAAAGACAGTGGTTGAATTCAAAAAGTTAACTGATGAAGAAATAAACTATTACGTAGATAAATTCAAACCACTCGATAAAGCGGGTGCATACGGAATACAGGACGATTTCGGATGTTTATTCATTAATAAAATAACAGGGGACTATTATAATGTTGTTGGTTTGCCTCTAGTAAGACTTTACAAACTTATCACTCTTACACTTTAATGTTCTCAAAGTATAAAAAGAAAATATTATTGTCTGTAACTTTTGGAGCATTAGTTTTTCTTGCTTTCAGTATTTACGCAGATTTTGGAAATCTGTTAGTCTCATTCTCAAAGTTTAACTGGTACTGGCTACCTGCAGTACTTGCACTTTCTTTCGGAAACTATCTTATCAGATTTTTTAAATGGCAATATTATCTTAAGATTCTGAACATCAGTATAAAACCGTTCAGGTCATTTCTGATATTCTTTTCATCATTTATAATGAGTGTAACTCCCGGAAAAATGGGAGAGGTACTAAAGTCATTTTTACTTAAAGAGGAAACAGGAATCCCTGTAAGCGTTTCTGCTCCCATAATACTCGCAGAAAGAATAACGGATTTTCTCTCAATCGTAATATTGTGCATTATTGGAGCAGTTGTCTTCGATTATGGAAGAGATATTGTAATAATTACTGGAGCATTTTTTGTATTTCTAACAATAGTCCTTAGTTCGAAGAAATTATCCCTCAAGATAATCTCTATATTTGAAAGAATTAAGTTTACTGAAAAGCACGCCGAAAAACTCTATACAGCTTACGAAAGTACTTATAACTTAATAAAACTAAAGCCATTGCTGATTGTTGTAGGTATGAGTCTCATAGCCTGGTTTTTTGAATGTCTTGGCTTTTATATAGTTTTAAGAGTTTTTACCAGTGTTTCGAACATAGAAGTGACTGTGCTGACAGCTACATTTATTTACACTTTCTCAACGTTAGTCGGTGCAATCGCAATGTTACCTGGTGGATTGGGAGTAACAGAAGCATCACTAACAGGATTACTTATTTTCCTGAAAATCCCAAAAGATATCTCAGTCGCAGCAACAATTATAATCAGGTTAGCAACATTGTGGTTTGCAGTATTGCTTGGAGTATTGGCAGTACAGATTATTAGTAAGAAAAGCAAAATAGAGTTAATTACATTCGAAAATAATATTAATTAAATAAAATATGCTCATTTATGATTAAAAATATAATTAAAAAAGTGCTTGATAAAAAAGGACTGAAAATCGTTCCAAAAGATGAAGTGAATTTCTTATTGACTATGCTTTATTTCTTCCTTAAAAGGCAAAATAAGCTTTTTTATGTCCAAATAGGTGCTAATGATGGCGTCTCATTTGATCCAATTTTCAATTTTGTTATGGAAAATAAAGAGAAAATTCATGGAATTGTTATTGAGCCGAGTATCGATTTTTATAATCAGCTTGTTGAAAATTATAAGAATTTGGATAATGTGAAGAAACTTAATATTGCGATTCATAATACTGAAAAGAAAATGGATTTATACCGTGTTGATAAAAATAAAATTGAAAAATTACCCGATTGGACAAAAGGCATTGGGTCGTTTAATAAAGAACACCATAATCTCAGTAATTTATCTCAGGAATTCATAGTCAAAGAGTCTGTAAATTGTATTAGTTTTAAGGAACTTATTGAACAAAACAATATTGAGAATATAGATCTGCTTCAAATTGATACTGAAGGTTATGATGCTGAAATTATTTCGAATATTGACTTTAATTCAATAAAACCTAAATTAATACATTTCGAGCATGGAATGAGGGAAGGTGTAATGAGTCGTTCTACATTTGATAATGTTTCCGCAATTTTACATAAAAACGGTTATGAAATAATAATAGAGCCTTTTGATGCTTTAGCTTATAACCTTAATACATTTTATGATTATTTGACGAAATAAACCCAGAATTAAAAGAATCATGTTACTTTTTAGCATTTTTTTATTGTCAAATTAAGTTTACTATTTTAATATTTTGTTCTTTAATATCATTGCTGCTTTTTTAAAGGGCATAAGTCAAAAGTCTTTTTAGTTTTATTATAATAACAAGTTAATATTTCACTTGAAGTAAAAATTTATAAAACATATATTATTAATTGTTAAAAAGTACAATTTTGGAAAGAAAAATAAGAATATTAATCGGAAAAGTAGGCTTAGATGGTCACGACAGGGGTGCAAAAGTAATAGCAGCAGCTTTTCGTGATTCCGGTTTTGAAGTAATTTATGCCGGTTTAAGACAGACTCCCGAATCGATGGTTGAAGCAGCATTGCAGGAAGATGTAGATGCTATAGGAGTAAGCATTTTAAGTGGTGCCCATATGACGATTTTCCCGAGGATAAAGAAATTAATGGACGAAAAGGGAGTAAGCGATATATTGTTATTTGGAGGCGGAATCATCCCTCAGAATGACATTGAGGAGTTAAATAAATTAGGGATCGGAAAGTTGTTCACACCTGGAGCAACAACTACTGAAACAGTCGAATATGTAAAAGGCTGGGTAAAAGAAAATAGAAAAAATTAATCAATAATGGAACCTGTAAAATTTGGAACTGATGGCTGGAGAGCCATCATAGGAGATACTTATACTTTTGATAACGTAAGACGCGTATCTCTCGCTACAGCAAGGACTTTTAAGAATCATCCGAATATAAAAAATGGTATTGTAATCGGTTACGATACAAGATTCCTTGCAAAGGAATTTGCACATTGTGCAGCAGAAATATTTGCAAGCGAAGGTATTAAAGTATTAATTACTGATAGTTTCGTTTCTACACCTACTGTATCTTTACTTTCAAGGGATTATAAACTCGCTTATGGAGTGATGATTACTGCTTCACACAATCCGTTTAAATACAACGGATATAAATTGAAGGATTCATTCGGAGGTTCTATGGATTCCGATGAATTAGTAAAGGTAGAAGCAGAATTAAAGAATATTATAAAAGTTGAAGACTATAAATCATTCGATGTTCTTTTAAAAGAAGGAATTGTAAAGTATTTCGACGGCAGACAATATTATATTGATAATTTAGCAGCTAAAATTGACACTAAAGCAATCAACGATGCCAATTTAAAGGTGTTATATGAAGCTATGTATGGTGCCGGTCAAAATACAATAAATGAACTGATAAAAGTTGACCAGTTACATGCAGAAGTTAACCCTAATTTTGAAGGCGGAGCACCCGAACCAGTTGAGAAGAATCTTGGGCTTGCCTGTAAAATCACAAAAGAAGGTAAGTATGATATTTGTATAGTTACCGACGGAGATGCTGACAGGATAGCTATTATCGACAATCACGGTGAATTCCTTGACGCTCAGAAAACATTTGCACTACTCCTGAAATATCTGAATAAAACAAAAGGTTTAAAAGGAAAAGTCGTCAGAGGTTTCTCTGCATCCGAAATAATTAAAGAATATTGTGAAAAGTACAATCTTGAACTTGAAACAGTTCCTGTCGGATTTAAGCATATTTCAAAGAAAATGATTGAAGAGGATATTCTCATCGGTGCTGAAGAAAGCGGCGGGATTGGAATTAAAGGACATTTGCCGGAACGTGATGGCTTATTTAATGGTTTGTTATACCTGGAAATGCTTGCAAATACAAAGAAAAGCATTTCTGAACTTAAGGAAGAACTTGATGAGGAATTTGGAAAGTATTTCTATAAAAGAATCGATATACACACAACAGAAGAATTAAAGAATAAAACCCTGGATCTATGTAAGAATCTTAAGCCCGGTGATGAAATCGGTGGTAAAGAAATCATTTCCGTAGATCCACTTGACGGTTATAAATGTTTTTTCAAAAACGGATGGATTACAATTCGTGCTTCCGGAACAGAACCGTTATTAAGATTTTATTGTGAGACTAAAGGTGATGATGAAACACTTATTGTATTGCAAACAACAATTGAAAAATTTAAACTGTAAAATGAATATTAATAAAGTTTTTATAATTTTACTTACTTTCTTACCTTTATTTTGTACTTTTGCGCAAAAGATTGAACAGAATTCGAATAATATTACTTCACAGAATAGTAATCTGCCAATTTCTAATAATAGGATAAATGCTGATGCAAGTGATCTATTGAGCAACCTGAACCCTCAGTCAAATCAATCTTTTCAAGGTAAAATTGTCCCTGTAGATAAATCAGTTGATCCCAAGAAATATTTCATTGGGTCTAATGATATTTTTGTTTTTGGGATGTATGGCTATATAAATCAGCAGACTCAATTAGTTGTTACTCTTGAAGGTTCTCTTATTATTCCCTCCGTTGGCGAGATCAAGGTCTTGGGGCTAAATATTGAAGAAGCAAAAAGAAAGGTTAGTGATGCTGTTAAGAAAAGGTATAAAAATACAGAAATAAGCCTGTCATTATATGCTCCACGCCCGTTTATTGTAACTGTGTCCAGTTTGGTTCAGAAGAGGATAGAAGTATCTTCTTTAAACAGAGTAAGCGATATTGTCTCGTTAATTTATTATGACACACTTAGTGTCTCTCGTATTCAGTATGCTCATGACAATAGCAGAGAATTCTTTGTCCCTGTAATCTCGTTAAGAAATATTGAATTGGTTCATAAAGACGGTTCCAGTTCTTTTGTAGACTTATATAAGTTCTTTTTTACTAATGATGACAAATTGAATCCATATCTTTCAGAAGGAGATATTGTGAAAATTCCATTTGGGTTGTTGGATAAAAATTATATTACTATTAATGGGGCTGTTCAACTTGCAGGTGTGTATGAGTACAATAAAGCAGATAATCTTGAATCTGTAATTCAACTTGGTAGAGGTTTTGATCAGAACGCACAACCTGATAGTATAACCCTTTACAGATTAATTCCTGCTGAAAATAAATATGAAGTAATTTACCTTTCGTACGAAAACAATAGGGATTATAAAATTAATAATTATGATAGATTATTCGTTAAATATAAATCTGATTTTATCATAAATGCAAGTATTACTATTTTGGGGGAAGTTAATAATCCTGGGATTTATCCTATTACTTTCAAGAATATGACATTGAAAGAAGCAATACAAATGGCTGGAGGATTTAAACCTACAGCTTATTTGCCATTATCTATTGTTTTCAGGAAAAATGACCAGGAATATACCAAAAAAGATACTAACGAAATTTTGATTAATATGAGAACGAACGATTTAATCGTTAACGAAAAGGACAAAGCAAGTTTCGAACGGGATATAATATCAAGACGTAATCGTATGGTAGTAGATTTTGATAAACTCTTTAACGGAAATGATTTGAGTCAAAATATAATTCTTGAAGATAAAGATATTATATATATTAATGACGACAAAAAAATTGTTTATGTATACGGACAGGTTTTAAATGAAGGATATGTTTCATACAAAGAAGGTGCAGATTATGATTACTATATTTCAAGAGCAGGTGGATATTCATTAGCTGCTGATAAAGGCGATACTAGAGTAATTAAATTCAATTCTAGAGGTTGGTACAAGGCGGATGAAACTAAAGTTATGTCAGGAGACTTTATTTATGTACCTAAAAAGACTCCAACTGAATTTAGAGAGAGTTTGACAATTATTGCCACTATGATTGGAGTTGTTGCTAGTGTTCTTACAACTTATTTATTAATTAGACAGAATCAATAATAATCAGTTATTGCGTGGATATCATTTTTTTAAAGATTATAATAATTATTAATAGTAATGGGAATTCAGAGTGAAACTAAATATTTAACAATTTTTGATTACATTAAAATTGTTTTAAAGTATAAGAGAGCTATATTAATAAGTACTGTTTTGATGGGGGCGATTACTGCGTTTATAATGTTTTTTATCCTGGACCCAATATTCATGTCAAAAGCTACTGTTAAGTCAACTCAAAAGTCTTCAGGCCTTAGCGGAATTTTGTCAGGTACTATGGCCGGTTTAAGCGATTTATCGGAACTCGGAAGTGGCGGAGGTTCTTACAAGGAGTTAGCTCTATACGAAAACATACTAAATAGCAGAAGGTGCATTGACGATGTGCTAATTAAATTTAAATTAAATGATGATTGGGAGTTCAAATATTTTCAGGATGCTGTAAAGAATTTTAGAGAGAATATTATGGTAATATCAAAAGATAAAGTTGCCGCTACTATGGAAATTGGAATTTATGACAAAGATCCGAAAAGAGCAAAAGAAATTGTTGAATACCTGATTGTATTGCTTAACAAGATTAATGCTGAATTAAATGTACAAAATGCAAAAAATAACAGAGAATTCGTTGAAGCAAGGTATTATGAAATAAAGGACAACTTAAAGAAGACTGAAGATAGCCTAAAATCTTATCAAGAGCTTTATGGACTTGCACCTGATATTCAGGCAGCAACTGTTTCACAGAGCCTTTTCAATATAGAAGTGCAAATAAAATCTGAAGAAATCAAACTTGAATTGTTGAACAAAGTTTTAACACAAGATCAACCTGAAGTCAAAATGCAGGAACAGAAAATTGCTGCTTTAAAACAGCAATTGTCTGAAATAAAAACTAATGATACTGCGGATCCTGATGATTTGTTTAAATTGAAAGGTGCTCCTCAAAAAGTCCTGAATTTCTTGAGGCTCAAAAGAGATGTTGAAATTCAGAATAAACTTCTTGCCTTCATTCTCCCTATGTTTGAACAGGCAAAAATTGAAGAGAAAAAAGAGACTCCAACTGTTATCATTCTGGATAATGCCGACTTACCGGAAAAAAAGAGCAAGCCAAAAAGGTTGACAATAACTTTTATTGCAATGTTAGTTATGTTTTTAGCATCTTCCTCAATTTCAGTTTTATACGATAAAAAGGATGCATTATTGCTAAAAATAAAGAATTAATAACTTTCTAACGAATATTTGAATATTTTTAAGGATATTTATCGTCTATTATTTATTAAACTTAATGATGTAATAACACCCAAAAATATTATTTCTTTGGTTATTCTTTATTGTCCCTTAACTATAGGTAGCTGGAACCCAATAGATTATACGAATGCAATTATATGTGTTAATTTATTATTGTTACCTTTGCTAATAAAGCAAATCATTAATCATAAAAGAATACTTAGTTCCAATTACCTAATCCCCACTATGTTTTTCGCTGCTTCTTTTTATACTTCTATGGTGTTTGGTATTGAATACAAACAGATGAATGATTTTACAGATTATGATTCTTCCTTGTTTTCTGTATTTTTTATTTGGACAAGGGTAATATTAATGCAATTACCATTTATCTATTTCTTTTATTTATCCATAAAATCAAATAAAGATATTTTATATTATATAAAAATAATTATATTAAGCGGAATAATAGTCAATTCTGTTGGTGTTGTAATGTATTTTGTTGGATTTCAAGTTACTGAACTGAATAGAATCGGATTATCTTTTGATGACGCAAATTATTTAGGAAGGTTTGAAGTAATTGTTATTTCTATTTCATTGATTTATATCCTTTTTGTAAAAATTAGTTTTTTGAAAAAGCTATTTCTATGCTCTTTAATATTTGTGTCTTTCAATTTTTTAATATTATCGGTTTCTAGGGCAGCATTATTGTCTTTGGCGATTGTAACAGTTTTTATTCTTCTTTTCTACCCAAATAAGATAATTAAATTCTCTTCTATTGGGGCTACCATTGTTGTGTTTTTATTCTTAATAGTAATAGTTGGAAGTCAAAAGGCTAATCCTATGGGTGCAGGTGATGTGTCTTCTTCATTCATAGATTTATCAAATGCTACACGTGTTGCATTAATGTATGCTTCATTTTTTGCATTCTTGGATTATCCAATATTTGGAATTGGGATATATAATTTTTTTAATGCTTACTTGAATCACGGATATATGCCTGTTGATTTACCTTTAGGTGTTAAGGTTACAGTAGTACATTCATGGTTGTTCTCAACTTTGGCGGAGCAGGGGCTGTTTGGCATCATTCCTCTTCTTGCTCTTCTTTACAAACTTACAAGGGATTTGTTTAAATTTACTTTGAAAAGTACTGGGGAAAAGAAATATATCGGGTTGATAATTCTTTCATTACTTTTCATTCTACTCTTTAATGGTTTTGTTAACCCTGTCTTTTATGCTGAAGTACAGTTTTCTGTCATTGCTGGCCTTGCAGGAGGCTACTTAAAAGTCTCTACTTTAACTAATCAAAAGATAATCAATGGATACTCTAATTAAACAGAATAAATATATTCTGATGCTTAAGATATCTTTGGTTTCTGTAATAAACACTGTGTTATCTATTGCAAGAAATAAAATATTTGCAGTAATTCTTGGTGTAACCGGATTAGGTATTATTGGTCAGCTAACAAATTTTAATCTATTTATCACATATTTTATATCAATCGGGATTCCACTTGGAATTACTAAATATATATCTGAATGGAAGGCAGATGATAATGATGAGGCAATCTATTCATTATTCCGTAGTTCATTAATAATACTTTTTATTTTTGCTTCACTTATATCATCTGTACTGATAATTTTTAGCGATGCTATATCATTTTTTTTGTGGGGTACGGATAAATATAATTATCTATTGATCTATCTATCGCTTTCTTTCCCTTTTTTTGTTACTACAGTTATAATTGATGCTTATATTCGGGGTTTAAAAAAGTATAATGTGTTTACTCTGATTGCAGTAATTAATAGTATAGTTTCCGCCATAATATTTATTCTATTGGCTTATAAATATGCCGAAAAAGGAGTTGGATTAGCTTTCTTTATCTCTTCCGTCTCAAGTTTACTAATCACTTTAATTATCTGTGCATATTATAGGGTTTTTGAATTTTCTAAAATATTTAATTTCAAGAAAATTCATTTAATTATTCTGACATCGGTGATAAAATTAGGAATTGCGTCTTTGGTGATTGGAGCCTCTAATCAATTTGCACTCCTTTATATCAGAAGTGAAATAATTAAAGATTTTGGTCTGGATTATAACGGTTATTACCAATCTATAATAAGTATTTCTTCAAGCTATATTGCTATATTCAGTATGATTTTTGGTGTACATTCATTACCCCTGCTTTCAGAAAAAAAGTCGCCCAAGCTTTTCAATGAAGAATTAAATTCTACACTATTTATAGTAATATTATTAATCGTCCCAATAATATCATTGTTATTTTCTTTTAAAAACATAATAATCCCACTATTATTCTCAAAAGATTTTAGCAATGCATCTGATTTCCTTCTTTTGTTTCTATTAGGTGACTTTTTTAGGGTTTTATCTCAATCATTGGTTCTTGCATTAATAGCAAAAAGTAAAATAAAGTTATGGTTGATTGTTGAACTTGTCACTTATATTAGTATGATTTTAATATTTATAATCTTCAATGGTTATTTTAGATATGGGCCTTCCTCTTTTTCTCTAGCGTATTTCCTTGCATATATTATATCGCTCTCAGTGAATCTATATTTCATTATAACTAAAAGCAATTTCTCTTTCAACAGGAAGATTATTAGGATTTTTATTACAAGTCTCCTGGTATTATCTCTTATGTTTATTTATATGAACAATGTTCTAACTTTTTTGAATTTTCTGATTATTCCTGTCCTTATAATATGGTTCTTTTATAACGTTAGAATTGAGACAATTAAGGGATATTTTACTAATATTAAATCAAAGTATATACAATAAATGATAAATCGAAAGATTAAAGTATGTTTCTTTTTCGATGATTTAAAGATTGGCGGTTCACAGAAATTAATGTGCGATATAATCGAACTTATTGATAAAAGTATATTCCATATTAATATAATAGTTCTTGATAAAAATTATGAGAGTAATTCGTTATACAACAATTTATCTGATTATGATGTGAAGTTTCTAAATATTAGAGGTTCCCTGAATTTAATGAGAAACATAATGATTGTATATAATGAAATATCAAACAAGGATTTTGTAATATCAGCATCTCCAGATTCTAACCTATATTGCGCTGTTATTAAAAGAATATTCAGAAAAATAAGTTATTTTATTTGTTTCACGCATGGTGTTGATGGATATTATATAGAGGATGAATATTACAGTAAAGTCAAGAATAATTATGGGTTCTTATACACGATAAAAGAACGTTATCTGCTAAATTATTTCTTGAAATATTATGACAGGTTTATAACGGTTTGTGACAGTTTAAAAATATTTTTAACTGACGTAAGGAATGTTAATCCTGCTATTATTCAAACATTATATTTGGGTTTAATTATTGAAAAGTATATAAATATATATAATGAAGAGGATAGCAATTCTTTAAGAAAATCATTAGAATTGAGTAATGATGATTTTGTAATAATATATTCTGGAAGGTTGTCATATGCAAAAGGACTTGAGAGATTAATTGAGACTTTCTATTTATTCAAAAAAAATAAGGAGTCGGTAAAGTTAATTATATTAGGTGATGGCGAATTAAAAGATTTATTAATATCCGAGACAGTAAAGTATAATTTGATTAATGATTGTATATTCTTAGATTTTAACAAAGATTATATAAAATATATTAATATTTCAAATTTATATCTGTTACCGTCTATGTCTGAATCTACCAATCTTGGAGTACAGGAGGCTATGCTTTTAAAAAAAATTGTGCTATCCTCTGATACTGGAGGAATGGCTGAATTGATTCTGGACAAGATAAATGGTTTTCTTTTTAAATGTGGTGATTACAATGACTTATTAACAAAAATGGATTATATTTATGAGAATAGGGATGAATTAGATGACCTTAAAACACTGTCTAAAGAGGAAATATTAAACAGGTTTAATTTGACTGATAACGTAAAAATCCTTGAAGGAATACTTATAAGACAACTTAAAGGCAATAATGATTAATGATAAAAAGAAAATATTACTTGTTACGCATAGTTCTCTTGAATACGGAGGTGCCGAAGAAGGGTTCGACGATATAATAACTTATTTCGGGGAAAAAGAAAGCAAATACGAAATCTGGTCTATGTATCCGATTGGACCCAGAGCTGAAAAATATAAATCACTTAGTTCTCATTCGATAGTATACGAACGAGGTTTTTTACCTGTATCAAGAAGACCAATTTTAGAGTACTATGGTTTCTTAAAATCAATATTTAGTGTTAGAAAAGTAATAAAGAATAATTTTAACGGTATATATTTTGACGCTTGTATTATCAACGTTTCTGTCTTGGTTTGGCAAATACTATTTTTGAGAAAATATACAAGTAAGCTAATTGTAATGGTCAAAGAAACAATCTACCCTGATTTTTTAAGAATACTTTTGTATAAATTTATTAATAAATATTGTGATTTCATATACTTTGTCTCAAATTCGAATAAAAACGAATATGAACTTATTAATAAATCAGATATAAATACCGACATGACTTATTCTCCCCTCAATGTTCGCTTTGCTGATTCGGTTTCGTTTCAGGAAGCATTTAAAACTAATGAAAATATATTGAAAGTATTTTCATCTGAGGTGAAATCTTTGAAATTAATATGTCTGGGTAGTCTGGATGAAAGAAAAAACCAGATGATGATTATAAGGGCTCTTTCTATACTAAAAAAATCTTCTAGTATTAAATTAACTTTGTTTTTAGTTGGAGATATTTCTGCGAATCCAGATTATGTTGAAAATATTAATATTGAAATCAAAAAAAATAACTTAATAGATGATGTGTTCTTAACTGGCAATCTATCAAAATCTGAATATCCTTTATTGCTTTCCCAATGTGATGTTTTAATTATTTCTTCAACATCAGAAGGACTTCCAATAGTTTTATTGGAAGCATTTGGTTATAAAAAAATTGTTGTTTCAACAAATTTGCGTGGGATTGATTCAGTAGTTATTGATGGTGAAAATGGATTCATTGTAAATGTAGATTCTGACTCTTTGGCTCAAAAAATTGAATATATATATAATGATTTTAATAAACTTGATAACATTAGGGATAAAGCTTATGAGACATATTTATACTATAAAAAAATGCACAAGAATGTCTTGAATGATCTTGAAAATAAGATATTAGAAAAAAGATATGAATAATCTTGTAAATATTTCCATAATCATAGTCAATTACCATACTGCTGAGTATCTAACAAATTGTATTCGTTCAATAACCCTTAATACTCAAACTATTAATTATGAAATAATCATTGTTGATAATTCTGATGAAAAAGAAAAATTCGAACCACTTTTATCTGAAAATGATTATATATCATACATAAAACTTGAATCCAATAGGGGATTTGGCTATGCTTGTAATAGAGGTGTGGATAATTCATCCGGAGAAGTAATTCTTTTTCTAAACCCTGATATAATTGTCACTAGGAATTCAATTGAAACACTCTATAAATTTATAACAAATATTGGGGATGTTGGTTTTGTAACAGGCATGCTAACAAATGATGATGGCGAAACACAGTATTTTTACAATTATTTTCCTGATATTTCATGGGAATTAAAAGAGGCATTCGGTTTATTTGTAGGAAAGACAATAAATAAACTCAACAATATAAAAGCAATTAAGGATAAGACACCTTTCCTTATCGATTGGGCACACGGAGCATGTTTAATGATTAAGTCGGAAATATTTAAATTAATTCCAGGATTTGATGAAAATATATTTCTGTATTATGAAGACGTGGATATTCAAAAACAAGTATTAGATCTTAAATATAAAAATTATTGTCAACCAGTTTCACAATTCATCCATTATGAAAGAAGTAGTGTCCGATCAAAAGAGGGGATGAGAATATATTATTTTTATATGCACTACAGTAAGCTATATTATATGAAGAAGTATCATCCATTATGGAAAAGAACTTTAATAAGAATATCTTACATACTTGGTTTTTCATCAAAAATAGTTTTACTGGCATTCAGGGAAAAATATGCTGCTGAAAGAATGACAATGTTAACTTTATATCTAATGGTAATAGCCGTTTATCTTAACCTTAAAAAAAGCGAATAGTTGAGTAAAGAGTATATAAATATTATAATGGGATCTGGTGAATGGAATTTGTATCATAGAAAGGAATTTACAAAAGAGATAATCAATAATGGTGAGGAAATAGCTTTCGTTAATTTACCTGTTTCATTATTAGTAAACTTATTCATTAAATTCTGGAGTAGATTTGTAGCATATTTCACAGGCAAATATAAAGTAAATAACGAAACCGGTTTTTTTATTTTTACTCCATTAATGTTAACGCATTATTTATTATGGAGAAAAAGTCCTATATTAGCAAGTATTGATAGCCATTTCGTCTCAATTCAGATAAATCGATTTGTGAGAAAATATTATCCGAATAGAAAGATTAGACTATGGCTTTATATGCCGGAACAAAAGTACTTGGTTGGTAAAGTAAAATACGATTTATTGATTTATGATAGTTATGATGATTGTGATTTGAATTTTGATGGAACAATTAATAGAAAACGGGCAGAACTTAATCAGGAGCTGATTAAAGAAAGCGATTTTTTAATAGTAATATCTAAATATACATACGATAAGTATTCAAAATATGCAAAAAATATATTCAGATCAAGAGGGGGATACTCTTGTGGTGTATTTAAAAGTTCTTCTCAGAAGATAAATATTACTGATTCGAATAAACCGGTTTTAGGGTATGTTGGTACATTTAGAAATTGGATAGACTATACATTAATAAATCGTTTGATTGATTCCAATGAGTTTATATTGTGTTTCATAGGATACATAGATAGGAGCTCTAAGAATTATTTTGAGAATATTATTAAAAACAAAAATGTTATTCATATAAATTACGTAGATATAAGTAAAATACCTTTGTATATGAAAAACTTTTCAGTTGGTTTAATACCATTTAAGGTAAATGATTTTATGAGAAGCGTATATCCAAACAAATTCTTTGAATATATCTCATTAAATATACCTGTTGTAACGACTGCATTACCAGAGTTAGAAACATTTAAAGATTATATAGCGCTTTCGGAAAATAATGACGAATTTATCGAGAACTGTAAAAAGGCAGTACGGGGTGAATATTCGAATAAAATATCACGATATCCTGTAATCATGGAAAATAATGATTGGAATTCTATTGTAAATGAAATTGTGGATGAAATAAGGAAACTTGATTAACCAGACTATTATTAAAACATAAAATTATATGAAAAGAATTTAAGAATGAATAGTTTTTATAAAATATGAATATAACTGCAAATACGAAAATACCAAATATTTTTCATTTTATATATTTTTATTCAAATTCCATACAGGAATTCCCACTTGCTCATTACATTTGCATAAACTCTGCAAGGGTTTTAAATAAACCCGAAAAAATATATTTTTATTCTAATAGATTACCTTTTGGAAAATTCTGGGATAAGGTATCCTGTTATGTCGAATTTATTAAGGTGGAACCTCCAGATAGTATTTTTGGGAATAAACTTTACCATATTGCGCATAAATCCGACGTTTTAAGATTAATACTTTTAAAGGAAATTGGCGGTGTATATTTAGATATGGATGTAATCTGCAAAAAATCATTTATACCGTTATTCAAAAATGATTTTGTAATGGGTAAGCAGGGGAAATGGCGAAACATGGGATTATGTAATGGCGTTATTTTTGCCAATAAAGATTCTGAGTTCCTTAAAATATGGTTTAATGAATTCAAATATTTTCGTTCTAGAGGTCACGACAAATATTGGGCAGAAATGTCAGTAAGAAGGCCAATGGAATTATCAAAAAAATATCCTCAATTAATACATGTAGAACCTTATGATAGTTTCCATTATCCGCTTTACTATTCTTTTGATATTAAGAAGTTATTTAAGAAAAACATAGATTTCCCAAATGCTTACTGTCATCATTACTGGGACGGTGCCTCGTATGATAAATATCTGAAAAATATAACGGAGGAAGAAATCCTTAATAAAGATACTACTTATAATTTGATTGCACGAAAATATTTGTAAATACTAATTCCTAACTTTAGCATAACATATAAGTTCGTCAACAAGTAAACTATTCTTAATACTTAATACTTCAAAACCGTTATTCTCAAGAAGCATTTTAAAATTCTGTGTATTAAAACTCCAAAGATGCTCTGGAGGATTTACAAAATGCCAGTTTGCCGTTCTTGTCTTAGCTCTAAAACTGGAGTTTGAGGGCGTTTTTATAGCAAGAACACCATTGACAGAAAGATACTTTTTTGCTTGACTTAAAAAGGAAGGTATATCTTTGATATGTTCTATAAGATGTTTTAATATAATTAAATCAAAGTAACCTTGTTTAAGTTTAGAATTTTCAAAATCAGTTGCAACTATTACATTAATACCAAGGGTTACAAATTTATCTTTGAGTTCTTCGGAATATTCGGTCCCGGTACATTCCCATCCGAATTTCCTGCCTAACAAAAGCATTTCTCCTTCCCCGCAACCATAATCAAGAAATTTTCTAACATTAGTATATTGTAAAACTTTTTTCAGGAAGTAATACTCTCTTAAATCTTTTAATGTTATTAAATCCCTAAGAAACTTTAAAGAGGTTTTAAGGATTCTTTTAAATCTCCTGTTATAATATGTATTATAGTGCAATGATAATTCATCTTCGGAAGGCATAGGCGATGACCATTGAAGATAACATTTTCTGCATTCAAGCACGCTATATTTGCTTCCATTAACATGATAAACGGGTTTTCCAGTGTTAATCGGGTCGTCCGAACCACAAACTTCACAAAATTCTTTCATAATATTCAAACTTTTATCGTAAGTAGTGTTATTTAATTTAAAAAGTTGGTAAAGTTAATCAATCGTAGAGTAAACAACAATTAATTTAGTAGAGTATATTTAGCTAAAATTGCATATTAATAAAAAGTAATAGTTCTTGTTAGAATAACTATAAACAGGTATAAATTCTGTTTGAATTAAAATATATGTGAAATGTATGTAGTTACTTTCATATAACTTAATTAAATGTAATAATGTCATTATTCCAGGTTTTAGTGATGCCAAAGTATTTCTAAGAAACAGTAAATTTGCTGGGGTTTATTTCTGTTGTTCAAAATTCCTATTATGAGATTTAAAATTTATTAACCGTGCCCTTAATTTTGAACCAGAGTTAACCAATAAAGTGTCGTTTGAACAAAAATTAGATCAGAAATTCTTTGAAAAACAAAGATTTTAGTTTGCTAAATCAATTGAAAGAAGTTTAATTAATGATTATCTTTAATGTTTTTATGTAATAATCCATTAATATTGATTTATAGATGTATAAAATAGAGGATAGTCCGAGAGTTAGCATAGTATTACCGACTTATAATCGTATTAATTGGTTAATAAAATCAATCAATAGTGTTAGGGAACAATCATATCAAAACTGGGAATTATTCGTAATAGATGATATTTCTTCTGATGGCACTGATGAAAAGATGAAGGAAATATGTGCAGAAGATTCAAGAATCAAGTATCATAAGTTACCTGTCACAAAAGAACCTGGAATTTCTAAGTTCCTTAATTTTGGAATTAAAAACGGGACCGGGAAATATATAGCTAGGTTAGATGATGATGATAAATGGGTAGATGCTGATAAGCTGAAAAAACAGGTTGAATTTATGGAAAATAATCCTGATTATGTTTTAACCGGTGGCGGAGTAATTGCAATAAATGATAAAGAGGAAGAAATATTCAGATATCTTGAAAATGAAACTGATGAACAAATCCGTAAGAAAGCTCTTTTGTCAAATCCGTTTACACATCCTACAGTTCTGTTCAGGAAAGATGCTGCCTTAAAAATTGGTGGTTATCAAATTCTTGAATTTGCCGAAGACTGGGATTTCTGGTTAAGGCTGGGTAAAGTTGGCAAGTTGTATAACTTCCCTGAATATTTTGCTCATTATTTAATGGCAGGTCAGAATATTTCTTTGAAAAATCAAAGAGGTTTGGCAAAGATGCTGTTTGAAATCATAAAAACACATAAAGATTCTTATCCTAATTACTGGAAGGGGTATATGGTTAATGTTTTTCAATTGCTTCATTCTTATATGCCCGGATTTTTGCGCAGCAGTTCAACAACATTCTTAAAATACATAAAAAGGAAGTACTTCTAAATATGAATTATTTTGTCGCAGGCGGTGCAGGATTTATCGGAAGTCATTTAGTAAGAAAAATTTTGTCGGAAGAAAAAGACTCAAACGTCCGTATATATGATAATTTTTCTTCAGGTCAGATGTGGCATCTTGATGAAGTTATAAACAATAAAAGACTGGAAATAGTAAAAGGCGATATTAAAGATATCGATTTGCTCGTTTCCTCTATGAAGGGAATTGACTGTGTCTATCATTTTGCATCGAATCCTGATATTTCAAAAGCTGCAACTCAGCCTGATATAGATTTCTGGGAAGGTACATATCTAACTAATAACATTTTAGAAGCTATCAGAAGAAACAACGTCCCAAAGCTCATATATGCTTCGGGCAGCGGTGTTTATGGTGATACAGGTTTTACTGAGGCGGGAGAAGATCATTCACCTATGGTGCCTATTTCAACGTATGGAGCGAGCAAACTGGCAGGTGAAGCATTAATCAGTTCTTACTGTTTTATGTTTGACTTAAAAGCTGCTGCGTTCAGGTTTGCAAACGTCGTTGGTCCAAACCAGACACACGGAGTTGGTTATGACTTTCTGAACAGATTGATAAAGAATCCTAAGGAACTGGATATACTTGGTAACGGAACACAGAGTAAATCATACATCTATGTTTATGATGTTTTAAATGCTATAAGACTCGTTGAAAAGAATCATTTAAACAGTTTCTCATATTTTAATGTTGCAACTACTGATTACATTACTGTTAAGGAAATAGCAGAGGTTGTACTTGAAGTAATGAAACTCAACAATGTTAAGTTAAATTTCGGAGACAGTGACAGAGGCTGGAAAGGCGATGTCCCTATCGTCAGGTTAAATTCTGATAAGATAAGAAATCTTGGATGGTCGAATAAATTCACTGCAAGAGAGGCAATCTTTGAATCAGTTTCTGCAATGTACAATAAAATAAATAGTATATGATATTATCAAGAGCCCCGGTAAGATTATCAATGGGTGGAGGCGGAACCGATTTACCATCGTACTATAAAGAGTATGGCGGATTTCTCCTGGCCACATCTATAAATAAATACGTAAACATCGTTCTGAACAAAAGGTTTGAAGAAGATATCAGGTTATCTTATTCAAAAACTGAAATCGTTGATGACATTTCTAAAATTGAACATAGAATTTTCAGGGAAGCCTTAAATTACACAGGTATAACAAAACAGATAGAGTTAGCATCAATATCAGATGTCCCTTCCAATTGCGGACTGGGAACATCCTCCACATTTACAGTTGCTTTGCTGAATGCTTTGTATGCGTACAAAAGAAATTATGTAAGCATCGATAAACTCGCTGAAGCAGCATGCCATATTGAAATTGATATATTGAAAGAGCCAATCGGCAAACAGGACCAGTACGCATCAGCGTATGGAGGGTTTAATGCTTATTATTTTAATAAAGACGGAAGTGTTAATGTAGAGCCTGTTGATATCAAAGAAGAAATGATGATTGAACTCCAGAATAATTTATTCCTTTTCTATTTAAATATCACAAGGTCGGCAAGTTCAATCCTGACAGACCAGAATGAAAAAAGCAAACAGAAAGATTCTTCCACATTAGATAAACTTCACAGAATTAAAGAGATCGGAATTCATACAAAGAAAGTTCTTGAACAGGGAAAGATAAACGAGTTCGGGGAAATTCTTCATAACCACTGGATGACAAAGAAAGGATTATCGTCTAAAGTGTCCGACCCTTATATCGATGAAGCTTATGATATTGCTATGAAGAACGGAGCAATTGGCGGCAAAGTTGTTGGTGCAGGCGGCGGCGGTTTTTTACTCGTCTATTGTCCGAATAATAAACCGAAACTTGTTGAAGCATTAAGAAAATTCGGTTTAAAGCCAACATGGTTTTCTTTTGAATTTGAAGGTGCTAAAAAAATATATTCTGCTTAATGGCAAGCGATTTGACCTTGGTTATATTAGCGGGGGGAATGGCTACAAGATTATACCCTGTTACACTTGATATCCCAAAATCATTAATTGACATAAACGGTACCCCCTTTATTCAGCATCAGATTGATCTGATTAAATCGAAGGGAATCAGTAATGTAGTTTTGTGTCTTGGTAAATTTGCGAAACCGATTGAGGATTTTTTAGGTAACGGCAGTTCAAATTCGGTAAATATTAAATACTCTTATGACGGCGAAACGCTCCTTGGCACAGGCGGTGCACTGAAAAAAGCATTTCCTTTCCTGAGTGACCCGTTTATGATAATGTACGGTGATTCTTACTTGAATATTGAATACATTGACATTATGGATTATTTTAATAATTTTGACAAGTCAGGACTGATGACTGTCCTTAAAAATGAGAATAAATGGGATAAAAGCAATATTGTCTTCAGGGATGGTCAAATTATAAAGTATGACAAAGTAGATGATGCTGAATTTGAGTACATTGATTATGGTTTTAGTATACTAAGAAAAAACGCTTTTTTACCTTATTCAGAAAAAGATAAGTTCGACCTGAAGGATGTATTTAAAGGCTTAATCTCTAAAAATGAAATGCTTGGATATGAAGTCCACAACAGGTTTTACGAGATTGGTTCATTCAGCGGGATTGAAGAAACAAAAGAATATTTATTAAAACATAAACTTTAAAAGGAATATTGGAAGATTATATAAATAATTATTTTGAGGAAGTAAAAGAAGTTGTAGCTAAACTTGACAGGACTGCAATTAAGAATATAACTCAGGATTTAGTGAAGATTAAAAATGACGGCGGCAGGCTCTTTATACTCGGTGTCGGTGGCAGTGCTGCAAATGCATCGCATACTGTGAACGACTTCAGGAAAATCTGCGGAATTGAAACATACACTCCGACGGATAATGTCTCCGAACTGACTGCAAGAGTTAACGATGAAGGCTGGGAAACAGTATTTGTGAAATGGCTGACCACAAGCAGATTAAACGAAAAAGACGGTATTATGATTTTATCAGTCGGCGGCGGAAATGCAGAAAAGAACATAAGCGTTAATTTAATCAAAGCAATTGACCTTGCCAAAAGCAGGGGCTCAAGAATTATGGGTATAGTTGGAAAAGACGGCGGATACACTGCAAAGAATTCTACAAGTTGTATCATTATACCGGTTGTAAATAACAATACTATTACACCTCATTCAGAGTCATTTCAGTCCGTTGTTCTGCACTGTATAGCAACTCATCCGGACCTGAAAGTGAACGAAATGAAATGGGAATCAACTAAATAACGAAAACGAAAAATGAAATATACTGACCTTAAGATAAAAATCTTTGCCGACGGGGCAGATGTAAATGATATGGAAAAAGCATCGCTTGCAGGAATAGTAAAAGGATTCACAACTAATCCTACTCTTATGAAGAAGAGCGGTATAACTGATTATGAAAAATTTGCAAAGGAAGCTATCACCAAGGTTAATAATATGCCGATTTCATTCGAAGTGTTCTCTGATGATTTTGAAACTATGGAGAAAGAAGCAATGAAGATTGCAGGCTGGGGTGAGAATGTATACGTTAAAATTCCTATAACCAACACAAAACGCGAATCCTCAATAAACCTTATAAAAGAATTAGACAGCAAAAATATAAAATTAAATGTTACTGCAATACTGACTTTGAAACAGGTTGAAGATGTCTGCGGTGCATTTAAAGATACATCAGAATCAATTATTTCTGTCTTTGCGGGCAGAATAGCAGATACAGGTTATGACCCGATACCTCTAATGAAAGAAGCTAAAGGAATTTTATCTGCAAAGAAAGGTCTGGAACTGTTATGGGCAAGCTCGAGAGAAGTACTGAATATCTTACAGGCAGAACAATGCGGGTGTGAAATAATTACGGTTACAAATGATTTATTGAAGAAGTTACATATGATTGGCATGGACTTAGGTGAGTTGTCACTGGACACGGTAAAAATGTTTTACAACGATGCATCGTCAGCAGGATATAAAATACTATAATAATATTAAAAGAATATTTTGTCTTCTAAAAAAGAACTGTTTCTGTTATTATTATCGGATATTATTTTTGTTAACCTTTCGTGGTCAATATACTACTATATAAGAATCGAAAGCGGCTGGATTCTGTATACGAATCCTCCTTCCTTTTTCATACCGATGGTTTCAGTTTTTTGTTACTGGCTTATATTCTTTTATTTCTTTGGTTTTTATAAACACTGGTTTGTCAGGTCACGTTTTGATGAATTCACTACTTTATTCAGGGTAATCAGTTTCGGCTGTCTTATTCTTTTCTTCGCCATCTTTCTCGATGACTATTATAAAGAGGCTAAGATTAACTCCAGATTCCTGATATTAATTTACTGGGGATTAATGATTTTCTGGGTATCACTTGGAAGGATGATTATCAGAGGGTTCCAGTTCAGGATGCTTAAAAAAGGATATGGTCTCAGGAATACACTGATTATCGGTTCCGGCCTGAAAGCTAAGGAAGTAAAGGAAATGATTTTTGCATACCCTAAACTCGGATATAAGTTCTCAGGGTTCATAAGTATCAAAGAAGATGTTTCGGGTGAAGATGAAATCGGATTGCTAAAAGATTTACACGATATAGTCGGTAAACATGGTATCGACGAAGTTATAATAGCATCGGACCAGAAATATGAAGAATTAATCATATCCACTTTAAATGTGTGTTCTGATTTAAACGTTAGCGTAAAAATTGTTCCTGAAGTTTATGAAATAGTCAGCGGAATGGTAAGGTCCGAGCAGGTGCACGGAATACCGCTTGTTGAAGTTAAGACAGATTTGATGCCGTTTACTTCTACTATTATGAAAAGAATATACGACCTGACTTTGTCCCTGGCTTTCCTTCTTGTTCTGTCACCTTTGTTACTGCTGATAGCACTTTTTAACTTCATGATTCTTAAAAAAGTTTTTGTTGTTGAAGAGAAGATAGGGAAATCCTCAAAGAATTTCAGAAGTATTAAATTTTATACCACGGATTCAGGATACTCTAAATTCCTGAGGATGCTGTGGCTGGATAAAGTCCCTCAGTTGATAAATGTGTTCTTTAATCAGATGAGTTTAGTAGGGCCCGAGCCGGAGAAAGTAGAAGTCGTTAAAAAATTAACTGCCGAGATACCATATTATTCGAGAAGAATGAAAGTAAAACCCGGTATAACTGGCTGGGCACAGATTAAGCAGGGGCATTACGAGCAATCGGAATATTACGTAAAGAAACTGCAGTACGATTTTTATTATCTGGAAAATATGAGTTTGATGTTAGACTTTAAAATTATTTTAAACACCATAATCTTAATATTCAGTTTTAAAAGCAAATAGATGAAGAAAGTATTAGTCATAATTCCGACGTACAATGAATCAGAGAATATTTTAAACATTATTCCTGAAGTCTTGAGTAAGTCAACTTCAGATTACGAATTTAATGTTTTGGTTGTTGATGATAATTCTCCTGATGGTACTGCAAAGATGGTTGAGGATTTAAAGAACCCAAACGTTTTCATTCTCAAAAGAGAAAGGAAAATGGGACTGGGTACTGCATACATTGCAGGCTTTAAATATTCAATCGAACATAAATATGATTATGTTTATGAAATGGACGCTGATTTTTCACACGACCCGAAATACCTTCCTGAGTTCCTTACAGGAATGGAAGAGGGGTATGACTTAGTCGTTGGTTCAAGATACATTAACGGAGTGTCTGTCGTTAACTGGCCTATCAGACGGCTTTTCCTCAGTTACTTCGCGAACATTTATACACGCGTTGTAACAGGAATGAAAGTTCACGATACTACTGCGGGATTTGCCTGTTATAACGTTGCAAAATTATCTCAGATAGATTTGGATAAGGTTAAATCTAACGGTTATTCTTTCCAGATTGAAATGAAATTCAAATACTACAAAAAGAAATTTAAGATAAAAGAAATTCCTATACTCTTCATTGACAGAAGAGCTGGCAATTCCAAAATGTCAAGAAAAGTTGTTTACGAAGCTTTCTACATCGTCTGGAAATTGAAACTTAAATCAATTTTCGGAACACTCTGAGCAGTTTAACTGATATATCGGTTGTAATCGTCAATTACAACGTAAAGGATTTAGTTGATAATTGTATTGCTTCGGTTTATAAAGCAGGAAAGAATTATAAACTCGAAGTTTTCTTCGTTGATAACCATTCCGTCGATAACAGTTTCGAATACATTACAAATAAATATCCTGATGTAAAGGGAATATTCAATAAAAAGAACATTGGTTTCTCAAAAGCTAACAACATTGCCCTAAAACAGGTTACGGGAAAATACGTTCTTATCTTAAATCCCGATACAATACTTGAAGAGGGGACTTTCGAAAAACTTATTGACTTTCTGAATACAAATGAAAACGTTGGAGCAGTTTCATCCAAATTAATTCTCGGTAACGGCAAACTTGACAGTGCCTGCAGAAGAAGTTTTCCCACTCTGACGGCCGCAATCCCAAGGATGCTTGGCCTTTCAAAACTATTCCCAAAATCAAAGATATTCAGTAAATACAATCTCACTTACCTCGATGAGAACGAAACTACTGAAGTTGATGCAATCTGCGGTGCTTTTATGTTTATGGAAAAGACTGTACTCGATGAAGTTGGTCACTTTGACGAAGACTACTTTATGTACGGCGAAGACATTGATTTGTGTTTCAGGATTAAAAAAGCAGGATACAAAATATTTTACTTCCCGAAAGTCACTACTATACACCTAAAAGGTGAAAGCACAAGCAAGACAAAGTTCTCTTACGTGAGTAATTTCTACGGGGCAATGTCGATATTCGTCAACAAAAACCTGAACAGCAGTTCACGTGTACTTTCATATATTCTCAGGTTCGGAATATTTATGAGGTCATTGGTCTCATACTTTAAAAGAGGGGTTAAATTTATATACCCAATCCTTATCGATGCAGCATTCTTTTTTGCTTCCTTTATCTTATCAGTTTATCTCAGGTTTAATATACTGCCGAATAAACCGTATCTTTTCATTATTATTGTGTATGTCTTAATGTGGACACTGATAATGGCAATCTTCGGTATTTATCTGCAGAAGAACAGGTTCTCAATTTTCAAAACATTAAACGCAATCTTTGTAGGGTTCTTCGTAAACTCATCCATCACATACTTCTTTAAGGAATATGCATTCTCGAGAGAAGTTATCCTGGCGTCTACCTTGTGGGCACTTTTCTTCCTGCTGTCCTGGAGGGTCCTTCTGAAAATCAGAGACTTTGTCGTGGAAAAGAATATCCTTCTCAATAAAATCAATTTGCTGGTTGTCAGCGAGAAGAAACTTAACGAGAACATAGAAGAAAAATTCAATTCCAGACATAATATTCTCTACTATGAGAACGATGTCAGTAAACTGGATTTTGAAGATTTAAAGGAAACCATCATCATTAAGAATATTCACGAAGTGGTTTTCTCGGGCGAGAATATCGAGTCGAAGGAGATTTTCAGGTTAATGTGGACGTTTAAAGACAAGAATGTGAAGTTTAAGATAGTTCCTTCCAGCAATGAGCTTATTTTATCGAAAATAAGAGGGGATATTGAGAATTTATCACTCATTGAAATTGAATATAATATTAACAATAAATTAAATATATTTTCAAAGAGGTTATTCGACTTTTTTGTGTCGCTGATTCTGTTGGTTGTAGTATTTCCGTTTGCTTTCATTTATTCCAAATTTGCAGATTTGAAAGATGCGGTAATACTCCCAAAGTTACTTGTTTTGCCTTCAGTATTTACGGGAAAATACAGTTTCGTTGGTGTGCCAATATGGTATGATGATTACGACTACGAGTTTCTCGGGAAAAAAGGCCTCACGGGTATGATTCAGTTGTACAGTTCAGAGATTACCAGGAAAGAAGACGAGAACAATTATTTAATTTATTACGCAAAGAACCAATCTTTACAATTTGACATAGAGATTTTATTAAAGACTTTTATAACAATTATTAAAAAATAATTATATGGCATTAGAATTTGAAAAACCGATTTTAGACCTTGAACAGAAGATAGATGAAATGCGCAAGATGTCAGACAGTCTTGACATCAGCGATGAAATCAATCGCCTCGAGAGCAAGGTTAATGAACTCAGAAGGAATGTTTTTGATAACCTGACACCGTGGCAGATAGTCCAACTCGCAAGACATCCGAACAGACCTTATACTTTAGATTATATCTATCTGATGACTGAAAACTTCGTCGAACTTCACGGCGACAGAAACTTCAGGGATGATAAAGCCGTCGTTGGAGGTTTTGCTACACTTGGCGACCAGACAGTTATGTTAATCGGTCAGCAAAAAGGAAGAGACACAAAGTCGAACCTTTACCGTAATTTCGGAATGATGAATCCCGAAGGTTACAGAAAAGCATTAAGACTTATGAAACTTGCTGAAAAGTTTGATAAACCTGTTATTACTCTTCTCGATACTCCGGGTGCATATCCGGGAATCGAAGCAGAAGAGCGCGGACAGGCAGAAGCTATCGCACGTAACCTGATTGAAATGTCAAGACTTAAAGTTCCTATGATTGTTGTAGTCATAGGTGAAGGTGCATCAGGCGGTGCGCTGGGTATCGGTATCGGCGACAGAATCTTAATGCTGAAGTATTGCTGGTATTCTGTTATTTCACCTGAATCCTGTTCTTCAATTCTCTGGAGAAGCTGGGATTTCAAGGAACAGGCAGCTGACGCACTGAAACTTACTGCGAATGATTTGCTGAAACTTGGAATTATCGACAGAATAGTTGATGAGCCGAGCGGCGGTGCACACAGGAACCATCAGGAAGCAGCGCATATGCTTAAGGCGGCACTTCTCGAAGAACTTGATACAGTTTCGAAAATAAAGAAAGACAAACTGCTTGATAACAGAATCAAGAAGTTTGAAAAAATGGGCTTCTGGAAAGACTAATGGACTCTAAATTTCTTATAAAAGGCGTTAAGCCGTTAAACGGTTCTGTAAAGGTTTCGGGCGCAAAGAATTCTGCAACTAAACTTATGGTTGCATCTTTGCTTTCATCCGAAAAATCTTATTTCACTAATTCTCCCAACAAGATTAGTGAACTTGGCGTTACGATTGACTTATGTAAAATACTCGGAAGTAAAATAGTTTTAAACGAAGATACTCTGGATATTCAGACTGAAAATGTAAGGACTTCTGAAATCCCTACTGACTACGGAAACGTTAACAGAGTTTCAATCCTCACTGCGGGTGCTTTGATTCACCGTACAGGCGAGGCATTGATTCCTATTCCGGGCGGATGCAAGATTGGCTCGAGACCTGTGAACTATCACATCGAAGGTTTGGTTAAACTCGGATGCAGTGTGGAAGTTACTGAAAACTTCTACCACCTAAGAGCAGACAGATTAGTCGGGAACAACATTCATCTCGATTATCCGAGCGTTGGAGCTACCGAAAATATTCTTATGGCAAGTACTCTCGCCAAAGGACGCACGATAATTTTTAATGCTGCTATCGAACCCGAGATTTATGATTTGATAAAGTACCTGCAGAAGATGGGTGCGATTATTGAAATCAGCACTGACAGAAAGATTACAATCGAAGGCGTTGATAAACTCTACGGCGCGAAGCACAGCGTTATTCCTGACCGGAATCAGGCGGTTTCTTTTGCAGTTGCAGGACTTGCAACAAAGGGCGATGTGTTTATAGAGAATGCCATTCAGGATGATTTGATTACGTTTTTAAATACTATAAGAAGAGTTGGCGGAAAGTTTGAAGTGAAGGATAACGGAATACGTTTCTTCTACGATGGTCCGTTTAAGCCAATCGCTATTGAAACGAACGTTCATCCGGGATTTATGACCGACTGGCAGCAGCCGCTGGTTATTCTGCTCACTCAGGCAAACGGAATTTCCATCATTCACGAAACTGTTTATGAAAAACGTTTTGGTTATGTTTCCGAACTGAAGAAGATGGGAGCTGAAATTGAATTGTACAATACCTGCCTTGGAGGTTTGACGTGCAGGTTTGCGAATAAAGAATATTATCATAGTGCTGTTGTAAAAGGTCCTACGGTTTTACGCGGTGAAGAGATTGATGTGCCTGACCTTCGGGCGGGGATGTCGTACCTTATTGCAGGTTTGATTGCAGAGGGCGAGACTTTGATTACCGGCGTCAGATACATCGACAGAGGTTACGAGCGCATCGACGAAAAGCTGCAGGGACTCGGAGCAGACATTAAGAGAATCAATTAAAATATTTTAGCTATGACCAACAAAGAAAAGATTGAGCTTTTAAAACAAAAGAGGGAAGAGGCAATGCTCGGCGGCGGACAGAAGAGCATTGATACACAACACAAAAGAGGGAAGCTAACTGCACGCGAGAGGATTCATCTTCTTCTCGACCAGGGCACTTTCGAAGAGATGGACATTTTTGTGCGCCATCAAAGCCGCGATTTTGGTTTAGAGAATACACGCTACTACACTGACGGCGTTATCACGGGCGTTGGAAAAATCAACGGTCGTAACGTTGCAGTCTTTTCTCAGGATTTTACAATTCTTGGCGGCTCGCTTGCCGAGTACTACGCAAAGAAGATTGTGAAGATTATGGAACTTGCCATGAAAGTCGGTATGCCTGTTATCGGCATTAACGACAGCGGCGGTGCACGTATTCAGGAAGGCGTTCTTTCGCTGGCGGGATACGCAGACATTTTCCTTCGCAATACTTTAGCAAGCGGTGTTGTTCCGCAAATCTCTGCGATAGTTGGTCCGTGTGCGGGCGGCGCTGTTTACTCGCCTGCGATTACAGACTTCATCTTTATGGTTGATAAAATTTCCCATATGTTCATCACAGGTCCGAACGTTATCAAAGCTGTTACGAATGAAGACGTTACTTTCGACGACCTTGGCGGTGCTAACACGCACGGCATTAAGAGCGGCGTAAGTCATTTTACCTGTGAAAACGAGATTGATTGTTTTGAAAAAATCAGAACTCTGATGTCTTATCTGCCTTCGAACAATATGGAACTTCCTCCGATTGCCGAGCACGATGAAGAGGAATACGATTTGGAAAGTCTGAACGAATTTGTTCCTGACAATCCGAACAAGCCATATGATATGCGCGACATCATCAACAAGGTGATTGATAAAGATTCTTTGTTTGAAGTTCATAAAGATTATGCAGAAAATATTATCTGTGCGTTTGGAAGGATTAACGGAAGACCTGTGGGCATAGTTGCGAATCAGCCGCTGGTGCTTGCTGGAGTGCTTTGCCTGAACTCATCGATAAAGGGTGCGCGCTTTGTACGATTCTGCGATGCCTTCAACGTTCCGCTTGTTGTGTTTGAAGACGTTCCGGGATTTCTGCCGGGCACAGACCAGGAGTGGCGCGGAGTTATCAGGCACGGGGCGAAACTGCTTTATGCATTCTGCGAGGCAACCGTTCCGAAGATTACTGTGATTATCCGCAAAGCTTACGGCGGTGCGTACGACGTTATGAATTCAAAGCACATTCGCGGAGACGTGAACCTTGCGTGGCCGTCTGCTGAGATTGCAGTGATGGGCGCAAAGGGTGCATCGGAAATTATTTTCAAGAAGCAGCTCGATGTTGCCGAAGACAGGCAGTCGCTGCTTGACGAAAAGATAAATGAGTTTAACAATAAGTTTTTGAATCCGTACATTGCGGCAGAGCGCGGTTTCATAGATGACATCATTGAGCCGAAGGATACGCGCAAGAAGTTAATAACGTATCTGGAACTGATAGAGAACAAGGTGGACTTCAATCCGCGGCGCAAGCACGGGAATATACCTTTGTAAAACATATTATAATGAACTCGTTCCCAAACTCCAGTTTGGGAACGGATGATAGAAATTGAAAACGGGAGTCTTGGCTCCCGTTTTTGTTTGGTTAATATTAATTTCTTCTCTCCTCGTTCCTAAGCTCCGGCTTGGGAACGCACGAAGGATTATCAATAAACATCTTTCAGTCATCAATAATAAGTTATCGTGGAATCCAAAACATTCCATTTGCAATTTTTTCCATCATATGAATAAGTAATGATACCTTGGATATCAGCTATTCTTCCTACTAAATGTTCCACTTCTACCTTTAACTTTGTCGTATCTTCATTAACTTCCAAAAGGACTACAGCGACACTAAAAGTCCCAATATGATTTATAGTTGAAGGGTCATTAATTACGTTTAATTTTGCAGAATCTGGAATATTATTTGCCGTATCTACATTTCGATGCAAATAAAACTCTTTATCGGGAATTTTTATATTGGGAGAATATAAATACCCTATACTTTTATAACTATCAGGTAGAGTGTGCTTACTTGAATTTTGTGGATCATATAATTGGAATGAACCTCCAGGGAAATATTCCTTCTTCCTAAAAATATCCTCCAACAGCAATTCAATCTTCTTTGACTGACATTCCGAGACAGTTTTTTTGCCGCAGCTTAGAGCCGATACTAATATCAGCAAAGATAATGTAACACCGAAATATTTAATTATTGTTCTCATCTGTTTATATTCCATTACCCGTTCCCAAGCTGGAGCTTGGGAACGAGAGGTTTGTGTTTATTTTATCAACATCATCTTCTTTGTTTCGGAGATGGTGTTAGTTGTGAGTTTGTAGAAATAGACGCCGCTGGGTAAGGCAGTGGCTTCAAGTTTGGCTTCATACGTTCCGGGCATGAGGTATTCGTTCACGAGTGTCAGGACTTCGTTGCCCTGAATATCATAAACTATCAGTGATACATTTCCGTAGTCTGATGTATGGAAACGTATTGCACTAATTGGACCGATTCTGTTTGTATCACATTTCATTGTATCAACTTGCACCAACTGTGCATTCGCATTTATTGCTACAAACGTTGCTAATATGATAAATAGCTTTTTCATAATCTGATTACAATATTATTTAATCATCAACATCTTCTTTGTTTCGGTAAAGCCATTCGTCTCGAGTTTGTAGAAATAGACGCCGCTGTTTAGTGAACTGGCGTCGAACGCGGCTTCGTACGTGCCGGGCTTCAGCGATTCGTTCACGAGTGTTTGGACTTCGCGCCCCTGAATATCATACACTACAAGTTTTACATCTCCGGTATTTACGATTGAGAATTTTATGTTTGTTGTTGGGTTGAACGGGTTCGGATAGTTTTGTGATAGTGAATATTTTGATGGTGTTTCTGTGCTGATGTTCTGGATACCTGTGATTTCCGAGTAAGAACGTCGATATACGGAATAACTACCAGTTCCTGCGAATATATAATTATTTGCTACTAATAATGCATTGATTTCTGGAAGATAACCAACAAATCCTTGGTTTTTATTTATCCAGCTTACTCCATTATTAGTAGATAGATATACACCACCGGATTCATAAGAATAAGGAGTTGTTCCCGCAAAAATATTTGTCCCACTAACAACAAAGGAATTAACAGTTTGATTTGTTAAGCCAGATTGCGTCCAATTCATTCCATTATTTGTAGAACGATAAACACCATCAGGATATTGTGCACCTGCAAAAATCGTACTACCATTTATAGCAAGTGAGCGAATTAACTTATTATTCAAAGCAGTAACATTCCAATTTACACCATTATCTGTAGAAAGAAAAACACCATTATTATCGTCCGTTCCAGCAAAAATATTATTTCCAAGTGTCGCAAGCGAAGAAATTGAATGGTTATCTAAAGTAGTTTGAGTCCAACTATTACCATTATTTGTAGAATAAAATACGCCATAACAACCGGCAAAAATGGTATTACCACTAACTGCAAGGGAATGAACATTTTCATTGTTTAAAGTTGTTTGAATCCAATTCGTGCCATTATTAGTGGAAATATATACTCCATCGCCGTCTGTTCCTGCAAATATATTGGTCCCTACAGTCAAAAGAGACAAGATAACTTTATTTGCTAAAGATGTTTGAGACCAATTCGCGCCGTTGTTGGTAGAAATATAAACCCCAGCAGCACCAGTTGGGAAATTATGTCTTCCAGCAAAAATATTACTTCCAAGAGTGGTAAGCGAATATATAGTTGTTGGATATGTGCCTAAGCCATTTGGCATCTGAACCCATTGAGCATTACAATTATCTATTTTAAATGTGATATGTACAAAAAGTACAAACGTAAATATGTAAATTAATTTTTTCATTTAAATAATTTTAAGTTTATTTTTCTCCATCTGTTTGTTGTTTTAAATCGTATAACTAATTTAAATAACTTTTTCAGTTATTGCACTCTAATTAATATTATTATCAATTAATAGAATAATTGCTTACACAAATAGCAAATTAGTAAATCTATTTTTTCGTCTTTGAACTTTTTCTTGTTATGCTTGATTGAAGTTTTACTTTCTTCTTGATGGTTCCATTTATGAAATATGCATTCATATCTTTTGTTAAATTTTTTGGTACCTCACCTGTTTTTTCATACTTCGTATAACATACTTTATGGCCTCTCTTAAAGCCTATTTTATACCATTTAGATGCAATGCTTATTAATTTTTTTCTAAAAGTTTTTCTTAGTTCTTCCCTTAATTCACCTGCTTTAGCAAGCGAGATTCCTTTTGAGATTTTTTCTAACTCTCTAATAGATTTATTTATAGAGCTGCTTGCCCCTGATGAAAATGAATTTAACATAATATTTATTTTTAAATTATTTGTATGTTTCGATCTTTTTATCAATATATTTCGTATCTATAGAATATATATAAGATGCATATATTGACCTTGTTCCAGTAGGTGGATTATCTTGAAATTTGATTACTTTGTATATAAATTCTTTAGAAAATTCTTCATCCCAAAAGACTAAACTTATTTGGTTTAAAGATTTTCTTTTCCCTTTTTCTTTGTAGTGTTTGAATTTATCAATGTACTCATCAAAGACTATTCCTGCATTTTCTAAACTAAAGTCGCTCAAAAATATGTGAATTTCAATATCCTTACCTCTTGAATCATCAATATATATTTCTTTGTACTCTTGGCAAACACTCTTTTGTGCAAAGATTAAAAGCAACATAAAGATAAAGACTGACAAAAATATATTTTTCATTTTGAATTTATGGTTAGAAAATATTTCTTCCCAATAAAAACTTAGGAAGGAGTTGTAAAAAAGTTTTTTATTATCTATAATATTTAAAATTTTCTATTCACTTTCCTTTTACCCGCTCTGAGCACGTTTTTACCCGCTTTTTTAGTTTTATAACCCGCCCAAAGAGGGTTTTTACCCGCTCGGAGAGGGTTATCCTACCCGCTTGGAGAGGGTTTTTACCCGCCCAAAGAGGGTTATTTGGCTCAAAAAGAGGGTTTTTGCCCTCTCAGAGAGGGTTTTTACCTGCCCTGAGAGGGTTTAAACTTGGTTTTTAGCGTATTTTACGGCTTTTTTACTTCGTGCCGTCGGCTGATTTTGGTCTGCCGGGGAATTGCTGCGCTAAATCCTGATAAATTGTTGTTGAACCCGGTACGTTTGAAACTGATGCGGCTTTTACGGATTTGTAAAATGCGATGCAACTGGTGTACATATCGTGACCGAGGAGCAGCATTAAGTCATCAAGTTTTTCAAAAGTTGAACGGAGCGAAGTGTAGTTCGGTTCGATGTCCGTTCTTGCTTTAAAATCTTTTTCAAGTTCGGGCATGTCTATGTATGCAGGAACTAAAGTTGGTTCGGTGTGCATATACCCGAAGCTTTTTTGCACCCAGGGAAGCATTTCGTAACTAACGCGGGCGTAGCGATGCCTTTCTTCCGGTGTTAAGTTGATTGCTTTTCCTGCGAGAACTGTGTCAATGTCCTTGATTGCAAGTTTAATTTTGTCAAGTTCTACGGTGGTGAATTCGATTGATACTAAATTATCTAATGCCATGATTCAAAAAGTTTAATTAATAAATATGATTTTAGAAATTTTCTATGAAAAATTATGTAATCTGTTTATCATAATCAATACTTATTTCAATACGGCTTTGAATTGAAACTGGGGCTGAAATTTTGTATTTTAAGCTAAATTCAATGGAAACTCAACAACCTCCAAAAGGTAAATATAACTCAATTAAAAACTTTTTGTTTAAGCCCGTGCTGAAGACGGATTCGAAGGTGGTGAAGTATTCGGGTTTGGGGATTCAGCTTTCGGCGACGATTATTGTGTTTCTGTTTGGGGGGCTTTGGCTGGATAAATATTTTGAGACGAAGTTCATTTTTACTCTGGTGTTTGTGTTTCTTGGGTTTGTGGGTGTTTTTTACAAGATTTTTGCCGTGCTGAAGGAGCTGGAAGAGGAGAGGAAGCTTGGAAAGAAGTAATACGGGGCTTTACAGGGTTTATGCGCTGGTGGTGATGGGGATTTTTGCGGCGTCGATGGCGGGGGTTTATGTTTGGAAGATGGGCAGGGGTGATTTTGATGTGACGGGGATTTGGGCTGCGGGTGTGATTAATGTTTTGAATTCGGTGATTGGTTTCAGGGTGATTCTGGGTTCGCTGGAGCATAAGAGTACGCAGAAGTTTTTTATTGCGAGTTTGGGTAGTATGTCGGTGAGGTTGTTTGTGATTTTAATTATGGTTGTGGCAGGTCTTATGTTATTTAATTTTAATAAAATTTCTTTTATATTTGCACTGTTTTGTTACTATTTCACTTTTCTATTTTTAGAAACAATAATTTTGGTAAAAAGAATTAATAAGCAGAAAGAGAGTTGAAGATTAAAAGGTTTATTCAAGTAGGTTTATTCGTTGTTGTGTTTGCGCTGCTGTTTGGGCTTGGGCGTTTGTTTGCGAATGAGCCGGAGCACGGTAAGGATGATGATGGTAAGCTTGATATTATTGAGAAGGTTGTTGACCACGATTACGTTGACTTTTATTTTCTTGGTAAGCTTCCGCTTCCGCAGTTTCCGAAGGTTCATATTTGGGGGATGACTATAGATTTTTCGATTACGAAGAGTTTGTTTATGATGTTTCTTTCGTCGGGGATTTTGTTTCTTGTGCTGACGAGGGCGGCTTCGCTGAATTCAAAGGGCGGTGCTCCGAAGGGTGTTGGAAATTTTATTGAGGTGATTGTTACTTTTATACGCGATGAGATTGTGCTTCCGAATATGGGAAAAGAGGGTTTGCGATTGCTGCCGTTTTTCCTTACACTTTTCTTCTTTATCCTTTTTGCAAATCTGATTGGTTTGATTCCGTTTATGGCTCAGCCGACGAAGAATCTTTCGGTGACGACCGGTTTGGCGCTGATTACTTTTTCGATGATTCAGATTCAGGGTATGAAGAAGAATGGCGGGTTTGGTTATTTCAAGGGGCTTGTGCCGCACGGGATTCCTGTGTTTGTGCTGCCGATTATGATTGTTGTTGAGTTTATCGGTTTGTTTACGAAGCCGTTTGCGCTGTTGATGAGGTTGTTTGCGAATATTGTGGCTGGTACGATTATCATTTTGTCGTTGATTGGTTTGATATTTATAATGAACTGGGCTGGGGTTGCAATTGCTATCCCGTTCACGCTTTTTATATATTTTCTGGAATTGTTTGTGGCTTTACTGCAGGCATATATTTTCACGATGCTTTCTGTCATATTTATAAATATGGCAATGCATCAGCATTAATTAAGATTTTTGTATTAAATTAAAATAAATTAAAGGAGTCAAATTCATGGATTTAGCATTTTTATCAGCAGGTATCGGAGCCGGTTTAGTAGTAATCGGAGCTGGATTTGGAATTGGAAAAATCGCAAGTGCGGCAATGGACGCAAGCGGAAGAAACCCTGAAGCATTGGGTGATATCAGAACATCGATGATTATCGCAGCAGCACTTATCGAAGGTGTGGCACTGTTCGGATTAGTTATCTGCATACTTTTAGCTATCAAGAGCTAATCTCTTATTATAAAATACAAAACATAAGATGATACTAATTATTTTACATAATTTGTTTGTCGGTATTTTATTGAGCGGCGATGTGCACGAGAAGCCATCGTTACTTTCTGTAAACCCGGGATTGATTATATGGACTATAGTGGTCTTTGTATTATTTCTTTTATTGTTAAAGAAGTTTGCATGGAAACCTATTATCGGTGCATTGAACAATCGCGAGAAAACTATTCAGGAAGCACTTGAAAATGCCGAAAAACAGAATAAAGAATCTGCGGAAACGTTTGAGAAGAATAAGAAGATAATTGCTGAGGCTCATGCTCAGTCGTCGAAAATTCTTAGTGATGCGAAAGAACTTGCAGTTAAACTTAAGGACGAAATCGTCAGTAAGGCAAACGAAGAATCGAATAAGAATATTGAACGCGCAAAAGAGCAGATAGAATCAATGAAATCAACTGCCATAGAGCAGATGAGAGGTGATATAACAGATATAGCTCTGCAGGCTGCTGAAAAGATTTTGTCTAAAAATCTTAACAGGGATAGCCAGATAGAACTTATCGATGACTTTATGAAGAAAATACCGAAAAATTAATGTCGGCAAAACTAATACACAGATATTCGAATTCTCTTTACGAGGCAGCAGTTGAAGCAAAGAACGTTTCAAAGGTAGCCGGTGACTGTGAAGGTATACTCTCACTGATGGCTGAAAGTAAAGAGTTGAAAATACTTTTTGATAGTCCTGTAATCAGCAAGGAAAAGAAAACCAATGTTATCAATTTAATCTTTAAAGGAAAGATTGAAACTTTGACTTTAAACTTCATTCTTCTGATTATAAAAAATCAAAGAGAGAATTTTATAAAACAATTCTTCGAAAGTTTTCTGAGGGTGAAAGATAATAAAGAGGGGATAATTAAGCCTGTCTTTACTTCTGCAGTTGAACTGAAAGATGCCGAGAAGAAGAAGTATAAGAAAGATATAGATGCATTGACAAAGAAGAACTCGCAGCCAGTGTTTGAAGTTAACCCTGCGCTAATCGGCGGGTTTACAATCAGCGTTGGCGATTCAATGATAGATGGCAGTGTGAAAAGGCAGCTCGAGATGATGAAGGCAATATTGAAAACAAAAATCTAAATAAAGAACTTTAACAGGAGATATACTTAAATTATGAATGTAAAAGCAGGTGAAGTATCCGCAGTAATATTAAAACAGCTGTCAGGGTATGAAAACGAAGTAGACATTTACGATATTGGAACAGTGCTTTCAGTAGGTGATAACGTTGCGAGAGTTTACGGACTTTCGAAATGTATGGCGAGTGAACTTTTGGAATTTCCGCACGGAGTATTCGGAGTGGCGCTTAACCTTGAAGAAGATAACGTAGGTTGCGTGCTTTTCGGAGAAGTCCATCTTGTAAAAGAAGGCGATACCGTTAAGAGAACCGGAAAGATTATTTCCATACCTGTCGGCGATGCAATGCTCGGACGTGTTATCAATCCGCTTGGACAGCCACTTGACGGTAAGGGAGAAATCAAGACTGACTTAATGTCGCCAATCGAAAGAAAGGCACTTGGTGTTATCCAGAGACAACCTGTTAAAGAACCTTTACAGACCGGTTTGAAATCAATCGATGCTATGATTCCTATTGGCAGAGGCCAGAGAGAATTAATCATCGGTGACAGACAAACAGGAAAGACTGCAATCGCAATCGATACGATTATCAACCAGAAGGGCAAAGATGTGTTCTGTATCTATGTAGCAACAGGACAAAAAGCATCGACAGTAGCACAGGTAGTAAAAAGACTTGAAGAAGCGGGAGCAATGGAATACACTACAGTTATTTCAGCACCTGCATCAGACCCTGCGCCAATGCTATACATCTCACCTTATTCAGGTGCGACACTCGGTGAATATTTCAGAGACAATGGTAAACATGCACTCGTAATTTTTGATGACTTAACAAAACAGGCAGCAGCATACAGAGAACTTTCACTGCTTCTTAGAAGACCTCCGGGACGTGAAGCTTATCCTGGTGACGTATTCTATCTCCACTCGCGTTTACTCGAAAGAGCATCAAAACTTTCCAATGAACTCGGCGGCGGTAGCTTAACAGCATTGCCAATAATCGAAACCCAGGAAGGTGACGTATCTGCATACATTCCGACGAACGTGATTTCTATCACAGACGGACAGATTTATTTAGAGCCAAACCTTTTCAATAATGGTGTAAGACCCGCAGTAAACGTCGGTATCTCGGTATCGCGTGTCGGCGGTAGCGCACAGATTAAAGCAATGAAAAAGATTGCAGGTACATTAAGACTTGACCTTGCACAGTACAGAGAACTTGAAGCATTCGCGAAGTTCGGTTCTGACCTTGATAAAGCAACACAGCAGCAGCTAAGAAGAGGTGAGAGACTCGTCGAAATCTTAAAACAGAAACAATATTCACCACTTGGTGTTGAAAAACAGGTTGTAGTAATCTATGCAGCATCAAAAGGTTATTTCGACGAAATACCTGTCGACAAATGCAGACAGTTTGAAGCAGATTTCTTAACCGAAATGGATAACCTTCATAATGATGTACTTAAAGAAATTATTGAGAAGAAAGACCTGACTGAAAACGTTGTGAGTAAACTGAATTCGATACTTGATGATTTTACTAATAGATTTAAACAATCAATTAATTTATAATCATGACAACAAAAGCACCGGCAGATGTCAATTATTCCGATAGTGAAGCTCTCATCAAAAAGATCTACACTGCAATAGACGAATTAAAAGACTATGTCCCGACTGATAACGAAAGAAACAGAATTAGTTTTTGCATAAACCTGTATTTTGAAAAAGAGATTGAATCAATCTACGATGCATTATGTCAGGCAAAACCTAAATCGTCGACAGTGGATTTCAAGGAACTGGAACAAATTGTTATAAAGAAATTTAAAGAAAAAGGGATTAACTGATAAGTGGCTACATTAAAAGAAATACGAGTCCGTTTTAAAGCTGTAAAGAATATTCAGAAAATCACTAAGGCCATGAAGATGGTCTCAGCTGCAAAGATGCGTAAAGCCCAGGAAAGAATCCTGTCTACAAGACCTTATGCCCGCAAGCTGAGTGAACTCATGGGACAACTGGTTGCACTGGCTCATCTTAGTGATCACCCTCTTACACAGGAAAGAGAAATTAAAAAGAGAGTGGTGGTACTTGTTACAGCAGACAGAGGACTTTGCGGAGCATTCAATTCCAATATCATTAAGTTTACGGTTAATCACCTTAATGCAATTGGAAAAGACACTGCACTCGTCACTATCGGTAAAAAAGGATTTGATTTCTTTAATAAAAGACAATACAACGTTATAAAAAACTATCCCGGATTGTTTCAGAACCTGAACATTCAGGAATCAAACGAAATCGTTTCTTACCTGAAAGATTTATTCGTATCGGGTGAATACGATTTCATAGAAGTTATCTACAACGAATTTAAATCTATAATCAAGCAGAACATCACAACTGAAACATTGCTTCCTTTCAGCAAGAAGATAAACACTGATAAGAAACTGATGAACGCAAGTTTCATATATGAACCTGAAGCCAAGAAGATACTTCAGGAACTCATCCCTAAGGAATTAAACATACAATTCTGGAAGGCATTACTCGAATCAAATGCTTCAGAGCAGGGCGCAAGAATGACTGCTATGGATGCCGCATCTAACAACGCAGGCGACTTAATCCAGGCATTGAACTTAAGTTATAACAGGGCAAGACAGGAATCTATCACAAAAGAACTTCTTGAAATTGTCAGTGGTGCCGAAGCTCTGAAAAAAGAGTAATAGAATTTACTTATATACGCTTTGATTAATAATTATTTCATACTCAAAGCTCAGGTAGATTATCTTAAAAATCTCTCGTCATCTTATTTAATCAAAAACGTTTTCTCTACTGAGAAAAACCTGATTGTATTCCATCTTTTAACTGATAACGGAATAGAGGCATATCTCACACTTATTCTTGAAAAATATCTTGAATGTCTTTTTATAGAAGATGATAAGTCAATACCCGCAAAAAATATACTGTATTTGTTCGATAATGTACTGAATACTTCAATCGTTGATATCAGAATTGAAGACAAGAACAGGATTGTAACTCTGGAATTAAGTGATTCAAGAAGTATTGTCTTCTTTGCATTTCCTAAATACTCAAACCTGTTTGTAAGTAAAGATGGCGTTATTACAGACTGTTATTCCGATAAGGCAGCTTATCTGAATACACAGATTGATGCATTACTCCCAAAACGTAATACTGATGCGACTTCAGTGGAATCTACTGATATTGCATCATTCCTTAAGAATAATTATTCTTACATCGGTAAACAATACAGGGAAGATATAATTCAGAGATTCGAAAGTGATGAATCTGTTAAATATGAAAGTGAGATTGCTGAGTATATTAATACATTACTTACTCCGAAAAAATTTATGCTGTACAACAATGAAGAAACCATCGTTCCTTCGTTAACTCCTTTACTCGTATACGATAATTACACCAGAGAAGAACATAATGATATAAACGAATTAATAACCCACTTCTACAGAAGGTATAAATTCTATTCTTCAAGAAAAGAAATCAAGAACTCCTTAACTGACTCGGTTGACGCAAAGATAAAAAGAACCAAGAGCCGTATCAGTAATCTTCAGACTGCAATAACCGAAGCAGGTAATTCAGATAAATTCAAGAGATACGGAGATATTCTGTTCAGCAATATTCATAACATCGAAAAGGGACTGGGCGTGTATGAGCATACAGATGAAGAGACAGGTGAGAAAGAGAAGATTAAACTGAATCCGTTAATTTCGGTATCAAATAATGCGACGAATTATTATAATAAGTACAAAGGTATGAAGAATTCTGTTGCTGAACTTGAAAAGAAGGTTAAAGTCCTCAATAAAGAATTGACTGTACTTGAAAAGCAGAGAGAAGTGTTAATAGCCGAGAATAACTTTAAAAACTTAAAGAAAATGAGTAAAACAGAAGAGAAAGAAATGGAAACAGAGAAACTTCCGTTCCGCATATTCAAGATTGATGAGAAGTTTGAAGTATGGGTAGGGAAGGACAGTGCGAGTAACGATTTGCTTACGATGAAGTATGCTAGTCAGTATGATTTGTGGTTTCACGTAAGAGGTTCAAGTGGCTCTCACACAATACTTAAATTTCTTGATAAGAATCTGACTCCTGAAAAGTCACTGATACTTCAGGCTGCTGCCATAGCAGCTTATTACAGCAAAGCAAGAAACGGGAAGCACGTTCCTGTCGCTTATTGCGAAAGGAAATACGTTAAAAAGAGAAAAGGTTTTAATCAGGGTGCTGTTGTAATGGAAAAAGAGAAGGTTATCTTCGTGGACCCGAACGTTCCGGAAAGTTAATTACATTCTTCTTTCGAGGTCTGCAATCTTTTCCAGAATCCTCTTTTTGTTCTTGTGTCCTGCTCTCAGCAGTAATGTGTAAGCATCAAATGCCTCTTTATGCAGTCCCTGCTTTGCAATAACATCTGCAATAGTTTCTGTAATAATCTTCACGTTTCCGAGTATAGAATCCTTGCTGTCGTTCCTGTAATTATTCAAATCCGTATTGTCATCATACTTGCTGTTCTTCTTGGGCTGAGGGGCATCAATAGAAATCGAGTTAATCGTATCAAGGAAGATTTTAAACTTTGCATCATTATCTAAGTTAGCGAATAATTCATGATCTATCAAAACCAGTTCCTGGTTGTTCTGGTCCGGTAATGTGTCGCAGAAAGGTATGTTCCTTAATTTGTCTTCGTAGTCTTCAAACTTGTCAAGGTCTGAAAGCATTTCCTTGTAGAATATCTTTGCCTGACTCTGTTTCTTCTTAAATTCATCCAGAGAAGAGTATAGTAAATCAATCAACTCTTTATTCTGAATCTTGTTTTCAATATCCTTCAACTCTGATTCCGCTTCATTAAAGTACTCAAGTTTAATGAGTGCCTTAACTTTAAGAATCTTTGGAGTAAGATAGAACGGGAATAGTTCGGTTACCATATTGCATATCTTTATGCAGTTGTCATACTGGTCATTAAAGAAGTACAGGTTGGCTAACTTTATTAAAAGCGGAGAGAAGAAATTATTCTCTAATTTCTCTTTCAGAAAATTAATATAGTTGTCTAAGTTATACATTCGTACTTAATGCTAATTTTATTGCTCTGTTGTGAGTGATAACCTGCTTGAATGATAAATAAGATATAATACCAAAACCCAGTGAAAACATTAACTGAAACGGAATAGAGGCTATCTGCGCATAGTACACTGATATCCCAACACCTATAAATGAGTAAATTGATAATAAAGCTTCTACATAAGCAACGAGCGATACTTTCTTCGCGTGATACTTCTTGTCGTGTACTGTGTCCGTGTCGCTTACTATCTTATATTTAGGTGTTCTTACAAATTCTGTTTTCTTGTTTATCAATCCTTCCCAGACTGCCTTCAGGTTATTAACTGATAAACCCATGCTTCCCATCATAAACACAGGGAAGTAGATAATTCTTCTCTGCCAGTCAGGATACACATCTTTTTGTGAGTACAGATAAAACATCATAGAACTTACGAATGCAAATATAAAGAATGACATGAACTTAAACACAGGGTCGTATTCACCGGTTTCCTTTATCAGTGTAACCATTGGATTTAATATTGCCGCTAACAGTATAAACGGATATGCAAGATTGCTCCACAGATGTATGAATGACTGAAACTTTTCCCTGAACGGTAAATCTGATTTAAGTACTTTAGGATATATTTTCTTAGCAGTTTCTATTGCTCCTTTAGTCCATCTGAATTGTTGTGAACGTAAAGCATTAATGTCAGCCGGTAATTCAGAAGGGGATGTAAAGTTTACCAGATACTTTAAGTGCCATCCCTTCATCTGTGCTCTGTATGAAAGGTCTAAGTCTTCCGTTAATGTATCCGCTTCCCAGTTACCTGCATCGAATATACATTCTTTGCGCCATATCCCGCCTGTACCGTTGAAATTAATGAAGAACCCTGCTCTGTTACGTACTGCCTGTTCTACTACAAAGTGACCGTCGAGTGCAATCGCCTGAGTCTTTGTCAGTATTGAATAATCCCGGTTAATATGTTCCCATCTTGTCTGAACTAAACCAATCTTTTCATCCTTTAAGAAATAAGGTATGGTTCTGTTAAGGAAATTCTTTCTCGGAATAAAGTCAGCATCAAATATTGCAACGAATTCTCCAAGCGCAGTTTTTAAACCCTCTTTAAGTGCACCTGCCTTGTAACCCTGCCTGTTGGTCCTGTGAATATGGTTGATTATAAATCCCTGCTCTACGTATGGTTTTATATGTTTCTCAATAATTTCTGTTGTGTCGTCAGTTGAATCATCGAGTATCTGTATTTCCAGTTTGTCTTTTGGATAGTCAACTCTAAGAGCTGCATCTATAAGTCTGCATATTACATATTTCTCATTGTACAATGGCAGCTGAATAGTTACAAACGGATAGTCCTTAATCACAAAATCTTTCGGGTCTATGTCTTCAGTTCTTTTGTTAAAAGTTTTAAAGTAGAAGTATATCATGCTGAACCCGTGGCTTGCAAAGAAGAACAGAATGGATAATGATACAATGTACGTTAACAGAATTATACTCTCAATTTTCATTTTATTTTACCAGTTTGAAATAATATCGTTTAATATATCTTCGGCTATTTTATCTCTTGCAATGACAATGCCTGCTTCTCTTTCCGAGAATGAATTGGATGATGAATTGTATTCACCCCAGTTATCATAATTCCTTTCCCAGATTTTCTTTTGCTTCTTCAGATTCTCAAATATTACATTAACACTTATTGTAATCTTCCGCTTGGTTACGTTTTCTGCACCGCTGATTACAAGAGCATCATCCTTTATGGAAATAATGGAGCAGGTGATAACGGCATCAGCTTTGGTTTTGTCAACGAGCTTTAAAGTGTTATCACTTATTATTTTATTCTTAAGTACTTCCGTAAACTTCTCACCTATTCCTGATACTGCGAATCCTGAATTATCTGTAAATAAAGGCACTGCGACAGTTTTAATTCCTTCAGGAGGATTGTTTCCCTTGAAACTGTAAACCCCGCAGGAAGAAAAGGCCATAACAAATAATATCAGTAATATGTAATTAATTCTATACAATATTGTACTTGTCTAAATTATATTTCTTGATTTTCCTGTAAACATTCCTTGGTGTCTGTCCTAAATTCTCAGAAACCTTATTAATGTCCCATTTGTAAATCTTCAGTAAATAAGTAAGTAATTTACTCTCTATTTCTTCAGCATTCAAATCCTTTATTTCGTCATACTTAATCACAAAATCATCACCTGAATCGACATTCGTCTTCGTTATTTCGTGCGACTTTGATTTTATCAGTTCTTTCACATCAAGAATATCTGATTTTAATTCTATAAGTGCTCTTACAATTATATCTTTCTCTGAAAAATCCCGTGTAATGGTTGGTATTGCAGGCAATTGCCTGTTATCATAGATTTCAGTGTAAAGGTTTTTCTTTACGTCTTCTAATGTAATTCTCTTACCGGGGTTTAATATAACAATACTGTCGCAGAAATTCCTGAGTTCTCTGGCATTGCCGTACCAGACATAGTTTCTTATGTAATCCATTCCGTCGTCTTCAATTCCCGCAAACGTTATGCTGTTTCTTTCGCAAACACTTTTAATAAAATAATCAAACAGGACATCTATATCAGGTTTTCTTTCTCTTAACGGAGGTATGTTTATATTCACAGATTTAAGTCTGAAATATAAATCCTCTCTGAAATTCTTATGTGCAACTTCTTTTGCAAGGTTCTTATTTGTGGCGGCGATAACTCTAACATCAACAAATACTTTCTTTGCACCGCCAACCTTCATAAACTCACCTGATTCAAGTACACGCAGAATCTTAACCTGTGTAGCAAGTGGCATATCTCCTATTTCATCCAGAAATATCGTACCCTTGTCTGCCATCTCAAAGTAACCTGCACGGCTTTCTATTGCACCTGTAAACGAACCCTTGTGGTGTCCGAATAATTCACTTTCTATAATTCCTTCAGGGATAGCTCCGCAATTAACAGTAATTAACGGCTTGTCGCTTCTTTTACTGTTCTGATGAATGGCATTAGCAACAAGTTCCTTCCCTGTACCGCTTTCTCCTGTCACCAGGACGCTGATATCAGTTGGTGCAACCTGCTTAATAATCTCATTTATCTCTTTAATCTGTATGGAATTACCAAGTATTTTCATATATATTAATAAATATAACATTATACAAAAGTTTATTAAAGTTAAATCGGGATATTTGATTTAATTAAAAAATTCTCTTTATCCTTTAATAGTTGATATAATTTATCTAATTTTCTCAACATTTTTAATATGGCAAAATCAAAAGAAGAAAAGATAATAAAAAACCCGGAAGTACCGTTTGATGAATATATTGAAAAGTATTTCTGGCTCGTAATACCTGTATTTACACTGATATATTTCTGGCTTTCTAACATATCGGTCGGATTCTATCAGGATGATGAAATAGCACAGTTCTTAAATGCAGTTAAGTTTAAGGTTGATGCATTTTCCATTCTTGGTAATAACCCTAAGCCGGGCTGGAAAATATTTCTTGTTATACCCGCTATGATTGATTATAAAGCAGTCCTGATTTTCAATGCTTTAGTAGCATCTTTAACTGTATTCTTTACTTTTAAACTTCTGAAAGAGTATGAAGTAAAGTATGCTTATTTTGGAGCTCTTCTGCTTGCAGTTCAGCCTTTATTCTTTGACCTTTCATTCAGGACTTATTCGGAAATATTTACCGCTCTGTTAATCGTGGTATTCTTAATCCTTTATAAGAAGGAATATTTTCTCCTCTCGAGTTTGTTGATTGGTTATGTGTTTACTATCAGACAGGAAATAGCTGTGTTTATAGTTGTCCTGTTCGTGATATTGATGTATAAGAAAAAGATTATCCCTGCTCTTGCATTAGGTGTGTTTCCTATAGTGTACAATCTGCTTGGTGTCTGGAAAACAGGTGACCCGTTGTTTGTACTTACTGAAATGAAAACTGTTGCAGCACTGACTTATAACACACAAGGTGTATTCCATTACTTCAAAGTATATATATTTATTGTCGGACCTGTAACATTGATTCTGTTCCTGCAAGGATTATTTGGTATGTTTGCCAATACAAAGAATTATAAAGCATACATTGAAAAGTATTTATTATTCTACGTTCTGTTTATAACAGTATTTGCTGTACAAATGTACACAATGATGAGTAACGGTCCGAATCCCGGTAACTGGAGATACCTTTTACACATTTCTCCGATTGCTGTTTTCTTCGCAACAGTTGGTTTGAACAATCTCGCTGAGAAGGAGTTTAAGAAACTGCATTATGTAATTACAGGATTCATTTTCTTTGTTACTTTCGTGTTCTTCTCGAAAGAATCTGACGGGTTTAAACTGCTCGAAGTCAGCGATTACACGAAAATTGTGTTTATCGTGATATTCTTCATAGCGACAATGCTTATTCCGTCAAAAGACAAAGTATCATACCTGAATAAATTATCACTCGTATTGGTTATAACATCTGTATTCTATCTCTATGTAGATTTTAAACCAAAGAAGTTATCTCCCGAGAATCAGACTGTAAAATCAGTGGCTGAAGTTTTGAATAAGGATGGTCTGAAAGGAAATTTCTATTCCAATCATTCAGTCCTGCTGTTCTTCCTGGATAACTATAAGAAAGAACCTCAGAAGTATTTACCATTAAATACTAAATCTATGACAGATGTCCCGAAGGGCTCAATACTCGTATGGGAAAATCATTACGGCTACAGACCAGAGTTCAGCAATGATATTAAGTTTGAGGATTTGCAGAAGAATCCCGACTATAAAGTCATTAACCAGTATGTGTCTACGGATAAAAGATTTGCTGCATACATAATTGAAAAAATAAACTGATATGAATAATTGTATAATATACGGGGGCGGGGGATTTATCGGTTCGCATCTTTGTGAGGAATTGCTGAAAAGGAATTATAACGTTACAATTTTTGATAAGATAAATTTTGCAAAAGATAACATAAAGAATTTTAAAGATAAGATTAAAGTAATTGAAGGTGATTTTAACAATGAGTATGATTTGCTGAGCAGTCTTGACGGAATAGATTATGTTTACCATTTAGTAAGTTCTACTTTACCAGCTTCATCTAATGATAATCCTGTGTATGATGTTGAATCGAATTTAATATCTACATTGAGGTTATTGCAGGATGTTGTTAAAAGAAAAATAAAGAAAGTTATCTTTGTCTCATCCGGTGGTACCGTATACGGCATTCCTAAGGCGATACCTATTCCCGAAGACCATTCACGGCAGCCAATTTGTTCGTACGGGATTACCAAGAAGACTATAGAAGATTATCTGTATATGTTCAGTTATCTGTACAACCTGGATTATACTGTCTTCAGACTCGCAAATCCTTACGGTGAAAGACAGAATCCTTTGTATGCGCAGGGCGTCATACCCGTGTTCCTTAAAAAGATATTACTCAAGGAAGAGATTGTTATCTGGGGAGACGGTTCTGTCAGGAGAGATTATATATACATAAAAGATGCAATTATGCCTCTGGTTAATTCACTTGAGCATAAGAGTGAATACAAGGTGTTTAATCTTGGTTCGGGCGAAGGTTATTCTGTAAATGAGCTTCTGGAAATGATTAAAAAGGTAACTAATATGGATGCGAAAGTTAAGTATGTTGCAGGAAGAAAACTTGACGTGCCTGTAAGCGTACTTGATATTTCTCTTCTTAAAAAGGAAATGAACTATGCTCCCAAAATAGAAATTGAAAAAGGTATAGAAATCACGTATAACTATTTAAAAGAGGTCTTATTATAAGCATGATTACAAATTCTGATATCTCGTTATCTGTCTTTTTCCCCGCTTACTACGATGAAGGGAATATTGCAAAGGTTGTAACTAAAGCGGTTGAAGTTCTTGAAGAACTTAAACTGAAAGACTATGAAGTGGTAATAATTGAAGACGGCAGTCCTGACAAAACGGGCGAGGTTGCCGATGATATGGCGAAGAAATTCCCGAAAGTAAGAGTAATACACCATGAGAAAAATATGGGTTACGGTGCTACGCTGAAAGACGGATTCATGAGTGCTAAACTCGATTACGTATTCTATACTGACGGGGATAATCAGTTTGACCTTGAGGAATTAAAGAAGTTTGTTGCAATGATTCCTTTTACTGATATTGTAGTAGGATACAGGAAGAAGAAGCAGTATTCATTGTACAGAAAATTTACTTCACTTAGTTACAACTATCTTTTAAAATTAATATTCGGACTTGATTACTGGGATATCGACTGTGCGTTTAAGATATTTCCTACAAGGTTGTTTAAAGAAATAAAGATAGATTCAGTCGATGCTTTTATAGATGCCGAGATTATGCTTAAAGCACACCTTAAAGGATATAAAACTGTCGAAATGGGTGTAACTCACTTACCAAGAGTTGATGGCGTTTCTACAGGTGCAAGACCATCTGTTATTATCGGCACGATTAAGGAAGTATTCCAGTATAGAAAAGAGTTTATGGGAGAAGTCAAAAAAAGAGGATTAAGTATTAACAAATAATCCTCTAATTCTTTTCTGCCCAGATATAGTATTGTCCTCCCATAGGTACAAAGAACAGAGCTTTCTCAACAGGCCTTAAAAACTTCAGGAAAGCAGGGAAGTATAAAGTGTAGTGTTTCCTTTTAATGCTGAATCCTGCATTCTTAAACAATGAAAGTGATTCCTTCGGCTTTAATAATATCGCATCAGTATCCCATACACAGGTATTCACTATATGCCTGGTTACAGGATTGAATGGATTATGCTCAAAGAAGAACACATTTCCCTTCGGTTTTAACATATGGAATATATTCTTTACGGCTTTTTCGCGGTACTCAGGTTCTATGTGATGAAATACGTTTGAAACAAATATTAAATCGATGGTATCTTTTCTCTTCGCAATCTCTTCATCTTCCAGTAAAAAGAAGTTGACAGATGAATTATTCTTCGAAGCTACTTCAATGCTCTTTGCCGAAATATCACTTCCGAAAATATTAGCGTTCGGAAAATATCCTGCGAGGTACTGCAGGTTCATTCCTATTCCGCATCCGTATTCCAGAATGTTTATTGGTCTGTTCCCGACACATTCCTCAACAATTCTTATCTTGTACTCCGCGAAATATTTGCTTTCTTCACCGAAAAACTTTAAGTCTTCGGTTAGTTGTTTTTCGTAAGACTCGGCGTGCTTATCAAAATCTACTTTATCAGTCATTAGTCTTTTTTCTCTTCCTTTTTCATATCGGTTTCGCAATCGTGCTTGCTGTCTGATTTGGATAATTCAGTATCGTAACCCGCAGCATTTATTGATTTGGAGATGTTCTCTTTGTTAGTCTTGTTTGCATCAAAAGACACTGTTACTACTTTTGATTTAGAATCTGCCTTAACATCCTTAACTCCTTCGGTTTTCTTCACTTCTGTCGTTATCGTTTCCTCACAGCCAGAACAATGCATTCCTGCACATTTGTATTCAACTGTCTCTACCTTTTCTGTTACTCCTTTTGTATCGGCAGTTTTATCCCCTGCGGTTCCGTTTGTGCTTTTCTTGCCGCAACCGATTACGCCTATTAATAAAAATGCCAGTACTAAATTTAAAAGAGTTTTCATTAAAGAAATCCTTCCTGTTTAATTTATTGATTTATATTTACGTATTTTAATCTTAAAGAGTTTATCATTACTGTTATTACATCACTGAATGCCATGAACATTGCTGCTAACACAGGGCTGATTGTAATCCCATAAGAAGCAAAGAGACCTGCTGCTACAGGTATTGTCAGTGCGTTATAAAAGAACGCCCAGAATATATTCTGCTTGATTATAGACACTGTCTTACCTGATATATTTATTGACCTTACCAGACTCATTAAATCACCTTTAACGAGAATCACGTCTGCCGAATCTATTGCTATATCCTGACCTGTACCGACCGCAAGTCCTACATTTGCTCTCGCAAGCGATGGTGCATCGTTTATTCCGTCACCAACCATTGCAACATTCTTACCCTCGCTTTGCAGTCTTGAAATAATTTTTTCCTTCTCGTCGGGCATTGTCCTGAAGGAATAGTTAGTTAATTCAAGCTCTTCTGCAACCTTTTTGGTCGTTTCTTCGCTATCACCTGAAATAAGGAACATATCCAGACCTTTTGACTTAAACCTTCCTAATATTTCCTTAGCATCATCCTTAATCCTGTCCTCAAATTCAATTTCGCCTGAAAGTTTACCGTCTATACTGATAAACAGATTTCTGCTTTCTTTATTCTCGATTAAGACTGTGTTCTCAACTTTAAACTTCTCCATCATTGCAGGGCTGCCAATCAGAACTGATTTACCTTCTATCTTTCCTGAAATTCCCATCCCGTCCTCATTGATGACATCAGTTACATTATTAAAAATGTCCATCTGCTTTTCAATGCAGTAATTAATTACTGACTTTGCAATCGGATGATTTGAAAACTTTTCAACAGAGAACACATATTTCATCAGTTCATCTTCGGAAATACCATTGAACGAGTTAATGGTCTTTAAATGCATTTCACCGGTTGTCACTGTTCCTGTCTTGTCAAAACATATCGTGTCTATCTTGTTCAACTTTTCTATAGCTTCAACATTGTTAAAGAGTATTCCGTTCTCTGCAGCTCTTCCAACTCCGATTACAACTGCCATAGGGGAGGCAAGTCCCAATGCGCATGGACACGCAACAACCAGAACTGAAACTGCAAAGAGCAATGATTCATCGAAAGGAGTACCTATAATAAAGTACCAGACGAGAAATGTAACCACAGCTATAGAAACAACTACAGGTACGAATATTGATGATATTTTATCTGCCAGTCTTTGTATCTGCGGTTTGGAGTTCGATGCCTCTTTAACGAGTGATATTATTTTCGATAATGTAGTATCTTTGCCAACTTTAAGGGCACTCATTTTCACAAAACCGTTCTTCATCAGAGTTCCGCTTATTAATCTGTCATCTTTTTTCTTTTCTATCATTACGCTCTCACCCGTCATTGCACTTTCGTCAATTACACAGAATCCCTCAAGTATTATGCCGTCAACCGGTATTTTGTCGCCCGACCTGATAATTACTGTATCGTTTACTTTAACCTTTTTGAAAGGTACGAGCATATCTTCTCCGTTACGGATTACATTAACAAACTTTGCCTGAAGTTCTTTCAACTTCTTAATCGATGTCTGTGTCTTTGATTTTAAAACTGATTCAAGATAATTACCGATTAATATAAGCGTGATAATCATCGCAGAAGTCTCGAAATATACCTCATGCGAATTTCTGAGTGCATCCAGGTTCAGGTTGAAAATATGATTTATTGCAATTACGAAACTGTAAACATATGAAGAAAGGACTCCCATAGACACAAGAGTATTCATATCGCTCTTTAAAATCTTTGCCGAGTTGTATGCGCCTGATAGAAACTTTCTTCCGTTGTAGAAAACCACATATGAAGTTAAAAGCAATAAAGATATTAAAGAGAAATTCGGGGTTATCTTAAGGTCGTACATACCATGATGACCGCTCATTGATATTAACATAATCAGCGCTGTTAACATTGCTGATACTATAAAGTTATATTTATCAGAAGCCAGTTTCTGTTTCTTTATTTTCTCAACAGCATCTTCGTCGTCTTCCTCTATAACGTCATATCCGAGTTTTCTTATGTCAGATACAATATCTTTAATTAAAATTACGTTCGGATTGAATGAAACATTCGCAACTTCTGAAGTGAAATTAATGTCTACGTTGTGGATTCCGTTAAGTTTTTCGAGGTATGTTTTGATACTGTTTGCACAGTTCACGCATTCCATTCCGGTAACGTCAAGCTCAACAGCTTCAAAATTCTCCGGACTATTCTTTTTGTTAATCAAATCTGTTATATCGTTTACTTTAAAGCGTCTGCTGTTAATGCAGCACGTTTATTCTCTAAAACATCGTGTACTCTTATAATGTTCGCACCATTCAATATCCCTGCTGTGTTCGCGGCCATCGTTCCTTCAATCCTTTCGTCAGTACCGGATTCATAGATTTCATTAATAAACCTTTTCTTCGAAAGACCAAGTAATACAGGGTAACCAAGTGACTTAAACTTATAAAGATTCTTTATGATTTCTATGTTATGTTCAAATGTCTTGCCGAATCCGATGCCCGGGTCGACTATTATCTGTTCTATCCCTGCCTCTTTTGCTATCGAGACTGAATTCCCTAAATATTCCTTTATCTCTTCTATTACATTATCATAAACAGGATTCTTCTGCATCTCTTTTGGTGTGCCTTTTATGTGCATAAGTATGCACGATGCATTATACTTCTTCGTAACCTCAGCAATCTTATCGTCAAACTGAAATCCGCTTATATCGTTTACAATAACTGCACCTACCTTCAATGCTTCTTCAGCAACTTCGTGTTTGTACGTATCTATTGAAATTGGAATGTTAATGTGTTTCTTTATCTCTGAAATTACAGGAATCACTCTCAGGATTTCTTTGTCTGCACTTACTTTCTGAGCACCTGGGCGGGTTGATTCGCCCCCGACGTCAATAAAGTCGGCGCCTTCTCTTTCCATACGCACTGCATCAACTACAATTCTCTGCATCTGAATATCTTTATCGAAGTATTTCCCTCCGTCAGAGAAAGAATCGGGTGTGATGTTTAATACCCCCATCACAAAAGTGCGGGATGAAAGATCGTATTCTAAATTATTAAACTTATAAATCATTAATTTCTATAATCCTCAATATGTCATCCCTACGGGACTTAACTTATATTAATCCTTTTTGTTATTGTTATGTCGCTCCTACGGAGCTTCTTTTATAATACTCTTCACTAAATTGTCTGTTTTTTATTCCACTAACTTACGTCGGCTCCGTCTGCTATTTCACCGTCGACAGTTATCACTTTCAGTTTTCCGTCTATCTTTGCGGCAAGAAGCATTCCCTGTGATTCAAGTCCCATCAATTTTGCCGGTTTCAGGTTGTCAACTATTAAAACCGTTTTATTCAATATCTGTTCAGCTGAATAATGTTCGGCTATACCGGCTATAATTTGCTTTTCTTTGCTTCCGCATTTTACTTTCAGTTTCAGGAGTTTCTTGCTTTTTGGAACTGCTTCTGCATGAATCACTACTGCCGTTGCAAGTTTTACCTTCTTAAAATCATCAATCGTAATAAGATTTTCTTCTACTACAACCACTTCCTCTTCTTTAGGTGCAGCAAGTTCTATCTGCGGGAAAAGTATTTCGTTCTCGCCGAGTTCGGTATCTCCCTTTAAAACAAGATCGCCAATCTTATCCCAGCTAAAGTCAGAATTGTCTTTCCCGAGTACCTTCAGAATCTTTTCCGACGTAAACGGAATCACAGGAGCAATTGCAATCGCGAGCGAATGTGCAATCTCAAGGCAGTCGTTTATAATTTCTCCGCACTTTGCCTCGTCAGTTTTTATTACTTTCCACGGCTCACTGTCATTAAAGTATTTATTCGCCGCACGGGCTATGTTCATAGTTTCATTTAAAGCATCGCGGAATTTATAATTGTTGTAACAGTCTTCTATAACTTTCTTCTGTGATTTTATGTAAGCAAATATTTCAGGCACTTCACCCGAAACCCTTGCAGGTATTTTGTTGTCAAACTTATTCTTTGCAAACACTACGGTACGGTTTATGAAGTTACCGAGTATTGCTGCAAGTTCATTGTTATTCTTTGACTGTAAATCTTCCCACGAGAAATCAGAATCTTTATTCTCGGGCATATTCGATGCTACCGAATACCTTACAACATCAGGATTGAACGATTCCACAACATCCTTCACGAGTATTCCGTGACCTTTGCTCTTAGAAAGTTTCGCACCATCGAGATTTAAGAATTCGTTTGCAGGAACGTTCTCCGCAAGTACAAACCCGCCGTGTGCCATAAGCATTGCAGGGAATACAATCGCGTGAAAAATAATATTATCTTTGCCAATAAAATGTACCATCCTTGTGTCTTCTTCGCACCAGTAATCTTTCCATTTCTCAGGCGTTCCTCTTTCTATAAATAATTCCTTCGTTGCAGAGATGTAACCAATCGGTGCTTCAAACCAAACATAAATCACTTTGCCTTCAGTATTCTTCACGGGCACTTTCACGCCCCAATCAAGGTCACGCGTAATGGCACGGTCTTTTAAACCTGTCTTAAACCAGCCCTCGCAGTAATTCTTAACGTTCGGTTTCCAGTTAGTCTTTCCTTTAATCCACTCTTCCAGTTTTGGCTGAAACGCTTCCAGAGGAAAGAAGAAATTTATAGATTCTTTTACAACGGGAGTGTCACCCGAGATTTTAGACTTTGGATCCTTCAGTTCAAGAGGAGTAAGGTTAGACCCACACTTTTCGCACTGGTCGCCGCGTGCTTCTTCATATCCGCAGATAGGGCAGGTACCTTCCACAAACCTGTCAGCGAGGAATCTTTTATCTTTTTCTGAATAGAGCTGTTTCTCTGTTTTTTGAACAAGAAGGTTTTTATCAAAAAGGTTGAGGAAAAAATCCTGAGAAGTCTTGTGATGAATCTCGTTTGAAGTCCGTGAATAAATATCAAAAGAAATTCCAAGTTTAGCAAAAGCATCTTTATTCGCAAAGTGAAACCTGTCAATGATTTCTCTGGGAGTAACATTCTCTTTCATAGCGGAAATTTCTATAGCCGTGCCATGTTCATCCGAGCCGCAGACAAAAATAATCTCTTCGCTGCAAAGTCTTTTAAACCTTACAAAAATATCTGCCGGTAAATACGCACCTGCAATATGCCCGAGATGAATATATCCGTTGGCATAAGGTAATGCCGCTGTAACAAGTAATCTATTTTTCATTGGCAAATATACTCAATACAGGCTTTTGAATAAATGGAAAACAATGACTTATATTTAGTCTGAATATTTACAGATTCAGGATTAGATAAAAGAATAATACTTACATTTGAATTCTTAAAATATAGGGGTACATTTGTAAAAAGAAGCAGTATAAGATTATAAATCCTCTGAAACAGACCGGAAATCTGCACTTCAAAAAAAACAAAGAAAATAGCGTATTGGTGTCGTATTGCTTCAGACAGAATCTATTTAGCCTGTATATACTTGCCAGTAAAGGGAGTATAAAAATGATACATTTGCGAGAATTAATAATAGTGTTGTGACTATTCTATAGCATCTCTCATTGTGATGGAGTAGTTGGAATTTTGCAATATTCCGAAAATTAAAAAACATACAACCTCTGATGGAATAAAGTAACAATCTTGAAATCATGTTTGGCTTCATAATTAATATATTGTTTTTTCATGTAAAACATATTAATTTTATTTGGGTCAAGTAAGATTAAAAACGTTAGGGTTTATGTAAGTTCTTTAACATTGACGGGATTTCTTGAAACAAAAAGTATTGATTTGCTTATATAGTCAGTTTAAGACAAAAATATATATTTAAGTTTTTGATATTGGCCCAATAGCACACACGATTTTTAATTTCTAATACATATATCCATTGTCTGGTATTTTTATATTTCCATTTACCTAAGATATTCCCGGGGAGAAAATATTAAATAAAATTATTATAATTTGTTAAATACAAAAGTATAAGCAAGAAATTTAAAACAAAAACATAATATGAAACAAAAAAATCTATCACGTTTGATTCAATTTCAGACAGTTCTTATGCTCTGTCTGTTTATGTTTGCAAGTTACAATGGCTTAGCAAACAACGTTACAGTTTCCAACTTTAGTCTGACAGGACAAAATGCAGCAAATCATTACGCAATGGTGAAATTCGACATCACCTGGGAAAACTCATGGCGGACTTCGTCCGATCCGAATAACTGGGATGCCGCCTGGGTGTTTGTGAAGTACCGTGTAGGCACAAGCGGGTGGCAGCATACGTGGCTGAATAATACGGGACACGTCAACCCAACCGGAAGTACAATATCAACCGGCTTGCTTGACCCGGCTTTACCATTTAACCAAACCACTAATCCCGGTTTGGGTGCATTTATATACCGCGATTCTAATGGCACAGGCACATTTTCGAAAACAGGCGTACAGCTCCGATGGAACTACGGCGCCAATGGTGTAGCTGATAATGCAATCGTAGATATTCGCGTATATGCCATAGAGCAGGTATATGTGCCGCAGGGGAGCTTTTCTGTAGGAAGCGGCGGAACGGAATACGACGCTTTTTACAAATACCCCACAACAGCTAATCCTTATCAGATTACAAGTGAAGGCGCAATCACAGTAGGAACTGCAACCAATAACCTTTATTACCCTGTTGTTTATTATGGCGGCGACCAACTCGGTCCCATCCCTGCCGCATTCCCAAAAGGATTCAACGCTTTCTACTCTATGAAGTATGAAATAAGCCAGCAGGAATATGTTGACTTTTTGAATACTCTTACACAAACGCAGGCTTCCAATCGTTATTCTACTTCAAGCACAGGTTATAGGTATGGCATTACAGCATCAAGTGGAGTTTACAGCACCACCAACCCTTTTGTCGCCTGCAACTGGATAAATTGGCCTGATTTAGTTGCATATCTTGATTGGAGCGGTTTGCGTCCGATGACAGAATTGGAATTTGAAAAATCCTGCCGAGGCATAATACCCTCAGTGTCCAACGAATATTCCTGGGGCACCACAGGAATTGGCGGTATTACATACACACTGAGCAATAGTGGATTGACAAACGAGAACATAGCTACAAATTACAGCACAAGTCTTGGCAATGCGGCAACTGGGTCAACTATCCCTTATGGTGGCAGTATTAATGGACCGGTCAGAGTAGGAATCTTTGCGGGTAATGGATTAAATACAGGCAGGGTATCAGCGGGCGCAACGTATTACGGCATAATGGAGATGAGCGGCAATCTGTGGGAACGCCCTGTAACAGTGGGCAACCCAACAGGCAGAGGATTTACAGGCACACACGGCAACGGAGTATTAAATACCGCTGGCGATGCTGATGCATTAACATGGCCCGGTATAAATTCCGAAGGCGCAGGTTTCCGTGGCGGCTATTGGTCCGGTAGTGACACTAACTTGAGAGTTTCTGACCGTCCCAATGCGGCGAGTACATACATTGTTCGGCACTACTTTTATGGTGGTCGTGGAGTTCGTACGGCGCCTTAGCAAATGGTTATAAACATTCAGAATCAGGGACGGCAGCCAAATAAAGATATTTTTCTGATATGCAGACAGCAAGTTTTAAAAGTAAAGAATAAATAGTAAAAAGCATATAAAGTATCAATTAATAGAATAACGATTTTATTAAATTTAAACATAATAAAAAAAATGAAGAAGATAACAATAATATTAATAGCACTCATACTTGCACTGCCAGTTTTGCTTCAAGCACAATATTCGGGAGGCAACGGCAGGGGTGATGTAATGCTTGAACTTCTATCAAGTCCACTAACCAATACAGGCAACAACAACATTACAACTTCAGAATCATATTCATTGTCACAGAACTATCCGAATCCGTTTAATCCGACAACAAACATAAAATTTGATGTCGCAAAGTTTAGTAATGTAAAGATAATTGTTTTTGATATTATGGGACGTGAAGTTCAAACGCTCGTAAACGAATCGGTGAAACCAGGAACGTATGAAACATCATTCGACGGTTCATCATTAGCAAGCGGAGTTTACTTTTATAAATTGATAACTAGCGGCTTCACTGAAACAAAGAGAATGCTGATGATAAAGTAAGGTTAATCATTTTATCATAAATTCGTCTTCTTTATGGCGGAATGATGATAAATTAATTAAGCTAAATATAAGAGGTTACAAATCAGAAAACCTTCCCGGTTAATCACGGGAAGGTTTTCTTTTACTTAGTAAGTATTGTTATTAAATCTGCGTGTTGAGGAAACTTTTCGCTCAGTTCTTCTTTCTTACATAGCTCGAAATCGGAATATTCGAAGCCGGGGGATACTGTGCAACCGACGAGTGCAAAGGAAGATTTGTCACGTACTTCTGCGGCAAAATAGTGACCAGTCTTAATGCAAAACTGGAAGCATTCGCCTGATTCAAAGTCTTTTCCGAGCGATATTGAATTAAGTGAGCCATCCGGACTTATAATGTGAACATCAAGTGTTGTTCCTTTGTAGAAGTGCCAGATTTCATCCGATTTTAATACGTGGAATGCTGAATAATCGTTTTCTGACAGCAGAAAATATATCGATGTGTATAGGGAGTGTTTCCCTGAAAATCTTTCGTGCAAATCTTTTTCGATTGTCTCGTCTGAACGGTAAACTTCTGAGAAGTATCCTCCTTCAGGATGTTTTGTAAGGTTAAGTGCATCTATAATTTTTTCTGCTTCTTTGTTCATTCTGAAATTTGATTATCTAATACTTTATTGTCTATGGATTCCCTGTATTATGGATCCCCGTATTCTGGATTCCCGATAAGATCATTCGGGAATGACAAAGAACAGAGAACGACAAAGAACAGAGAATGACAAAGAGTACAAGTTACTCACTTTTAATAAATTATTCTATGAACTTAGCACGTTCTTCTGCAGATGGAATTCTGCATACTTCTTTCTTCCCGAACCATCTGTAACGGTTGCGTGCAATTATGTCATAAAATAAATTCCTGATAAATGGCGGAATGACAATAAATGCAAAGGAAAGACTATAAGGGAATGATAAATCTTTTGCAATTCTTAATGCTGCGGAGGAACGTGTGAAATATTTTCCGTTTGATACAAGTATGAGCGTGGAAAACGAATCAGCCGGCAGATTAAAATCTTTTAAACACTCTTGCCCGAAGTCCGACTGTAAAGATGCAAACCTGAATACATCGCGTTTATCTTTATCGATAATAAAATTTACTGATGAATTGCAGAAATTACAAACACCGTCGAATAAGATTACTTCGTTTTCCGTTACTGTCATTACCAAATTATGTTTTAATAAAAGTATATTTTGAGTATTTTAAACATACATTATAAAACAAACAATTAAAATTAAAAGTTATGAAGATTCAAAAATTGATGTACCTGCTGGCAGTTGTTGTGCTATCGTTCAGTTTTATAACCGGCTGCGGAAAGAAAGATGCAACCGACAAAAAAGACGATAAAAAGGGCGATAAGAAGGAAGTTGCAGTAAGTGAAAACACACCTTTCCATCTTAAGTACGAAATGGTAAGTGAAACCGAAAAGGGTTCGATGGATATGTACGTTTTAGGGAAAAGTGTAAAGCTTGATATTAAGGCAAAAGATAAAGGAACTGATGTGAATTCTACAATGTACGTCAAAGAAGGAATGATGTATATGGTAATGGACTTAATGGGGCAGAAAATGGGAATGAAGATGGATGTTTCGAAAGATGAAAACTTCCAGAAAGATTTTGCAAAGTTATACGATGTAAAAGATAAATTGAAAGATTACACAAAGGGCGGCTCAGAAGAAATCATCGGTTATAAATGCGATGTTTATTCAAAGGGTGAAGAGAAAATCTGGATTTACCAGGATAAGATGGCATTGAAATTTACCGACGGTAAAATGACAATGACAGCTTCGACTTTTGAACCGGAAGCAAAAGTAGCTCCTGACTTTTTCGATCCTCCAAAGGATATTGACTTCAAATCGATGGATGATTTGAAAAATATGGGCAAGTAACCGAACCATAGGTAATATCAGTGTTTATAAGGGTTTGAGTCTGTACTCAAACCCTTTTTGCATTAAAATATACATTGAGAAAGACGTTGAAATTGCGTATTTTCACAGTATTAAAAATGAGAGGGGATATAGCTCAGTTGGTAGAGCACTTCGTTCGCAATGAAGGGGTCGCAGGTTCGAATCCTGTTATCTCCACGAAAATTATAAAGCCCGAAAACGGGCTTTATTCAAGTATGTAAAAGTTTATTTAAATAATTAATTAATGCCAAACGAAAAGATAATACCGGTTAATATTGAAGACGAATTAAAAACGTCTTACATTGATTATTCAATGTCTGTTATTGTGTCAAGAGCTCTGCCTGACGTCAGAGACGGTTTAAAACCCGTTCACAGAAGAGTTCTCTATGGAATGAGCGGACTGAGTTTGTACTCAAATAAACCTTATAAAAAATCCGCAAGAATAGTTGGAGAGGTCCTCGGTAAGTATCACCCGCACGGTGATTCTGCCGTTTATTATACGATGGTCAGAATGGTTCAGGATTTTTCTTTAAGGTACACGCTCGTTGACGGACAGGGAAACTTCGGTTCTATCGATGGTGATTCTCCTGCTGCGATGCGTTATACAGAAGCAAGACTTTCAAAAGTCGCTGAAACACTTTTAACTGATATTGATAAAAACACAGTTGACTTCGTTCCTAACTTTGATGAGACATTAAAAGAACCTACGGTTCTTCCGTGTAATTTTCCTAATCTGTTAGTAAACGGTTCGAACGGTATTGCTGTTGGTATGGCAACTAATATTGCCCCACATAATTTAACTGAAGTCTGTGATGGCTTGATATATCTTCTAAAGAATCCAGATGCTCCAATTAAGAAATTAATGAAGTACATTACTGCACCTGATTTTCCGACAGGCGGGATAATATACGGCTATCAACCTGTTATCGATGCTTTTGAAACAGGAAGAGGTAAGGTTATACTTCAGGCAAAACTGAACATCGAACCTGACAGAAATGGGAAACAGAATATAATAATTACCGAATTACCGTATCAGGTAAACAAAGCAACACTTATCGAAAATATTGCACAGCTCGTAAGAGATAAAAAGCTTGAAGATATTGCAGCCATTAATGATGAAAGTGACAGAGACGGAATGAGAGTGGTTATCGGTCTGAAACGTGATGCTAATCCGAACGTGATTGTAAATAACCTTTACAAGCATACTCAGATGAGAGTAACGTTTGGTATTATTACTCTTGCACTGGTTGATGGTGTTCCTAAAGTTCTGAATCTCAAGCAAGTGATGGAGTATTTTATAAAGCACAGACTTGAAGTTATCGTGAGACGTTCGAAATATGAACTCGATGAAGCAGAAAAACGTGCACATATACTCGAAGGATATATCATTGCTCTTGATAACATCGATGAAATTATCAAAGTAATCAGGAAGTCCAAAGATACTCCTACCGCAAAAGATGCTTTAGTGAAGAGGTTTAAACTTTCTGAGATTCAGGCAACCGCTATTCTGGAAATGAGACTGCAGAGACTTACAGGTCTTGAAAGAAAGAAAATCGAAGAAGAATACAAGGAAGTATTAAAGACTATCGAAAGACTGAAGAGAATACTTGCGAGCGAAGATTTAAGAAGAGAAATTATCACTGATGATTTAAAGGAACTCAAAGAGAGATTTGGCGACGAGAGAAGAACTTCTATTATTTACGACGTGAAGAAGATGACTGATGATGAAATGATTAAAGAACTCGTGAAGGAAGAAGACGTAGTCATAACTATTTCTAACAAAGGATTCATAAAACGTATTCCTGTAAATTCATATAAGACACAGGGCAGAGGCGGCAGGGGAATAACTGCTGCATCAACGGGCAGTTCTGATGAGGACTTTATCGAACATATGTTCATAGGCTCCACACATCAGTATATTATGTTCTTTACCGACAAAGGTAAATGCTACTGGCTGAAAGTTTACGATATTCCTGAGGGTTCGAGAGCCTCAAGGGGTAAATCGATACTTAACCTGATAGAGAAAGAGAAAGATGAAAATATTTCCGCATTCCTGATGGTTAAAGACTTCACTGAAGAACTATACATCACAATGATTACAAAATTTGGTACTATTAAGAAAACCAAACTTGAAGCATATTCAAACATCAGAAAAAACGGTATTAATGCGATTAATATTAACGATAACGATGCTTTAGTTGAAGTGAAACTTACAACCGGTAATCAGGAAATAGTAATCGGGACTCACTTCGGTCAGGCAATCCGCTTCAACGAGTCACTTGTTCGTGATATGGGCAGAACCGCAACAGGCGTTCGTGCTATTAAACTTGCAAAGGGTGATTATGTTGTTGGTATGATAGCAGTCGTAAGAGCCAGCGCTACAATTCTTGTGGTAACTGAAAAGGGCTACGGCAAGAGAAGCGATTTGAATGATTACAGAATTACTTCACGTGGCGGTAAGGGTGTCAGGACAGTAAAGACATCCGATAAAGTCGGAAAGATGATTTCAATAAAAGAAGTTACAGACACAGATGACCTTATGATAATCACAACACGTGGTATACTGATAAGACAAAAGATGAAAGATATTCGTGTTATGGGAAGAGCGGCATCTGGTGTAAGACTTATAAGAATCGGTGATAATGATAATATATCAGCAATTGCCAGAATACTTGAAGAGGATAAAGAAGGCAGCGGCGCTGATCAGGAAAAAATATTCTAATAATATGGAAAACAAACCGGAACTATACGATAAAATTGTTTCCTTTCTGAAGGAGTATGGAGTTATTAATATTTCCGTTTTCGGCTCGTATGCTAATAATGAAGAAACAGAAAGAAGTGATATAGATTTAATAGTTGAATTCAAAAATCAGTTGAGTCTTCTAAAATACGTAGAAATTGAGCAGGGATTGTCTGACTATTTAGGTATAAATGTCGACTTGCTGACAAAAGCTTCCATAAGTCCTTATATATATAATAGTATACAAGGTGAAATAAAGGTCATATATAAATGGGTAAGCTAGATTCAGTATATCTATTCCATATCAGAGATTCTATTAATAAAATTATAGAATATACTGTAAGTACAGATATAGAAAGTTTTAAATCAAATTCAATGATGCAGGATGCAGTTATCAGGCAAATTGAAATAATCGGAGAAGCCTCTTCAAAATTGACAAAATCATTCAGGGAAAGTAATTCACAGATTCCCTGGAAAAATATTGTCGGTATGAGAAACAAACTTATTCATGACTATTTTGGCGTTGATGTCATGGCAGTCTGGGAAACTGTGAAGAATGATATCCCAACTCTTAAAATTAATTTGGAAACTATTATCTCAACTTTAGACCAACCTTTAAATTTCCTGTAATGAAACCTATAGACTTAAGAAGTGATACGGTAACTCAGCCGTCAAAGGCAATGCGCGAAGCAATTTTCAATGCTGAAGTCGGCGATGATGTATTTAGTGAAGACCCCACAGTAATTAAACTTCAGCGGAAATGTGCTGAGTTGTCGGGTAAACAATCATCTTTATTCGTTACAACAGGATGCCTGGGAAACCAGCTTGCTATCAAAGGGCACACTGTACAGGGAGATGAAGTTATCTGCGAATCTGAGGCTCATATATTCCACTACGAGACTTCCGCACCGTCAATCATTTCAAACGTTCAGCTTCATACTGTACCAGGAACAAACGGAGTTATGAATGTCGAAGATATTAAGTCAGCAATCAGGTCAGACGAATATTACTTCCCTAAAACTAAACTAATCTGCCTCGAAAATACTCATAACAGGGCAGGCGGAACAATACAACCGATTGAAAACATAAAAGATATTTATTCTCTCGCAAAACAGAACAACATCAAAGTCCACATAGACGGTGCAAGAATATTTAACGCCTCTGCTGAAACAGGAATAACCCTTAAGGAATATGCTCAATATTGTGATTCGATATCATTCTGCTTCTCAAAGGGACTCGGTGCACCTGTAGGCTCGATACTTTGCGGTGATTATGAGTTGATTACTCTTGCTCATAAATGGAGAAAGATTCTTGGCGGCGGAATGCGCCAGTCGGGAATACTTGCTGCTGCAGCGTTATATGCTCTGGATAATAACGTTACAAGACTTAAAGAAGATAATAATAATGCCATGTATTTCGCAAAAGAAATTTCCGCTCTTGAGAAAGTCAATATAAACATTGATGCAGTTCAGACAAATATCGTGGTATTTGAAGTTAAAGGGATTGTAAAAGATGAATTCCTGGGCCATATGAAAGATAAAGGTGTATTAATGTCTTCAGGTTCATACTCAAACATCAGAGCAGTATTTCATCTTGATGTTAGCAGAGAAGAAGTTGTAAAAGCAGTTAAACTGATTAAAGAGTATCTGACATAATTTATCACTTTTCTTTCTTTCTTTTTCTGTCTTCGAGAAATTTTTTAAACTTCTCTTCTCTTCCGCTGTCAGAAGGGTCGTAATAAGTCTTATCCTTTAATTCTTCCGGCAAGAAATCCATCTTTGCCCAGTGATTGTCATAATCGTGAGCATATTTATACTCTTTCCCGTAACCAAGTTCTTTCATTAGTTTTGTCGGGGCATTTCTCAGATGAAGCGGCACTCCGTAAGGTGGTAAAGTATTTACATCTCCTTCTGCATTCTTAATAGCCATGTATGAAGAATTGCTTTTTGGTGAACAGGCAAGATATGTTGCACACTGCGAGAGTATTATTCTTGCTTCAGGCATTCCGATATTATCAACCGCATTAAACGTTGTGACTGCGAGTGTTATTGCATACGGGTCAGCATTCCCGATGTCTTCCGATGCGAGTATAATCATTCTTCTTGCTATAAACTTCGGGTCCTCGCCTCCACGAAGCATTCTTGCAAGCCAGTAGACCGCAGCATCAGGGTCGCTCCCGCGCATACTTTTAATAAAAGCAGAAATAATGTTATAATGTTCTTCTGCATTCTTATCGTATTTAATGTGATTAGTCTGGAATGCATCTTTAAGAATGTCGTTTGTAATTATGTATTTCCCGTTATCTGCCTGTGTAATCTTGAATGCAAGTTCAAGTCCGTTTAAAAGTCTTCGTGCATCTCCGTTTGAAAGGGATATCAGGAAATCAGTATCCGTAATCTCTATATCAAAATCCTTTAATAGTACATCATCTTTAAGTGCTCTTTTAATGATGTTCTCAAAATCTTTCTTCCCGAGTTCTTCGAGTGTGTAAACACGGCATCTTGAAAGAAGAGGGGATATAACTTCGAAAGAAGGGTTTTCAGTTGTTGCACCGATTAATGTCAGTATACCATTCTCTACACTGTGCAACAGTGAATCCTGCTGTGATTTATTGAACCTGTGTATCTCATCTATAAACAATAAAGTTTTTCTGCTGTAAAACTTTAAACTTCTTTCGGCTTTATCGATTGCTTCCCTTACATCTTTCACTCCCGACGAAACTGCTGATAACTGTATGAAATCAAAATCTATTAACTTCGAAATAATCAGTGCCAGAGTAGTTTTGCCGACTCCCGGAGGTCCCCATAGAATCATGGATACTATTGATTTGTTCTCAAGCATTAATCTTATGGGCTTTCCCTTACCGATTAAATGTTCCTGCCCGAAAAATCCTTCGAGCGTATCAGGCCTCAGTCTTTCTGCAATCGGTTTACCGGCATCTGTATTATTTACGTCAAATAAATCCATTTCAAAACTTTTTAAATAAGTAAATTAAATTAGAAACATCTTCAAACTTATGCATCGGGAAGTTGCCAATCCTTATGTGGTTCTCTTTGAAATCACCATACCCACTGCTTACAACAAAATCATTGTATTCTAACTTTGTGTGTATTTTATTCGTATCCAGTTCTGTTTTCAGTACTATTGTCGTTAATGACCTTAAATCTTTTTCTTCTACGAATGGTTTTATGTTAGGATGTTTGTCAAAGAAATTATAAAGTAAGTTTGCTTTCTTCTCCGTCTCGTTTCTCATCGTATCAACACCTTTATTCAATATTGCCTCGCAGGATTTCCCAAGTAGGTAAATTGCAGGAATGTTCGGAGTTATAGTGGTCTGATTCTTATCAGCATTAGCCGCTAAATTTAAAAAATTATTGTATGTACCTATAACAATTCCTTTGTCACTCAGTCCTTTCGCCTTATTAATCAAACTCTTTCTGCATACCATCACTCCAAGCCCAGGCGGAAGCCCAAAACCTTTCTGCACTGAAAAGAATGCGGCATCAATGAAGTTAAAGTCAAACTGATAATAGGGGACTGACGTAACTATATCAACTGCCATTATCTTCTCAGGGTATTTATTCTTCAACTCATAAATCTTCTTTGCGTCAAGCACTGTTCCTGTGCTCGTTTCATTATGCGTAACACAAATCATTTCAGTACTATCACTTATACTGACATCATTCCAGTTGAAATCTGTGCCGTATTCTGATTTAATAAATGCAGTATTCTTACCAAGATGTTTTGATATTTTAAGGAATCTTTCCGCGAAGTAACCATTGATAAAATGAAAAGATTCTTTCTCCACGAGGTTCTGCACAACTCTTTCCATACATTCTGTAGCAGATGAAAGAAAGAAAACATAAAAGTCGTCGGGTATATTAAGTAAAGACTTCAAAGATTTAACGGTGTCTGCGTATATCTCTTCAAATTCTTTTGAACGGTGGGAAAATGAAAATATATTATTCTCTACGGCATTAGCATAATTATAGGCAATTCCTTCTGAAAGTTCAGTAGGGCCTACTGTAAAATATTTCTTATTCATCTTGTGTCTTTGTCTGTTTCTGTCTTTTCGATAAAACTTTTAACAATATAATTATATTCCTCCGTCTTTTCAAGATGATGATTGTGCGAGGCATCCTTAAAGACAACTATCTTTGAGTCTGGAGTTAAATCACTGAGCATTTTAGTAATCTCAGGTGTCGCTTCGTCGTATTCTCCGCTTGTATAAAGCACGGGTACGGATATCTTTTGTAAATCATTAATCCTGTTATGGTTTAGTAAAGTACCTGTTGCAGTAAACTCGCTCGGCCCCCACATATAAGTATAAATCTTTGAATTAATATTATTCAAAGATTCCAGAAGTAACGGATGCCATGGAGTTGTTCTGCATAAGTGCAGGTTGTAATAATAATTCATGGCTTCTGTGTAAGAGGCGTTATTAAAATCTTTTATTTTCTCACAGTTTGAAATTACTTTTCTGTAATTATCTGGTAACGCAGATAAGTATGACCTTGCCCCTTTTACGAATAAGTCCGGACTGATACACGCACCTGATAATATCATCCCCCGTACTTTAACAGATTTTGTAAAATATAATTCTGTCGCGAGTATAGTTCCCCAGGAATGGCCCAGAAGAAAAACTTCAGTATAACCCAGATGCTTTATAAGGGTCCCAAGTTCCTTCGTATATCTTTCAACTGTCCATAGCGAGTCATTGTCAGGTTTGTCAGAACGTCCGCATCCGAGCTGATCATAGAAAACCACAGGTCTGTCTCCGTCCAGTTCATTAATCGTTAAAAGGTAATCATGTGTCGCCCCGGGACCACCGTGAATGCATACAAGCGGAGTGCCGCTCTTTTCGGCACCGTAAATTATGTACCATATCTTTCCGCCTACAACATCACAATAATCCGTTACCCCGCTTAAAGTATTACCCTGTGCTACCATAAAATTTATTCTTAAAAGGTTTAAAAATATAATGGAAAATATTGCAAGTATATATTCCATTAAAGAGAAATGATTTCAGAGCGGGAGACGGGGTTCGAACCCGCGACGTCCAGCTTGGGAAGCTGACATTCTACCACTGAATTACTCCCGCTTAATTTGTTTTTACAGTAGCTTAAAAACTCATATAAAAAAACATTCACTAAATCGTTCACTCGATTATTTCTAATCATCAACTCTAAGCATAATTTACGGAGATTAAATAAATCAATTCCATTATTATTTACGAATATCAAATTAGCAGACTAAAATAAGATTATCAATTCAATAATAAACGCAGATCTTTCATAAAGTTATCAGTTAATGTACCAAGGGAGTAAAATAAAGAGAATTAGAAAATAAATTTAAAATATGATGGTGTATTGAATATTTTAAATTTATTATTTAATTTAATCCATTCAATATTCAAAATAAGGAGAACGAGAATGAAAAAAGTGAAAGTACTAATCATAGTTTTAACCTTAATATTAGCTTCTTCTTTCCTTTCGAAAGAGACTAATGCTCAGGATAAATGGGAAATAAAGTCAGTTATCTGCCCGACATCCTGTAAACTAAATGCAAAAGATCTTACGTTTAAGGTTAAGATTAAAAACATTAGTAATGCTATTTCAACAGGCGACAAAGTAACTGTAAAAGCAGTTATAACTCATAACGGTGAAAATCTTGGTGGTAATGAAATAGATTTTACAACTGGTATTAGTAATATAGGCATTGGGAAAACTACCACACTAAGTATTCTGTGCACTAATGAGAATTTCAGGCAATTTACAAATGTAAAAGGTGCAAAAGATGTTACTGCAGTTTTCACGCTGATAACAGAAACAACTATACCGGCTTTTACAAAAAATTTCTCGCTAAATGTGAGACAGTAAATCATACAATAAAATATTTATAATTGCGGGTTTTGCAGGTATGCAAAACCCGTTTTATTATCTGTTTAATCTTTATACTATTTTGCTTATTATTCCACCTGTAAATAAAACAACATTTAATAATTAAAAGGGTGCCTTATGTTTTCATTGTTACTCGAATTAAAAACTGACTGTAATTTCTGCGGGAATCCTCTTCCAATCAATGCATTCGTGGATAAAATATTCTGCGATAAATGCAATAAAGACAATGTGCTTAATGCAGAACTCTGGAAATCGCTTCTTGAAGAGTTACCGGATGATATACTTGGTTTTAAAGATGACGAGGGCAGGCCGTCAAAAGTTATGACGGGACAGTATAACTTTGATATGATGTACGGAAGAAAGCAGGCACGGTGTAATAAATGCAAGACTAATATACCCGATGATGAACTGAACAAGTTTACTGAAGGCGGTAATTATAAGTGCAAGAAATGCAGAGCCGATGTTTTTGTCCGACCTGCAACTGACTTAATGAAGTCTATATTCCCGTCATCGAAATACATTGTCAGCGAAGACGAAAACATGCTAAAGGGTACTCCGGAAAAACCTGTTGAAAAGAATTCCGATAAACCTGTTTTATTTACATGTCCTTCGTGTGCAGGAAACCTTGAGATAGACGGCAAGGAAAGAATAGTTGAATGTAATTTCTGTAAGTCGAAAGTATACCTTCCCGATGACCTGTGGTTTTCACTTCATCCCGTTGTTTCAAAAGAAAGATGGTATATCACATTTGACAGTAAGTTATTATCAGAACAGCTGCCAGAATGGTGCAAACTTTATGATGCAGCAATTGACAGGGAAGGAAACATATACGTAGCAGGTACACTTGATGTGTTCGATAAAGATGTAACTGTCTGGTCCTTTTCGCCTGATTTTAAGAAAAGGTGGTCTGTAAATAATCTTAATGTTGAAGATGTGCATGCACATCTTGCAGTAACGAAGAAGGGCGAGTTATACTTATGGGATTCAACCAAACATTCAATATCAGTTTTGTCCTGCAAAGACGGTGCTCTGTTAAGAAAGATTAACGGAAGTGAGCAATCAAAAGATAATCATTACCCTTTTACCGTAAAAGACTGTGAGACGTTAATAAATGATTCGGATGATACAATTCTTGCTGTAATAAACGACTTATTTGTGAGGTTTAATACAGACGGCACACGTGCATCACTCTGGGGTGACCCGACGGATAAAGGCAGCATAGGATTATTCTCTGCATTCTTCTCAGGTTTTGACCACAAAATTAACCTATCTGAGGGTTATTCAGGTGATATTCCAGAACTGAAAGAACTTGGTGACAAACCACGTGCTGTAAAATCGTACAAAGTAGAAATGTTTGCAGGATGGGATGACTATATCTATATTTATAACTTAGAATACAGCGTAGCATACATTGCAAAATATACACGCAGAGGCAAGCAAGAGTGGAGTACGTCTTTCCAGTTTGATGAACTGTGTGATAAGATATACGCAGACGGAAAAGGGAATGTTTATATTGCAGGGACGGACGGTAATAAAAAATCGAAGATAATGCGTTATACACCTGATACTGATAACTTTGACGTAGTATTGAAAGATATTTCCGAAGGTGGAACGTACGTTTTCGATTCCTGTGATATGGTTCTTGTAAGTCCTGAAGGAGTTATTAATATAATCAATACAAGCGGAGACCTTCGTGTTTATAACCCTGATTATTCAGTTAAGTATATCAGCAAGTCTATCAAAGAAGACGATGAATCATACAGGGAAGAATTAAACAGGAATAACTAAAACGTAGCTTTAAAAACCAGAGCCGGTGAACTTTCATACATACCAAGAGTGAAACTTGTTTTCACTTTAGAAAGAAATTTATTTCTTACTCTGTGGTCTCTTGTGAACTGTGACGGGTTGTTGTGAACTATCTGAGTTGCCGATAAATATCCTAATATTGCTCCTACAAATACGTCTGAAGCCCAGTGAGTACTTTCTCCTATCCTTGTAATACCAACAATCGAAGCTGCCGCATAGGATAAAATCGGAACGATTAATGTCTGGTTATATTGCTTCGCAAATACTGTTGCTATTGAAAATGCCGTTGCCGTATGTCCGGAAGGGAATGCATCAAAGTTTGTGATTGATTTCTTCGGGTTACTCCTGAAGTATGCAACGGGTCCGTACCATTTTCCTCCGGCAACTGATTGAGATTGTTCCTGTGCACTCGGTCTTTGTCTGCCCGCTATCCATTTAATGCTGACCACCCATACACTCGAAGTAAGGAATGCTTCAAACGCAAGGAACGAAGTTTCCTGTGCCTTCTTATTATTAAAAAATAATGAGTATCCTGCAAATGCACCTAAAGAAAGTAATCCGTAGTTTGCTCCTAATTCAGTTACCTCAGGACTCGTATTCCTGAATAGTGAAGTTCTCTCTGTTCCTTTATGAATGAAATTATATGAAGCCTGGTCTGTTGCGAGTAATCCTGCAGTTATTATCGCTCCTGCTCCAAGCCAGACAAAATCAGTACCTTTCATTTTAAACGGCGCTGATGCCTGCATCCATAAATCTTTTCCGAACCTTGTAAAAGGATTATAGTCAGGCTGAAATGTATATTCGGGATTCCCGGTTTCTTTTACTTCAGGACTTTGTTTTGAATCTTTATGTTCAGGATCTTCTACAGTTGTTTTGTATTTACCTGCTACTTCTATAAGAAACAGGCTGTCCGGAGTAAAGATTGTGTATTCCTTTTTGTAATTTATGGTTGTGAAATTATCAACTGAATTGTCAAAAGAAGGTGAAAAATTTTTTATAAACTGAAAATCTATTCCTTTTAGTTGATTGCCTGCCGGAAGGTTTAAAATCTTTCCTGAATTTTGAGAATAAAATACACTGCGTAAGTTTTCAGATTCCTGTGCTGAAAGACTAACGGCTATTAATAAAAATCCTATTACAAAAATCCTGACTATAAGCAATATAAATTATTTCAAAGTTCTGAATATATGGAAATATTTCTACAAATTCCGTGCCAAACGAAAAGCCCAAAAATATACAAAAAAAGCGGTATTGTATTTTAATTTGTCTCATTTTGAGACAAATTTTCTTATTTTGAGACTTTTATTTGAGTAAAGCACTCATGTTAAACTTTGTAATCACAGAAATACGTGTAAGAATATTTCCAAAAAAATTGGTTTAAATGATTTAAACGCAGATTCCTATTTAATCGAATAACTTATCATTTCATTCATCATTTATATCGAATAAATTTTCTCATTTTGAGAAAGTGACTTATTCTATTATTAAAAGTGCATTTATACATATATAAATAACCAAATAACCCGTTTGGAATATAAATTTCAGGATATTCAAATACCCCTTGATTCGATGCAATCGTAGATTAAAAATTAAAGACTGCTTCTACAGTGTATCGTAGTAATGTTTTAATAAATATGAAAGTACTATTCCGAATACCAGAAACCAGAAGAGTGCAATTATGTAATTTCTGAATACACGTTTTGGGTTCTCTGTAAACCTTTTTGTATGAAGATACCCATCCCACTTGCAGGACCTGCAGTGGTATTCTTTAAAACCAAAAAACCTCGGGACCCTTTTTAGCTTTCTTTTCTCCATCAAGCGTTCCAGAGTCGCATATTCTCCGCAATTCGGACAATTACTTAAATGGAAACCCTTTTTGTGAATGATTTTATAATCTAAAAATAGTATTTTAGTAAACCATTTTGAAATCACGAATTATATCTTTGCGTAAAAGTTAATTTAATGTTTATTAATTAGTATTATGTTTAAAATAATTAAAATCAAAATCATATTGTAATGAAAAATAAATCTGTATTAGATAAGAAAAAACTGGCGTTGCTTGAGGTATTTGAGAATTCTCATCCCCGCAGGAATTATGAAATTATACACCAGACGGATGAGTTCACTTCTGTTTGCCCTAAAACAGGTCAGCCTGATTTTGGTACTATAGTAATCTCATACATAGCCGATAAAAAATGCGTTGAACTTAAGTCATTAAAATTTTATCTGCAGTCCTTCAGGAATGAAGGTATCTTTTACGAAAACGTTACTAACCGTATACTCGATGATTTAGTGTATATGCTTAAGCCAAGGTGGATGGAAGTGAAAGGGATATATTCCAGACGCGGCGGACTTTTCTCAACTGTAATTGCAACTCACGGAAAGAAGAAACAGTAATTGAAGAAAACTTTTGTCCCCAAACTCTGGACTGTCTTTAAGGAAGGTTATACAAAAGAAAAATTCTTTGCGGATTTATCCGCAGGTGTTATAGTTGGCATTGTTGCGCTGCCTCTGGCAATCGCCTTTGCCATCGCTTCAGGTGTTAAACCTGAACAGGGACTTTACACTTCTATAATAGCAGGGCTTATTGTCTCTCTGCTTGGTGGAAGCCGTGTGCAGATTGCCGGACCTACCGGTGCATTCATCGTTATTATATATGGCATCGTTCAGAAATACGGAATGGACGGTCTTATGATTGCCACTTTTATGGCGGGTGTAATTCTTATCCTGATGGGAGTTGCAAGACTGGGCACACTTCTTAAGTTTATTCCTTATCCTCTGATAGTCGGATTCACGAGCGGCGTTGCTGTTATTATTTTCACTTCACAGATAAAAGATATTTTCGGATTGCAGATAGCAGAACTTCCTGCTGATTTCGTTTCGAAGTGGATAGTTTACTTTCAGAATTTCTCTGCCGTCAATTATAATGCAATGTTTGTCGGAGGCCTTTCCCTTTTCATCTTACTTTTGTGGCCAAAGATTTCGCATAAAATTCCTGCTCCGTTAGTCGTTATAATATTTGTTACCGTTATTGTGCAAATTTTTGATATAAAAGTAGATACTATACAAAGCAGGTTTGGCGCAGTACCGAATACATTACCAGCTCCGCAATTACCGCATATTACATGGGAAAAAATTACGGGTGTGTTTTCACCTGCGATTACAATTGCTTTGTTAGGGGCAATCGAATCTCTTCTGTCAGCAGTTGTTGCCGATGGTATGATACGTTCAAGACACCGTTCGAATATGGAACTCGTTGCTCAGGGTGTTGCAAACATATTCTCTCCGATATTTGGAGGTATTCCTGCAACAGGTGCAATCGCAAGAACGGCAACTAATGTTAAGAACGGTGCAAAGACTCCTGTTGCAGGTATTGTTCACGCAGTCGTACTTTTATTAATAATGCTCTTCTTCGGTAAATGGGCAGCATTGATTCCAATACCAACTCTATCTGCAATACTTCTGATAGTTTCTTACAATATGAGCGAATGGCGTTCCTTCAAAAAACTTTTAAAGAGTCCTAAGAGTGACATCATAATTCTTCTTGTTACGTTTGTACTCACTGTCATTGTTGACTTAACGGTTGCTATTGAAGTTGGAGTAGTTCTTTCAGCTTTGTTCTTTATGCGCCGTATGGCAGAAGTTTCTCAGGTGAATGCAATCACAAAAGATATTAAGGATGAACTCGACGGTAAGTATGAAAATGAACAGAGTGACATAAAGATGCCCGAAGGCGTTGAAATCTTTGAAGTGTTCGGCTCTCTGTTCTTCGGAGCAGTAGAACAGTTCACAGAGTCATTAAGGTCTGTAGAAAAGAAGCCAAAGTATTTAATTCTTGAATTACAGCATCTGCTTTCAATCGATGCCACTGGGTTAAGAGCGTTAGAAGATTTGGAATCGAAATTAAGAAAGCAAAAGACTAAATTCATATTATCGGGTTTGCACAAGCAGCCGCTCTTTGCGATGGTTCAGTCAGGATTGATTGATAAAATAGGGGAGGATTATTTATTCGGAAGCATTCCCGAAGCATTAAGTTTTATTGAAACAGACAAAACGAAAAATTAATTTTATAACTTAAAGAATAAAAATGGAATACAGAATTGAACACGACACAATGGGAGAAGTTAAAGTTCCTGCGGATAAATACTGGGGAGCTCAGACCCAAAGGTCAAAGCAGAATTTTACCATCGGCGCTCAATTAATGCCAAAAGAAGTTATCTATGCTTTTGCTGTACTTAAAAAAGCCGCGGCAATGGCAAACCACGAATGCGGTGTACTGCCAAAGGAAAAAATGGAACTCATAGGAAAAGTATGCGACGAAATTCTCGCAGGAAAACTTGATGACCAGTTTCCGCTTGTAGTCTGGCAGACAGGTTCAGGCACGCAGTCTAATATGAACCTGAATGAAGTGATCGCTAACAGGGGACATGTACTCAACGGCGGTAAACTTTCAGACGAGAAAAAATTCCTTCATCCTAACGATGATGTAAATAAATCTCAGTCATCAAATGATACTTTCCCGACTGCAATGCACATAGCAGGATACAAAATGATTTTTGAGAACACTATCCCGAAAGCAACCGTACTGATGAATACTCTGAAAGCGAAGTCTGAAAAGTTTATGGATGTGGTAAAAATCGGAAGGACTCATTTAATGGATGCAACTCCGCTTACTCTCGGTCAGGAATTCTCGGGTTATGTATCTCAGATAAGTCACGGCTTGAAAGCTATCACAAACACTCTTGCACATTTGTCAGAACTCGCACTCGGCGGTTCGGCAGTTGGTACGGGTTTAAACGTTCCGAAGAATTATGACGTAATAGTTTCAAAATATATTTCCGATTTATCAGGTCTTCCATTCAAGACTGCAGAAAATAAGTTTGAATCACTTGCGGCACACGATGCAATGGTAGAATCATCGGGTGGATTAAAAACACTAGCAGTAAGTTTAATGAAAATTGCAAACGACATACGTTTACTTGCTTCGGGTCCACGCAGCGGTATCGGCGAATTAATTATTCCTGAAAACGAACCTGGCTCATCGATAATGCCGGGTAAAGTAAATCCAACACAGGCAGAAGCAATGACGATGGTCTGTGCACAGGTTATCGGAAATGATGTAGCAATAACAACAGGCGGTATTTACGGACATTTCGAACTTAACGTCTTCAAACCTGTAATGATAACAAACCTGTTACACTCGGCAAGACTTCTGGGTGATGCCTGCGAATCTTTCAACGAACATTGCGCAGTAGGAATAGAACCGAATATGGCTGTCATAAAAAGGCATGTGGAAAATTCTTTAATGCTCGTAACAGCATTAAACACTCACATCGGTTACGAAAATGCAGCAAAGATAGCCAAGAAAGCTCACAAGGAAAACAAAACACTCCGTGAAGCAGCAATCGAACTCGGATTATTAACCAGCGAGCAGTTTGACCAGTGGGTAGTGCCAAAGAATATGGTTGGCAACCTATAATATTAATGATTCATTGTTTTAGCCAAACAGGAGTGCAACCCACTCCTGTTTTCGTATAATCTTATAAATCAGTGCAAATCACAAACCTTCAGTTCTTTCAGTGTGCGTTTTTTTTATTAAGTGAAGAAAAATCTTTAAAAACACTCACTATACCTAAAAAAAGGGTTTCTTAAATTGATTAAAACAGTTATTTTTGTATATTAAAATAACAATTAACCTTAATATTTTAAAAATTTTCCTCTAATATGACTGTACCCAATTACAAAAGTAAAGTTGTCTCTGCTGAAGAAGCAGTAAAAGTAATAAAATCTAACAATACCGTTCATCTTCACGCAAACAGTGCATTTCCCGATGTACTTGTTAATGCAATGTGTGAAAGATACAAAGAACTTGAGAATGTGAAAGTCCAGCACCTTACAACTTTTCATAAAGCTCCTTACGTTGAGCCTAAGATGGCAGGCCATTTTATACACCAGGCACTTTTCTGCGCAGGCAACGTCCGCAAAGCTATTAATGAAGGCAGAGCAGATGTCTATACAGTTTTCCTTTCAGAAATAGGATGGTTAATGGACCTTGGCAAATTACCTATTGACGTATGTATGCTCCATCTTTCACCTCCCGATGAACATGGATACTGCTCTTTTGGAGTAAGCAATGAAGTGACAAAAACAGCCGCTGAAAATGCTAAAATAGTTATTGCACAGATTAATCCAAATATGCCGAGAGTACTCGGGGATAATTTTATTCACGTAAGTAAATTAAAATACATAGTAGAAGTTGACCATCCTTTGCTTGAAGTACCGATGGTCGACGCAAACGCTTCAGAAGAGGAAAAGAAAGTTTATCAGACAATTGCAGAATATATTTCGTCATTAATCGACGACGGTGCTACATTACAAATGGGTATCGGAGCCATTCCTGATGCCGTTCTCCCTTTCCTGAGAGAAAAGAAAGACCTTGGTATTCATACAGAAATGTTTTCCGACGGACTTATTGATTTAATCGACATGGGAGTTGTTAACGGCGAGAAGAAATCTTTTATGCCTAACAAAGTTGTTTCTTCATTCGTTATAGGTACCAACAAAGTTCACGATTTCATACACAACAATCCTTTAATCGAATTCCGTTCTTCTAAATTCGTAAATGACCCCGTGAATATTTCACGTAACGATAATATGATTTCAATCAACTCTGCTATTCAGGTTGATTTGAGCGGACAGGTATGTTCAGATTCGATGGGTACGAAAATCTTTTCAGGTTTTGGCGGTCAGGTAGATTTCGTAAGAGGTGCAATGAGAAGTAAAGGCGGTAAATCTATACTTGCTTTCCCGTCAACTACAAAGAATAATACTATTTCAAAGATTGTTCCTACACTTTCACTTGGCTCAGGTGTTGTTACATCAAGAGGGGACGTTATGACAATCATTACTGAATACGGCATAGCAGATTTATACGGCAAGACCTTAAGAGAAAGAGTTCAGTTGTTAATAAATATCGCACATCCGAACTTCAGAGAAGATCTAGAGAAGCAAGCACGCGAATTTAAATGGCTGTGGTAAGGAAAGAGAAAGCAATAGTTTTAGTAAGCGGTGGTATGGATAGTTCCCTTACCGCCGCATTTGCTTTTAAAAAATATGACCTTGCATTCCTTCACGTGAACTATGGTCAGCGTACAGAGAAACGTGAACTCAAAGCATTCAACGATATTGCAAAGTATTATAATGTAAAGGAAAAATTAATAATAGATATCGGTTATCTGAAAAAAATCGGCGGCTCATCTTTAACAGATAAAAAATTAAAGGTCACAAAGGCTGACATCAAATCAAAGAAGATTCCTACGAGTTACGTTCCCTTCCGCAATGCTAACATACTCGCAATCGCAACAAGCTGGGCTGAAGTTATCGGAGCAAAAAGAATTTTTATCGGAGCTGTAGAAGAAGATTCAAGCGGATATCCCGATTGCAGAAAATCATTCTTTGAATCTTACGAAAAGATGATTAACCTTGGCACTAAACCAACTACGAAGATTAAAATCGAGACACCGATTATAAATTTCTCAAAGAAGAAAATCGTTGAGTATTCTTACAAAATGAAAGTGCCAATCCATCTAACCTGGTCTTGTTACAAAAGGGAAGACGTTGCCTGCGGTGAGTGTGACAGTTGTGCGCTTCGTCTGAGAGGATTCCGTCTGGCGGGTAAAAAAGATGCGATTGTTTATAAGAACAACATAAACTATTTTTAGCAATGGAAACCAAGAGCACAAAATTCTTAAATACTGTTGCAGCACTCTTTCTGGTAGGGTTTATATTCTTCATACTGAAAGAATTGCAGGCAATATTACTGCCGTTGTTTATGGCAATAATCATTGCATTCCTGTTCGCACCTTTTTACGAATGGATGAAGTCAAAGAGAATTCCATCTGCTGTCGCAATAATCATAGTTGTTGTTACTATACTTGTTATTGCAAACTTATCGAGCGTGTTTATATACACAAGCATCATTTCTTTTAATGAACAGCTTCCAAAGTATATTCTGAAAGGTGAAATGATAGTAAAATCTTCTCAGAGTTTCATGCAATCGTTAAACTTACCACCCCAGTACAGTAAAGCAATTGATTTCGGCAGTATGCTTAACGGCGAAAAGATTGCAGGAATAGTGGGCGGACTGGTTTCAGGCATTGCAGGACTCTTCACAAATTTTATACTCATACTTATATACGTTATCTTTTTTATAACGGAATTAGACAGCATTAAAAAAAGAATTCTAAAAGCATTCAGTGCTGATAAGGCAAAAACAGTCAGCGAAACATTAAACGACATACTCACAGACGTACGGAAATACATAGTCGGTAAGACACTCGTGAACCTTGCTCACGCAATTACTATTACGATAATATTCTACATCTTTGGACTCGACTTTGCACTTATATGGGGATTGTTTACTTTTATTTTAGCTTACATACCGACAGTTGGTTCGCTGATATCAACAATATTGCCGTTCTTAACTGCAATGCTTCAGTACGATAATATATTCACACCGGTTATCCTACTTGTGATAATGACCGTTACAGGCAGTATGTTCGGAAACATAGTTGAGCCAAAAGTACTCGGCGATAAACTAAACCTCAGTCCTTTACTGCTTTTATTCTCATTAATTTTCTGGGGATATTTGTGGGGAGTAGTTGGTATGATTCTGTCAGTACCTTTTATGAGTATGATAAAAATAGTATTAAGCAAGTTTGATTCTACAAGACCGATTTCTATACTGATGTCTTATGATGTTACTGAAAAGCTTGATAAGAATCAAACGGAAATGCAGTTTAAGGAATAATTTAAGAAAATTTTAAATTGTAAAGTTTAAATTTCAAATTTACATTTTAAATTTCAAATTGTTAGTCCCGTAGGGACGAAATATCAATAGCTATAAAAGTTAATATAAATAAAGTCCCGTAGGGACGACATATTAGATTTATTAAATTTACATTTTCAAATTTAAAATTGATAGAAATCCCGTAGGGATTTAATATCAGTAGCAAGTAAATGACAAGTTCTTCAATCCCGTAGGGATTGCACATTAGACAAAAACATAAATTACATAAATAAATAATCTAAAAAGAAAGGTTCACAATGACTACGAACAAAAAACTCATTGCCTGGGTTGATGAAATGGCAAAACTCTGTAAACCTGACAGTATTCACTGGTGCGACGGCTCCGAAGAAGAAAATCAGATGCTTATTAAAGGGTACGTTGACAGCGGTGTCTTTACACCTATCCCAAAACGTCCTAACTCGTACTGGGTTGTTTCTGACCCGAAAGACGTTGCACGTGTTGAAGATAAAACATTCATCTGTTCTAAAAATAAAGTTGATGCGGGTCCTACAAACAACTGGATGGCTCCCGACGAAATGAAAACCCTTATGTCAGGTCTCTACGACGGTTGTATGGTCGGACGCACAATGTATGTCATTCCTTTCTCGATGGGTCCACTCGGTTCAAAGATTGCCCACATAGGCGTTGAACTTACAGATTCACCGTATGTAGTTATCAATATGCGCATTATGACACGTATGGGAAAAGCAGTGCTTGATGTACTCGGCGAAGGCGAATTTGTCCCTTGCCTGCACTCAATCGGCTATCCTTTACCAGACGGCAAAAAAGACGTTGCCTGGCCTTGCAACGACACAAAATATATTTCGCATTTCCCTGAAGAAAGAATGATATGGTCATTCGGTTCAGGATACGGCGGCAACGCATTACTCGGAAAAAAATGTTTCGCACTCCGCATAGCATCAGTCCTCGCACGCGATGAAGGCTGGCTTGCAGAGCATATGTTAATACTCGGTTTAACTCCACCAAACGGAGAGAAGAAGTACATCGCAGCAGCGTTCCCGTCTGCCTGCGGAAAAACAAACCTCGCAATGCTCACACCTTCCATCCCGGGATGGAAAGTTGAAACTGTCGGAGACGACATTGCCTGGATGAAATTCGGCGAAGACGGACGCCTTTACGCAATCAATCCTGAATACGGATTCTTCGGCGTGGCTCCGGGAACTTCGATGAAGACAAACGCAAACGCAATGCTTTCCTGCGAGTCGAACTCCATCTTCACAAACGTAGCCTTCACAGACGACGGCGATATATGGTGGGAAGGAATGACAGACGAAAAGCCTGCACACTTAATAGACTGGAATAAAAACGACTGGACACCTGCATCGGGCAAACCATCGTCGCATCCAAACTCACGTTTCACGGCACCTGCAAAACAGTGTCCTGTAATCGATGCAGCGTGGGAAGACCCGAAAGGCGTGCCTATCAGCGCATTCTTCTTCGGCGGACGCAGAGAAAGTTTTGTACCGCTAATCAACGAAGCATACGACTGGAATCACGGAGTTTATATGGGCTCAGCCTGTGCCTCCGAAACCACAGCCGCAGCAGCGGGAGCAGTCGGCACACTCCGCCACGACCCGTTTGCAATGTTACCGTTCTGCGGATACAACATGGGCGACTACTTCAAACACTGGATAAACATCGGAACAAAATCATCAGCGGATAAACTGCCGAAAATATTCTTCGTAAACTGGTTCCGCAAAAACGAAGCAGGCAAGTTCATCTGGCCGGGATACGGCGACAACATACGTGCACTCAAATGGGCAATCGAAAGAGTAAACGGCACAGGAAAGTATATTGATACACCAATCGGCAGACTTCCTGCAGAAGGTGCAATCGATATGGACGGACTCGACATCTCTGCAGAAGACTTCAAGAAACTCTTCACCATCAACAAAGAAACCGGTCTTGCAGAAGTAGCCGAAATGCGCGAATACTATAAGAAGTTCGGTGACAGACTACCAAAAGAACTCACCATCGAACTCGACAAGATAGAAGAAAGATTAAAGAAGTAAATTAAATCATAAAGCCCGGGGCAAACAACCTCGGGCTTTTTTGTATATGCAATAATCTCTATTTCACCATTCCGTAATAACATATAAATAATCTTCCAATAATTGAAAATCCTTTTTAAAAATGCTACTTATAGAATGTAGATTTATAAGTAGCATCTTAATAATTTACTTAAAAAACCGTATGGATATTCTTAAAAAACTTGGCAGTAATATACGAGAACAAAGAACAAAATTAGATCTTTCACAAGAAATGCTTGCAAATAATGCAGAAATACATAGAACATATTTAGGGGCAGTAGAAAGAGGAGAAAAAAATGTGTCATTTAAAAATCTGTATAAAATTGCAAAAGCTCTTAAAGTTTCCGTTAGCGATTTAACTAAACTAATATAGTACACGAAGTAAATTATGCAAACTAAAAAGGAAAAGATAAATTATATCGCTGCTACACTAAATTATGAAGTTAATGAACCACAACTTGAATTAATTTACACTAAACTTTATAATAAGAAAGAAGCTGAAAAGAAATTTAGATTTATAGATTTATTTGCAGGTATAGGAGGTATACGTTTTCCTTTTGAAAAACTTGGCGGGGAATGTGTATTTACTTCTGAATGGGATGTGAATTGCCAAAAGACGTATTTTGCAAATTATGGAGAAATTCCAAATGGAGATATAAATTCTATTGAAGTTAATAGTATCCCAAATCACGATATTTTATTAGCTGGTTTTCCCTGTCAGGCATTTAGTGTTGCAGGTTATAGAAAAGGGTTTGATGATACTAGAGGGACTTTGTTCTTTAATATTGCTGAGATATTGAAAGAACATAGACCAATCGGCTTTTTATTAGAAAATGTAAAAGGATTAGTCGGTCACAATCACGGTAATACATTTGCAAGAATTAAAGAAGTATTGGAAAAGGAATTAGAATATAAAATATATACTAAAGTTCTTAATTCAATGACTCATGCCAATATCCCACAGAATAGGGAAAGAATTATTATTATAGGTGTAAGAAAGGATATAAATTCTTTAGGTGAAGAACATAACATTCACCATGAGTTTCCACCTGAGGAAATTAAATTAACCAAAACAATACATGACTTAATTGAAAAAGACAAGAAGGATGAAAAATATTATTACAATAAGAATCATAAGTATTATGAAGAATTGAACAAAAGCCTTAAATCTAAAGACACTATTTATCAATGGCGAAGACATTATGTCAGAGAAAACAAAAACAATGTTTGCCCGACTCTTACTGCAAATATGGGAACAGGTGGTCATAATGTACCAATAATAAGAGATAGTTTTGGCATAAGAAAACTAACTCCGAAAGAATGTGCAAGATTTCAGGGTTTCCCAGAAAATTTCATATTGCCAAATAATTTGGCTGATAGTAAGTTGTACTATCAAATCGGTAATTCGGTTACAGTACCATTAATTAAAAGAGTAGCAGATAATTTTATTAATTATTTAATTAAACTTGATGCATTTTCTAGAGAATCAAACAACTGGAAGCAGAGAAAAGTATTGTAATTATTTAAAAGCTGTATCTTCTTTGTCTAATTTATTTAGTGATTCGAGTGTACCTTATATTAATTATAGGGTAGCTGAAAACTTATTCTGTAAAGCCTTCGAAGCTGACAATTTGTCCCGTTCTGATATTTCATATGATGCAAGGAAAGATAAAATTGGAATTGGTATCAAAACATTTATAAATCAAAAAATATCGAAGTTTGAAAAAGTCGCTGAGTTCAATGTATTAAGTAAGAAAATTAAAACACTTGAAGGAATTAGTTTAGCTGAAAAACTTGCAGACTTCAGAAATGAAAGAATAGATTTTGCAAATCGCACTTATGAAATTGAAAAAGGTCTTTATCATTGCATTACTCGAAGCGATAAAAAGTTAATTATTTTTGAAACGGAATATAAAACAATCGATAAGGATTCACTAAAAATAGTTAAATCAACAGATGCCTCCCTGCATTTTAAGGACAGATTTAATAATTATCTTTACAACCATTCAAAAAGTACATTATTCCAGAAGTTTGAGAAACCTGAAAATGCTTTAGAGTTAAAAGTTAATATTATTGATGACCCATTTGATTTAATCCTAAAACTTTTGAATTTTAAAGGATTATCATTTAATAGTGAAATTGGAACAGCAGGTATAGATTATGTGATACTCCCGCTATATTCAACTGCTTTAAGTAATGAAAAGCAAAAAGTGGTTCCTGAAAAAAGCGGTTTAAATCAGTGGAACGCAGGCGGCAGGGCAAGAAAGCCCGGAGAATTATATATTCCTGTTCCATCAGCTATTCATAAGAAATATCCTAAGTTCTTCCCAACAAGAGATGTTGTATTTACATTGAAGACACCTGATAATGAAGTACTGAATGCAAAATTGTGCCAGGAAAATTCCAAGGCGTTAATGACTAATCCAAACGATGCCTTAGAGAAATGGATGCTAAGAAAAGTATTGGAGGTTAAAACGAATAAAATTCTTACTTATGATAGACTATTGGAAGTTGGAGTTGACAGCGTAATAATCACTAAAATTAAATCTGGTGAATATAAAATTGATTTTGCAGCGATTGATTCATACGATTCATTCTCGGAAAAGTATTTAACTTAAATTTGGCAATGGATAATCTTACTCCTGATCAGCGCAAGAAAAACATGAGTAATATTAAATCTAAAGATACTCTTCCCGAAAGATTAGTTGAAGCATACCTTAATCGAAAGAAAATCTACGTTAGCAGAAAATACAATAATATTGTTGGTAAACCTGATTTTATATTTAGACGGAAAAAAGTATTACTTTTTGTCGATTCGGACTTTTGGCATGGACACTTAAAAAGATGTGTTATGCCTAAATCAAATCAAGAGTATTGGAATAAAAAGATATTAAGAAATAGAGAACGTGATAAAATTGTTAACAAACAACTTCGAAAAGAAGGATGGACAGTGATAAGAGTTTGGGAATACGATATTAAAAAGAACGTTGAACAGTCTTTAAGAAAAGTAATTAAAGCAATAGATAAATAGCTAAGAAATGCTTTGTCAAAACTTAATCTAAAATATTCTCCATCTAATACCATCGTCTGCTGGCTGAAGCAGAAGAACGACTTATCAATTCTGCTGAATGAGGGATGGTACAGAATCCCCGTGAAAACTAATCTTGAAAATCTGCATAAGGTGAAATATCTGGCGTTCTATCAGTCGTACGCATTCGGCAAAGCTGCTTGCATCATTAAACATTATGGGACGATTGAGAAAATTGATACAGTTAAACGCACAGAATTATTCCCGAAAGAAAAACTAAATGAGAAAAGTGACGATGAGTACTATAAGATTAAGATGAAGGATATGAACATTCTCGAAACTCCAATCCCAAGCAAACGGCACAGAAGAATCATTTTCATAAATACTACTCTGGAAAAACTACTATCGGCAACGGAAGTAAACGACTTGTACAATGAAAGTCCGCTTGAAGATGTTCTATGGAACGGTATGAAGCAAAACAACATTGTAGCCGAAAGACAATACTTCCTACGCGGCAGTAATAATATGTACTGCCTCGACTTTGCCGCTTTCTGCAAAAAAGGAAACCTCAACATCGAATGCGACGGCGATGCTTACCACATCGGAAAGGAAAAAGCTGTAAAAGACAATCGCCGCGACAACTATCTGACTAAGAAGGGCTGGAGCATTCTCCGCTATTCTACTACACAATTGCACGACACTGACGAATGTATAGAAGAAATTCGCGAATCCATTTCTCAAAAGGGCGGGATTGAAAAATAAATTCTAATTCCATTTGAAAAAAACACCCTCCATAGTTTTTCTTTAATATAATCCGAACAAATCATTCTTTTTTACCGTAGTATACTTATGAATAATATTATTATTACTGAAGACCTCTGTTACGAGTTTGCGAAAGGCACGGCGGTCCTAAAAAACGTTAACCTGATTGTTCCGGAAGGTGCTGTGTACGGTTTCCTCGGTCCGAACGGTGCAGGGAAAACCACTACGCTTAGGTTGCTGCTCGGACTTCTGAGGATGCAGAAGGGGAGTGTTAAGATTTTTGGAAATTCCTTTGCGCAAAACAGGATTAGCATCCTGAAGCAGACGGGCTCGCTGATTGAACAGCCGTCTTTGTATCCGCATCTTACGGGAAGTGAGAATCTGGATGTGTACAGAATCATTTACGGGTGCACAAAGCAGCGCGTTGAAGAAGTGCTGAAGCTTGTGAAACTGGATGACGCACGGGGAAAGCTTGTTAAGGCGTATTCGCTCGGTATGAAGCAAAGACTTTCGATAGCTCTTGCTCTGCTGCATAAGCCGAAGCTTCTGATTCTTGACGAGCCGACGAACGGTCTCGACCCGCAGGGGATTATTGAAATCAGAGAGCTTATCACGTCGCTGGCAAAAGATACGGGAGTTACGGTTCTGGTTTCTAGCCATAACCTCAGCGAGGTGGAAAAGACTGCAACACACGTTGGGATTATAAACAAAGGGTCGTTGCTTTTTCAGGGAAACATAGAAGAGCTGCAGAAGATGAAGGCAAAGAATAAGAAAGTGATGATTTGCACTTCGGATAATGATGCTTCGCTCGGAATTGCGAAAAGATTTTTTGCCGATGCTGAAATCAAAGGCGAAGAGATTCTGATTAGTGCGGATGATAAAGATAAAATAGCTTTGCTGAACGAAGAATTGGTGCACGGAGGAATCGGCGTTTATGAAATATCAACGATGAAAAATAATCTTGAGGACTTATTTATTGAATTAACCACGAAGGACAATGCTGACATCAATAATTAAAACTGAGTTTCTTAAATCAAAAAGAAGTGCATCTGTTAGGCTGACGCTTATCGGTTCGGCATTTATACCGTTTATATTTCTAATGATATACATTTTTAAGCCCGAACATTTTATGAAAGCCCTTGCGGTGAATCCGTGGATAGAGCATTACCTTAACGGTTATCAGTCGGGTACTGCTTTTCTTCTGCCGATGTTTATAATACTGATTACGAGTCTTGTGACGCAGACGGAAACGAAGAACAATGCCTGGAAGCAGGTTTATGCTTCGCCCGTTAGCATCACATCGGTGGTTCTTGCAAAGTTTATAATGGTACAGGTGATAATCATATCGTGCTTTATACTTTTTGATTTATATATGGGGCTTACTGCCGTTGCTGCTAACATTGTTAATCCGGGATATAAATTCTTCTCGTCGCATCTGGATATGAATGCAGTGATGATGTATACTCTGAAAATATACACTGCAACGCTTGCGATATCGGCGATACAGTTCTGGATTAGTCTGAGGTTTAAAAACTACATTTTGCCGCTTGGAATAGGAATGGCTTTACTGATAACCGGACTGATAGTTATGAACTGGGAATACATTTATCTTTATCCTTATGCGTATCCGCTGCTGACTTTTATGTCTTCAATCAAGCAAAACCAGAACTGGCTCGTAAAGCACGAATATATTTCAATGGGATATGCATTGGTAATACTTTTGTTAACAATAGTAGATGTGAACAGGTTTAAAGAAAAGGGATAGTAACAGGCAATTGATTCAGGAAATTTATTGTTCTGGCACTGTCTTTTGCAATCATAAACAGCAAAAATACCAATTCCGGATAATTTAAGACTGAAACTTTGTTTTAAGACTAATTGGAGACCAAGGAGAGGCCAAGGAGTGACCAAGATAAGACTAATTTGAGTGAAGTCTTAGAAGTAGTCATAAGACTATAATTATCTTTTGGTGTTTCGTTTCTGAATTTAATTTGTTGTATCTTTGCCGTCCGTTCCATAGTTGTTTGTCGTCTGTTCCATAGTTGTTTGACATCCGTTTGATAGTTTTGCCCCGTCAATATACCGTCTGTTCAATAGATGATTGCAGTTAGCCATACTTGCTGCTTCATATTTTATGATACTTCATTTCAGATAAAAAGATAACGGTAGCAATCATTTTAAAAAAACTGTGCTGCCGTTTAGAAACGACAACACAGATATATTTACAATACAGAAAAAACTATTTTATAAGGACCATACGTTTTATTTCAGTAAAGTCTCCCGCGGTTATTTTGTAAAAATATACACCACTCGATAAACCGGATGCATTCAGAGTGTAATTGTAAGTTCCTTGCGGTAACTGACTATTAACAAGTGTCTCTACTTCCTTGCCGCTAACATCGTAAATCTTTAATGTAACTAATTTACTCTGCGGAATACTGAACTTAATAACTGTAGATGGATTAAACGGATTAGGATAGTTCTGTGAAAGTTTATATGCGTTTACAGCTTCTCCTGTCGGTTGAATACCAATAGGGTTAGCAACGAACGTACCCGTCATTCCGAATAATGCGTGAAAAGTACATTGATAATTGTACGTACCTGCCTTGGTGATAACGTAACTGAATGTGGGTGTTGCTGCGGCAATTGGTGCATCCCAAATAGCTGCGCCAGAAGGAATTGAAACGGATGTGGTCGTATGTATTCCTGACACTAAAACCCATGTTATAGTATCTCCAACATTAGCATTCGGAATGCTTGAAGGTGTAAACGTAAATCCTGAAGCTGTAACTGTAAATGTTGTACTGTTAGCTGTTGTTAAAAACAGACTTGCGAAAAGGAGCAATGTCAAAATAAGTTTTTTCATAGCGTTTATGTTTAATTAATAATTAAAACTAATGTATGTACATATTAATTCATTCTAATTCTGAACGAAACATGTTTCCCAGTAATAATGATAGATATTGACAATTTTAAATATTTGTTTGCTATAGGCTTATACAATTAAAAGTAATTCGAATTCAGTTGAATATATTTTTGCTTTTTAGAATTATTACAACTTAATGGTACTGATATGAAGAAAATAATTTTCGAAGATACATTCGAAAGCAATAAAAGGAATGTTCACGAGACTGGATAAATATCTTTCTTCTGTAAAATAACTTTAATATACTTATATCGGTTTTAATATTAAATTAAATCACCCGGTATGAGAAATATTTTATCGTTCGTTTTGCTGCCGCTAATAGTAGTGATGGTTATGATGTCAGTTCACGTTGATTTACTTGCCCATAATCACGACATCACAGGTAACATAGTTTCTGCTAAATGTGACTGCGGTTTTAAAACTTCTATGGCATTGGGCGGAGGGAAGATGAACTTTGAAACTGTTTGCATATTCCCTTTTTACTGTAAAGATTGTTCTTCATTGATTGAGCTGAATACTTTTAACGAAAAGTATTTCTGTGAAAAATGCAATTCCGAAAATGTAATGTGCTATGATAATGATTCCTTAAGAGCACATAAAAGTGATATATCGGTATTCGGATGGAACCTTGACCGGAAATCATATGTGCTAAAAGATGATTTCTATCTTTGTCCACAGTGCAAGGAGTTTAAACTGAAATTTAAATCGATTGGCTTCTTCGATTAAGCTTAAATCAAAACGGCTCGAAAGAGAAAGAATCACAATCGGAAAAATGATTGATTATTACTGCAGTAAGAATCACAGTACATATCCTTGTGCTGACTGCACTGAACTGAAAGATTATGCACTGAAGAGACTTTTGCTGTGTCCATTCGATGAAGATAAACCCGTCTGTTCAAACTGTACCGTTCATTGCTATAAAACTGAGATGCGTCAGCGTGTGAAAGACGTTATGCGCTACTCAGGCCCGCGAATGCTGATAAAACATCCATACCTTGCACTGATGCATTTAATAGATGAAAGAATTTATAAACCATTATCTTTCCGCAGGAAAACTGCTTAAAAGCTTTCATTCACTTTCATTGTGTTGATTTATGGTTGTCTCTTTTTACCCATTTTATCATTGTGAATTATTTATCCCTAAAATAAGTTTAAGAACGTAAGGGGAAAAACAATATGAAAAAACTATTACTATTAATTATTCTGATATTACCTTTGAACGTGTCGTTTTGTCAGTGGACTTTGTGCAATGGTACTGCAGGGGATAATATCAAAAAGATTATTAAAGTAAACAACACACTCTTTGCGGGTGTTGCCAACACATCATTTGCCGGCAGAATCCTTAAGTCTACTGATAACGGTGCTAACTGGGATTCAGTAAGCACAGGATTTATACTCTCAGCTATATTTGACGTTACTGTCACGGGTAATTCTGTTTATTTCGGAACGTATGAAAGGGGAGTTGTCTGGTCGACGAATGAAGGTCTGACCTGGCAGCAGAGTTTCGTAAACGGAATTAACGGTAACGGAGTATTTAACGTTATTTCAAGCGGGAATATTATTATCACACGCAGCAATACAGTTAATCCTCCTGCTAATACAGTATATCATTATACATCTGACAATGGTGCAAACTGGCTTCCTTTATACATAGGTACACTTGGCTTCATTCCAAATTATTCATATAACTCAGATTCATTATTCTTTGTCGCCAGTCAGAAAGGTGTAGCCATTTCAGGCAATCACGGATTAAACTGGTCTATGCCTGCTAACAATGGTTTGCCTGCATTCCCTGACGGGCGTATAAGTTTGTTTGCAATGTATATGAGCAACGGAAATTTATATGCAGGATGTATTCACGGGTTTGCATACTCGACTGATATGGGAAATAACTGGGTGAGTACGAATATGGGTTTCTCGGATTTCTGTGCATTCACTGATTTTAAAACAGCAAACGGTGTAGTGTTTGGAAGCGTAGCAAATTCGGCAGGTGCAAACGCAGGGGTTTATAAAACAACTAATAACGGAGTGAACTGGACTGTAATGAACAGTGGACTTACATCTAATCCCTCTGTATCTTCTTTGATTGTCTCCGGCGATTATCTCTTTGCAGGCTCTGATTATGACGGAATATTCAGGATGCCTTTGTCCTTAGTTACGACAACAGGAAATCAAAATAATGAAATAGTTAAAGAATATTCACTTTCTCAGAATTATCCAAATCCTTTTAATCCTGAGACTAAAATCGGTTTTGAAGTACCGAAATCTTCAGTAGTGAATGTTTCAGTGTATGATATAAACGGAAAACTTTTAGAAACTTTATCAAATCAGGTTTATAACCCAGGCAAGTATGAAGTAGTCTGGAATGCTGATAAATATCCAAGCGGAACATATTTTTGCAGGATGAGCTCTCAAGGAATCGGGCAGACGGTAAAAATGCTGCTTATAAAGTGATGAGAATTTGTAATTGTAACAAGTTATATTTCCTGACGTATTGAAAAATAGAAAAAGGGAACAATTATATTAATTAAACAACATTAGAAATGAAAACAACTATACTTTTCATTCTTATTTCTTTATTCGTATTATCGAATGCATATTCAACCATTCGCGGTGTACCCGGCACATACTCAACCATACAGTTGGGAATTAATGCAGCAGCAAACGGTGACACTGTTCTTGTTGAACCAGGGACATACTTTGAGAACGTAAACTTCCGCGGGAAAAAAATTGTAGTGACAAGCCGTTTTTATCTGAGCAATGATTTGTCATACATTACATCAACAGTTATTAACGGAAGTACACCAGTGAATCCTGATTCTGCTTCTGTCGTAATAATAGGCTCGGGCTGCGATTCAACTACAGTACTTCAGGGTTTTAAAATAACAGGAGGTACAGGTACGAAATGGACGGATGAACACGGTGCAGGAGTTTTCAGAGAAGGTGGTGGTGTTCTAACGGCTTTATCTTCTCCTGTTATCAGGTTTAATATCATCGCTAACAATTCTGTTATGAACACAACGGGTGTAACAGGAACGGGCGGCGGAGGCATCAGGGCCGGTGACGGAATGCCGAGGATTCTGAACAATATGGTGATGTATAATACCGGAAAATACGGAGCTGGAATTGTCCTGAACTATACCGGTGCTACTGTTAAGAATAATATCATATACGGAAACTCTTTATCATCGACTTATAATGCGGGTACTGCTATCTGGGCTGATAATGTACTTGGTACGAGCAAAAACCTGATTGAGAACAATACTGTAGTCGGTAACAGTTCCGTTAACGGTACTCCGGGAATTCTAAGTGCTTTTTCAGCTAATATAATTGTGCGGAACAATATAGTATGGGGAAATACAGGTCCGGGGAACATTCAAATGATGGTCTCGGGGGCGACATTGACTGCTACATATAACGATGTTCAGTTTGGTTATACAGGTGCAGGAAATATTAATATCTATCCGCAGTTTACTGATTCAAATTTTGTGCTTTTAAACAGTTCTCCATGCATAGATGCAGGGGACAGTTCTGCAGTTTATAATGATCCGATAGATCCGTTGAATCCGCCTAATCCTAAGTTTCCTTCAAAAGGTACAATAAGGAATGATATGGGTGCGTACGGCGGACCATTGAGTGCAGTAATTGCTGTTGTTAAAATTATAGGCATAAAAAACATCAATACGGAAATGCCCGATGGATATATACTTTTTCAGAACTATCCTAATCCATTTAATCCAAACACAAATATTAGATTTCAGATTAAAGAACCGGGAATTGTTTCCTTAAAAATTTTCAATGTTGAAGGAAGGGAAATAGAATCTCTTTTACAGAGTAACCTTAAGCAGGGGACTTACGAAGTCTCGTTTGACGGAAAGAGTTATGCAAGCGGAACGTATTTCTATAAATTAAAAGCAGGAGACTATTCACAAACAAAAACCATGATGCTTATTAAATAGGAATACCTGGAAATGTTTTACTGAAAGTTACTTCTTCCATTCAAAAGTATCTTTGGCATTCAGAATGCTTTTGTAATCATTCTTAAGCCAGATACCATCATTCTCATTATTTTTTAAGTAGCAGTTAAGGAATGCGGTAACACCTTTCTTCACACTTTCAAGATGTTCATCGATGTAGGGGTCATCTTTTTTGTTGCCGTTAAAAGTTGAGTGTACTGCTTTGAAAAGTATTAGTAAATACTGTGCTGATGTTTTAATGTTATGATAGGGGATAGTCCTTTGAAGTGGTGAGAAATCGCTTTTTCTGTCTAATGGGTCTCCGTCTTCTGTTCCCGTTATATGAAATAAAGGGATTTTGATATCGTTGAATATTTTACTTAAATCTATCGGAGGATTATCGGGTAAATTTGGACTTAATACAACCCCTGCTTTTATTCTCGGTTCTTTAAAACTGTATTTTCCTTTATTAATTTTTTCTCCTGAAGCAATTAATACTGAACGTGCACCATACGAATGCCCGATTATCCCGACATTTACAGTGTCAAGATGTCCTTTGAATATGTCAGAATTTCTGTTAAATTTAGATATCTCATCAACTACAAAAGGTATATCTTTAAACCTGTTGAACGCATTCTCATAATCCTTTATAGATTCTTTTAATTTCTTAATGACTTCTTTTATAGTCGTTGCACCTTTCCACACGGATTCATCCGAACCTAAGTGTTGTATATGAAAACATACGTAACCGTTCTGTGAAAGATATTCTCCAAGATATTCTGCCGCCTCTACTGAACCGCCTAAACCATGTGAAAAGATAATAATGGGATATGTTCCGCTTAATTCATCAGGATAATATACCTTATAAGGTATCTCTCTCTTTCTGCTTTCGTCATAAAACTTACCGTAATCCGTTTTCCCAAATACCAGAGAAACGGACAACAGATTCAATACAACTAAAATGTACAGTAAAGTCTTATTCATATTATGTGTCTGATAAATTATGCTCACTTAAAAATTAGAAGATTATAAGCTGACTTTCTCTTCAAAGAAATTATCGTCCTGATTGTATATACGGATTATGTAATTTCCGCTCTTTCTTAGTTTAACAAACCCCTCTAAAAATGTGCTTTCAGAACAATCTCTGATTATCATATAATCATCACTCCAGGTATCGTTTTGTTTGATTGCAGTGTAATTGCTTTCGTATACTTTACCGCTTTCGGTTTCATAACCTTTCTTATATTGCACAGTCTCAATGTTAATCACTGAAGCTGACAAAGTTCCCTCTTTTTCTGATTTGTCAATCTGTGTTATCTCAATGTTATACCTTTTGTCCTGTCTTGCAGGAAATACTTTCAGAGTGAAATGTACATAATCAGAATATTCGGCTTCTTTCTTTATGAATGCAGTTGTCTTTGTATTCTGGCAAATACCCGATAAGGGAATTGCCGCAAATAACAGAAATGCCAACAATGATTTGGTGAACAGGTGTCTCATCAGAACATTTCCATTGCTTTCAATATTTCAATCGCCCTTTCTACATCATTCTCATTCACAAGCATCCTTATTCCTTTTGTCAGGGAAAGGTGTGGTGCCATTCCGCCTTCATTATCGCCTGAAAGCACACATACAATTCCTGATTCGTCAAGTTGTGCCTTTGCAGACTGTGCTTCAAAATCATTCTGGAATATCTTCAGTAATACTACTTCGCCAATATCGTCTTCCCTTATCTCGCCAAGGTCTGCACCGCAAACAGGGCAAAAACTGTCTTCCAGTCTGACAATTGCATTACATTCAGAACATCTGAATTCTTCTGCTTCATTGTTTTCTGTTTCCATACTTATTAATTTTATTAATGTAACCTAATAAAAAAGGCAGACTTTTACAAGTCTGCCTTTCACTTCTATTTATACTAATTTACTATTTAACGAGTGTCATTTTCTTTGTATCTACGTATCCATTAACTTCCAGCCTGTAGAAGTATACACCACTGGTTAAGTTGCTTGCGTTGAAATCAACTGAGTAACTTCCTGCAGGTTTATTCTCGTTCACAAGACTGACTACCTCTCTGCCAAGTACATCGTAAACCTTTAAAGTAACCAGTCCGCTCTTCGGTAATGCATAATTTATCTTTGTTACCGGGTTAAACGGATTTGGATAGTTTTGCTTTAATGAATATGCTTCAGGTATAGTATTTCCGTTGTTTGTCGTTCCTGTCACAACACAGTTATAACATCTCGCGGCAAATTTTAATATGGATGTCTGTCCTGCAGCATTGTATCCTGCCCCAAGATAAACAACACTGTCCCTGAATGTGTACAACCTTGAACCCATATTGCTCTTTGCACTTCCTGTCGCGGATGTTAAAGTTGTGTATGTGTTTAAGCATGGATTATAGAGGTATGCTGTCCCGTTGTATGCTCCAACCGCATTGGCACCGCCAACTATCAGAACACCGCCGTTTACCGATTTTATTGTAGCAGCCGAAGACCGATAAGTCGTTCCGTTTGCATTGAAAGTAGCAGGTAACGCTGCTATTGTTGTCCAGGTAATTGATATTGGATTTCCCGGAGTTATTATTCCTCTGTATGACGTACCAACAGTTGTACCTGCAGCATCATATCCACCGAACGTAAATATAGTATCGCCAACAATGGTTCCAGCCATCATTGCCATCGAGACAGGGTAAGTACCTGCAAGTGTTGTCCAGGTGTCAGTGTAAACATTGTAATATCTAACAGCATTTGTTGTAGAAGCTGCTGCAAATAATCCTGTCCCTCCTCCAACGCAGATAATTAAAGAATCACGCCATGGGACTATAACCATATCCGCTGTCATTGTTGAAACAGGCATTGGAGTTTTTGTTACCCATGCATCCGTGCGTGGATTGTATTTATAAACAGCTCCGCTGGTTCCTGTCGCTCCGAGGTATCCACCGATCACATATATAGAATCTTTAATAGTTGTACCGTTTGTAGTTGCAAGTGCTACTGGTAAAGCTGTCTTTGTTGACCATACATTTGTTACGGTATTATAACATCTGTTAATGTTTGTTGGTGTACCACCGCCCATAATATAAACATATCCTGTATCATTGATGATAATCCCTGATGGGATAACTCTTGACGCATTTGTTGCTCCGTCAGGGAGTACTGCAAGACCTGTTGTCCATGCCGACGAAAAATTACTGCATGGTGGTGTTACAGTTCCGACATCAACTCCACAATTTGCAACGTAAGCTGTCTGGCCTGAATAAACATAAGGACATCCACCAACACTGTAAGACCTTCTCATTCCGGTTGTATTTGTATGCAAAAGACTGAAGCCTGTTGTTGTTCCTGTTGCGCTGCATTGTTCGATCTGTATTACAAGGCTCTGTGCAGGATTATAAGCATAAGGATGGTCAAGAGTAAATTGCAGCCATGTTCCTCCTCCTGCTGTAAAAGTTACACTTGCTCTTTTATAAACCGTATCCCAGGTTCCGGTATATAATGAACCTGCTGGTAAATCTGTAAGAGCAGTTTGACTGAAAAGTAAATTAAAGTTTGTGTACGTTGCAGGGCCGAGTGGATATGTTGGTGAAATAAATAAATAGAATTTAGTAATATTCCCTGCTGTCACAACCGAAGGCTGATTAAATTCACCAGGAGCGACAAGTGTTTGTATCATTTTACCTGCAGCCTGATTTAAAGGGAACGAATTACTCACACTACCATTGTTAAAATTGTAGAACTGAGGTGTTTGTGCGAATGAAACCGCAGTAAGCATTACCAATACAAGTAAACTTACAAGTGTGTAAAGTTTTTTTGTCTTCATAGTTTAAGTAGTTTAATTTATAGAAAAATAGATCTCATTATTCTGTTAAAATTAAATCCACCTTGCGCCTTAAAGATTCAAATGTGTAAAGTCTATTAAAAACTCTTTACATTACATAATAATATACTCATGCCAATATAAATATTTTTTAAAATAAATGCAAATATTAAAGTAATGTTTATTGATTGAATTAATTATTCGGATATGTATTAAAAAAGCCCGTTGTGAATAAACAACGGGCTTCAAATAATAATTTGTTGGATTTTAGATTTACTATTTAATGAGTGTCATTTTCTTTGTGTCAACATATCCGTTTACTTCCAGTCTGTAGAAGTATACACCACTGGTTAAGTTACTTGCATTGAAATCAACAGAGTAACTACCAGCCTGTTTGGTTTCATTTACAAGTCTGGCAACTTCTCTTCCGAGTATATCGTATACCATCATCGTTACCAACCCGCTCTTTGGTAAAGCAAAATTAATCTTTGTTACAGGGTTAAACGGATTTGGATAGTTCTGTGAGAGTTTATACTCATTTGGAATCTGAGTACTTACCGGCGTCACACCTGTTATTATTCCAAGGTTCTGATTCCATGTAGAGGTAATTTCTGCCTGGCCTAATGCTCTTTTGTAGAACCTGAATTCATCCATTAATCCCTCTAAGCCTGCCGAAGTGCTGTATCCGCCGACTGTGAATCCTGTCCCTGTTGTGAAATTAAATGCAGTTTGTACAACAGTATTCTTTAAGACTCCGTTTCTGTATATTTTAACGCTTGAAGAAGCCGAATCATAAACTATATGGACAACCGTTGGTCCCGGAAATATGCTGTCTATGTTAACGTCTGTAATTCCTGTCCCTCTAAAGATTGCGCCTCCCACCGGAGCCACACCACCAACAAAACAGCGGAATGATAATCCGGCATCGCCGAATAAATATCTCGTTGTTGCAGGTGTGACAAGGTTGTTAAGCCACATGCTGATTGTGAAACTGCTCGTTCCGGTTGATAAATTGTATCCGGTAGTAATCTTTGCACTTGTAGTAGCTGTTCCTGCTAAGCAACTGTCAAACTGTCCGCCTGAAGTTAAAGTCAGACCTGTAAGCGGTGCCGGACTCGTTCCTACACCCGGTACTGCAAAGTTTTTAACAGATGTAGTCGTTGGATTATCCTTAAATTTGTAATAAATTAAATCAGGTAATGCATTTGATGATGAATTTATAACATCAAAACCTACGTTTGTTACTGCAGCGTCACCGGATGCATAAGGTGCAAACGGACATCCGCCAACAGACCATACTCTTCTGACGCCTGTTACTGTGTTATTTCGTACAGTAAAACCAGTACCTGCGGTCCCACATTGTTCAACGAATGAAATTAATGTTTTTGTCGGGTCGTATGGAAATGGATGGTCGAAAGTAATGCTTACCCAGCCGTTTGCTGTTGCAGTTAAAGTTGCTGACGCAGCACTGTATACTGTGTCAAAAGGTCCGGCATAAAACGTACCTGATGTGAGGTCAGTAATAGTTGTCTGCGCAAGCAGCACTCTTAAGTTAGTGTAAGTGGGTCCCCCTGCAGATAAAGAATAAAAATACATTTTTGTGAGACTCTTGCCTGCAGGTATAGGTGCCGGTTGGTTAAAGTCCCCGGGTAAAAATAACATATTCACGGCTTTCCCGGTTGCTACATTAAAAGGAAAACTGTTTGTTGACGCACCAACATTCTGGTAATTGTAGTACTGAGGTGTTTGTGCGGATAAATTACCTGCACTTAACAAGAACATAACCAGTATTGCAATTGCACTATTGGTTATCAGTTTGTGTAAATTTTTCATCGTTATTTGGATTTAGTTTATGAAATATGTTTATTGTCTGGATGTTTATATCTATAAGATTGAAATCGAATAGTCTGTTAAAAAGTGCGGGATATATTAATGGCGCAGGAATATTGTAATACCTGCAGAGTTTGTAAAACCCATTTTTAACTGTTTTTGTAATAACCAAAAGCTTACCCCTTATTGATTTCTGCATTTTATGAATTTAGTAGAAAGTTTCTTGAAATCCCCATAATTCATTGTTAAATCAGTACAAATAAAGCAAGAGTTTATCAGTTAAATAATGTAAGTAATTATTATTTGTAATTCAAGTGATTTGCTTGTAAACAGAAATTACTGAATTATTTTAATGTAAAATCATTAAGCGTATTCGGAAGAAATAACTGCAGGATTTGATTATATTCTGCTTATGCGAATATGGTATTTCCTGACAAGTCATATTATTTCAACTGACGTGGGATTCAGTTTTAGTCTTAAACTTTGATATCAGATACAGTATAAGATATGCAGTAATCAATAGCCCGAATCCAATAATAGGTGCAACTATAAACACAAGTGCAGAAGTTGAAGACGTGGAGTCAAAATAGGTGGATAATAATAAAGCATACAGTACACAAATCGGCACAGAAGGCAGTAACAGGTTCAGTAAATTGTTTTCCTTCCTGCTGAAAAAGAAGTATGCAAAGAAAGGTGTGATGCTTATCAGAAAAAACACTACCTGCCCCATCAATAACGAAAGACTCTCATAATTCATATAGATTGGAATTACGGAGTACGCTAAACCAAACACAAGTGTCAGGTATCTAATTACTTTACTCATTTATTCTTACTTTAATTAACTACTCTAACAATTTATGAACCGATTTAGTTTTAGAATTATCTGTACTGATAATAGTTTTGAGTTTATTATGTTCGGATAAATATTTACTTTCTCAGGTTAAACAGAATAATATATGAAAAGGTTAATTCTATACTTAGTGCTTATAGTCGCATTATTTTCGATTGCCTGTAATAAAACACAGGTTATAAAGAATGAACCCACAGGTTCAGGAAGCCTGTACGGTTTTTACAATGGTGAATATAAAGGTTTTAAGGTCTGGGTAGTCGAAGGTAATTTCATTCGCAGAGAAATATTTAATGAGTTCATATACGGAGGAAACGATGAACGATATACTTTTGTACCTGAATCTGAAATATGGATTGATAACTCAATCTCTGCAGATGAATATCTTACTACACTTGAGCACGAAATCATCGAGCGGAATCTGATGAGGTTCAGCGGCTATACTTATTACGACGCTCATGATTCTGCTTTAATGCTGGAACTTGGAATGAGGCGTAGTTTTCTGACTGCTTCAAACGAACACGAAAAGCAATTACCGATGGTAAGCCCGATAGATTATGATTCCACGCAGGAAATTGAAGAACTGCCCGAACTGATTAAACTAAGCGGAATTTATAAAATACCTTATGCAAAAAGGGATGGAGTGGATATCTGGGTAGTTGACGGATTTAAAATCCGCCGTGATATATATCCCGACTTCGGTTTCAGCGGAAACAGTTCTGCTTATAAGTTTATCCCGGGAAATGAAATATGGATTGATGCGTCAATAACATCTCAGGAAATTGAATATTCAATTCAACTTGAACTGAAAGAAATGGCTTTTATGAAAAGCGGATTGCCGTACGATGAAGCATACACAAACGCTCTGAAGACTGCAGATAGTTTACGGCTGGCAGTGAATAAATTAATCATCAATAAACCTGCATTTCCGTTGCAGGCGAACAGATACCGTGATACGGGTACAGGCGTAAAGAAGTAGCCTTAGACTAAATCTGAAAATACTGCTTCTGTTACATCAGTCAATTCAGCAGGGGAGACCAGCATCTGGATTCCCCTTACACCCGAACTTACGTAAATCTTTTCAAATAATTGTGATGTTTCTTCTATGTATGTGGGATATTTCTTCGTCATCCCTACGGGTGAACATCCGCCTCTGATGTAACCCGTCAAAGAAAGTAAATCTTTCACTTTTATCATTTCTATCTTTTTATTCCCGCTTGCTGTTGCCGCCTTCTTTAAATTAAGCTCTTCATTACCGGGAATTACAAACACAACTGTGCCCGTTTTATCGCCCGTTGCTACAAGCGTTTTAAATACCTGGTCGTGAGGTGCGCTTATTTTATTCGCAACACTTACTGCATCAATTTCATCTTCGTTAAACTCGTATTCAAAAAGTTCGTATTGAATGTTGTTCGAATCAAGTATCCTTACAGCATTTGTTTTCTTCATTCTATTTCATTAATATCATTTTCTTTACGTCATAGACTTTATTATTTACTGTTAGCTTGTAAAAATAAACCCCGCTTGCGATATTATCAGACGTGAAAGTCGCTTCGTATGTCCCTGTTTCTAATCTCTCATTCACGAGTGTTGCTACCAGCCCACCCTTCAAATCATAAACATTTAACAATACATCGTTTCCGGAAATTATTGCATTCGATATGTCAAATCTTATTTTTGTTGATGGATTAAAAGGGTTCGGATAATTCTGATACATCTTGTAATCATCAGGAATGTTAGACGAAATGTTAACGACCTTTGGCAGTATTCCCTGATAATAAAATATATCCCAGTTAATTCCGCCTAACCTGTAATCAGACCAGCAGATTCTGGTGAATGTTCCGTCTATGTCTAATCCAAGAAAATCATTCCCGCTCGTTCCCATCGCGTTAAACGGAGAAGTAACGGAACTTGCTTTGATGTTCGAAGAAAATGTCTGCCCGCCGTCGTTTGAAATTGAATAGTAAATATCAAAAGGTGATGATGAACCCGCAACCCCGTTTCTTCTGTCACGCCAGGCAAGAACATATTTGTAATCCTTCTGAACACTCCATACCATATCCTGTCCGATACCATTATTAACCGGGTCAGTGTTTACCCTGTAAGGACTTGTCCAGTTTGCACCGCCATCCAGAGTCCTTACTACAAAAACATCAGGGTCGGAATTTAATTTTGCAGTGTAGGCTAAATTCAATGACCCTGCATTTCCCGGGTCAGCCGTTAAAGAATAACTCATCTGATATAATGAATCGTCAAGCGAATAAAAATTAGTTATATAACTTCGTTGAAAACTTGTTCCCTTATTCGTGGTTCTTGCTAAACCAAACTTTGGAGTTAATCCCTGTAAAGTAAAGTAGGCAATGTTCAATGTGCCGTCTTTTGAAATTGCCATTATACCCATAGAACCATGATAAGCAGGATAACCTGTTGCACTGACTAAAATATCCGAACTCCAGTTTATACCTCCGTTTGTTGAATACTTTAAATGAAGGTTTGTTGGTGATACAGCCCACTTTGGAGGCATAGAGGTAATATACAAACATCCATAATTCGGACTTGTCAGATTATTATCAATTGCAATCCATGGTCTGTCAACTGCATAATCCGATGTCTCTGTTACACTTCTGACAATGCTCGCATTTCCCCAGTTTGTTCCTCCGTTTGTTGATTTTCTTACTACCACAACGCCCGAGTCAGTCGTCCCTTGTCCTTTATACTCTACATAACATAAATATGCATCTCCATTGTTTGCAATAGCGATAGATGGGTCTGCCATCGTAAAGTTCGAATACAAATTCGGAATTGAATAAGTGCTGTTCCAGTTAAATCCTCCGTTCGTTGAATTCCTGACAACAATGTTTATCTTGCCGTTTAACTTCAACTGCATCCATGCAATAATTACATTGCTCTGATTCGGCGAAACAGCAAGAAACTGTTCTCCGTCGAACAATGGATAGTTGGAAATGTTAATGTTGACTTGTGCATTTAATAATGTTGCAAAGAATAAAACTGTTAAAAGTAATTTTGCTTTCATTCGTTTTCTATGTTTAGACAAAATTAAATAATATTTGGATTAATTCAAATCACATACTGAAGTTACGCAAAACCATAAAAGTTATTAAATTCAGCCCACGAATTTATTCGTGGGATAATAGGTAACATTGATTAACCGTTTTAACGGTTTCTTAATTGAAGCGGTCAACTTAAGTTAATAAATTATTGTAATGAAATTAAATTTAAAACAAAGTATCTTATGACAAATATAATTCTTATGATTAAATATTTATTTACCTTATTGCTTTTACTGTCTGTCTTAAAACTGAGTTTCGCTCAGTCTGAAAAATCTCTTATAAACAATCCTCCTAAACTATCGGAATACATAACCGATGAAACAGGCACTTTGAAGCCCGATGAAATCACTTCTCTGAAATCGAAACTCAGAAAGTTTTATGACTCTACTTCAACACAAATAGTCGTGTACTTAATCCCTTCTTTAAACGGCGAACCTGTTGAAATGGTTGCTAACGCAATTTATCATGCAAATGGTATAGGCGGTAAAGGTAAAGATAACGGAGCACTTCTTCTTATCTCAAAAGGGGACAGGAAAATCAGAATTGAAGTTGGCTATGGCCTGGAAGGAGTACTCACAGACGCAATGTCCAAACAAATCATTCAAAAGGATATTTCGCCGTCACTCAAAAGCGATAATTATTATAAGGGTATTGATAATGCTGTGGTTTCAATAATTGCACTTTCGAAAGGGGAATACACAAAAGATAATACACTTAAAACAAGCGATGGCGGTGGTGTTATCCTTGTGATACTTGCCATTCTTATTCCTTTTGTATTGTTTATCTTTATATTGATTATGGTTCTTAGAAAGCGGGCAATTTCATCAGCCGGTGGTGGATTTTATAGTAATACAAACTATTATTCGGGTTCAAATTCTGATAATTCTACGTCGGGAAGCAGCAGCGATTCTTCCTCAGGAAGTGATTCGGGATTCTCAGGCGGCGGAGGAGATTCTGGCGGCGGTGGTGCAAGTGGTGATTATTGATACAATTTGTTGAAACTAGTTTAGATTTACTTCGTTATAATAATTAAAGGACGTTTTTCAAATTAAAATTTGAAGGAGATACGTAATGAAAACTTTAATGTTAATCGTACTTTTTGTTTTGTTGCCGTTAGTCTTTGTGAACGCTCAGGATAAAAAGGTAGCAGAGTCAAAAACTCAGACAGGTTATACCATAGCCTGGAAAGATATTACCTGCCCGGATTGTCAGGGATGGGGCTGGATACTCGGTGAAGGATTTAAAAACACAACTAATGCATCGTACAGCGGTAATGGCTCTGGTCAACCTGCAACTATGCGCGGTGTATCTAATTCCAGTGTGGATAGATACAAATGTATGGACTGTAACGGGACTGGCAAAATACAGGTAAAATACTATAAATCGGATTTATAAGTTTATTTTGTAAGTCCTTTTAAAGTTATTTAAATTTAGTTTAACAACCTATTATACCGGGGATTCTCATTCAGGGTCCGCGGTATTTTCTTTTTGAATAGTTAGTTTTGCAGGAATAAGCTATTTTGCTTAATGAAAATTAGGGTTCTTAAGGTTGTTATAGTAGTTTTAATCGGTATTCTTTTCTACGGTTGGGGTGCCACGGGTCATAAGATAATAAACAGGAAATCGATTTATTCTTTCCCGGGTGTAATGAATGCATTCTATTTTTGGTCGGATTCGTTATCACGACACGGCTCAGATGCAGATTATCGTAAATCCACAGACCCGACTGAAAGCCCGAGACATTTTATCGATATTGATACTTATCCCGAATTTTTAGCCAACGGTAGAATTCCTCAATCACTCGATTCTTTGATCGCAATCCACGGAACTTATTTCGTTACCAGCAATGGTATAGTTCCTTTTGCAATTATTGCTACTACAGACTCTGTAAGGAAATACTTTGCCCTGCACGACTTCCAAAATGCTATGCTTAAGGCTGCAGATTTAGGCCATTATGTAGCAGATGCTCATAATCCATTGCATATTACTGAAAACTATGACGGACAATTGACTAATCAGACAGGTGTTCACAGCAGGTATGAAACTTCTATGATTAACGCAGACTCAAGTCTTTTAATATATACAGGTGACAGTGCTTTATACATCCCCGATATTAACGGATTTGTTTTTGATTTCCTTTACAGTAATTATCCATATGTCGATTCAGTGCTTTATGCAGACAGTGTCTCTCACGCAATCGCAGGAAACTATGGAAGTGTTTATCTCCAGAATCTCTGGCAAAGGGCTGGTACTTTCACGACTAAACTCTTTAAGAATGCTTCGAATTATCTGGCAAGGCTGATTTATACTGCCTGGATTAATGCGGGCAGTCCCTTACCTACATTCATAGAAAACAACGGGACTCTTGCAGAATCTTTTGAACTTTATCAGAACTATCCGAATCCTTTCAACCCAAATACAACTATTAAATTCACATTGCCAAAGAGCAGTTACGTTAACCTTAGTGTTTATGATGTGAGCGGTAAACTTGTTGGTGTAATAATGAATGAAAAGAGAAGCGCAGGAACATACAGTGTTCTTTTCAATGCATCATACCTTTCAAGCGGAACATATTTCTATCGGTTAACTGCGGGGGATTTCTCTTCAGTTAAGAGAATGATTTTAATTAAATAAATGCTGGCAATTTAATTGTTCTATGAGTGTAACTTACCATTACATTAGTATTTAAATGAGATTATATAAAGTTTATATTGTTCAATTATTAAAATAATGTTTTTCTAAAAGGAATAAAAATTTAACTAAATGAAGAAATTATTATTGCTCTTACTGCTTCTTTCAAACGTCGGATGGGCTCAGTTGTACCAGGGACCCGCTTCCGGTTCAGTTACAAATGGTGTCATAGTCTCTACAGGAAGTTATCTGAATAATTTATCGGGAGATCCTATAAATCCATATGTACGTAAGAAATTAAGAAATAAAATTAACTTTAAACCATATTCTGACGAACTTAATACGGTCGCTCCAAAAGCTCCTGCGGGTTCGAATTATATGAATGACCCTCTGGCAGGACTTCAGACTGATGCACCTGACCCTACTGTATTCAAGAGTTTTCAGGGCTTCAGCGATCCAGGGTCATATATACCTCCGGATTTGTACTTAGCCGTCGGTCCTACTCACGTAATAGGTGTGGATAACGGCAGATTCCGTATCTGGGATAAAGAGGGCAGACTCATAAAAACAATTTCTGCAGATGCCTGGTTTGGAACAACGGTTTCAGGAGTTGGTGCATTCGATCCTAAAGTTATTTATGACCATTATGCAAAACGCTGGGTAATGGTCTGGCTTGATCAGAACGATGCTGCATTAAGAGGTAATTATCTTGTATCAGTTTCAACGGATTCCATTCCGCTCGGAACATGGTACAACTATGCACTTCCGTCAACTCTTAACGGTACTACGAATTCAAACAGCTGGGGTGACTATCAGGGAGTTGGTTTTGACAATCAGGCAGTTTATCTTACTTCAAATCAGTTTGCTTTCGGAGGAAATTTCCAGGGAAGTAAAATCAGAATTATTAATAAGACAGATTTATACGCAAACAATGCAGGTCCTGTAAACTGGAAAGATTTATGGGATATAAGAGAACCAAGCAGTTCGCAGAGAACGTTCGGTGCAAGACCTTCGATATCGTATACCTCCGGTTCTGAATATTATCTGCTTGTTCCTTCACCATTCAGTACGGGTACATTTGTTACTCTGTACAAAATCACAAATCCTCTGACAAGTCCTGTAATGACAGCAGTAAACGTTCCTGTCACGCAGTATGTAGGACCTCCTTCTGCAAATCAGTTGGGAGGAAGTACGATGTTAATTGAAGCAGGTGGTGTAGGTTTCAAGTTTGAGCCTATATATAAAAATGGTTTTATATGGGCCGTCCACTCAGTTCAGAACTCAAGTTTTACTTCATACTCGAGTGTTCGTTATATGAAAATTAACACTACTACGAATGCTTCAGTTGAAGACGTAGCAATGGGTGCTAACGGTTACTGGCACTTCTATCCTGCCCTTGCAGTGGATAAAGATAATAATGTCGCAATCACTTATTCACGTTCAGGAACAACTGAGTACATTGGTGGATTTTATACTTCAAGACTTAGTACAGACCCTGCGGGATTAAGCGGTAGTAAATTAGTTCAGGCAGGAAAAGCAAATTATGTTAAGGATTTCGGCGGTGGCAGAAACAGATGGGGTGACTACTCTGGTATCTGGCTCGACCCTTCAGACCAGAACAACTTCTGGATGTTAACCGAATATGCTGAATCTCCCGTGAATACCTGGGGAGCATGGGTGACAGGTGTCCGTCTGGTTCCGTTTACAGGTGCTAAACTTTTTCCTGATAAAGATTCTCTGGACTTCGGTGTCAGGGAATTAACTTATCCTTCAGATACTCTGATGCTGACAATTACATCACAAGGCTCGGATACTTTACAGATTAGCAGTATCCAGATTCCAAATGCTCAGTATCAGTTACTCACTGCGGTATCTTATCCGATTAAACTTGGTTACAATCAGACAAAGGACTTAAAGTTCAGATTTATTCCTACTGTTGCTTCAGCAAATCGTGATTCTATAACAATATCGAGCAATGATTCTCAAAAACCTCAAAGAAGAATTTTAGTGAAATCAAAAGGTTTCTTTATAAACCCATCTCTTGCAGGGACTATTTACGGAATTACGGGTAGTCAGTCTAACGGTGCTTTTATAAGCGTTAATAAAACTACAGGGTCGGGTTCGCTTATCGGACTTTCAGGATATACCGATATAACAGGAATAAGCATTCGCCCTTCAGATAACATTATGTTTGGTGTTACTGCGGGAGGAACTTCAAGCAGACTTGTACGAGTTAATTCAACACAAGGTGATGCTTATTCTTACAAAGACATTCCTATCGGCGGAATAAGGACTATAGCGTTCGATGTCAATAACGATTTGTACTGTGCAACACAAGCAGGACTTTTGTACAAATACAACATTCAGACTAATGATACACACTATGTTGGGAATACGGCAATAACAAGTTTATACAGCATTGCAATCAACCCGATAAACGGACAGTTATGGGGCGTTGCAGTGAACAATAAAATCTTTAAGATAAATAAAACTACTGCGGCTTCTAACCAGGTTGGTGTTCCGGGATTCTCTATTACTCCGAGTATTACGTTCAATCATCTAGGAAAACTCTATGGTACTTCTGGTCTTGGTGTTCAGGTTGCTGCATTAATTTCTTACGATACGGCAACAGGAGTTGCAACACAAATCGGTACAACAGGTTTTCCTGCACTTAATGCAATCGTTATTTCTCAGCAGACAGTTGGAATAGAAAATATTTCATCTGAAATTCCTGCTGCGTATAATCTGATGCAGAATTATCCGAATCCGTTTAATCCTGTTACAAACATTAAATTCGATGTTCCGAAGAGTGATGTTGTGTATCTGTCTGTATTCGATGCACTGGGCAGGGAAGTCGCTGTATTGGTTAATGAAAGATTAAATGCAGGTGTTTATAGTTATAAGTTTAATTCCGCCGGTATACCAAGCGGTGTATATTACTACAGATTAAAAACATCGGATTACTCTTCAGTTAAGAGAATGGTTGTTCTGAAATAATAAACATATCTTGTTCTAAAATATTAAGCCCTGACCATAAATCAGGGCTTTTTCATTATATTTATACATATAAATTATTTATAAAAATCCTGTGCAAATAAAATGAATCAGATTATTTTAATATTGGTTTTTATTATTCCCTATATTTCAGTAAATTTACAAAACCTAAAATATAGTATTTGGACATAAGAATAATTGAGGTAAAGGGGAAAAGTGATTTAAAGAAATTTGTGAAGTTCCCTTTGAAATTGTATAAAGGCTCTAAAGAGTTCGTTCCATCTGTGATTATAGATGAGATGAAAACTCTTTCTCCGGATAAAAATCCGGCTTTTGATTATTGCGATGCTAAACTCTGGCTTGCTTTAAGAGGCAAAGAGGTAGTTGGAAGAATTGCAGGTATTATTAATCATAAGTCAATTGAACGCTGGGGTAAAAAATCTATCAGGTTCGGGTGGATTGATTTTATCGATGATGAAGAGGTCTCCGCCGCACTGCTTAATGAAGTTGTAAAATTCGGAAAAGAAAATGGCCTCCAGGAAATACACGGACCGCTTGGTTTTACTGATATGGATTATGAGGGTATGCTTGTAGAAGGATTTAATGAACTGGGTACGCTTGCAACAATCTACAATTACCCTTACTACCCGAAACATATGGAAAAGTTCGGTTACGAAAAGGAAGTTGACTGGGTAGAGTTTGAAATCAAAGTCCCTGAAAAGATTCCTGAAAAGGCTGACAGGGTTGCGAAGATTGTTATGGAAAAACTGAAAGTGAGAGTGCTCGATGCGAAAAGCAAGAAGGACCTTATTCCATACGGCAAAGATTTATTCGACCTTATTAATGTTGCCTTTAAAGACCTTTTCGGGTTTGTCACTTTATCCGATAAACAGATTCAGTACTATATCAAGCAGTATCTTGGGTTCGTATCTCATCATTATACAAAGATTATTATCGATGAAAATAAGAAACTTGCAGGATTTGTGATTGGAATGCCGTCGTTAACAAGAGCATTGCAGAAATCCAGAGGAAAACTTTTTCCGTTTGGATTCATTCATATACTCAGGGCTCTGGGAAATTCCAATAAGTACATTGACCTATACCTTGGGGCTATACGCCCTGATTTGCAGGGTAAGGGAGTTGATGCTTTACTGATGACTGAAATCACAAGGTCAAGTATTCAGAATAAAGTTATCTCTGCTGAAACAAACATTGAACTTGAAACAAACGTTTTAGTCCAGAGTCACTGGAAGTATTTTGATGCAAGGCAGCACAAAAGACGCAGATGTTTCTGTAAAAAGATTTCATCTTAAACACAGAATTTAGGGAACAATTATACGTAATCATTGTTTTATTAGATATATTTATAAACTTAATTAAAACACTATGAAAAAACTTGCTTTACTATTCTCGGTTGTTGCATTATTCTTTATTGTTAATGTCGCAACTTCACAAACTTTGAGTTTTTGTGAAAGTGTAGATTCTAAAGGAAACCCTTCGGGTGAAAGCAGCACGTTTAATATCCCGAGTGGCGGCGGATATTTCCATTTTCTCGTTAAATTACCTTACACTGTTGACTGTACACAGGTGAATTATGAAATTTATGATGTTTACAGTGATTATTCTGAAAACTATAACACTTCTATCAATCAGGACGGAATAGGTAAAAACTGGACCTGGTTCTGGAAGAAAGTAACATTCTATACAGCCGGTTATTACCATGTGTACGTAAAGGATTGCTATGGCTCAACAATAGCATCATCGTACCTTACTATTAATATGAAATAGTTTATATTTTCCCGGGCTGTACATATAATACAGCCCTTTTCTGTTTTACTTATTAATGTTTCATTAATAAAACACTCTACTAAATTTATTTGATTATGAACAAATTTGTTCTGCTGTTCTCTCTGTTTGCTTTGTTTTTTATCGTTAATTCGGTAAAGTCGCAGACACTATACTTCTGTGAAGGAGTTGATGACGACGGTAACCCAATCGGTACAAGCAGCACTTTCTCAATTCCATTTGAGGGGGGATATTTCTATGCTCTTGTTAAACTGCCTGTCGCTACAGATTGCCGTGAAGTGTATTATGATATTTATGACGTAAAAGGCAGTGCTGAAAATTATAACACTACTTTAACTCAAAGCGGGTTATCCAATAAATGGGACTGGTTCTGGAAGAAACTCTCTTTCGATTATGCGGGAAGTTATCATATTAAAGTGAATGACTGTAACGGCAAAGAACTTGTAGACGGATACGTAAAAGTGAAATACAGTAGATAATGAAAAATGGGGCTTCAAGCCCCATTTTAATAACCCTGATAATTGTGCGTTCTTTCCTATGGTGATAATCTCTCTATTATCCAGTCTTCCTTTTCTAATCTGTAATTTATTCTGTCGTGAAGTCTGTTCTCTCTTCCTTGCCAGTACTCAAAAGACTGAGGTAATAATTTATACCCTCCCCAGTATGGCGGTAATGGAATTCCTTTACTGTGAAACTTTATAAGATACTGAAAGAATTTCTTAACGATTGTCATTCTGCTGTTTATCACTGTGCTCTGGTCCGAAGCCCAGGCGCCGACTTTACTCTTAAAAGGTCTTGAATTAAAATATGCCAAAGATTCTTCTTCTGAAACTTTCTTTACTTTTCCTTCAATCCTTACCTGTCTTTCCAGTTCAGGCCAGAAGAAAAGCATCGATGCCTGATTGTTCTCCGCAAGTTCTTTTCCTTTTCTGCTTTCATAATTAGTGTAAAAGTAAAACCCTCTTCCATCGTATCTTTTCATAAGTAATGTTCTTGCCGAAGGCTTCGCATTCTTATCGGCAGTTGCGAGTATAAATGCAGTCGGTTCAAGAATTTCAGAATTCATAGTTTCGTTAAACCATTTGTCGAATTGCTCGTACGGGTTTAATGCAACATCTTTTGCATCTAAAGACTTCTGCTTATAGTTTATCCTTATATCCTGTATATTCTTATTCTCTAACATATGCTATTTAAACGTTAATCCGTATCCGAATTTAAAATTGTCATTTATCGACACGGGTAATTTACCTTTAGGTTTATTCTCACCCGCTAAAGTTTTTATTACTGCATCTATCACAACCTTGCTGTCTCCGTATGCCGCAATGTATCCTGGCACTTCAGGGAAATTGGCCAGCAGGTACGGATTACCGAATGATATCACTATCACTTTCTTTCCTTCGTAAGTTAAAAAGTTTACGTAGTCCGACTGTGATTCATTCATTCCAACTGTCCCGCTCTTCATCTTAACTTTCACAAACAGGGGAATGATGTAATAATCAAATTCTTTCATCTGTTTAAATGCAGCTTCAAGACTTATAATATCTCCGTTGATTGCTTTCGTTTTTATTACGTTATTAAATGAAGCCCCCATTTTCTTCGTGAACTCTTCGTAGAAGTATTGTGTGTTCTCGGGCTCGTTACCGTAGTACATTGAAAGTATAACGCATTTATCGTCTGTTGGCTTCTTTGGCAGCGGAAGCATCTCATCGTTGCGGACAAGTGTAATGGACTCTTCTGCGATTGTCTTTGCTATGTCCTGCGCAACTTCATCGTTAATAGCACTTAAAACTTTATCTTCATCTGTTAACTTATTTTCATTTAATTTCAGAAATTCTTTTGCATCAAGAATCTTTTTTACAGATACATCGATTCTATCTTCGGAAATCTTCCCGCCGAGTACTGCATTTTCAATCGCATCTATAGTCTTTGTCTCGCCCTGAGGCATAAGTATTAAGTCGATACCTGCTTTCACACATCCGAGAGCAACTTCCTGAGTGGAAAAGTGTTTCGTTACACCTGCCATGTTTAATGCGTCGGTTATAATCAGCCCGTTAAATCCGAGTTTCTTTATTAATAAACCGTCAACTATGTCGGGTGAAAGTGTAGCGGGAATATTCGGTGTCTTGTCAACAGCTGGGAATGATATGTGAGCAACCATCACTGACTTGACTCCGTTTTCAATCGCACTCTTAAACGGAACAAGTTCAACTTTGTCCATTCTGTTCATGTCACTGTTAATGACGGGTAAATCATTATGTGTATCTATATCTGTGTCTCCGTGTCCTGGAAAGTGTTTAGCTGTCGCAATCACTCCGCCATCCTGTAAACCTTTAATCATCGCAATACCCATATCGCTCACGAGTTTCGGGTCTTCACCGAATGAACGAACATTAATAATAGGGTTCTTCGGATTGTTGTTTACGTCAACAACAGGTGAATAGTTCTGGTGAACACCAAGAGCCCTGCATTCCTTTGCAATTCTGAGTCCCATCTTGTATGCAAGGTTAGGGTTACGTGTTGCACCTATTCCCATATTGTTCGGATAAAGGGACCCGTCATCGAGTCTCATCGCGGTCCCTCTTTCAAAATCCTGTGAAATCAGCAGGGGAGTTGAACTCATTTTCTGAAGTTTGTTTATAAGGCGCGCTTCTTCAAGTACTTTTCCTTTGAAGAATATAACCCCGCCTACTTTCTCATTCTCAATTAAGTGTTTTAGTCTTTTGAACTCTTTATCATCATCATCAAGATAATAACCGTCTGAGTATGTAATAATCATTTGTGCAATCTTCTCGCGAAGTGGCATTGATTTCAGTTTATTCTCAGCCCATGAAAAGTTCTTTGAATAACTGACGTTAAAATTCGATTCAGTGATTGTGTTTACCAGTGCAAACACAAGAACAAGTATCAGAAATACCTTTTTCATTATGTTATTCCTTCTTTTTGTCTTCTTCTTTTTCTTTCTCTAAATCCAGTTCCATTTTTGAATTCATATTTGTAAAGAATCTCATCAGTTCCATCGGTAACGGGATAATCATAGTAGATGTTTTTTCTGCTGCTATTTCTGTCATAACCTGTAAATACCTTAACTGCAAAGCAAAAGGATTGCTTCCGAGTATCCCTGCTGCTTCTGAAAGTTTTGCTGCAGAAAGGAATTCACCTTCGGAATTAATAATCTTTGCACGTTTGTCACGTTCTGCTTCTGCCTGTCTTCCCATTGCACGGATAAGTTCCTGCGGAAGGTCAACATTCTTCAGTTCGACATTCATTACCTGGATACCCCAAGGCTCTGTTTCCCTGTCAATAATTTCTTTTAACTTTGCGTTAATCATATCACGGTGTGATAGCAATTCATCCAAATCGCTTTGACCGAGTATAGACCTTAATGTTGTTTGTGAGACGAGCGATGAAGCATATAAATAATCTTCTACCTGAATAATGGCTTTCTCAGGGTCTGCAACTCTTAAATAAACTACTGCATTCACTTTTACGCTAACGTTGTCTTTTGTGATAATATCCTGCGAAGGCACGTCAATAGCGAGTGTACGAAGACTTGTCTTAACCATTTTATCAAGTATCGGAATAAGAATTATTAATCCGGGTCCTTTAATCTGTGAAAACTTTCCAAGTCTGAAAATCAGTCCGCGTTCGTATTCATTCAGTACTCTGAACATACGAAGGAACATTATGAAGAATATTAAACCAAAGAATAGAATAAAAATTGTTAAAACCGAGTAAACAGCTCCCATTGTATTTTCTCCTTTTTGTTTTAGTTTAGGTAATGTTGCAATAATTATTTTTAAAATCAATCAATTTATTAATGATAGGTTCTGATACGTCGAATTGCATAAGTTCAAGTCTGAACTTTGCTATGTTCGGAATGCTGTGAAAATATCCGCTGTAATGCTTGCGAAATTCCCGCACACCAAGTTTCTCACCCTTAAGTGCTACTGCAAGCTGCAGATGTTCAATGCACGTATCAATTCTTTCTTCAAAAGTCGGCAGCAGTTCGTGCTCTCCGTTTTTCAGAAAGTATTTAGTCTGTCTGAATATCCACGGGTTTGATATTGCTCCCTGTCCAATCATAACTGCATCTGGCTGGAAGTTCTCGAACACATACTTCACATCTTCAGGAGTTTTAATGTTACCGTTTAAAACAATAGGAATTGTAACACCTGCATCTTTCACTCTCTTCACCCATTCCCAGTCCGCATCACCTTTATTTCCCTGTCCGCGTACGCGACAGTGAACGGTTAATGCCTGAATCCCGATGTCTTCCATCATCTTTGCCACATCAACAATCACTATATTATCCCTGTCCCATCCAAGTCTTGTTTTCAGAGTAACAGGTTTTGAAACATTCTTCACAACCGATTCCGCTAGAAGTTTCATCCTTGGCAAATCTTTCAGCAATCCCGCACCCGCTCCGCGCAAAGCAACATCCTTAACCCAGCATCCGCAGTTTATATCAATAAAATCAGGATTAGCATCCTCGGATATCTTTGCCGCATCAATCATAACCTCAACGGCACCGCCAAAGATTTGAATTCCGATAGGTCTTTCCTCTGCATAATAAAATAACTTCGCCTTTGCTTTAGTTGCATCCCGAATCAGGGCTTCAGAAGAAATAAATTCAGTGTAAAGCAAATCTGCCCCAAGTCGTTTCGAAATAAACCTGAATGGAGGCTCGGTAACATCCTCCATAGGAGCAAGTGCCAGTGCATTCGTAAATATTTTCTGGAAATCGTTCATCGCATACAATATATTTAATATGAAGTCTTTTTGAAGTGCAGAAAGGGAAAAACGAAAGTTATAAAAGTTTTTTCTAAACTTAAAATAATCATCTCATAAATCAGATAGGGATTGAATATCAATAGTGTGGAAATCAAACACCCATAAATCCCATAGAGATTGAATATCAGTAGGTCAGAATGCCAACTTCCCATAAATCTCGTAGAGATTGAATATCAGTAGGTGATTATTACACCATTAAAGCTATCTCGTAGAGATTTCATATTACTCTTCAACAGGTTCTTTAAAGATATATCTTTCGTCAAAAGCAACCTCATATTTCTTTAAGAAAAATCTAAACTCATCCAAAAACGAAACCTTCCTATGATGTTCCTTTTGATTCTCTATATATTTTATTACAAACTTAATCTGCGATTTCGAATATGTAAACGCACCAAAACCGGGCTGTCATTCGAATTTTCCTACAGAAAGTTTGTTGTCATTAATCCATTTCGAAGAGCTTCTTTTTATGTCTTGGGTAATGATTGAAACTGATTGATCCGGGTTCATGCTTAAGAAAATGTGAATATGTTCTTCAGTGCCATTGATTATATACATTTTATGTCCCTTGTTATGCACAATACCAGAGATATATTTATATAGATCAATTTCGAGATCTTTTGAGATTAAAGCCGTTTTCCGCATCGGAGAAAAAACAAGTTGAACATATAGTTGTGTGTAAGTATTAGCCAAATGTGAGTATAAGTTGGTAAAATATATGCATAAATGATAATTATACAAATACCAAAATTCATTAATATGGAATCCTTGAAGGGGTAAGAAAAAAGCTCAATCAAGTTCTACTGATATTTAATCCCTATCGGGATTATTAATGATTGTTGAACTTAATCATCTCATAAATCTCGTGGAGATTGAATATCAGAAGAAATATAATTCCTAATAAATTTATCTCGAAGAGATTTCATATGGTTTTCAATGTATTAAAATCTTTAATGTCACAATTTCCTGCATTGATTTTTGAACCATATTTGTCGATATTATGTTATAATTTTTAAACGTTATCCTCAAAACCTTTTTAAATACCTTAAAAAAGTGTAAACTTCTCCAGATACACTACAAATACACTGCAGATACACTTCAAATACACTAAAAACATACTAATCTACCGTCAAAACAAGGTTGAAATCCCTTCAATACCATGCTTTATTGCACTTTAAGTTAGACCTATTAATTCCTCAATAAGCACTTTTTCTGTAAGCGTAATTGCTGTCTATTGTATGCGTATAATAGGGCTAGAGGTGTTTAAGCGATGTTTAAGCGATGATGAAGGGATGTTTAAGGTATGTTGTCAGTCTAAAATGGTGTTATTTAAGGAATAACAACAAAAGAAAAAGTGATTTATTGTACCATTGCTAAAATCACTCAATTTATTTGTTCATAATTTCATATATTTAATACTTCGATTTACGAAATTAGTTCCGCAAATAACAATAAACTGTTTCCCTTTAAATTATTCAAAATAATATTAATTGTCAACAACAAATCTCAAAAAGTGTAAAGATAAATACAAGTAACAATACAGTTTATATATCACTACTGTCCAGTTAAAAAAATGTAAAGGCCTATAACTACCAATAGAATATAATAGTTACAAAGCATTATTGTGAAATCGATTTGAATTTAAATTGGGTTATCTTTTCGAAACCTTGGTGTTTAAAATCAAATTTTTCTA
>JAPLFJ010000023.1 GCA_026390735.1 Ignavibacteriota bacterium
TACAGGCAGATATGGACAAGTTGAGAACGAGAATACGAAGTAAGTTAATACCACAAAGACCAGGTAGGCACTTTCCAAGAAGAACAAAGTTAAAAGGATATAAGAAATACATATGAACTCTTATGTTAGCGCCATTACTCCCTGGAGGGGTACGTCCGCCCTGGCGGACGGGGGGTGGGTATGGTCACCCTTAAGGTCTTCGACATTAACGGCCGCGAAGTCCAGACACTCGTAAACGAACAACTCGCACCAGGAACATACGAAGCAACATTCGACGGTTCATCATTATCATCAGGCACATATTTCTATAAACTAACTTCGGGAGATTTTACACAAACAAAACGATTAACATTATTGAAATAGAAGAGTCCCCTCCTTTGAGGGGTGGATTCCCGTTCGCTTTTCAGAACGGGAAGACGGGGTGGGTGCTCTTATTATTTAAATACAAAAAAGGATGGCAGACTTATTCAAAAGCCTGCCATCCTTTTATTATAATTATGTTACTTTTTAATATCTCAATTACTTGTTACCAGTACATAATACGGATACACTGAGTGGTTTTCCCAGACCTGTGACTTTGCAGGGTCGTTCGGGAATAGTTTGTAATATTCGGCATTCGGTACCATCGGTATGTTCAGCCCCGCTCTTTCAAAATCGGTTGTCGTAAGAAATTCAGGCTCAACGTATCCCGGCATTACTTTCTGTACTTTCGGATATACATTTTCGTGAACTATCTTCCTGACTTCTTCTCCTGCACTGGGAACGACTCCGAGAAACTTTTTTGCTGATTCATCGAACTTTTCTCCGGGCTTGTAATTCACGGACGTGAAAAATCCTTTCAGGTTCATGAACGGACTTATCTTCGGGAAATCCTGTGCTGCCTGAAGCGTTATGCCTATACTCGGTACCCAGTCGAGTACGTTGTTTACTGACATTGCCCAGCCGCCCATCGTTAACTTTTCGTAATCGTATGCGTACTGTACGTTTCCCGTTTTCGGTGCTGCTATGGTATAAGTTTTAAACTTTATGTCCTTCGGTAGTTTGCCGTCTTTCTGAAGATAAAGCAGGTACGATGTTGCCAGAAATCCGATTCCGCTTCCCTGACTGTGTCCGAGAATTACGAAGTCACGGATTCCGTCTGCATACTGTTTCTTTATCTGTTCCAGAAGTTCATCCGATATATGTCCTAAGCCAAGAAGCATTCCGATATGGACAGCCGCGTCGGGCAGTTCGGCAACTTTGTACTCAAACGTTTTAGTGTCAGACATTTTTATCTTTCCGATTGCAGGTACCATCGGCACGTAGAACGCTGCAGTAAAACTCAGCGCAGCAGTATCTACTATTGAACCTCTTATTGCGAGTATTGCTTTCTTGTCTTTTGTAACCCATACATCAAACCTGTTCATAAGCGGCGATACCTTCGAACGGAAGACGCGCTTAATGTCTTTGGGTTCAGGTGTCTTGAAGCCGCCGATGTCGGCTGAGTCGTACGTCCGCTCCATTACTGGCAGAAGTGCTGTAAGTTCCTTCTTATCGTATCCCGGTTGCAGTCCCTTTTTGCCGCATCCCGTAATTAATACCAGAATTGCTGAGATAATTATTATAGATGAAAGTAGACCCTTAAATCTTAAATTTGAAAGTTTCTTCATATTCCTGCTTTAAGTTTTTAATGAATAGCATTATACCCATTCTGTAAAATAAACTCAACTTAATAGCACCTCCTATCCAAACGACTCCCCTCCTTCGTCGCTAGTCGGAAATCAAAAACCGTAGTTCCGCCATTCCTGGCGGGAACAAATTTGTTTCAATCGGCCTCGGTGGATTGAACTACAAACAATCCTTTTTCTCATATTTTACTACTCAATGACTGTTTTTATATCTATTATTTTCCTAATTTCTGCAAATTCAATTTTGTGTTGAATTGTATACGACAAATATTAAATTAATTTAAATAATATATATGAAAATTGTAGTTTGTGTTTCTACTGTTCCTGACAGTACGACTAAAATCAAGGTCGGCGGGAGCGGTAAATCTATAGATGAAGCCGGAGTTACTTTCATCATCAATCCGTACGATGAGTTCGCCGTTGAAGAAGCTGTTCAGCTTAAAGAAAAGAATACAGGCGAAGTGATTGCCGTTTCTTTCGGAACTGACAGAGCCAAAGAAGGCATTAAAAAAGCTTTCCAGATGGGTGCCGATAAAGGTATTCTGATTAAAGCAGCTAGCGATGATTTCGATTCGTACACTGTTGCGAAAAATCTTGCAGCAGTTATTAAGGATTTAAGTCCTGATATAGTTCTTTTCGGAAAACAGTCAATAGATTTTGACGGTCTCGTAGTTCCGAAAATGACTGCAGAATTTCTCGGTATGCCTTCGGTTAACGTTGTTACCAAACTTGAACTGAATGGTACAGACGCAACTATCGAAAGAGAGATTGAAGGCGGTAAGGAAACCCTGAAGGCAAAACTTCCGCTGGTTATCGGTGCACAAAAAGGTCTTAACACTCCAAGGTATCCAAACCTTAAGAGCATTATGGCTTCGAAGTCGAAACCTATTGAAGAGAAAGCTGCTATTGATGAACCTGTTAAATCTTCTGTTCTTGAAATGAACCTGCCTGCCGCAAAAGGTCAGGGCAAGGTATTCAGCGACGGCGCTGCGAACGTGCCCGAACTGGTGAGACTTTTAAGAGAAGAAGCTAAAGTAATTTAAAGAAGGAGAAGAATTTAAAATGAGTAAAATATTAGTTTTCGCAGAGACAAAAGATAATGTATTCAAAGCCAATGCTTTTGAAGTGGTTTCAGCAGGTAAGTTCCTCGCGGATAAACTCGGTTCTGAGTTTGCAGTAATTACTATAAACGATGCAGGCGATGAACAGATTAAAGCTCTTGGTAAATACGGTGCTGCAAAAGTTTATCAGCTTAGCCTGAATGAACTTAATGCAAAGAGCGGTATTGCTGACATTAAATATTCGCACGGTGCATTTGCATCGGCGGTAAGCAGTTTTGCAGACGCAAACGCCTACGACGTTGTACTGCTTTCAGGTACTTCTTTCGGAAGAGAGATTTCGCCAAGTATAGCAGCTAAGACGGGATCGGCAATAGTACCTGACGTTATAGATTTTATTCCTGAAGACGGCGGTGTCAGTTTTAAAAGACCTGCATACGCGGGAAAGTGTTACACAAAGGTTAAAGCAAACGGCGGCAAGGTAGTTGTTACTTTAAGGCCGAACGTTCTTAAAGCAGTTGAAAACAGTGCAGACTCAGCAGTTGAAAAGATTTCACCTGATTCGGTAAATATAAGTGCTAATGATTTCTCTGCATACGTAAGTGAGGTATCAGTAGCAAGCGGTAAGCTGGACGTTGCCGAAGCAGACATCATCGTTTCGGGCGGAAGAGGTTTACGCGGCCCTGAGAACTTCCATCTTGTGGAAGAACTCGCAGGAGTGCTCGGTGCGGCAGTTGGCGCTTCGAGAGCAGTAGTCGATGCAGGATGGCGTCCGCACGGTGAGCAGGTTGGACAGACAGGTAAGACTGTTTCGCCAAGTCTTTATGTTGCCTGCGGAATAAGCGGTGCAATTCAGCATCTTGCAGGAATGTCTTCTTCAAAGTACATAGTTGCAATAAACAAAGACAAAGATGCACCAATATTTCAGGTAGCAGATTACGGAATTGTGGGCGACGTTTTTGAAGTATTGCCTGCGATGACTGAAGAGATTAAAAAACTAAAAGGTTAAGAAGTATTTGCCTTTTAATTAATTTAAGGATATTTTAAGTTTATATTGAAACAATTAAACGTTTAAATGTGTATTAATATATAGAGAGGAGATGATAAAATGGACAATAAAGAATTAATAAAAGTTGAGATTTCCGGTATACCTGTTTCGTCTTCTGTAAGCGGCGGAGGGTTTGCCTTATTATTGAAAGAAGTGGAAGGAGAAAGAAGACTGCCTATTATTATAGGTCACTTCGAAGCTCAGGCTATTGCATTTGAAATTGAAGGTCTGAAACCACCGAGACCTCTTACACACGAATTGATTAAAACAATCCTTGAGTCATTAAACTATAGTATCGAATCGATTGTCATAAATGAGCTTAGAGATTCCACTTTCTTTGCAAAGATTAAACTTGATACTGATGACATTGACGAAATTGACGCAAGACCTTCTGATGCAATTGCTTTGGCTCTGAAGTTTAGTGCGCCTATATTTGTTGCTAAAGAAGTTATGGATGAAATAGGTTTCGTTCCGAAGATAAATGATGATGACGAGATTACGGACTTTGACGGTCTGGACTTTAATGAAGACGACGGCAAAGATGAGGATCCTGCTGAGATTGAAGACTTGCTTGATAACCTTGGGAAAGAAGTACAGTTAAAGAAATTGCACAACGCTCTTGAAGAAGCAGTGAACAACGAAGAATTTGAGAAAGCTGCCGAATTAAGGGATAAGATTAAAAATTTGGAAATATCTAATTTAAACTAATAAAACATGAAACTAAAATTATTTCTCGCATCTCTCATCATCTTAGTTTTAATTACAAACGGGTATTCGCAATACAAGCTGCAAAGTCTTGATAAGGGTAAAAAAGATTTTGTCCTGCCGACTCCTTTTAATAAACAGGGCATAGCTCCTCAGATATTTCTGGGTGGTTCTGCGGGTGTTGCTTATATGGACGACAACTCTGGTTTGGCAATGGGTATGTTTGCTGAAATAAAGACGGAATCTTTTTCCTTCGTCCCTCAGGCAAACTATTGGAAAGTAGGAGACAAGAATAATTTTGAAGCTGCCGGTCTTGTAAGACTCAGGTTTAAGTCTGCGTCTATTGAACCCTATGTTGACGGCGGTATTGGAATAAATTTCTACAACTTCACAGTAGACAAAGTGCAGCAGAGTTATACAAAAGTAGGTCTTGACCTTGGCGGAGGTCTTGATTTTACAGGCGTAGGTTCAAACTACTCTATCTTTATTGATGCTAAGTATAAAATCATAGTAAGCGACCCTAACATAAAAGGTTATACTCTGATGGGTGGCATCAAATTCTATATGTAAATTATAAAAATAATTGATTAAATTTTAAGGGGATGTAAGTCCCCTTTTTTAATATTAAAAACTTAGCTTGAAAAGACTATTAATTGATATTGGCAACTCAAGAATGAAAGGTTGTATCACCGAAGGAAAGAAACTCGGTAAGATTCATTTTAAGAATTATCGGAAATCTGATTTCACAAAAGATTACAATGATTTTCTGAATGCGTTCAACCTTTTTCAGGGCAGTTCTTATCTGAGGAATCAGATTGCGATTAACTTTGAATCTGTTTATATATCTCTGCTTGACAGTGGAGCTCAAGCAAAAGTTACATTCAATACTCCGGGATTTACTCCGCATTTTATAAATACTCAGATTCCATTACCCATTGAAATCGATTATACTCACACACTCGGAAGCGACAGGATTTGCTCCGCAGTAGGTGCTTACAAAAAGTTTAATAGTAAGACCAATATTCTGATAATTGATCTTGGCACTGCAACAACATTTAACATAGTCTCAAAAGGTGTTTATAAAGGCGGTATGATTTCAACAGGCATTAAAACTTCGGCAGATGCACTTATGAACAATACTTCCCTTCCCGAGGTTACTTTCAAACACGAAATACGACTGATTAATAACGATACCGAAAGCGCAATCATTTCCGGTATCGTGTTTCAGCAACTGCTTTTCGTTCAGAAAGCCATTGAAGAATACAAAAAACTTTACAAAGATCTTTTTGTAGTGGCTACAGGCGGAGGAGCAGAAATTATTATGAAGCACGAAACGGGTATTGATAAGTTTGAACCGAACCTCGTGCTCGAAGGACTAAACCATATAGCAATTTACAATGAAACTATTCGAAAGAAATAAGTATAAGATAAAACCCGAATGGGTTTTCAATCAAAGCGGTAACCTCTGGAAATTTATATTCGGAGGAAAAGATTTTATTGCAGGCGAGACAAGAGACCTTGAAGCGAAGAAACTCTACCTGTTCACTCTGGAAATCAAAACGGGTAAGAAACATCTGAAAGACTTTATGTTCGAGGACGGCAACTACTGGGTTTCTACAGAAGGCGCTTCTTCAAATTTACTCTACCTCAACAGGTTTGAGAAACCAGAACTCCCCTACCATAAGAATATTATTGCAGTCGATTTAAGAACAGGCAAAACATTGTGGGAGAATGAAGACTACGAGTACTTCTTTTCAACTGAGGATAAACTCTTCGGAATAAAAGCGAAGTTTGGAAAAGCTGACCTTGTGGAAATTAATATTGCAGACGGTAAAGTGATTCGTATGATTTCGGAGGAAGAATATACTGATGTACTCGAGATGAAAAGAAAGACTGATGATGATTTGTACACTGAATACTACGACTATCCGAAACCTGTTTCAGCCTTCCCGCCTGAAGACAGTGCGGCTGAAATCATAAGCGAAGAGATAAAGAATGCCGAAGGCGAAATAGAATACATTCTTAAAAGCGGTAAACTTTTCTTCAATTATTATGTACCTGCTGAGATAAACATAAAAGACTTAACAAGAAAGTATTATAAAAATATATTCTGTATTTATGACGTTGAGTCGCGCGAGAAACTTTATGAAGATGTGCTAAACCAAAGTTCAAGTTTCAACGTACCCGATAATTTCTTCTGCAAGGATGATTACATGTTCTACCTTAGAGAAAAGAAAGATATTGTCGCAATTAAATTATAATAATGGCAACTTACTTTGAAGAAATAATAAAGTCGTCTGAAGCAAACTGTCAGATATTCGATATCACAGAGGACATCGAAGAAATTATTGAAAAGTCAAAGATAAAGAACGGAATAGTAACAGTCTTCGCTATCGGCTCTACAGCCGGCGTCACAACACTCGAATATGAACCCGGTCTTATCAAAGACCTTCCGAAACTAATGGAGAAACTCATTCCGACTTATCAGAACTACGGTCACAACGAAACCTGGGGCGACGGCAACGGGCACTCGCATCTCCGCTCGGCACTCATCAAAACAAGCCTCACTATCCCGCTTGTAAATTCAGAAATGACACTCGGCACCTGGCAGCAAATCGTCTTCATCGATTTCGACAACAAACACCGCACACGCCGGATCGCTATCCAGATAATGGGCGAAAACTGAAATCAAGGAGCATCAATCTTCTGTTTTCAGGGTAATACCATTCCATTTCTTTTTCTTATCCTCATCGGGCATATAGTCGAAAAGTTCCTCGAAGAAAGTATCAGACCATTCGTATTTATTCTTTAAATCATTAAACTTTATGGCGGCAACCATAACGTATGCCTTTTCGGCTAAGTATTTTTCCTGACGGATTATATGATCCGGACGAAATTTAACGGGGATAAAACCATCGGGAGATTCGTTTTCAATTGTCTGGAATGTAGTATCGGCTGTAATGGTTTTTTCTCTTACCCGACCCTCGTGGGAATAAGCGAATAATCTGTCGAGAATAAAGACACAGAATAATACATAAGGCGGTTCGAGATGTTTAGGGTTGGCACGTTCAAGTTTAAACTCAAAAGAAATATCCATTTCATCCATTGTAATATTCCTCACGAGCATTTTATCGTCACAATTTGGCGTGAATCCAGATCCGGGGAGAATACGTTCATATTCAACGAAAGGCTGATTCCTTATCATAAGTCTGGTGTTATTATTCAGACCATCGGCATCAATTGCTCTCCAGAAAGCCTGAATCTTTTTGTCTTTACGCAACTTTGAATTAAGTCTTTGTCTTCGGGAGAATATTTTGCGTGTAAGCTTCACTTTATCGCTCTTAGTTTTGTATCTAAGGGGTTTAGCAGAGACATAAACCTTGCCATATCTCAGACGGGAAACTATAGTCCCGATTTTCCCTCTAAGGAATCCAAAAACACCGCTATCAAATTGTGCCATAACCTGATGATTTATTTAAGAGAAAATAGTAAATTAGTATTTACTATTGAATGAAATAAAAGCTAAGTGGGAAAATTTTATTTTTCAAAAAGACTTGACAAAAGAAAGATAATATATTATATTTGTATACTCAATAAATCAGGGGAACATAATCAAATGTTAGCAGTATAAACTGCAACAACCTCTGAAAAGACCGAAAAACAACCTTTCAAAAAAAGAATCAAGAAAATGGCGTAGATGTGGCGTACTGCTGGCGTGAATCTGGCGTATTTCTCTCGAGATTATCTCCTTAATAGGTCGAGAGAACGTCGATACTCATCCCTTAAAAGGGATACGCTTTTCCTCCATATACATTCAAATCTTATGATAAAACATTACTATTGTAATACATAATAGTAGTATAGTGACTATATTACTGAGGACAGCCAGTACAGCAACCTAGAAGGTTGCCTTACCCTTAAAATAACGCAATACAAACATCCTGCTTGTGATGGTGTAACAACCTGAAGGTTGCATTAAACTCTTAAATAGTAACATAGACTTAATACTTGATATGAAAAGGAGAATCAATTATATAATTATGTTCAGATTCTTAATAAATAAGTTGATTTTTCAAACAAAACAAACTAATTTATGTTGGGGTCAAGAAGGGTATTTAGGAAATGGGGTTGATGTATGTTCTTTAACATTGCCGGGATTTCTTTTTATGAATTTGACTCAATTGTCGGTTTATCCAATATTTGTTACAATTCTCAGTATTAACCAAAAATGTATTCAAATCTAATCAAATTTATACTGCCAATTTGTTTATTGACAAAACAATGTTATTATACCGGAAATCCAGAGTCATTAAATATTATCATAGGATGATAATATTTACAATTTTACAATTTATATTTTATTATAAATAATTAAATAATGAGGGATACATTTAAAATACTAAAAACAAGAAATAAATTTTTCAAATACATATATATTTTGTATCCTTTACGAAAACAGGTTTAAGCAAATGGATAAAGTTGACAGACCCTACAAATATTCATTTCATACAGTAATTCGCAGAGACGGCAGAATAAAAGGATACTTCGTTTCTTTTGACTTCACAAAAGATGCAATGACAGAAATCTGCAGACTCGATAGAGTCGGCGAAATAGAAATCGTCCCAATAACAGTTTCATCATTGCTAAGAGCAGAACAGCATAAGCATTAACAGTTTTATTTCTTCCCTAGCGGAGAATGGGAAGGACGAAAAAGCAAGATAAGATTAAAGAATATTATAATAAATAAAGCTTAAATTAATTAGTTTTTATCTAAATTAAAAAGGTCAATTAATGTATTACAAAATATCTCTCCCAAAAAATGGTAAAATTATAAAAGATAACTTGTTGAAGCATTTTGAACTGATTGAAATAAATCATAAAACCGCCAGAGGCGAAACTAGAAATATTTCCTTACATTGTAAATATGACTTTACACCTGTTGATTTGGATAAATTCTATAACGAAGAAATTGATATATACTTAAAAATAGATGAAGAAACAGATAAAGTGAAAAAATTTATTAATGATTATGGATTTAAAAAAGTAGATAAATTGCCAAAAGAAGCTAATATAATTTGCGGGAATGAAAATCCAGTTTGCATGAGACTAAACTGGAATAAAAGATAGAATCCTTATTAATTTGTATTCATAATTAAATATAAAATAATGAAAAGAAAAACTTTACTATTTGCTATTATTATTACTTTGACACTATATTTGTCGGTTTTAAGTGATAATTGTATTAGCCAATGGGTTAATGTGACCGTTCAAGGTGAGGGTGCCATATATTCCCTTATATCATTTCAGTCAAAAATTTTTGCTGGAACAGACTATTATGCATATTACTCCCAAGATAACGGAAATACTTGGACTCGTTCTAATGGTATGAATTCTCAACATGTTTATTCATTTGCAGTAAACGGTAATTATATTTATGCGGGAACAGCTGCTGCTTCTACATTTTTGCCGTCTTTTTATTTCTCTAGTAACGGAATTAACTGGTCTGGAGCTGGTATGGAGTACCGCGAAATCAATGCTCTTGCAACCAATGGTAACAATGTTTATGCTGGGGTTTATAATAGTTTTCCGAACTATGGAGGTTTTTATCTCTCTACTAATAATGGAATGAACTGGACTAAAACGGCTTTCAATAATTCATACACTGTTGCACCAATTGAAGTTATAGGTAACTATATTTACGTCGGTGCTTATAATTCTTCCAACATTCCTGGTCTTTATTTCTCAACAAATAACGGTTATAATTGGACGCAAACTTCTTTAAATAATTGTTATGTTCGTGGGATTAAAGTAATTGGAAATAATATTTTTGCAGTAGTTTATTATACAAATAATACAGGAGGAGTATATCGTTCCACTAATAATGGTATCAATTGGGCTGCTACTTCATTGATTGGTGATGTAAATACTATCGAAGTTGGTGGAAACAATATTTTTGCAGAAACGACATATAATTTATCTAGCGGAACTGGAGGTTTTTATTATTCAACTAATTATGGAACTAGTTGGGTTCGAAATAATCCAAATTTTAATAGTAATATATATTTAAATAAAATATTATTCGCTAATGATTTTATCTTTATAGGTTCAAGCTCTGGTCTGGATCTCTGGCGTCGTCCTTTATCTGAGATTATAGGAATTCAAAACATTAGCTCAGAAATACCTTTAAAATATTCATTATCGCAGAACTATCCAAACCCTTTTAATCCAACTACAAACTTAAAATTTGATGTTCCAAGAGCAGGTGATGTAAAGATTGTTGTTTATGATTTAATGGGACGCGAAGTGCAAACACTCGTAAATGAATCACTCAAGCCTGGGACATACGAAATATCATTCGATGGAAGTTTATTAAATAGTGGAGTATATTTTTATATGATTACAGCGGGAAATTATTCTGAATCAAAAAGAATGTTACTGATTAAATAATTATATTCTATTGCTATAATAAAATGATTTTAAGAAAACAAACTATTTGATATGTCAATTCCTGATATAGTTGAGAATAACAGTGAAGAGCAAAAGATGCTGCTTTATGAAGCCGCTTTCGATAAATTTATCTTAAAAGACGACGACGAAGCGGTTGCTATATTAGACGATTTATTAGAAATTGATGAAGAAAATGCTGATGCTTATTCAATGCGAGCCACATGTTTAAATAATCTGGGTTTTCATCTTGATGCTATTGATGATTACAGGAAATCACTTGAATTAAAAGATGATGCAAATATTAATGGGCTTTGTGGCAACGCATACATGGCTATAGGTGACTATAAGCAAGCTTGTGGTTTTCTAGAAAAAGCTGTAAATGATGGTTTGAAAATATACAATTTCTCACTTTTGGCCGTAACAGAGTTTCAAGATAATGAATTGATGTTGAAAACAGTAAAGCAAAAAGCGGAAAAAGAAAATAGGCTTAAGAGAAGAACAAAGACTAAAATAGAATATGATTTAAATTCATCACCAAGGGAAGTTATCAATGCTTTGAAAGATGAATTGAGCAGATTTAAAGCAATATTCGAATTAGATCCCGAAAATAAAGAATTAAAAGACTTATATGACGAAAGTAAACAAAAGCTTAAATTATTTAGTATTTTAATTGACTATTTGAAAAGAACGGATAACTTCACTATTGAAAATTTAATCAAAGATTTAATGGAAATAGATTATAATTCTATTGAAGCTACAGAACTTGCGACTATGTATATAAAAGAATTTGCGAACAATGATAAATTGAATAAACAAATAGTAGAATCAATAAGAGATGAAATGAAAGAATCTATTCGAAATGATTTTAAAGATATATCAGGAAAAGAAATATCAGAAAATTTAAGTAACGAACTTTATGAGATGTTGAAAGAAAAGTACTCAAAAAAATTTGGCGAAGATAAATTATCCTATCTAAATTTATTATATAAATCATTAATTCAAGTATTTATTGAATCACCTCTATTTCTTGAAGATTCAATTAATGATTTAGAGTCACTAAACCATGATATTAAAAATAGAATTCCTAAAGAAGCAACATATCTTGCAATGTACTCAATCATTAAATTTTCTTTAACCTCTAAGAGTGTTATTGAAAAATACGATAGTGAAGATATTGGTACCGCTTATCCAATAGCTGTTAAAGAAGCAATAAGTGAATTTGGCTTTTACTATAAAGCTCAAACATTAGATTATGTTGAATACGAATTAAATCATAATTATTATGAAATTTGTTTAAAAGACGTAAACGATGCTGATACCAAAGTAAATAAATTAGCACTAAGTTTTATGATGAAAGTTCATCAATTTGACACTAAAAATTTAGATATCAACAATAAAATTGATGAAGAGAACCTTCTAGGGGTTTATAATATTGGGAAAAAAGTAATTGAGACTGTTAAAGAGTCTTATCGTAGGACTAATATTTAGTATTACAAAGTAAGGGGTTTAATAAAATATTTTCGTAATATTAATAAATTATTAATAAAAGTGTTTACTTACTTATAATAAGATAAAGTATGCCATGCCTCTATCTCAAGACAATCTTCTAAACTACTCTTTAATCAGAAAATAATTCTCATCAACTCTTAATAATTTAATTATTAGTTAATATTTTAGTAAAACAAAGTATATTGAACTATGGAAAAGATTTATGTTATATCAGTTTGCAAAGGTGCTGGTAAGACGACAACTTTGTTTACTTTTCCTCCTACCAATGTTGCTTTGGAAGGAGGTCTTATTAATTTGAAAACCTGCTTTTAAACATTATTCGATATATCTATATAAATAGCATTGTTACAGATTGTAATTCTTTGTAATTTTAAAGTGTATTTATAAAACATAAAATTAAATTATATGATAATAGAAAGAAGTCAGAATAATGAAATATTAATCCGGCTGAAACCAAACATCAATAAATTTGGATTGCAAAGATTATTGGATTATATAAAATATTTAGAAACAACATCCAAAAGCAAAGCCGTTCAAAGCGAAGTTGACGAAATAGCAGATGAAGTTACTTCAAACTGGTGGAAGAAAAACCGAAAGCATTTCATTTAAAAGTAGACATACCTTCCGCTCTCTTCCTTTATTATATTTTTTCTTAATCTCTAATTAATTAACTTCACAAAATTTTAATATCAGATGATAAAAAGTATTCTATTTGCAGTTATTTTAATCGGTGCTGTTTTGTTTTTCCTCTATTCTTTAAGGAATTTCATTTCTTACATTAAACTCGGTAAGAAGGAAAACAGACTTAACAACATACCGCAAAGGTTAATCAACACTCTGAATATCGCATTCCTGCAGACGAAACTGTTCAGGAGCAGACTCGCGGGATTCCTCCACTTCTGTATTTACTGGGGTTTTCTTACGTTGTCCCTCGTAATCCTTGAATCAGTATTCGAAGGTTTCTTCCCGAACTTTTCTTTTCATTTTATCGGAAGAATCTATTCAGTACTTACTTTAACTCAGGATTTCTTCGGAGCACTCGTCTTCTTCGTTGTGCTTTTCTCATTAGGCAGAAGATACATTGCAACCCCGAAAAGACTTCAGGTGGATGCTGCTGCACGCAACGATGCTGTACTGATACTCGTTATGATTCTTTTTATTATGATTACTATGTTTGGTACCAATGCAGAAAGAATACTTCTCGGTAATTCACACGGGTTCAGACCAATTTCAAATTTCATTGCACATATCATCGGCGGTAACGGAAGTCATCTGTTTTATGAGATTAACTGGTGGGGACACATTTTAATAGTACTCGGATTCCTGAACTATTTACCATACTCAAAACACTTTCACGTTTTATCGTCAGTGCCTAATACTTTTCTTTCAAACTTTAAGATTGACAAAAAGAATACTCTTAAGCCTATTAACTTCGAGGATGAAACTATCGAGCAATATGGTGCAAAAGACATTGAAGATTTAAGCTGGAAGCAACTGCTCGACGGTTATACCTGTACAGAATGCGGAAGATGTACTGAAGTATGTCCTGCAAATTCTACGGGTAAACTTTTAAACCCGAAGAAGATTGTTAAACAGGTAAGGAAACGCACAACTGCAAAAGGTCCGCTAGTTATCGGCAAAGTGGAAAAACATCCCGAACTTGATAAGACTCTCGTTCACGATTACATCACTCAGGAAGAACTCTGGGCTTGCACTACCTGTGCTGCCTGCGTTGAAGAATGTCCTGTGATGATTGACCACGTTACAACAATCGTTGAGATGAGAAGAAACCTTACTATGATGGAATCTGCATTCCCGCCTGAACTTAACACAGTCTTTAAGAACCTAGAGAACAATGAATCTCCATGGGCATTCCCTCCTGAGCAAAGAAACGACTGGATAGATGAATTTACAGAAGAGATGACAAAAGAAGGAAAAGACCTGAAGATGAAGAAGATGAGTAATGCAGGTACTGCGGACAATCTGGATGTACTGTTCTGGGTTGGCTGTGCTGGTGCATTCGACAGTCGTTACAAGAATGTAACAAAGTCATTCGCAAAGATTATGAATACAGCGGGTGTGACTTTCGGAGTACTTGGCTCAGAAGAGAAATGCAACGGCGATACGGCAAGAAGACTCGGCAATGAATTTCTTGCACAGCAGTTCATTCAGCAGAACATCGAAACGTTTAAACGCTACAATATCAAGAAAGTTGTAACTGCCTGTCCTCACTGTCTGCACGCGCTGAAGAATGAATACTCTCAGTTTGGAGTTGAACTTGAAGTCACACATCACTCGGAGTTTATCAGCAAGCTGATATCAGAAGGAAAGATAAAACCGGAAAAGAAGACTGAACAAAAATACACATACCACGATTCCTGCTATCTTGGAAGATATAATAACATTTACGATTCGCCGAGAAATTCTTTATTAAGCGTACCGGGTCTTGAGATAGTAGAAATGGACCGTTCGAAAGATAAGGGATTCTGCTGTGGTGCGGGCGGCGGAAGAATGTTTATGGAAGAGACTGAAGGCAAACGTGTCAACATAGAAAGGACTGAAGAGGCGTTAAACACAGGTGCATCTACTATAGCATCTGCTTGTCCGTTCTGTATGACAATGCTTACTGACGGCATAAAAGAAAAGGAAAAGACGGATGATGTGAAGATTAAGGACATAGCTGAAATTATTGCTGAAAGCCTTTAATTAGTTTGGTGTTAACATTTTTCACTAATTAATGCGATTTATTTTTCATAAATTATATTAATAACAATTTAAACAATTTAATAACTTTAATAAAACATTATGTCATATTTATTCACGTCCGAATCAGTAAGTGAAGGGCATCCAGATAAAGTATGCGATCAGATTTCTGACGCAATACTTGATGATATTTTAAAACATGATCCAACTGCAAGAGTTGCGTGTGAAACTTTCTGTGCAACAGGATTAGTATTAGTAGGTGGTGAAATTACAACAAAGCACTATGTAGATGTTCCTACATTGGTAAGAAAAGTAGTTGCTGACATCGGATACACAAAGGGCGAATACAGATTCGACCATCATTCGATAAACGTTATGTCTGCAATAAACACACAATCTCCAGATATAGCAATGGGTGTTAACACAGGCGGTGCAGGTGACCAGGGTATGATGTTCGGTTATGCATCGAACGAAACGAAAGAATACATGCCGATGACGCTTGTATTCTCACATCAGTTAGTAAAGAAACTTGCTGACATAAGGAAGAAGAATTCAAAGTTAATGCCTTACTTAAGACCAGATGCAAAATCGCAGGTAACGATAGAATACGGCGCAGACAGAAAACCAATTCGCGTTGAGGCAGTTGTAGTATCCACACAGCACGACCCTGACGTATCACAGAAGAGAATAAAAGATGACATTATAAAGAACGTTATCAAAAAAGTTATACCTGCAAATTTACTTGATAAGAATACAAAGATTCACGTTAACCCGACTGGTAAATTCGTAATCGGCGGCCCGCACGGTGATACAGGGTTAACAGGAAGAAAGATTATTGTTGATACATACGGCGGCAGAGCCCCACACGGCGGCGGTGCTTTCTCAGGCAAAGACCCTTCGAAGGTAGACCGTTCAGCGGCATACGCAGCAAGACACATCGCAAAGAACATCGTTGCAGCAAAGCTCGCAGATGAATGTTTGATTCAGGTGTCTTATGCAATCGGTGTTGCAGAGCCGGTATCAATATTCGTTGACACTTACGGAACAGGTAAAGTATCCGACGAGAAATTAGCAGCATTCATAAAGAAGAATATAGATTTAACACCTGCAGGAATCATCAAGAGATTAGACCTCAGAAAACCTGTTTACAGAAACACTGCCGCATACGGACATTTTGGCAGAGACGAAAAAGGTTTTACATGGGAAAAGCTTGACCTGAAGGATAAATTCTTAAAAGCTTTTAAAAAGTAATACCGGATATGGTTTTAAATAAGACTAACCCGTTGTTCATAAGACAACGGGTTTTTTATTAACAGGAATTATCTGAATGAGACATTTTATTGAAGGGTTCTTATATCCTTTTAAAAACATAGGTCTTTTCTTTAAGTATCCTAAAACGATACTGTACTCGATTATCCCCGTTTCATTAAACCTGATTATCTACGTCCTGAGTTTCGTATACTTTTTCAATAAAATAATGTACGGAAGCGGTAAACTCACGGGAGCAATGGGTCCTGACCCGGGATTCTTTGCAGAGTTCTTCCACGCCGTAATCCTTGTTGTTTCATTCCTGATATTGCTCGTTCTATGTTACTTCATAATTGTTATCGTTGGCGGGATTGTATCTGCTCCCTTTAACGAGAACATTTCTCTTATAATAGAGGAAGCCCTAACAGGCAGAAAAACGATTACCATCCGGGGTTCTGGAAAGATACGTGGTACAACATACTTGCCGAACTGAAAAAGCTCGCATTCTATTTTTCATTCCTGCTGATATTCTTTTTAATAGGGTTTATACCTTTAATAGGTGAAATTATTTCAGTAGTTTTGGGTACGATATTTTCGTTTTTCTTTAATGCTCTTGATTTTTTTGATTACCCGATGACACGGAAATATTTTACACTCAGAGACAAGATTAAAGTTACTTATGCTAAACCTATGTACACGCTCGGATTCGGATGCGCATCTTTTTTGATTATGTTTTTACCCGTTGTTAACGTTCTTATGAAACCATTATGCGTCGTCAGCGGTACGGCTTTCTATTTTGAGAAGAAGTACGATCTGATAAACTTAAAAACCAATTAACATTCTACAATAATGATTACAGAACCAGTCGTTGATTTGAAGTTAGCGAAGGAACTCGGATTAACAGAAGAAGAGTTTCAGAAGATTTTAGATACACTCGGCAGAATGCCAAGTTACACAGAACTCGGAATATTTTCCGTGATGTGGAGCGAACACTGTTCTTACAAGAATTCAATTCTTCAGTTAAAAACCCTTCCGAGAAGCGGCGGTAAACTGCTCGTTTCTGCGGGTGAGGAAAATGCAGGACTCGTTGATATCGGTGACGGACTTGCAGTTGCGTTCAAGATTGAGTCTCATAACCATCCTTCTGCTGTTGAACCATATCAGGGTGCAGCAACTGGTGTCGGCGGAATACTCAGGGATATATTTACAATGGGTGCACGTCCGATTGCTTCTCTTAATTCATTAAGGTTCGGAAAGATTGATGATGACGAAGAGTCAATCACTAACCGCAGTAAGTTCTTATTCAAGAACGTTGTTAAAGGTGTCGGTGATTACGGCAACTGTTTCGGAGTGCCGACAGTCAGCGGTGAAGTGTACTTTGAAGAATGCTATCACGATAATCCTCTCGTTAATGCAATGGCAGTGGGCATTGTTAAGCACAACGAGACTGCTTCTGCAACTGCTGAAGGAGTTGGCAACCCTGTTTTTATTGTCGGTTCATCGACAGGTAAAGACGGAATACACGGTGCTACTTTCGCTTCGGAAGAAATATCCGAAGAGTCGGAAGCAAAGAGACCGAGCGTTCAGGTTGGCGACCCGTTCACGGAAAAACTTCTTCTCGAAGCATCGCTCGAAGTTATAAGGTCGGGTGCAATAGTCGGTATTCAGGATATGGGTGCGGCAGGGATTACCTGTTCATCCAGCGAAATGAGTGCAAAGGGTAAATGCGGTATGGAAATAAACCTTGACCTCGTTCCTCTCCGCGATGAGAATATGTCAGCTTACGAAATTATGCTTTCAGAATCTCAGGAGCGTATGCTTCTTGTTGCACACAAAGGAAAAGAGCAGGTTGTAAAAGATATATTTACGAAATGGGATTTGAACGTAGTTGAAGTCGGTAAGGTAATCGCAGAGGACAGGATTAAAATAAGTTACAAAGGTAAACTTGAAGCAGATATACCCGCAGACATTCTCGTTCTCGGAGGCGGTGCTCCTGTTTATAAGAGAGAGACAAAAGAACCTGAATATTTAAAACAGACAAGAGTATTTAATACCGATGAAATAAAAGAACCGAAGGATTTAAATGAAGTACTTATAAAACTTCTTGAATCACCAAACATCACAAACAAGAGATGGGTTTACGAACAGTACGACACACAGGTCAGAACTAACACTGCATTGATGCCGGGAGGCGATGCGTCTGTAATCAGAATCAAGAAGACTAAAAAAGGTCTGGCAATGAAGACTGACTGCAACAGCAAGTATACATACCTTAATCCATACGTCGGCGGTATGATTGCCGTTTGCGAAAGTGCGAGGAACGTTGTGTGCACTGGTGCAAAACCGCTCGCAATAACAAACTGTCTTAACTTCGGTAATCCGTACAACCCTGAAATGTATTATCAGTTCGTAGAATGCGTAAGAGGTATGGGTGATGCGTGCAGGTATCTTGACACACCCGTGACAGGCGGCAACGTGAGTTTCTACAATCTCTCAAGAGACTATGCCGTCTTCCCTACTCCTACAATCGGAATGGTTGGACTGCTTGAAGATATTGACAAAATGATGACGAGTTACTTTAAGAATGAAGGCGACACTATAATTATTCTCGGTAAAGACAAATATGAAATAGGCGGAAGTGAATACCTGAGCAGAATACACAAACAGATAAAAGGAAACGCTCCCGGGCTTTCACTCGAAGACGAGAAGAAACTTTGTGACACAGTTTTAGACCTCATCGACAAAGGATTAATAAACTCTGCACACGATATAGCCGACGGCGGTCTTGCGGTAGCACTGGCAGAAGCCTGTGTAATGAACAGGGAAAAACAAACAGGATGCGAAATAAGTATTAAGGTAAACGGACGCAATGATTTTGCAATGTTCAGTGAATCACAGAGCAGAATAATTATATCCTGCGGGAAGAAGTCTGAGAAGAAAGTTTTAGAAGTCCTGAACAAATCAGGTGTTGATTTTGAAATCGCAGGAGTTGTAAAAGGAAACAAACTTAAGATTAATGATTTCATAGATACTGATGTAAGCAGGATTAACGGAAGTTACTTCAATACGATTCAGAAAATAATGGAAAATAATTGAGGTTAAGACACTACATAAATATTTGTCTGGTACTCGCTGTCGCTGCAATACTTGCAGGATGCGTAGCATCACCGCGTCATCCGAAAAACGAGAAGAATGAGAACGAGAGAGATACAGTAGGCATAAACGTTAATGATGATGATCAGGACTCTGACTCAGACAATTCAGAAGGTTCTAACCTTATAATAAAGACTGCTTTATCAGAAATGGAAAACGAAATGTATTCCATAACCGCAGACACTACTTTCCTGTACTGGCTGAAGAATAAACCCATAATCCTGAGGAATACAACCAAGTGTAATATATTTGCTTTGAACACTTTATTCAAAGCCGGATACAAAACTCCAAAGACAAATGCACTTGCAAGAGATTTATACAATGACGATTTATTTAAGGATATAATTCCCGTAGTAAAAATAAAGAGCATAGAGGAAATACTTAAGGGAGACCTGGTTGTGTGGAAAGGCCACGTAATTATATTTGAATCATTGGCATACATCAAAGATGACCCGTACGCAAAGGGTTTATGGGCAGGGACATCCAAAAAAGATAACGGAACGACAGTAAAAAATAATGTTATGCACGGCAAATATCCCCTGAAAGGCGAGTTTGTCGTCCGGAGACCCCAGAAAGCCGTAAAAAGCCAAAAATAGAAAAAAGCAATAATTATACCTTTTATACTTTAAAATTTTCTTATATATCGCTATATTCATAATTATTAAAAAAATTAAAGGAGTAATCTAAAATGACTAAAGCAGAAGTCGAAGTAAAAGTAAAACAAGCAATTATAGACAAATTAGGTGTTGAAGAATCAAAGATCACTGAAAGTGCTCACTTCATCAACGATTTAGGTGCAGATTCACTTGACACAGTTGAATTAGTTATGAAATTCGAAGAAGAATTTGATATTAAAATTCCTGATGAAGATGCAGAAAAAATCACAAAGGTTGACGATGCAGTCAATTACATTCTTAACAAATTAGGATAATCTAAAATAGTTTAATGAAAAAAAGAGTTGTAGTTACAGGAATTGGTGCATTAACTCCGGTCGGTTTAAATACCGATGAGTTTTGGAAATCAATAACGGAAGGTAAGAGTGGTGTTGGAACTATTACTTATTTTGATACTACTGAATTTGATACTAAATTTGCTGCACAGTTAAAAGGTTTCGATCCGTTGAATTATATGGACAGGAAACTCTCACAGAGAATAGACCCTTTCACACAGTATGCCCTGGTCGCTTCTGACATGGCAGTTGCTGACAGCGGTTTAAACCTTGATACTGTTAACAAAGAAAGAATCGGTGTTGTATACGGTTCGGGTATCGGCGGTATGTGGACTTATCACAAACAGCAAACAATTCTGTATGATCGTAAAGGTAATCCTGACAGGATCAGCCCTTTCTTTATTCCTATGCTCATCGCAGATATTGCTGCAGGTAGAATTTCCATGAAATTCGGGTTCAAGGGTCCTAATTTCGCAACTACTTCAGCCTGTGCTACATCTGCCAACGCAATTATCGATTCTATGATGTTAATTCAGAGAGGTGATGCAGATGTTATGATAACGGGCGGCTCTGAAGCTGTTATCTGTCCTATGGGTATCGGCGGATTTAATGCCATGAAAGCATTGTCTACACGTAACGATGCACCTGAAAAAGCATCCAGACCATTCGAGAAAAACAGAGATGGTTTTGTAATGGGTGAAGGCGGTGCAACACTGGTAATTGAAAGTTTAGAACACGCACTCGCAAGAGGCGCGAATATTTATGCGGAAATTTCCGGTTTCGGTATGACAGGCGACGCTCACCATATCACTGACCCTTCACCGGGCGGCGAAGGTGTTGCACGTGCGATGAGAATCGCAATCGCTGACTCAGGACTGAAACCTGAAGATATTGATGTAATTAATGCGCACGGTACTTCTACTCCTCCTAATGACAGGAATGAAACCGCTGCAATTAAAACTGTATTTGGTGAATATGCTCAGAAATTAAATGTGCATTCGATTAAATCTATGGTTGGTCACTTACTAGGTGCAGCCGGAGCTATTGAATCGATTGCTGCAGTACTTACCATTAAACACGGTGTGGTACCGCCAACAATTAACTATGAAGAAAAAGACCCTGATTGCGATTTGAATTATACTCCTAACACAGCTGTGAAGAGAGAAGTAAGAGCTGTATTATCGGACAATTCAGGATTCGGCGGACACAATACAGCAACTGTTTTCAAACGATTTGAAAATTAAAATATACTTTTGCTGTTGATGTTGTATGTTTAAAACCATAAAAAGACTAAAAGTATTTATACCATTTTTGAAAAAGGAATCTCACTCAGAAGATTCCTTTTCAAAAGCCTCTAAGAAGATTGATTTTGAGAAATTTCAGTCTGCTATCCACTATAAGATAATCGACAAAAACTATTTCATTACTGCATTAACGCACCGTTCTTTCCTGAAAATCAGAAAAGACCCGACTGCGCCGTATTTAATATCCAACGAAAGACTTGAGTTTTTAGGCGATGCAGTTCTTGATTTAATAGTTGCAGAGTTCCTGTACAGGAATTTTCCTTTGAACGAAGAAGGCGACCTCACTAAATTCAGGTCTATACTCGTTAATAAAAGGTTCCTCGCAGAAAGAGCAAAGAATTTAAGGATACAGGAATATCTTCTGGCATCCAATACAGCTCTGAAATCCATTGACCAGGGTTATGATGCAATTCTTGCAGATGCTTATGAAGCGTTAATCGGTGCTATATTCCTCGATTCAGGTTACGAAAATGCAAAGAAGTTCTTAAACCAGGAAATATTCTCAAAACTTGACGTTAAGTGGCTTAATCAGTTTGACGAAAACTTCAAGAGCAGGTTCCTTGAATATGCTCAGGCACATACAGATTTTATTCCCGACTACAGAGTTATAAAAGAAGAAGGCCCGGAACATCACAAATTATTTACTGTTGAAGTACATCTGGCAAACCATTGCCTGGGTATCGGAAAAGGTAAATCCAAAAAACAGGCCGAACAGGAAGCCGCCAAGAATGCTTTACAGAATCTTGATGCTATTGATAAATTAGGAATTAAGAGGAAAAAGTAATTTAACTTTAAGGCTTGACTATTTTTAAAATCAAATATATCTTTGTAGAAACAAAAAGGAGATAATTTATTTAAGAATTACATTACAATTTAAAATTAAACAAGATAAGAGTATAAAAAATAAGCAACCATTTATTAAAGAATAACTGTTCGTGTGCAATCCAATCTTTAATAAATGGTTTTTTATTAAACTAATTATAACAAGTTTATGTATAAAACTAAATTTTTAAATCTGCTTTTGTTTTTACTGGCCGGCACTATGCTCTTTGCCCAGACCGGTAAGAAGAACAATAAGTCTGTTCAGTATGATTCGCCTGTTGATTTCAGGGTCATCAGTTCAAACAGTTCTTATGTGGAGTTTGAATTTACACCTAAATATACTACAAGCGTTGAATTCTTAAACGCTGCGCATAATTCTTCTCTCGCGGGTAAACCTGATTTAGGAAGCAGGAATTTCCCTGTTATAACTCCAGGTGATATAAACAACAGGATTGAGATTCTGGATGTAAAATTTGAGGATTTATACAATGTTGATGTAAAACCCGTTCCGACTCCAAAAAAAGGCAGTAACAGTCTCGAAGTTCTTTATGACTATAATTATGATGAGAAAACGTATTCAGGCAATTCACTTTATCCAAAAGTTAATGCTGAGTTTATTCAGGATGGTAAGTTCAGGAATAAATATTTCGGTATAGCACAGATTTATCCAGTACAGTTTAATCCTTTAAATAAATCAGTAAGAAGAATTACATATATTAGAGTAAGAGTTGCATTCGGCAAAAGTCCAGTGTTTTCTGCTAAGCTACAGACGAAACAGGAGCTGGAATTCCTCAGGGATATTTCCATTAACTGGGAAAATGCTGTTAACTGGGTAACACCTGAATTTAATTCATACAAATCCACAATACAGAACAGCGTTCTGGCAACGGGAGATTTCTTTAAGATAGAAGTGAAAGAAACAGGAATGTATAAGATAGATAAGAACTTCCTGAATTCTGCAGGGATAAACACTGCCAACATTGACCCGCGTACTATTAAGATATACGGTAACGGCGGCAAGGAACTCCCCTATCTGAACTCTGCACCCGCTCCAGAAGATTTACTACAGAATCCGATATACGTTTCGGGTGAATCGGATGGCGTGTTCAATGACAATGATTATGTTTTATTCTACGGACTTTCCCCGCATCAATGGATACAGCAAGGCAATACTTTTATGCATAAACTGAATACTTATTCAAACGTTAACTATTACTGGATTACTTTCGGAGGTTCAAACGGAATGCGTATGCAGGAAATACAATCTACCAGTATTCCTAACTTAAATCCTGTTGATCGTTTCGTTGATAAACTTTTTGAAGAACCTGAAATTAATAACCTTGGTGCAACTGGTAACCTTTGGGTCAGCCAGAGAATCGGTTACGGCGAGTCATTTTCTTTTAACAAACAACTTACGGGTTACATTCCGGGAACAGATGTAAAATGCAATCTGGTACTGGGTAATGGTACTACTACTTATGATGCATATTATTCGGTTACAGATAACAATTCAGGCTTCTCAGGTGCGTACAGTGTTTATGCTGTTAACGGAGTTTTCTCTCACATAAGTTTATCAGTACCACCAATTTCGTTTCAGTATCCACTGGCTTCCGGCAATACCATGAACCTTAAAGCAACGTTAACTCAGGCATACAATGTACCTTCTGTTTCGGGTTACTACGATTATCTCGAAGCTTTTTACAGCCGGGGATTAAATTCTGCTGAGAATAATCTGTTAAAAATCACATCATCCGATTCAACAGGTACTATGGAATATCAGGCGTCTACATTCAGTTCTTCCACAGTAAAAGTATTCAAAGTTTCGACTCAGACTGATATACAGATTATTAATCCTATATCATATACGAATGGCACAGTCAGGTTTCAGGACAACTCAACTCTGCTTGCTAAAAAAGATTTCTATGTTGTGGGAGATAATTCTTATAAGACACCTTCTTCAATTACGTCAAAGGTTCCTAATCAGAATTTAAGAGGAATATCTGACGGTGCCGATTTTATCATTTACACAACGAGTGATTTTCTTTCTGCAGCAAACAGGTTAAAGACCCAGAGAGAAGCACCGGGAGAAGGTTCACCTAATTATCTGAAGACCCTTGTAGTTGATATAAATCAGGTATACAATGAATTTTCAGGCGGTCTTGTTGACCCTGTGGCAATGAGAAGCTTTCTGAAATATGCTTACAATAACTGGTCAAGAAGGCCTGTTTATGTACTGTTCCTTGGTGACGGAAGTTTTGACTATAAGAACATATATAATGCAGGTACTAAGAATTACGTTCCGCCGATTGAAAGAACAGACCCGACTATGAATGAAATTGCGAGTTATAACAGCGATGACTTTATAACCGAAATAAATGAGGACTACCAGACTCCCGAAGCAGTCAGAACTGATTTTTCTTCAGGCAGGTTCTGTATAAATTCTCTGCGCGATGCAAATTTAATAATCGATAAGATTTTACAGTATGAATCTAACCAGAATATCGGTATCTGGAAGAAGAAGATAATGTACTGTGCGGATGACGGATGGACGACTGAAAACAATCAGGGTGAAGAAGGCGACCTGCATACGCGCCAGTGCGAAACTATTGCAGAAGTTTACACATCAAAAGATTTTGAGAAGGAAAAGATTTATATAGTTTCATACCCCGCAATTATCACTCCGCAGGGAAGAAGAAAACCGGGAGCTAACGTTGATATCATAAAAGGATGGAATGAAGGCAGATTACTGATAAACTGGACAGGGCATGGCAGTACAGATTTATGGGCACACGAACACGTATTCGTTAAAGACGAATCCATTCCTTTAATGACGAACAAGAATAAGTATCCTATTGTCACAATTGCAAGTTGTGACCTTGCGAGATGGGATGACCCGTTTATAGTTAGTGCTGCGGAACAGCTTATTTTCGTACCCGAAGCAGGTGCAATAGCTGTCATTGCTGCAACAAGACCTGTATACGCTAATTACAACGAAATATTCAACAATGCACTCTGGAATAATATAATGTTTTATAAAGATACATTGAACTTACCCATCAGGATTGGTAAGGCAATGTATAACGTTAAGAATCAGCTTGCATCAATCGGTGAGAATGACATGAAGTTCTGCCTGATTGGCGACCCTACTTTAAGAGTCGGTATTCCTCAGTATTTTACGAGGATTGACAGTATTAACGCTAAATCAGTCTACGATACCGCAATAGTGAAATCACTGCAGAAGATGAGAATCAGCGGCAGTGTATTAAAAACGGATTCTACTTTCTGGAATAACTTTAACGGTGATATTGACATCAAGGTACTTGACGTCGACAAGAACATCACGATTGTGGATTTCGGAAGGACTTTCAATTACAGACTGGACGGCGGAGTTATTTTCAAAGGTTCTGCAAAAGTTAAAAACGGACTTTGGTCAATAGAGTTTATCGTTCCGAAAGATATTTCCTACAGCAGCGGTAACGGTAAAATACTAGCATACTTTAACAACACATCCTATGAGGGTTCGGGATATACTGACCGTTTTATACTTAGCGGAATAGATACGACTGCAGTATCTGACACACTCGGGCCTGACATTTCCCTCTATATGGATAACAGGACTTTCAGAAGCGGAGATGTAGTAAACCAGAACGCAAAATTAATCGCCGACCTGTACGATTTCAGTGGTATTAATTTAACGGGGACAATCGGGCATAAGATTGAAGCTGTTCTGAACAATAATGACAATAACAAACTTGATTTAACACCGTATTATAATACAACAAATGGTTATCAGTTCGGAACTGTTGAATATAGTTTTAACGGATTACCTGACGGTGATTATACTTTAAAGTTTAAAGCATGGGATACATATAATAACTTTAAAGAAACCAGTGTTAATTTTGTAGTTAAGAGTACTTCATCTCTGGTGGTTTCGAATCTGTTTAACTACCCTAATCCGATGAAGGATAATACAAGTTTCACTTTCCAGCACAATTTTGATACACCTTTGAGTGCCGACATACTGATTTATTCGGTTGCAGGAAGAAAAATTCAGACGATTAAAAGAACTAATATCACTGAAAAGAATGTTTCAATTGAGTGGGACGGCAAAGATGCCGACGGTGATTATATAGCTAATGGAACATATATTTATAAAGTGATTGTAAAGACAGAAGACGGTTCGTTCTCAAACGTTCAGACCGGTAAATTAGCAAGATTAAAATAATAATAATAATAATTAATATTTAACGGAGGTAAAATGTTAAGTAACATGAAAGTAAGATCATTTGTAGGATTGGTATTAGCTATATTGGCTATTATGTCTATAGACAATTCTTACGCACAGAACACAATTTCGACAGGTGTACCGTTTCTTTTGATAGGCCCTAACTCAAGGTTTTCGGGTATGGGTGAAACAGGTACAGCAATCTCTGATGATGCATCGGCAATGCACTGGAATCCTTCAGGTCTTGCGTTTCAGACAACAGGTTCAGAAATAAACTTTACGCACTCTCCATGGTTACCGGGCTTAGGATTATCGGATCTTTTTTACGATTTTTTGGCTGCAAAGAAGTATATCAAATCAATTAACGGTACGGTTGGTGCGAGTTTAACTTATCTGAATATCGGTGAAGTCATTACGACTGACGAATTTGGTAATTTAACCGGCAAAGATTATAAAGCATACGAATTTGCTTTTGCTCTCGGATACGCAACTAAAGTAAGTAAACCTGTTGGTGTTGGTGTGGTAGCAAGATTAATCTATTCCAGACTTTCTCCAAATGACGTTACAGTTGGAAATGAAAAAGGAAACGGTGTTGCTTTCACAACAAGTTTTGACCTTTCTATGTTGTACAAAATGGACAGGGGTCCTAAATTCCTGAAAGATAAATTCTCGTTTGGTGTTAATCTTTCAAATATGGGTCCTAAGATTTCATACGTTGACGCAGCACAGGCAGATCCTCTCCCGACTCAGTTAAGGTTTGGTATTGCATACAATATTTTAAGGAATGAAGGTAATGACTTATCTATAACTGCTGACTTCTCGAAGTTAATGGTTAACAGAAATTCACCGACAGACGTAGACCCTTTCTATAAAGCATTTTACACATCCTGGAAAGGCGGTATAGAGGGGATTGCAAAATCATTCCAGACATCAGTTGGTGCTGAATACTGGTACGGAAGCCCGAAACTTATCGCATTAAGGGCAGGTTATTTCTATGAAGATCCTTCAAACGGTAACAGAAGGTTTATGACCTTAGGTGCAGGATTAAGGTATTCGCTCTACGGATTTGATTTCAGTTATATTACAGGTACAGAAGACAACCATCCACTGGCAAATACGCTTAGATTCGGATTGATTGTCAACTTTTAATTAGACTTAAATCCCTTTATAAAAGTTATTAAAAGGCATATATTTATTGATATATGCCTTTTAAATTTATTAATAATTCCAAAATAGTCAGATGAAAACATTTTCATTAATAGCGTTAGTATTTATTTTAACCTGTTCTGCTGCATTTTCCCAGAGTAAAATTTTCAAGCAGGGAGTTAAATTATCGCATCCGTTATCTTCAACGGGTAATCCTAAGTTCATTAAATCGGGCTTGAAATCGACAGATTCTCTGAAGATTGTTGCGATATTAGTGCAGTTTCAGGAAGATGACAACACATTATCTACGGGAAACGGAAAATTTGACTTATCAAACAAGTATTATAACCCTGCAACTCAAAGGGATACAGTAGTAGACTCCCCTCCATATGACAGTTCATATTTTGCTGACCATTTATTGTTTGTTAAGAATTATTTCAATAAATCATCCAAAGGGAAATTAAACATCAGTTATGAAATATACGGGAAATTATTAACTTTGCCCAAGAAAATGCAGGAATATGCTCCGCTGAAGAATGAAACTAATCTGAAACTCGGAGAGTTATTCAAGGATTCATGGGCTATTGCAGACAGCAGTATAGATTTTTCCCAGTATGACCCGGACAAGACTGCATTCGTACTTTTCCACGCAGGAGTAGGAAGAGACATTGATCTTTCATCGATTTACGGTTTCGACCCGACACCTTATGATATTCCATCAGTTTATCTAGGACTTAAATCACTTCAGGAAATATACGGACAGAGTTATCAGGGTTACCAGACTCAGGAGGGTTTTATTATTAAAAACACTTTAATCATTCCTTCTACTGAACTCAGAGAACTTGATGTAAGCGGAGGAAAGTATTTATTGCAACTTGGAATTAATGGAATCTTAACAAGCAGCGTTGGAAGTTTTCTCGGTCTTCCTGATTTATTCAACACAAAGACAGGCAAGACTGCTATCGGCAGGTTCGGATTAATGGACGGACAATCTTTATTCAGTTTTAACGGTATCTTCCCTCCTGAACCATCGGCATGGGAGAAAGTTTACTTAGGATGGGTTGAACCTATTACTATCTCTTCAGGTGACAGTTACTACAACGTCAAATCATCATCGACTCCTGAACAAAAGGATTCAACGATGTTTAAAGTACTTATGAACAGCAAAGAGTATTTTCTGATTGAGAACAGGAACAGAAACCCTTTTAACACAGGACAGAGAGTTTACACACACAACAGGGCTTTCAGAGACTCAACATTATACACAAAAGACGTACCTGGATTCATAAATTATGATATATATTCAGTTGACGGGAATTTAACAGACGTATCATATCTCGACTGGAGTTTACCCGGTGATATATCGGATACTGCAAACTACCGCGGCGGTATATTAATCTGGCATATTGATGAAAATGTTATTGATGCAAACATTCTTTCGAATTCTATAAACAACACGATTGAACACAAAGGCATAGACCTTGAAGAAGCAAAGGGTTCGCAGGATATAGGTGTGACCTTTAATACTCCTTTTGGTGCAATCACTGCAGACGGTTCATTCGTCGATTTCTGGTACAACGGAAAACACTATGTACCTGCTACAATCTACAGGAATGAATTTACGCCGACTTCTATACCGAACTCATTAAGTTATTCACTGGCAAACAACAACATAAACATTACAGGATTCGATACTATAAACTATGCTATGAAATTCAGGGTAAAGATAGGAAGCAAATCACTTTCTCCTATAACAGGTTATCCGAAATACATTGGCGGTACGATTAACAACGAGTTCTCACAGGTTGTTCCTTTAGACATAAACAATAACGGTAAAGAGGTACTATTCGTTAACAATGGTACTAACTTATACGCATTTAAGAATGACGGTACAGGTTTATCATCTGCAAACGGACTATTATTAAACGGTTACGGAAGCATGCCCGTTACATCAGGGTTCTTCGGATACACAGGCGACGTTAGATTAATATCGGTTAAGAATAACACAACAAATTCATCACTCGGTATAATCAAGGTAAACGCTTCGGGTATCACAGATACTGCATTTACAACGATGAACAATAAGGTTACCGCAGCTCCGCTGTTAATTGACTCATCTAAAGTAGTACTGGGTTTCAGCAATGGATATGTATACGAAAAGTTACTGAATGTGAATCAGTTCAATGCAACGGACACAGTTACCAAACAACAGATTAATAAGTTCTCACGAGATAACGGAAGCAGTTACAGGTATATAACGAGTCCCTTACTTAATAATGTGTACAGTAACTTAACATCGGGAGCAGCAATTGATTATCTGACACAGGTATCAACGAGTGAACTCAGACTGAATGATACAAGAATAAACATATCATACAACGCAACAATAAACAATATCGTAACAGCTGATGTCAACAAAGACGGCAAACAGGAAATACTGTTTACGAGCAGTAACATGCTTTATGCCATAAACTCAGGGGGTGTCCTGCTCGACAATTTCCCTGTTAAGTTAAATTCAAACATTCTTTCGGGAATATCGGTAGCAGACGTAAATGATGACGGTATATTCGATATACTCGTAACTTCAGCATCAGGTGATTTAAACTGCATTAGTATGACAGGAAAGAACATAGACGGTTTCCCTGTTAAGATAGGAACCAACACATATTCAACTCCAGCACTGTTTAATTATTCTGACACACTTGCAATTTCAGTAATATCAGGAGACGGATATATGTACAGTTTCAAAACAGACAAAGTATATAAACCACAGAACATTCTCTGGAAGAATTATTTAAGAGATAAGAACTTCTCAAACAATAACTTCAGAGGTGTACAGTCATCCGTATCTTACTCGGAAAAATTACCGAAGGACAGAGTTTACAACTGGCCAAACCCTGTTTATGATTCAAAGACATACATCAGGTATTACATCAACGGAAACGCAGGCACAGTGAACATCAGGATACTCGATTTATCGGGTGAACTTGTCACTAAACTTACCGGCACAACATTCTCAAACAACGACAACGAAGTTATCTGGGATGTGTCAAAAGTAGCGAGCGGACTGTATTACGGAGTTGTGGAAGCAACGATAGACGGTTCAACTGAGACAAAGGTTATTAAAATAGCGGTAGTTAAATAAACGACATTATGTTAATTGCGGTATTCACAATTATTGCAATTTATTTTGCGTTACACATAATATTTTATGCAGGTTTAAAGAAATCCGTATCAATTGTTAAGAATGATACGGATTTTCTGCCTTCGGTATCAGTCCTGGTTGCAGCACGCAACGAAGAACAAAATATTGCAAACTGTATCGCATCCCTGAAGAAATTAAATTACCCTAAAGACAAACTAAGGATAATACTCATAAACGATAACTCAGATGACAGGACGGAAGAGTTAATGCTTAAAGAAACCAGCGGACAACCAGAGTTTCTTGTGCTGGACACTAATGATTACAAAGGTTCGGGTTTAAAAGGAAAGGTAAACGCATTATCGTACGGTATATCAAAGAGTACGGGTGAGTTATACATGATGACCGATGCCGACTGCGAAGTGCCTTCTGAGTGGGTCAGAGACACCGCAAAGTATTACAGTGAGGACACAGGCCTGATATGCGGATTTACTATGATTGATTACAGCGGTACATTCTTTTCAAAATTACAGGCACTTGACTGGATATACCTTCAGTCATTTGCGTCTGCGAGTTCGGGGATAAATTCAGAGTTAAGTTGCATCGGGAACAACCTATCAGTCAGTGCAAAAGCATACAGGGAAATAGGCGGCTATGAGAACCTTAAGTTTTCAGTAACGGAAGACCTTGCATTAATGAAGAGAATAAAAGAAGAGAAGGCGTTTAGGATAAAGTATCCCATCAACAGGAGCTGCTTAATTAAAACCAATGCATGCGCTGATATAAAGGAACTATACAGACAGAAGAAAAGATGGTTCAGAGGCGGAGCTGATATCAGTTTACTCGGTTATCTTCTTGGGTTTGAACTGTACGCAATGAACTTAATGCTGCTGTTCGGATTATTCTTCCTGAATGTGCCTGTTTATTTATTCGTAGTGCTGGTTAAATTCATTTCAGAATTGATAATAATGGTCCCCGTTTACAGAAGGTTCAGTTACAAAGGATTAATAGTTTACTTCCCGTTATTTCAGTTATATTTTGCGGTGATTGGTTTACTGTTACCGTTTACATTTTTAACAGGCAGTAACATAGTCTGGAAAGAAAGAAAACATTAGAACTTGATTAGTGGGAAATGGAACTGAGTTTTGATTGAGAGAGCCGAATATTCACTCCCGAAGTTATAAGAAGTAATAATATCAAATATATACAGAGTAAACCCTAAACCCGCACCAAATACCACTTTCGAGTCAGTCGCTTTTATTCCTTCAATCGGTGTGTCAGGTGACAAGGTTCTTTTAATGTTATAAGAACATACTTCGCCAACCAGGAAAGGCATCGTAAAGTTTGATTTCAGGTATTTATTAAGCAGTATATAAATTCCGCCTCCGAAAGAAGTAATCTTGGTTTCCATAGAATTGAGAAGGTGCGCAGTCCTGAATGCATCACTGCCCGGATATTTCTGAAACTCTACTTTACCGAAAACAACTACGGGATAGATTGAAATGGAAGCATACTCAAGTTTAACACCATAAGATACAGAGTACCTTGAATTATTACGGAGCTCACTCATCGGAACGTCAAACCCCAGCAGAGGAGCTATAAATATCCCCGAAGGTCTCGGGCTCGAAGCAGTATAAACCTTTATTGTTGTATCTTTGGTAATCTCCTGCTTTGGTTCGGTTCTTTCATCCTGCGAATAAGCAAATGATGAGGCAACAGATAAGAGCAGCAATATTGTTAATACTTTGAGACTATTCATTCTTTAATAATTCCGAAATCTTCTTTAAATTAATACCTTTGTTTTTAACACCCGCTACTTCCGCCAGGAGCCTTGAAGTTGCTTTATAATATTGAACATATTTTGGATATTTTCCATGCAATAAGTTCAAGTGTGAATTTATTGTATTGGTATCCCCTCTTGAGACAGGACCCGTCAGAGAGTCCGAAACACCGACGCTGTGTACATTCTTTGCTGTATTGTAGAAGAGCGGTTTAAGTATTTCAAGGAACTTGCTCTCAGTTAACTTCAGCGACTTTGAGAACATCTTCAGCAGATAGAAATTCGCAATCAGGAAGTTTGAAGACACTACACAACTTAAGTGGTATAATGCTTTCTTATTCTTAGGGATAATAACGTATCCTGACTTTAACTTACCTGCTGCTTTCTTTATGAAGGAGACTGCACTCTTTCCGCCTTCGATGCCGAAGTAAATTCCAGTGAGAAGTTTATTATTTGTGAAAGATAACTTAGAGAATGTCTGTGCGGGATGGAATGACCCGATGTTAATCACTGCAGTCTTCAAAGGTTTAAAGATATCAGAGGTCAGCAGACCGCTTGTATGAAGGAGTATCTTTCCTTTAAAGTTAAGCTTACTTATTTCCTTAATATACTTCTGGATGTTATCATCTTTAAGGCAGACAATTATTACGTCTGACTTCCCTATCACATCTTCGCTTAGGGTTGTACGTACATCTTTACATCCGCACTTTGGCTTTATCTTTCTGAGTCTTGGAAGATTCTTATCAATCAATGTAACGATCTTAAACCCTGCTGCATTTAGTTCGATTGCCAGTGCAGAGCCGACTTTACCAACGCCGATTATCGTTACATTATTCATTTGTCTAATATTATAGTTACGGGACCGTCGTTTATTAACTTCACCTGCATATCAGCACCGAATACTCCGTCTTTAACTTTATCCTCAGCATAGTTCTCTCTTGAGTGCTTAAGGAAATACTGATACATAGGGTCAGACTTTTCCGGTACCTCTGCGTTAATGTAACTTGGTCTGTTACCGCTCTTGCCGTTATCGGCACAGAGTGTAAACTGTGATATAATCAGCAGTTCGCCTTTAATGTCTTTAACGCTGAGGTTCATCACGCCTTTATCATCATCGAATATTCTTAAGTCGAGTATCTTCTGAGAAAGTTTATCTGTGTTGGATTCATCGTCGCCCTTTTTAATACCGAGCAGGACAAGAAGTCCATTACCGATTTCATTATGAATCTTACCTTCAATCTCTACCGAAGCACTTTTGCATCTTTGAATTACTGCTATCATTTCTCCAGTATTAAAATTCTGTAGTTATTATTGTAATCCTTCACGAACCTGAACTTCTCTATGTTGTATTCTTCAAGCATCTTTTCCAGTGCGGGCTTTGCATTGTACGCTATTTCAAGGTAGTACTTTGCGCTGCCTGCATTAAACATACTGATAAACTTTTTATAGAATGTAAGTCCGTCCGTATTATCAGTCAATGCAAGTTTTGGTTCATATTCTCTTACTTCAGCGTCGAGTTCATTGTATTCGTTCAGAGGAATGTACGGCGGATTTGATACCACGTATTCATAATTCATTTCAGTAAGTCCCATAAAGTCAGACTTCTCTACCTCTAAATCATTTACGCTGTTAAAATCTGCATTCTTCATGCATAAAGCAATTGCTGTAGGAGAAACATCTATACCTTTATAATTACACTTTATGTTCATCTTCTCAAGTTCTTTGCATACTGCAATTGCTATACATCCAGAGCCGATACCAACTTCAAGTATATTTACTTGCTGCAATCCTAAGTCCTTAATATCCTTCAGCAGATTCTCTACGAGTACTTCCGTATCGGGTCTTGGAATAAGCACTGATTTATCGACCAGAATATCGTATCCATAGAAGTTAGTCTTTCCTGTGATGTACTGCACGGGCTCATTGTTCAGACGTCTTCTCAGATGGCTTTTAAACATCTCTGTTTCGCTCTTCTGCAAAGGTTTATCGAACTCCAGGTACAGGTCAAGCCGTTTGCATTTAAGTGCATCTGCCATAAGCAGTTCGGCATTGAGTCTTGGATCGCTGATATTCTTTTCCTTTAGCAGGTTAGCAGAGTAATTCAGAATCTCAAGCAGAGTTGTAAGTTTTTCACTCATTATTCTATTTACCGAAGACTATCTTTCCGTTAACGACTGTCTTCAGTACTTTAATATCTTTAATCTTCTTTGCGTCGAAAGTGAAAATATCATCGGAGAGCACTACAAAGTCGGCATATTTATCCTTTTCGAGTGTTCCCTTTGTTTTTTCCTCAAATCCTGCATAGGCTGCATAAACCGTGAATGCTTTGATTGCATCAAGTACAGATAATTTCTGATTCAGGTTAGGAATGTTGCTCATATTTGTATCCAATGGCTGCCTGTTAACGAGCAAATGAATAAGAGTAAGCGGGCTGATGTAATTGCTGTACGGGAAATTTGAACCTGCAGTAATGTACTTTGTGCTCTGCAGCATTGCATTCCACATACCAACGTTGTTTGAATTGGTTTCAGGTATAAAGTCTTTAAGTATTTCGATATTAGACATTGTTTCCTCAGGACGCACGGAAGGAATAATCTTTAATGCGCCTAGTCTATTAACATCATTCGGCGAAATAAACTCAATGTATTCAAGAACTGTTCTGTGGTCTTTAGGATTCTTTTCCTTTAAGACTTTTTCTATTACGTTCAGGTTATTCGTAACAGCTTTATCACCTACTGATTTAATATAGAATTGAAAACCTTTATCGAGTGCTTTCTTGTAAGCAGTTTCAATTTCTTCATCTGTTGCGTAAAGGAATGTATTCCTTGTATCAATTTTGTACTTATCATTCATAGAAGCTGCCTGAAGGTTCAATGCTCCGTCATAGTCTATAGAAACGGCTCTAACCGTCAGATAATCTTTATAGTTAACCTCTATACCCTTACTTAAATACTCTTCGAATGTTTCGTCACCGGCGCTTAAAATTCCGTACATCTTTACTGCCAGTTTATTACTGTCAATAATCTGCTTGAATAAGCTTATTGATTCCTTGTTTACTGTTCGATCGTGAACTTCCGTGATACCGTATTTTGCGAGTTCAAGAGTAGCAATCTGAAGCGAACCCGTTAAATCCTCTTTTGATATTTCAGGTGACTTTTCCTTAACTAAATTAACTGCTTTATCGAATAACAAACCCGTCAACTCACCCTTTTCGTTCTTCTCAATTTCGCCATCTTTTGGGTTTGGTGTAAGGTTTGTAATCTGGAGAGTCTGGAGTAATTTTGAGTTAGTCCACACCATATCGCCTGTAACATTTACTATATAAACATTATGGTTAGGAGCGGCTGCATCAAGTATAGTTTTATCTATTTTAAGCAGTTCTTCTTCTTTGAAGTTTAACTCATTAAGCGCATACCCGACAACCCAGCTACCTTCTTTCTTTGCCTTGGCATTTTCTGAGATAATTTTCTGAGCTTCCTCAATGGACTTTACGTTTGAAAAGTTTATGAAATTAAGGTTTCTGGCAAATTCCACGAGTGAACCTTCCATATCAGTAAATCCCGGAATTACAGTCTTACCACTGAGGTCAACCACATCTTTCGTATCGAATTTCTCTTTAATCTTTGCAGTAGTTCCTATTTCAAGAATCTTACCGTCTCTCACAGCCATTGCCTCATAAACTGTATTATTCGCATCGAGGGAATAGATTTTACCGTTTACGAATAGAGTCACAGGTGATTTTGAGCACGAGGTAAGAGCAACTACCAATAATATTATTAACAATGATTTAATATATCGCATAATGATTTAATTTATTTGTTTAATCTGAATATCATATTAACATAATAAATAAAGCATTCTTTTAAAATGCAATTTCAGTCTTCATTCTAAAATAGTTAATATTATATCAGGTATATGCCCCCCATAAAAGTATCACTTAAAGTGGTATTGATTTAGTTATAATTTGTTAATATCTTACAGACATGAAGCAAAGTAATGTATCAATGAAAGATAAGTTTACTATGAAGAAACTTTACTACTCAATCAGTGAGGTAGGTAAAATCACTGAACTTGAGCAGTATGTTTTAAGGTACTGGGAAACAGAATTTGAGCAGTTAAAGCCTGCGAAGAATCTGGCGGGGAATCGTATATACACGAACAAGGACATAAAGTTAATACTTTACATCAAAAGACTTTTAAAGGAAGAGAAATATACAATCGAAGGTGCAAAGAAACTGCTTAAGACCTATAACTTTAAGGACGAGCAGGCAGAAGCATCTGAACCTGTAAGAGAAAACAAGACTCACGTGAAGAAGATTACGCAGCCTATGCGTAACGAAACCAAACAAACTAAGGAATTAAGTCTTTTCAGTTCAGAAGAAACATCTGCAAACGATGAAGAAACAAAAGAACTAAAGAGAGACCTCAAAGAATTAAGAACATTCTTAAGCGACCTGTTAAACGATTTAGACTAATCAGAATCAGATATTAAGGTACATCCGTTACGGTCTTTTTATATCCTAATAAATTACATTAATTATTATTAATTTATCCAAATTAAAATATCTATGGCAGATAATAAGATTATATTTTCAATGGTGGGAGTTACGAAAACATTCCCCCCTCACAAGACAGTTCTGAAGAACATATACCTGTCGTTTTTCTACGGCGCAAAGATTGGCGTTATAGGTCTGAACGGTTCAGGTAAATCAACACTGCTGAAAATCATAGCAGGGCTTGAAACATCGTTCGACGGCGAAGTACACTTCACAAAGGAATACTCAGTAGGGTTTCTTTCACAGGAACCTGAACTGGACGACAAGAAGACTGTGAAAGAAACAGTTATGGAAGGCGTACAGGAAATAGTTGACATTTTAAAGGAATACGAAGAAGTGAATAACAAGTTTGCCGAACCGATGACGGATGACGAAATGACGAAGCTCATAGAGCGTCAGGGAGAACTTACAGAACTTATCGACCATAAAGGCGGATGGGAAATTGACGCAAAGTTATCGCGTGCTATGGATGCCCTGCGCTGTCCTGATGATGACGAATTAATCGAAACACTAAGCGGAGGCGAAAGAAGACGTGTTGCGTTGTGCAGACTTCTTCTGATGGAACCGGATATATTATTACTTGACGAACCTACAAACCATCTTGATGCAGAATCAGTAGAATGGCTTGAACTTCATTTACAGCAGTACAAAGGAACAGTCATAGCCGTAACTCACGACAGGTATTTTCTGGATAACGTTGCGGGCTGGATACTAGAACTCGACCGCGGAGAAGGCATTCCATGGGAAGGAAACTATTCGTCGTGGCTTGACCAGAAATCGAAGCGACTTGCGATGGAAGAAAAAACAGAAAGCAAACGCCGCAAGACACTCGAACGCGAACTTGAATGGGTGAGAATGTCTGCAAAGGCACGTCACGCAAAATCGAAGGCAAGACTTCAGGCATACGACAAACTTCTGAACGAAGACACAAAACAGAAAGAAGACAAACTTGAAATATACATTCCAAACGGACCGCGTCTGGGCAATAAAGTAATTGACGCAATAAAAGTGAAGAAATCATTCGGAGATAAAATGCTGTTCGAAAACCTGAACTTCTCACTTCCCCCTGCGGGAATCGTTGGAGTTATCGGACCGAACGGTGCTGGTAAAACTACTTTATTCAGAATGATACTTGGGACTGAGAAACCAGACGACGGAAGTTTCGACGTCGGTGAAACAGTAACGATTGGATACGTTGACCAGAGCCACATAGAACTCAATCCCGAAGATACAGTCTGGAAGGCAATTTCCGAAGGTGCAGAATCGATTGAACTAAGTGGCAAACAGTACAACTCGCGTGCTTATGTAGGAAGGTTTAACTTCAACGGAGCCGACCAGGAAAAGCTCGTAAAGAATCTATCGGGCGGAGAAAGAAACAGGCTTCATTTAGCATTAACATTAAAAACACAGGCAAACGTATTACTGCTTGACGAACCCACTAACGACATAGACGTAAACACGCTGCGTGCACTGGAAGAAGGACTCGAAGACTTTGCAGGATGTGCGGTAATCATATCACACGACAGATGGTTTTTAGACAGAATTGCAACTCACATACTCGCATTCGAAGGAGACTCGGAAGTTTGCTTCTTTGAAGGCGGATATTCTGAATACGAAGAAAACAAGAAGAAGAGGCTTGGAGATGCAACACCTAAGAAATTCAAATACAAGAAACTATTCTGATAGTTTCATAAAGAAAGTTTTCGAAAGCATCGTTGACTTTGCATACCCAAAGATATGCTTAGTCAGCGATTGCCGTATAAGTCCGGGCAACTCAAACGACTTCGTATCGGACGCCGTACTCGCAAAACTTGAACTGATAAAAGAAGAAGAGTTTTCATTCATACGCACGAAGATAAACGCAGACTTCTTTTATTCGCGATACGCATTCCGCCACGACAACGAAATACAGACACTCGTCCATTATTTAAAATACAAGAAGTTCACAAAGATAGGACACTTCCTCGGCACCATAACAGGCGAACAATTAGCAAACAAGTTTACCGACAAACTCAAAGAATATAAATACCTGTTACCCGTTCCCCTATTCGGCGGCAAGCTCAGGGAACGCGGCTACAATCAGAGTCTTTACATTTGCAACGGCATAGCTGAAGTCACGGGACTTGAAATCATAAACGAGACTATGATACGCGTGAAGAACACAAAGTCACAGACGGGATTATCGTATCAGGAAAGAATCACAAACGTACAGGACGCATTCGAACTCAACAGCAAATCGGGCAGAACTATTGACGGAGGAATCCTCGTAGTGGATGATGTGCTGACCACGGGCTCTACAGTAAAGGAAGTAATAAGGCTGCTGAAGCAATCGACGAGTGTGAGTGTTGGGGCGGTGACGGTGGGGCTTGCTCGTTAGTTAGTTGTTCGTTGTCTGTTGATAGTTGTTGATTTATCTCAATACTTGAATTATTAATTAAATGGTATGTCTTTACCTTGTTTTATAAGGACTGCTTAGGGAGTACTTACTGAGATATAAGGGAGATAAATGGAGTACCAGGGGACGATAAGTGGACTTTCAGGGGACTGTGAGTGGAGAATAATGGGTTTTGTTGTATTATCAGTGATTTATTTCGTTAAATTGAAGAATAATACAATTTTTAACGAATAATACTGATTAAATCAGAGTATTCTGATGATAATTAATATACTAAAATCGGATTTGATTGTCAAGTCATTTTTACGGTACCTGTATGTGTATTTTTACTTTGTCATTGCCTAAAAGTGCTTGTTTTTATTAAGTGAAGTGAATAAATTATTAATAAATGAAGTATATAATTCAAATAGCGTGAAGGACAAAAGATTACATATTATGAAAGGTAAGACTATCCAGGTATATATTATATTTCTTACAATACTCGATATGTTCTCTATCGTTTCTATTCTTGAATTTCAAAATAAATTGAGGTGGCTAAATCTCGATTTACCTAAAATATTTTATTTCTATGTTTGTTTTCTATTGATACCACTATATTTTATTAATATGTTTGTTTTTATGTTTTGTTACTTTTCGAAATCCAAGATGAATATGACCTTTACTATATTGTACTTTGTAAATACTCTAATATTGTCTTTGCTGGCTTTTTATTCTGCTATTTTTCTATATGAAATAACAGACGGTAATTTATTAACTTTGATTTTTCGATAAGATATGAAGTATATAATTCAAATAGCGGTGGTGGTGATGGTGATGTGCGGGAGTGTGTACGGGCAGGAGAAGATAAATAGGGATATATTTAATTTTAAAGATTTTGGGTTTATTTATGATGATAGTACGTATTGTGCTTTTGATGGTGGAATTGGATATTTTAAAGTGATTCTTTTCATGACCGAATATAATAAAGACAAACATACTTTGAATATCTCAGGAAAGGTCTGTGACAGAAAAAGTTATGAGGCTTTTTGTGAAATTTATGCGTATATAGGAAGTTTTGATACTGTTAAATGCAGGTTAACAATTAAAAATCGGTTTTCAATTGATTGTACCGGATATTTCAATACAATCTTAGATATATCAGCTGATGAAAAACTGTATTTCGATTGTTTAGGCTATTCTTTGATAGAATGTAGTATTGATAAACAAAAACTGAAAAAATATCTTTGATGAGTTCCCAAGGTGGACGTTTAAGAGCGAACGCTTCGCGTTTGTTGAATGAGGGGGAGGAAGATAATGGGAAATAAGTTATTTTTGACTGTGTTTTCGGTAATAAATACTATTGCAATTATTGGATATTTGGAATTGAATGGAGTTATTAAAATTACATCAAATATAAATATAGTATTTGGTTACATTGGTCTCTTTATTGTAATATTTTATCTATTGATTGCATTGGTTTATTTATCATTTCTCGGTATGATGTTCGCTTATGACAGGAATAAGATTAAGAATGAGAGTTTGTATTTTAAATTGGTTTTAACAATTAGTTTGATATTGACGGTTATTAATTCTGTAATGTCTGTGATTTTCTTTTTGAAGAATGGTGATTCATAGGAGTTATTTATTTGTTTCAAATCCCGATAAATCGGGATGCACAGAACGCGCTGTTTGAAATACAATTTAACAGACTAAAATCGCGACCCACCCCGTCTCCGTCTAAAGAACAGACGGATCCACCCCTCCAAGGAGTAATGGCACTAACATAGTAAATTAATAGAATAATGGTTATATTAGAGTAATTAAATTAAACAAGATGACTCCAAATGTATCCTTGCAAAAAAGTACACAAATAAGGGACCTAATGCGTA
>JAPLFJ010000066.1 GCA_026390735.1 Ignavibacteriota bacterium
CGTTACGGCTTACTTACTGTTTCAAAGAGCTTCAACATGTTCATCGCTAAACATGTTGTCTTTGTCACTTATAACTGAACGACAAATTAGTTATGTCAGACTTTCACTGACTTGCACTTCAACGCTTCGTGACGCACCTAAAACACCAAAGCACCAAAAAAGCAAAACAACTCACCATCCACCGAGGCAGACTCATAGAGGTTTTTAAGTAAAGATATAGAGATTGTATTAGTAGAGATGACCCAGAGGGTACCCCCTGCTAAGAAACGCTTCGCGTATCTGCTTCGCGAGTAGGTATGACAGAGGTGGAAGATCATGGTTGAGTGGAAGATTATGGTTGAGTGGAAGATTTGAATGATTAATTTATTGAGAAGTTATTCAGGTTGCCAGGTATATCATTGTTTCGCTTTTCGTTGAAGAAGGCTTTTATGAGAGAGCAGCATTCTGCATCGAGGATACCACCGTATACATTTATGTTATGATTCAGGTGATTGTTGTTTGTTATGTTCAGAACAGAACCGCAGGCACCTGCTTTATTATCGTAGACACCGAAGTAGAGGTTCTCAAGTTTTGCAAGGACAAGTGCACCCGCGCACATGGAACAGGGTTCAAGAGTCACGTACATCGAACATCCTTTAAGTTGTTTGGTTTTAAGTGCATCGAACGCAGAAGTAAGTGCCATCATTTCAGCGTGGGCAGTCGGGTCGGTGAGCATTTCTACCTGATTGTGGGCTTTGGCGATGATTCTGTTTTCATAGACTATGATACAGCCAACAGGAACTTCGTTACCGTCGAAGGCCTTCTCTGCTTCCTTAAGAGCAATCTTCATCCAGTTAGAATGGACTTCCATCAGCCTGTAATCTCCGGTTTTATTTCAGGCTCGGGACTCTTTGCACGCTTCTTCATTATTTCAGTGAAGTTATAGAACTTAAATCCTTTTCTTTTCAGTTTATAACTTTCATTCCTGAAATAGTTAATATCATCGTTATTAAAATCAACGAGGTATACCATACTCTTAGCACCCTTCTGGCTTCTGTTTTGTATATCGCTGAAGAAAATGTTTACCTTCTTACCGCTTTTCTCTTCAGACGCAAACTTAATCAGGATTGTATCCTTGTATGCTTTTAGGTTATACTTTGAAAACTCCATAAGTAAATCTGTTTCCATCGGATGAATCTTTTTCGGGTTCAGTATAATAACGGCTGAGGCTTTATCGTATTCATAACAGGTCGACCTTACTTTAGACCTCAATTCCTTCGGTGACATTTCCTTCTTAAACTCGGAAAGTAAATCATCCTCAGTACCTATATCAAGGAAAAGAACGTAATCCCTCTTAGTGTCCATCACAACTGTCTGTGCGTCTATACGCGAAACCATATCGGGAAGTACAACGGAGAACTTATCAGGAAGCAAAAGCATCTTTTCGAGTTGCGGAAGAGGAATATTTTCAACGTTGTTGAGAATCAGGCAAACATCTGCAGCATCTCGCTTTATCTTATCTGAAAATTCAAGGTTAACGTAAGCAAGAGTTTTATTGGATGAGTCCTTCTTGTTAAAAATATTTATCATCAGGTTACCGGACTTCGGGTCTTCGTTTGCCGTACAGTCGAAATCATACTCAAACAAAGAACTCTTAATTTCAAGGTTTACTTCAGCAGTAGAAACATCTTTCGGGATTTGTATATTCTTCGCAAACCACAGTGCATCGTTCACAACAGGTTTTGTCTTTTTATCGGTCTTTAACTCAGTCTTTTTGCCGGTTTTACCTTTTACGGGTTTAGCCACTTCCACTTTGTTCACATCGGAAATCCATTCTTTCTTGATTCCGAAAAGCGAGGCGATGGAATCAATTTTTACGGGCAGGATTTTCTTCAGTTCGTCGGAAGAAAGAATCTTCACTTCATTCGTGCTGAATTCTTTTATTAGGGCTTTATCTTTCACCAGACTCATACGGTAAAAGAATGCGAGTACTATCATAACAACGAACAATACTACAGCGAGTACTAATTTATTCTTTCTGCTATTAAAAAATTCCACCAGCATAATTTATTCAGTTTCGTTAATAACGCTTTCCTTAATCTTACTCAGAATCTTATCACATTGTTTCAATGTCTCGCAATTAATCACTGCCAGAATATTATCCACATACTCTTCTTTTCTTGCACCGACGAGAACTATATCAACACCATCGACTGAAGCCACTGTAAGCAGGGCTTTCTGTGACAGAGTCAACGGTTTCACTTCGTCGGGAATAAAATCATTAATAAGCGAATGGAAATATTCGGCACGCTTATTGGCAAAGCCTTTGTAGTAGTTTGAAATCATACTAAGAAGTTTAAACACAAACTTCATATACCTGTCGAAGAGTTCAACGAAGTAATCATCTTTGATTTTCTCATCGAAGAAATCAATCAGGTTATTAATCTTAAAAGAAAGATGCTGCTCTATGAAATCGTTGAAGTGTTCGATTGAGCCGAACTTCTCCCAGTTACTGCCGAGTGCCCTTCCGAAGACAAAGTTATTGCTAAGAAACGAAATATCGTCAGTATCAAGATTCAGGTTTGTGATTGCATCTTTCAGGAAATCATCTTCGATAGAATTTACGACTTCGAGATATTTTAAAAACTCTGCCTTATTGAATGTATCCGTCTTAAAATCTGCAAGGCGTACGAGTCCATTGTCAGTGATGGCATTCAGAGGTCTGTTTGTAATCACATTCAGACCTTTTTCCTTTGCGTATTCGAGCACAGACTTTGTGTGTCCGCACTGGTTTTTATTCAGACAGGCTTCAGATTCGAGCAGGTTAAAAGGAAGCTGAATGTATTTGAAATGATTGTCAGGACTTATTTCCTGAGCAACTTCATAGACCTTTTCGAGCGATGTGAAATCGAACAGAACATCGTTCAGGGGAAAAGTGTTTGAGGAAATACCGTAGTACTTAATTTTTCCTTCTTTCACTTTTTCTTCAAGATATTTAAACGCCTCTTTAATTCTTTTATAGTATACTTTTTGTGAATCTTCTTTTTCAAACGCATTCTTTCGTGCGTTGCGCAGGTAGTATTCTGTGTTGTGAAGCAGGTAAACGTCAATGTATCCTCCGTTATTCTGGTCGAGTCTGTGAAGCTGGCGGTTCATCTGGTCTTCGAGGAATTCGGGATGGATGCAGTGCCACAGTCCTTCTTCGAACTCAACGACATCGGGAAACGGAGTACCGTTCTTCAGTTTCTTCACTGCAAACTGATAGTTTGTTCCCTGGATGTATCCTCCCTTTGTAATAAGTGTAACGTCTTCCCTTTTCAGTTTACCGCTTGCGATTACATCGTTCAGGACATTACCGATAAGAATCTCGCTTCTGCCGTCGCAATAGTTTGCCGAAGTATCGATGATTCTGATGCCGGAATGAATAGCTTTATGAAGAGCGCTGAAGTGTTCTTCAATTCTGTTATCAATCCTGTAACAACCAAATCCTATTTTTGCAACATTATTCATTTATTCGGCTTTAATTTCAAGTTCAAGAATTTTATAACCTTTAAGAGTTTCCGTTAAGGAATAAATCAGTCCTATGCCAACGCTAATAAGTCCGAGAATAAAAGTTGATAGAGCAATGTAATCAGTAATCTTTGTGTTGAGAAAAATATCGATGCCTATCAGCAATGAAGTGAAGATAAACAGGAACAAACCTAAAACGTAAAAGAGTATTACGTTCCTTACGAGTTTCAGCCTGAAGAGTAACTGCTGCAGTTGACTTGAAATGCTCTGAAGTCTTGTGGTTTCGAAGTAATCCAGTTCTTTATCAGAATTCATTTTGTTATGATGTCTTCTTCTTTCCTCATTAAGTATTCTGAGTCTGTTCGTAATTGACGAATATTTATTGCTGATGCCGAGCAACAGCAAGCCGCAGGCTGAAATCATCACTGCAGGTGCCAGCATCAGTTGAATCGTTTTGAAATATATATCTGCTCCCATTATTTAAATTACAAATAATAAAATATTAATAACATTCAAATTGAAAGGAAAAGAACGCACACTGAAGAGAATGATATAGACTGATTCTCACTGATTAAATAATATTTCAGGGAAAGAGATAAGCACAAATACTGATGGATGGGAATTAAAGAAATAAGAAAATTAAAAATAGAACGCGGATTTACGCGAATTGGACAGATTTACACGGATTTCATAAGAAAAGAATAAGTTTGATTATGAGAACATTATTCGAGTGTTATTGGAGAGTTATTGATTGGTTATGGTTTTGTTATAAATTGGTTATGGTTTTGTTATAAATTGGTAATAGATTGGTTATGGGTTTGTATAAACTGGTTATAGATTTATACTTTGCACAGGAATAAAGAGATTTATAGTGGAATTTTAAGTTCCTGAAATAAATTCCGATACCCACATAAGTATTGGTGATATACGAGTGAAGTATTAGTGGAATATAAGTGAATGGAACCTTGATGGAACTGAAATGGTACTTTAATGGGACTCAAATGGAATAGTGCTAATAAACGACTGTTTTTATCGTAAGATAAAAATGATTTCTTTTTGAAGAACATTTTAAAATCCGAAAAAGGGTTTCGAAAGAAACGATTGTACATATTGATACTTGCAAGAGGATAATTTGGTTTTACACGAAATAGAATAACCAGCTATAAAATATGCTTTGTATTTTTTATTCTTTTCTCTTAAATTACATTAGGTTTCCCAAAATAATAAATAATATCTATGAATAAATTTATTGTTGCCGTCATTACTTTACTAACACTTAACTCTTCGTTGATTATTTTAAATTCTGATGCACAGTGGGTGAATTACACACTTCCTTATAACGGTATTGCTGGTACAATTGGATTCTTTAATGCTAACACTGGAGTTTCCTCCGGAAGTAATATGAGCAGTTTACAATTATATTACACTACCAATGCCGGCAGTAACTGGGTTTTATCGACATATCCTTTGGAAATTAATAATCTGGCTGATGTTCAATTTATGAATTCTTCTATAGTATATGCCTGTGGGAATGAAGCGATTGCTCCTGCAAGTTACAGAACAGCATTTTTAAAGTCTGCTAATTCAGGTATTACATGGGTAAAAGTTGGAGCATCTGATACTTTAAAGGGGAGTATGGATAATATGCATTTCTTTGATGCAAACACTGGCTATGCATTAATAGATTCAAGTCTGACAGGTAACACAAGATTATATAAAACTACAAATGTGGGTGTAAACTGGCAAAGGATTCAACTTATTGAAGCTGGAATGAAACTAAATAACCTATATTTCTTCGACATGAACACGGGAATTATCAGCGGCAAGAAATATAACGGCGGACCTGCGGGATTGTACGGAGTAATATACAAGACAACAAACGGGGGGATAAGTTTCATTAAGACAACTTATTCTGGAGCAAGTGAAATAAGAGATTTTACATTTTTGAATTCTACAACAGGAATAGCAACTGGTTTTAGTAAAACTGGGGGTACAACAATATACAGGACTACAAATTCAGGAAGTCAATGGGATTCAATTCTATATCTTTCAACCAGAACAATTAATAACATTGAGAGCATTCAGAATACAGGCACTGCTTTTGCAATTGGAAATATGATGGACACTATAAATGGTTATATCGTGATTTCAACAATAAAAACTACAAATTACGGTACAAACTGGGTAGTAAAAGATATAAATCAAAATACACTTGTATCTGGACTATCTTTAATAGACCAGAATAAATTTATGATGAGCGGTGGAGATTTGTATTCAAACCCGTATGGTCCGGCAAGAATCTTTATATCAACGAATGGCGGAAATGTGTTTGTGAATCAGATTGGTTCTAACGTGCCGTCTTCATATTCTTTGGGGCAGAACTATCCGAACCCGTTTAATCCGAGAACAGCTATTTCGTTGTGTTTGCCAGTTGTCAGTTTTGTATCATTAAAAGTTTATGATATTATGGGACGCGAGGTTCAGACGCTGGTGAATGAGAATTTGCAACCGGGGACTTATGAGACGACGCTTGACGGGAGTATGCTGAACAGCGGAGTGTATTTTTATAAGTTGGTGACGGATGGGTACTCTGAGACAAAGAGGATGCTGCTTGTGAAGTGACCATACCCACCCCCCGCTTCGCGTACCCTTCCTAGGAGGGGAATCTTTGATGGGTATACGGAGACGAAGAGGACGCTGATGGTGAAGTAGTTATCCGTTGTTCATTGAAAGTTGATAGAAAAAGATATGAGCGAAAGAATAAAACATTTTAACATAAAGAGAATGAAAAAGCTAATTGGATTGTTAACAGTTGGAGTTGTTTTGTGTTTACTAATATCTTCTTGCAGTAAAGATAATCCTGCGGGAACAAGCAGTGGCGGTGATGTTATACGGCCATTGGCAATTGGAAATTACTGGATTTATGACATAGATACTTCAACTGTAATACACAGCATATTTTATTGTGATACAATGCGGGTGGTATCATATGAGAATTTGAATGGTAACACTGCTTATGGAATAAAGTATAACTGTTTTCCCACTCTGCAATATTTTAACAACAAAATTGACGGGCAATACTATTTTATGCAGACATATCATGATACAACTTATGAATATTCCCCCAGAATGTACATAAAATATCCGATAGCAATAAACGATACAATTACGGGACCTTTTGATGCGAAATTCAAATGTGTTTCATTAAGTGCTGCGTTTAATAACTTTTCGGGATGCATAGATTTAATACCTGTTATAGAATATCAGGGAGATTTGACAAATTATCACGAGTATTGGAGAGCGGGAATCGGCTTAATTGGGACTGAATATGATTACAAAGGGAAACATTACAGGAACAGATTAGTGGATTACAGGGTGCAGTAAGTATTTAGCAATCCGTCGTTCAGGAGAAAAGATTAACCTCCCCGTCCGTCCGCTTTAGCGGACGTCCACCCCTCCGATGGAGGGGAATTTAAGACAAACTATGCGAAAATTTCACAAAAAATCCAATTTGTAATAAATTGTAAATTCAGATTATTTTCGGTATTTTCAGACTGTAAAACCTTAAATTAAACTATAATTTCATATGAAATTTTCGATTTCTGCTGAAAAGTTTTTCAACGCAGTTAATAAGCTAAGTTATGTTGTACCGGGTTCGTCGCATACGACTTTACCCATACTTTCGAACATATATTTTAAGCTCGACAGTAATAAACTGAGAATGGTTTCGACTGACCTTGAAGCATTTATTACCACTGACCTGAACGTGGAAGGAACAGAAGACGGCGGAGTTGCAGTACCTGCAAGGAAGCTGCTAGAACTGTTGAAAGCAATGATTATAAAGAATGAATCTGTTAGCGTTACAGAAAAGTACAGCAGTGACAGTTACGGTTTGCTGAATGCAGAAGGGCTCGTTCCTGAGTTGAATTTATATTCGATTAAATACGACAACGCAAAAGGGACACTGGTTTACAGAGGTTCAATTCCTGAGGAAACTTTCGAAGGTTTAAAAGAAGAGTTCAGACTTTTCAAGGAAAACAAGGGAACAATAGCGGCAGAAGATTTAAAAACTGCACTGGATGACCTCGAGAAAGCGGTGACTGCACTCGGAAAATCTGCAGTTGATACATTCAAGAAAACTACAGAAAAACTGAAGATTAAGTTTGAATCTAATGATAAGAACAAGATTACTGTAAACTCGAAGAACGGCAAGTATCAGTTCTTCGGTGAGCCTTTGGATGACTATCCGCTTCCGCAAGACAAGACGGAACTTTCAAGAATTGAGATTTCTGGCAACAGGTTTAAGAGGTTTATACAGAAGGTGAAACACTCAGTAAAGAATGATGAGATAAGAAGAAATATGGCAGGTGTGTTTATAGATTTAAGGAAGAACGAATTAAGGTTTGTAGCTACTGATGGTTTCAGACTGAGCAAGATTATAACGAGCGAGTTTTCGCACACAAATTCAAAGGACGAGAATTTTATATTACCGATAAAGACAGTTGATTTGATTCCGAAGATAGTAACCGATTCATCGCTGGTGATGGAATTTGACAATATGATGATTAAGTTCACGATAGACAACTTCAATGTATATTCAAAATTAATAGATGACACTTTCCCGAATTACGAATCTGTAATTCCAAAAGATAATGACAAAAAGCTTTTAGTAAACAGGTACGATTTACTCAGTGCGCTCAGACGTGCTTCTATTTTTACCGACAAGGTTACAATGAAGGTGAAGTTTGAAGTAATAGGCGGTGAGCTGACCATTAAGTCTGACAACCCTGAAATAGGCGGTGAAGGCGAAGAGACGATAAACTGTGATTTCAAAACCAATTCAGGTGATGAGATTTCGGATGCATTCTCGATAGCATTCAACGTTTCATATTTAGTGGAATGTCTTTCACAGATAGATACCGACGAAGTGATATTCACGTTCAGTGCGCCTGCAAAGGCATCTATACTTCTTCCGGTAGCATCTATGAACGAAGAGAATTTTATGGAATTAATAATGCCTGTAAGGGTCGGATAGAAGAAAAACATTGCTGTTAAATAAAATACATTTATTCAATTTCCGTAATTACGACGAACAGCAAATTAATTTCAACAAGAGTTTTAATTACCTGTACGGTAACAACGGAGAGGGAAAAACAAACGTCCTTGAAGCTATTTCATTTATTTCATTTGGAAAGAGTTTTTTAAATTCTTCCGAACCTGACTGCGTAAAATTTGACACTATGGCTTTTGATGTGGACGGAGTTTATGAGAATGAGGTCGGCACGGAATACAACGTGCACCTTAATTACGATTCGATACAGAAGAAGAAAACTTTTCATCTGAACAAGGAAAAGGTAACACGCTGGTCGAACGATATATTCGGAAGGTTTCCCGTAGTGTTTCTTTCGCCGCACAGCCTGGAGATAACGTACGGCAATCCGTCGGAAAGAAGAAAGTTCTTTGATATTTTACTGGCCCAGACGAGCAGGGTTTATCTGGATTTCCTGAGGAATTACGTAAGGATACTAAAACAGAAGAATGCACTGCTGAAGAACCAGTTGAACGGGAATGCAATGCCAGGGAAGGAATTCAGGAATCTGCTGAACTCAGTGAACGAGAAGATGACGGAATATGCATCGGCGATACTGATACGGAGGTTTGAACTGCTGAATAAGTTTAAAGGATACTTTACTGAAAGTTTTTCATTCCTTACACAGAAGGATGATATACCAAACATAAGATACTACTGTGATTTTTTTGATACTGACAACTACATACAGAACGAGGAAGTGATAACGGACATTGAGGAAGTGCAAAAGGCGATGAAGGAAGCGGTAGAAAGAAAACAGGCAGAAGAAATGGCAAGGGGCGTGAGTGTTGTGGGTCCGCATAAAGATGATTACATATTCAGGCTGACGAAGAATACGAACAAGGCATTTGAGCTGAAGAATTTTGCATCGCAGGGTGAACACAAGACATTTGTGATAGCACTGAAACTTGCAGAGTACCATTTCCTGAATGACAGTTTAGGGAATGCACCGCTGTTGCTTTTAGATGATTTACTTTCGGAACTGGATTCCGAAAGAGTTTCAAAGATAATTTCACATTTAAAGAATTACGGACAGATATTTTTAACGACGACGGGAACAGGATATTCGAAAGAACTGAAAGAGTTTTATGACGAAGGAAACATAAACTATTTTAAAATAGAAAACGGGAAAGTAGTTGATTAGCAGGTATAATTTCAAGAAGAGGACGAACAGAATATCGTGCCTCGAGGACGAGATAAGCAACATCATCGATGCGTTCGGTATAAATGACAAGCTAAATGAGATAAAAATTGCAGAAGTTTGGAAAGAATGCGTAGGGGAATCTATATCACGATTTGCAGTGCCTATTGGCATTAAAAACCATAAACTTATGGTTAACGTGGAAAACTCAGTATGGCGTTTTGAACTGAACAACCACAAAGAGGACATAATAAAGAAACTGAACGAACATTTACAAACGGTTAAAAACAAGAAATTAATTAAAGATATAGTTTTTGTATAAAAGTTAATAAACTTATGGCTAAAAATAATAACGATCAGCAATCATACACTGAAAAAGATATACAGGTGCTCAAAGGAATGGAGCACGTCAGAAAAAGACCTGCTATGTACATTGGCGACGTATCATCAAGAGGCTTACACCATCTCGCGTATGAGGTAGTGGACAATGCCATTGACGAAGCGCTCGCAGGATATTGTGACAAGATAACACTTTCGATAAATAAGGACGGTTCTATAACAGTTGAAGATAACGGAAGAGGTATTCCGACAGGTCCGCATCCGACTGAAAAGATATCAACGCTTGAAGTGGTAATGACACAGTTAAACGCAGGGGGTAAATTCAACCGTGATACTTATAAAGTATCGGGCGGTCTGCACGGAGTTGGTGTTTCAGTAGTGAACGCACTGAGCGAATACCTTGAAGTGGAAGTTTACAGGGACGGGAAAATATTTTATCAGAAATACAAAAGAGGTGTTCCTGATAAGCCAGTTAAAGAAACCGGGAAAGTGAAACAGAAGACGGGTACACGCGTTACGTTTATGCCAGACAAGGATATATTCAAGAACACACTTATTAAGTATGAGACTATAGAAGACAGATTACGTGAACTTGCATACCTGAACAAAGACCTGCAGATAAACATTAAAGACGAAAGAACAGATAAATCTGTAGAGTTTAAATTTAAAGGCGGTTTAGTTGACTTCGTAAAGTATCTTGACGAAGGCGAAAAAACCATGACGAACAAACCAATCTATATAACGGGTGAGAGAGAAAACGTACAGGTGGAGATTGCTTTTCAGTACAACGATTCATACAGTGACGACATACTTACTTTTGTTAACAACATCAACACTATTGAAGGCGGTACACACCTTGAAGGGTTTAAGTCTGCATTAACAAGAACACTGAACAACTACGGATTAAAAAATAACATAATAAAGAGTGACAAATTAACTTTAACGGGTGATGACTTCAGAGAAGGATTAACCTGCGTACTGAGTGCGAAGGTTCCTGAGCCGCAATTTGAAGGACAGACAAAGACCAAGCTTGGCAACAGCGAAGTGAAGGGTATTGTGCAGTCGATAACAGGCGAGCAATTAGGGGAATACCTTGAAGAGAATCCATCGGTCGCAAAGAAGATACTTGAAAAGTGCGTAAGGGCGGCAGAAGTAAGAGAAGCAGCAAGACACGCAAGAGACCTTGCAAGAAGAAAGAATGCTCTTGAAATATCAGGACTTCCCGGTAAACTTGCCGACTGTTCACTTACAGACCCTGCGCTCTGCGAACTTTACCTTGTTGAGGGAGATTCTGCGGGTGGTTCTGCAAAACAGGGAAGAGACAGAAGGTTCCAGGCAATACTGCCTTTAAAGGGAAAGATACTTAACGTAGAGAAAGCAAGAAAGAACAAGATATACGAAAACGAAGAAATACGCACGATGATAACTGCGATTGGTGCAGGCATCGGAGACTCGGAAGAATTCAACGAAAATAAAATCAGGTACGATAAGATTATCATCATGTGCGACGCCGACGTCGACGGCTCACACATCAGAACATTATTACTTACATTTTTCTTCAGGCATATGAAGCCTATAATCGATACAGGAAAATTATTCATTGCACAGCCTCCTTTATACAAGATAAAGAAGGGCAAGTCTGAGATATATGCATACAACGATGACGAAAGAGATGAGATATTAAAGAACTTTAAAGTTGACAAAAAATCCGTTGTGATAGAAGGCGGTGATGAGTCAACAGGAACAGATGGCGGCTCGAAGGTTCACATTTCAAGGTTTAAAGGTCTTGGAGAAATGAACCCTGACCAGCTCTGGTCAACAACTATGAATCCAGAAACAAGGACTATACTGCTTGTCACTAATGATAATGCAATGGCTGCGGATAAGTTATTCAGAATACTTATGGGTGAAGAAGTTGAGCCAAGAAGAAAGTTCATAGAAGACAATGCGAAATACGCAAAAATAGACGTATAGTAAATAATAAATCAGGAATGACAAAACAACATTTTAAAGTGGCAATGAAAAGCATAGCAATGCTGACATTGCTGCTTTCTTTTATTACCTGCAGCAATATATTTGCTCAGGAAAAAGCTCCGAGGTCTTTTGGAGAACAGGGTAAGAACAAGAAGTACACTTCATTTGCGTTAGGAATGGGTGCGGCTTACGGAAACAATAAATCCTTAAATACATTTATAGGATATGAGTTGCCAAATTACAACACACTGACCGCAAGTCAGCAACTTAAAGATTTCAGGACAGCTTTTGAATTCTTTGGTAACGCAGAAAGACAGGTGTCGAAGAATCTTGCGTTGAAACTTGACTATTCATACTTAATAAAGAGCAACAAAGTTACTATGTATCCGAGCAATACGTTTGACTACAACAATCATCAGATTGTGCTGATTTTAAACTACGTAGTACCGGGTGATTACCATTTCCTGAAATTCGGAGCAGGGGCAGGACCAGTGTTTTCGAGCCTTGAGTCGGTATCATACATAACAAACAGCGGAACATTTACATCAACAGGTGTACTGGCAAAAGCAGAAACATCTTTCTCAATACAAATGGGAAAGAGCCTTGCAGGATATATAAACGGATACATTGGAAATGTGTTTGCAGGAAACCTGAAAGGCAGCGACGGGAAAGAATTAAAGAACGCTGCCGGTGAAAGCGTAAACCTCAGCAGTTTTATGATAGGCTTAAGACTGGGAATTGAATTTTATATATTTTAAGAATGCAGAAAATAATAGAAGGTATAATATACGGAATAATACAGGGACTGACAGAGTTCATCCCTATAAGCAGTACAGCTCACATAAGAGTCATCCCAGCCTTATTTCACTGGGATGACCCGGGAGCGGCATACACAGCAGTAATTCAGATAGGAACGCTGATTGCAACACTGGTCTATTTCAGGAATGATATAGGCGAATTAATAAAAGGATTCTTCGGAGCGCTGAAGACAAGAGATTTCATAACTGACCCATATGCAAGACTATCGATGCTTATAATTGTCGGCACGATCCCGATTTCATTATTCGGTCTGACACTTAAGAAATACATCGAAGGAAGTTTCAGAGGACTTTATGTAGTCTCTGCATCTTTAATCGTGTTTGCTATTGTACTTTTCATTGCCGAAAAGATGGCATCGAAGAAAAAGGATTTAAAGGATATAACTGTGTGGGATGGTATTATTATAGGATTTGCCCAGGCAATTGCATTGATACCGGGAGCTTCGAGGAGTGGTGTTACAATAACTGCGGGATTATTCAGCGGACTAAAAAGAGAGACTGCGGCGAGATATTCTTTCCTGTTAAGCATACCTGCAGTAGCGCTGAGCGGGGTTTATGAATTATTCAGTAAAAGAGCTGAATTACTTAATGAAAATGCAATAGGATTAATAGTCTCGACTATAGTTTCAGGAGTAGTTGGTTATATGGCGATAGCGTTTTTAATTAATTTCCTGAAGACCAGGAGCAATTTAATATTTATAATATACAGGATAGTACTTGGAATAATTATCATAGTATTACTATCAGCAGGAGTTTTAAAGAATATATAAGTTTATTCCCTTCCCCTGCCAAAACAGGGGAAGGATTTATTTTTACTCTTCTTCGCCTGACATAGGCAGTTCAAGAGACTTAACTGATTGAATAGATGCACCTCCAATACCTTTTATTGAACCGTACATATCGATTGTGTTAGAAATAACTTTCTCAAGCTGCTTCTCACGTTCTTTCCAGATTTTGCCCATTGCGTTTTTTTCTTTTTCCACTTCACTTTTCATACCAGAAAATGCTTCAACTATATTTTCAACTCTATTCTTAAACTCTTCGCTAATCAGATAATTATAGAGAAGACTCATCTTATCACCTTTATTGTCCTGTGCAATCAGCATATTGTGTTCGCGGATAAGCATTTCACGAAGAACAAAACAAAGACTGGAGACTTCATTTAATGTACAGACCCAGACGCCATTTCGTTTGCCAAACTTCTTCATATCGGAAGGCATAACATCAGTCACAAGAATTCCGATGTTTGCGCCTTTTTCCTTCATATCATCCTTAAGTTTATCAAGCCATCCTTCGGAGAATGATTTCGTACGTTTACTTTCGTACAGGATAATACCGCACTGCTTATTAAATTCGTTCATTACAGTCTGGGCAACGTCGGCACCGCGCACACCTTTTGCAATCTCCGAAATAATATCGAAAGGATATTCCCGTCTGAGCAGTTCTTCGAGAGCAAGTTCCATAACTTCTCCCTGCATCTGCATAGAGCCTTGTTCGGCTTTGCGTTTAAGTTCGTCAACAAGTTTATTGCTGTCATCTATTTGTTTCTGGTATTCACGCAGTTTCAGTTCGACTTTATCTTTTTCCCTTTTAGATACTTCTTCCTCAATTCTTGAACGTTCTTCGAGCAGTTTCTTTTCTGATTCAATTCTTAAATCGTTTTCTTTATTCTTCAGTTCACTCTCTCTTTTCAGCAGCTGCAGTTCTTTCTCCTTCAGTTCCTGATTTTCTTTCTTCTTATTCTCGTTTTCCTCTTCAAGCATCTTCAGTTTAAACTCATACTGTTCCTTCATTATCGTTTCCTGGTGAATCTTCTGCTCGTTCATTAATTTTTCATAAGACTCTTTTGTTTCCTTAATCCGCTTTTCATTCTCATAGCTTAAAGCATTCTTTTCGTCTTCGAGTGCCTTATCAAGTCTTTCCTTAAATAACTGATTTTCTTTTTGCTTCTTCTTTTCAAAGTCATCTTTATCCTTTTCGAGATCAAGTTTAAGCTTGTTAAAGGAGGAAGCCTGTTCGGCAATCTTTTTATCAAATTCTTTCTTCAGTTTTTCTTCAGCCTGGTTGTAAATAGCCGATTCAATCTCAAACTTATGCCCGCATTCGGGACAGGTAATTTTATTATCGCTCATTGTGAATTTATTTATTGAAATAATTTAATCTTATTTTGAAAAATATTATAGGCATTAGAAAGTTTTAATTAATATCACTTGCAAAGATAGTAAGAATAAAATCGCACACTGATAAAAGACGATTCCAGCTGATTCATACTGATTAAAGATAAATAAGAAAATAAATTATATTATTTCAATAATCATCATCTTCAGGAACATAAGAGGAAAGAAAATTGAATCTTAGAATAATGGATACCTTAACTTTGCTTGCCTTTGAAATTCGCAGAAGTTCTGACATGAAAAACGGTGTTTCAAGTTCTTTGTGTTTCCGCAGATCCTGATAGGCAGATGTTTTAAACTTGCCAAGACTTTTTGTATCTGTTATTATCTTTTTATAATCTGATTCATTAAACACAACACCCTTAGATTTGGCAACATTCTTCACTTCATTGTAAAACACATCAATAAACTTAACACTTTTCTTTGTAGAGAATATTTTATCAACTGTAATACCTGATATACCGGTAATAGTATTAAATATAGAATTCCAAGCAAATTTAATCCATATCTCTTTAAGGAAATCGTTTGATACTTTAACTTTTAAGCCCGATGATGAAAATAGTTCAAACAGTGATAAGACCCTTTTGGTCGGTTTACCTTTTTCCACGCCAATAACTAAGAATCCAAGTGAAGAATGGTTTATTACATATTTCCTGTCAACTTCCACTCCTATTTTGCAAATAGCCTGTAAACATCGTGATTTTCCAAAATGTTCTTTTAGAATTCTGAAGTTGTAAAGACCATTTTGCAATGTCACAATTTGAGTTTTATTATGAATAACTTTCCGGATTTCAGGAATAAGGTTATCGGTGTCTTTAGATTTAGTACAGAAAAGGACATAATCGAACTTCTTTCTGAAAGATGTTACTTTACCGGATACGTTTATTTTAACTTTATGATCTTTATGAACGGAGCTACAAATACGAAGAGGATGCTTTTTATAATGCGCAAGAGCCTTACCGCGTGAGAGAAAGCATACATTCAGGTCGGGATTCATGGCAAGAAAAGAACCAAAGTATCCGCCGATTGCTCCTGTGCCTGCAACGAGAATATTTAGTTTTTCTGACATTATTTGATTTCATTTAAGAGTTTTTCTGCAAGATGGGTCATACCCAAAGTGGCTTTCTCTGTTATGAACTCAATATTTTTATGAAAATCTTTTACATCGGGTTTATTAGGGTCGATAATATACTTACGGGTTTGAGCAGAAACATAATCTATTAAACTGGCAGCGGGATAGACAACAAGAGAAGTACCGATGACGATAAAAATATCAGCAGAGGCTGCAACTGTTGCTGCTTCGGTCATAAGAGGAACAGCTTCGCCAAACCATACAATATTAGGTCTGAGTTGTCCGCCTTTTTCACAGGCATCACCAAGTTCAATATCCTTGTATCCAATTTCGTAAACATTATAAGGAGGCAGGACACTTTTTGCCTGAGTAAGTTCACCGTGCAGATGTATAATATCACATGAGCCGGCACGTTCGTGAAGATTATCGACATTTTGAGTAACTATAGTAACATCATATTTCTTTTCGAGTGATGCTATTGCAAAGTGAGCTTCATTTGGTTTGACGTGTTCAAGCTGCCTGCGTCTCTGGTTATAAAAACGCAATACAAGTTCAGGGTTTATTGCGAAACCCTGCGGTGAGGCGACTTCGTGAACATCGTGACCTTCCCACAGCCCGCCTGCGTCACGGAAAGTGGATAAACCACTCTCTGCGCTGACACCTGCACCAGTAAGAACAACAATCCTTTTTCTATCCATTAAACATACTTTAGTTAGTACAATTTAATGTTTGAGAAATTAAATTATAAGTTAGATAATACGGTCTGAATCTTATCGTTTAATTTAACAGACAGTTCTTTCAGTTTAGGATTATCAGAGACCATCGAAATAAGCAGCGGATTAAAGATAGAGATGTTAACCTTTCCCTCTTTTTCGTGAATAACAACATTACAGGGCATCAGCAGGCCGATACTTTCCTCTGCCTGAAGAGCTTCATAAGCAAAAGGGGGATTGCATGCGCCGAGGATGATGTATTTGTCAAAATCCACATCGAGCTTCTTTTTCAGAGTTTCTTTAACGTCAATTGTAGTAAGAACACCAAAACCGTTCTCTTTAAGGACTTCTGTTGCCTTTTCGATTGCTGCATCGTAGGACAGTTCCGTTGTTTTTGAATAACCGTAGTTCATAATGTGTTATATTTAGTTTATTGTTAATAGCAATTATTATATATTTATTGTAACAAAGAAAACATCTATTCAGTTTTCTTATATCGCCATACTGCAAGTGACATCATCACTGATGCATAGGCTATAAAGAAGTACAGTGTCGGAAGTACATCATTAAATCCTGAGCCTTTAAGCATTATCATACGCATTGCACGGTTGAACTGTGCAATGGGATTAAAATAAGCTATACGCTGAGCCCAGTCGGGCATACTTTCTATGGGCGTGAAAACACCTCCCATAAGAATAAACAACACGAGTATAAACCAGGCAATGAACATTGCCTGCTGTTGGGTATCAGTAAGGGTTGATATTAAAAGACCCATGCCAAGAACTACAACCAGGTAAACTGATGCAAGCATAAAGATAATAAGCGGATTGCCAAGAAGCGGAATTTTAAATACTATTAAGCCAAGTAGAAGGCCGAATGCAAGTTCGCCGATTCCGATTATCCAGAACGGCATAAGTTTACCAATGATGAACTGATACTTTTTAATGGGTGTTACGTTAAGTTGTTCTATAGTACCTATTTCCTTTTCCTTTACTACATTCATACCAGAGAGAAATGCACCAATCATAGTTACGAGAACAACTAGTATTCCCGGAACCATGTACGTTTTGTAGTTAAGTTCGGGATTGTACCAATTTGAATAATTTATATTGATTGCAGGTACCGGGTCGAATTTTGCAGAGGACTCAATTCCCATATCGATGTTGAACTGATGAATGATATTGTTGGCATAATTATTAACTATCCCGGCAGCAGAGCCGTCTTCGGCATTTATTACAAGTTGAACTTCCGACATTCCTGCGGACATGAAATTCTTTTCGAAGTCTTTTGGTATATGGATGATAAGTTTCGACTGATTCTTTTTAAAGCTTTCTTCTGAATTTTCGACAGAAAAGGATACGTCGTTTAAAACAAAATAATTAGAAGCAGTGAACTTTGAAATCAGTTCACGGGAGAAATGCGATTGGTCGTAATCAACAACGTTAAACTTAATATTCTTTATTTCATAAGTAGCGGCATTTGAAAGAATCAACAGCTGAATAACCGGCAAAAAGAATATCAAAGGAATCATTGCTCTGTTCCTGAATATCTGTTTAAATTCTTTTCTTAATATTATTAATATAGTTCTCATTTATTCCAGTCTGATTTTAAATTTCTTAACGCTTAAGAGTATAAAGAACAACGTCATACCTACTAGTACGAGTGTTTCAACGACGATGTACGAGAAAGATACACCTTTCAGCATAATTCCTCTGACGATTATAATGAACCATTTTGCAGGAAGTACATTACTGATTATCTGCAACGGGAGAGGCATATTTTCAATCGGGAAAATGTATCCTGACAGTATGATTGTAGGAAGCATCAGGGCAGAAAGAGAAATCATAAGTGCTGTCTGCTGATTGTTGCTGATAGTTGAAATCAAGATTCCTAGTGAAAGCGAAGTGATGAGGAACAAAATACTTTCGAGAACCAGCAGAGCAAAACTGCCATTAATCGGCACGAGAAAAACAAACTTTGCAAGAACGATTACAATAATATAGTTTATAAGTGCAATAAAGAAATAAGGAATAACCTTGCCGACGATTATCTGCAAAGGATTCAGAGGTGATACAAGAAGAATTTCCATAGTACCGAGTTCTTTTTCCTTAGCGATGGAAATAGACGTCATCATTGCCGAAACGAGAAGAAGTATAACCGCCATAAGCCCTGGTACGAACATAAATACACTTTTCAGGTTTGGGTTATACAGCATTTTTATATCAGTATTAATCAGCGGCGGCAGCGATTTTCCTGAAGACAAATCTTTCTGGTAATCCAGAATGATGGATGAAGTGTAACCTATCAGCATATTAGCAAGATTTGGGTCTGAGGCATCTGCTATAATCTGCACGTTAGCAAGGTTTGACTTACTAAGGTTTTTGCTGAAATCCTGTTCGAAGATAATTACTTCTTTAATAATCCCCTCTTTGAAAGCAGGCTCGATATCTTTAATTGAATTAAGGTTTTTATACAACAGGAAATATCCGGATGAAAGAATTTTGTTACTGATTTCCTGAGTGACATTATCCTTTGAGAAATCGAGAATTGCAATCTTAGCATCTTTGATTTCATTAGTGATTGCAAAACCGAAGAGAAGGATTTGTGCAATTGGCATACCAAAGAGGATAAGAAGGGTTCTGTAATCCCTTAGTATATGTTTAAACTCCTTTACAACGAATGCGAAGAATCTTTTCATTTTCCCCTCGCAATCTTTACGAATACTTCGTGCATATTATCTGCGTTATATTCTTTCTTTAAGTTATCGGGTGTATCGAGTGATGCGATGCGGCCGTCGACCATCATTGACACTCTGTTGCAGTATTCGGCTTCATCCATATAGTGAGTTGTGACAAATACGGTAACACCGTTATGTGATGCCTCGTAAATCATATCCCAGAACTGGCGGCGGGTTATAGGGTCAACACCTCCTGTAGGTTCATCGAGAAAAACTATTTTAGGTTCGTGAATTATGGCGACAGAGAATGCAAGTTTCTGTTTCCATCCAAGAGGAAGAGAAACAAGAAGTTTATTACGTGCATCAGATATTTTAAGGAGGTCTATGAGATATTCTGTTTTTTCTTTTAATTTGGATTTCGAGAGACCATAGATTCCGCCGTAGAAATTAATATTCTCTGTAACGGTTAAATCGTCGTAGAGAGAAAACTTCTGACTCATATAGCCGATATTCTTTTTGATTTGTTCGGTTTGCTTAAACACGTCGAAGCCCGCCACTGTTGCTTTGCCGGACGATGGGATTGATAGTCCGCAAAGCATTCTCATAGCTGTTGTCTTTCCTGCACCGTTAGCACCAAGGAATCCGAAAATCTCGCCAGGTTTAACGGAAAATGATATTGAATCGACTGCTGTAAAATGCCCGAATTTCTTTGTAAGGTTTTCTGCTTCTATTATATAATTATTCGTCATATCATTTACTCATTAAGTCCATAAAACAATCTTCGATATTCGGTTCAATCTCTTCGATGGAAATATTTCCGTGGTTCTTAGTATTAAGGTATTCAAGTATATTATCTTTAGTAACGTTTTCACGTGAATCGCTGTAGTGGAGCGAATCGCCGAATGAGAACACAGAGTTTGCGAACTGATATTCTCTGAGTTCATTCAGAAGAACGAACATACCGTCTGATTTAACGGCAAAAAGTTTACGCGGAAAGCGGGAGATAATATTCTTAAGGTAATCGGTTTCCATTATTTTGCCTTTTTGCATAAGTGCAATCCTGTCACATTTATTTGCTTCGTCCATATACGGTGTTGAAACAACGATGGTAATCCCCTCTTTCCTGAGATTGCCGAGCATATCCCAGAACTCGTTACGGGAAACGGGGTCAACACCTGTAGTTGGTTCATCGAGGAAAAGGATTTTCGGTTTATGGATAAGAGCGCAGCAGAGGGCAAGTTTCTGTTTCATACCGCCTGACAGTTTACCTGCTTTTCTGTTTTTGAATGGTTCAAGCATTACATAAATATCTTTTATCAGATTGTAGTTTTCCTGAATTGTTGTACCAAAGACTGCGGCAAAGAAATGAAGGTTTTCCTCAACGGTTAAATCCTGATAGAGAGAGAATCTTCCAGGCATATAACCAACTGCAGAACGGATTTTCTTATAGTCTTTAACAATGTCAAATCCCTCAACTGTTGCATTGCCTTTATCAGGAATTAACAATGTAGTGAGCATACGGAACAATGAAGTTTTGCCTGCACCGTCGGGGCCTATGAAGCCAAAGATTTCTCCTTTTTCAATGGTTAAGGATACATCATCGACGGCAAGAACATCGCCATACGACTTGGAAATATTTTCAATAATTACGGAATTCATTATTTAAACATTATTTCGCCGGGCATACCGATTTTCAGAGAACCATCGTTGTTAACCCTCACTTTAACAGCATAAACGAGATTTACACGTTCTTCTTTTGTCTGAATTATCTTAGGAGTGAATTCAGCTTTTGAAGATATCCAGCTGATTTCCCCTTCGAGAGTTTTGTAATTTGCTTTTCCGTCATCAATCAGGACTTTAACTTTCTGTCCGAGTTTAATTTCCGGTAACTGAGAACCGCTTACGTAGACGCGGAGTTCCATAATGCTGATATCTGCAATCTTGTACAGTGGTTTTCCGAAACTAACTATTTCGCCCTGTTCTGCAAACTTCAGTATGACAGTACCTTTTACGGGATTAGTGATATTGCTTTTCTGGAGCTGGTCTATAACCTGCTGAATCTGAACATCGAGACCTTTGAGCTCTTCGTTGGTAGTAGTATTTTGAATATCTATAGAACTGATTTGTTTATTAATAACATCTATATTACCGTTAATATCATCAAGCTGCTTTCCTGTTGCGGCATTATCTTTGAGGAGTCTTTCAACTCTGTCTCTTTCTCGAACTGCAACACGCCTTTGTTCCTGAAGAACGGATATCTGTGACGAAACATTTTTAAACTTTGTGCGTGTAGTATTCTTTTGCTGAGCAAGCTGAAGCTTTTTTAAATACAGCTGGCTGGTATCGATATAGCCAACGATTTTATTGGCATCGATAACCTGTCCTTCTTCAACATTAAGTTCATAGAGTTTACCGCTTGATTCAGAAGAAACTATGGTTTCAGTTGCTTCGAAGTTACCGTATGCGTCGGACTTTTGTTTATCGTTAGAGCATCCTGACAACAAGATAACCGATAAAGATATTAAGATTAAAATATTTTTCATATTAGTAAATTCCTTTTGTTGTTAAATAATTAATTTTTGCCTGAAGCAATTGAACTTTATGACTTTCAAGCATAAGTTGTGACTGAGTTTTATTGTTAAGTTCTGTTAAATACACTGTTGAAGTAATTGTGCCGTTCTGGAGCTGAGAATATGTAGTGGCAACGATTTTTTCTCTTAAAGAGATTAATTCTTCATCTTTCCTGATAAGGTCTTCATATTTCCCGATATCAGATTTATATTTTTCAAGAACAACTTTAAGATTTTTATCGAACGTTTCTTTCTGAGAATCGACAATCTTCTGATTAATCTGATAAATCTGCTTCTCATTGTTATCCGAATTCCAGTTGACAGGGTTCCAGGTGAAGTTAAGTCCGACCATATAGAACGGTTTGAATGAATTATCGAGCATATTAAGTCCGGGTCTGCCGAAACCTGCCTGTCCGAACGCCGATATTTTAGGAATAACGCGTGAGTTTACAACATCTGTGTAGGAATTCAGCTGGTCTTTCTGAAAATCGAAAAGTTTGTATTCGGGTCGGGAAGAAAAATCATTATCGTAAGTTATTTGCTGCAATTCGGGTTTTGACAATACCGACGATTCTGATATTTTTGAACCGATAAGTTCACTAAGCATTTTAAGTGAGCCAAGTTTATCGTTATCTATATTCTGAATCTCCTGTTCGGTCTGGATCATTTGAGCCTGCAGAATGTAGAGATTGTTAACAGTCATAGTCTCGTTCTTTATGCGGGACTCAGTTTCGGCAATTCTTGATTTTAAATCGCTGATGAGCAATTCATTTACTTTCTTCTTTTCCTGAAGAAGCAGGACAGCGAAATACAAATCGTTTATCTTTTGCTTAAGAGTGAATAAGTCAACCTCAACTTTTTGTTCATCCACATCAACCTGTTTCGATTCAGTAATTTTAAGAGAAGATGTATTTCCTCCATCGAACAAAAGCTGGCGGAGATCCATACTTACTTTATACTGGTCTTTGTTCAGCACAGGAACCTGAAACATCGGGTTGTTGATTTCCATTTGTGTAACTTCAGACTGATAGGAAACCTGCCCCTTGAAAGAAATCTGAGGGAGATAATTAACACCAATATTATTGAGTCTCAAACTGTTGATTGATTTATAGTAAGATTTCTGTTTTGCATTCGGATAGTTTTCATATGCTGTTTTATAACAGTCCTTTAATGTGAAAGTGTTTTCCTGAGAACGCACTGCAGAAATATTTATAACCAATAAAACAATCAGCGGTAATAATTTTTTGTACATCATATTAATGAACTTTAATTGCATTTATAATAAATTTAGAAACTTCTTTCTTTCTGGATTCAAGGAACTTCAGATATTCTTCATCGCCGAAACTCAGCATAGTTTTTATAATCGGTTTTGCAGCAACGGGAAACACACATAATCCAATAATATTAATGATAAGTTGTTTAGGGTCTACGGGATGAATAATTCCGAGAGAGATAGCAGTTTTAATGTCACTAATGAATTGCATTTCAATGTTGACACCGCTCTCAAGAAATACATTTTTAATCCTGTCAGGATTCTGATGAACTTCGGTAATAATGAATGCAGGAATAAATGAATTCTTCATAAGCAGTTCAACATAGTTCTCGACGAAGTATTCAATTTTCTCAAGAAGAGGCTTATCAACATTCAGAAGTTCTCTTATTTTCGAGAAAAAGTTTTTAGCAGCGTCCTGGAAAACGGCGTCGAAAAGTTTATCTTTAGAGCGGAAGTAATAATGAAGCATTGCTTTGTTGATTCCTGCTTCGTCTGCGATTTCCTGCATACGTGCACCATACATACCTTTAATCTGAAAGACTCGTTTCGCGGCTTCAAGGATATCCTTTTCAGTTGAGTGATGTTTGTGTTCCGGCTGTATTTCCTCTTTAATCTCTATTATTTCGTCCATATAGTTTAACCATATACATTAACCAATTAGTTAGTTAATGCAAAAATGCAGAAAATATGCTATAATGTCAAGTTAAACTATAAATCTGAATAATATTTATAAGATACTTTAGACGTATGGGGCTTCAAAAGCAAATGAAGTATTCCAATCAAGAATATTTTCTTAGTAGATAGCGTTTAGCAATGAAAAATATGTTTGAACATTTATTATACCTACTTCCATTCATATTTTTTCATAACAAAGATGCTTAAATATATTTACCTGAAATTAATATTATATTTTAAATGAAATAACAGATAGAGTTATTAACATTGGGTAAAGTTCATAGTATACTCTTATTTCATCAAATATCCCAAAAAAAATTGTCGAAATGATTAGAGGTAAAGCAACAATAAGAAAAGATGTTTTTAAAAATATGGGTTTATATTTCCATTTATATAAAGATAAACATAGAAGTAATATTAAAAAACCAGAGTTCATTACTAATGCCAAGACTGACCTCAAGTTATTTTCAAGGTAATGGTATTCTAAAAATGAACCTCCGTTTTTCTCAAAAACAAACAGTAAAAATGTTTTAACAAGAATAAATGTAAAAACAAAGAGGACAAAAAGCCAAATCAACTTACCAGATGGTATTTTTTTAAAATAATATACCACAAAGATCAACGCAAGCAAAACAGATGTTTCCTTATTAATTACTGCCAGAATATATACAACATAGAATAAACCAAATTTTCCCCGATAAAGCAAATAAATTGCAAGAGTGAACAAGAACAATTGCGGTGCATCATATAAATGAAAACCGTATCGGAAAAAACCGGGTAACAAGATCAATGATATACCAGAAATAATACTTTTGAGTATATATTTATTCCCCGACTGTATAAACAAGAAAATAAATTCCGATATAGTATACCCAAAACCGATATAGAACAAAATTACAAAAACAGAAGCAATAAATAACTTAAGTGACAATTCCTTCGGCCAATTTAATAACTCTAAAACGCTCAACACTTTTGGAATGTTACATACGAAGTCGGTCCAGTTATTTTTTACATCCTCTGGAATACAACTATAAATACATCTTACTGTTGTTGGCAGTAAAGTTCTGTATACATATGGTTTTAAATATTTTCCCTCGATCATATCGTTCATTTGAGATGGTAATTGTTCTTTGTGAACAGTTGTTAGTGAAAACAAATAAACAACAATACTGAAACTAATTACAATTGTATGGTAAGAATATTTAGAAAATATATTCAACATTAGTTAATGACTTATTTATAAAATGTACAGCAAAGGGTAATATTTCACAATATTACAGAAACCACATTGAATTAGTTACAATAAAACACTTTACTATTTAAGAAAAGAGTAAAACGCTATTATACAAATACTATTTCAGAACTGCCAGTTTTTTAATGTCAGAGACTATATCTGTAGAACCTTTAAAAACAACACGGTACATATAAACACCATTTGCAATATAGTCACCATCGCCATCGCGGCCATCCCACTGAATCTGATTAAAGCCTATACTTGCAGGAACGATGATTTCCTTAATTACCCTGCCGGCAACAGAATAAATTTTAATCTTACATTCTGTCGGTAACTGATTTCCGGTAAGAGTGAATGAGAATGTTGTCTGAGTCTTCATTGGGTTCGGGAAATTATTAACATCTTTCAGAGAAGTCTCATTAGTAACATTCAGCACAAACTTTGTGGTATCGTACGCATTATTCTTGTAAGTAATGAGTTTTAAATCATTCAGACCGTTTTGGAGCTGAGGAGTGAATTTTAATATCAGGTTCCCTTTTTCAGTTTCTTTGATTAAATTAGTTTTCGTGTTTGTCTTTGAATTTCCGGGATTAAGAGAAATAAACTGATTGTTCAGCATAATTCTGAAAACTGATGTATCTGACGTAAGCAATTCGTCTACAGATTTGCCGGAAAGTTTAATTAGCATATCAGGATTTGAACGAACGTAGTCATTTCCAAAAAGTTTAATGCCGTCGGAATAAACTTCAGTGTTTAAATCAGTGATAGAACCTTTAACGAAGAAAGTGGAAATAACAGAATTATTATAATCATAAATATCATTCTGACTAAGAGCATTAACTTCAAGAACGATAGAAATCTGATTATTGTATTTTTTATGAATCGGAAGTCCGTTTACTTTAAAAGTAGCTTTCACAAACAGAGAACTATCAACTTTAAGTTGCGAGAGGATTGTATCCGAACGCAGCAACACTTTATTATTAGCAGCATCGAGAGCATAGAAAGACCTGATGTGTCCGTTAAGAGGAACATATCCAACATTATAGTAAGAACCGCCGATGCCAATACTGTCACCCATACTAACGATTGAGTCAGATTTAAAGATTGAATTATTATCGAGCGCAATCTCCGGAGGGCCAACATAGTTCAACGAAATACCTTTGAACACAGGCGACTGAGAACCTGATACGGAATCTATAGAAAGTCTTGTAATAAGTTTAAGGTACGGATACTGATATGCATTAATCCCTGACAGGTTAACATTATTATAAGTTGTAACATTAGACATTAACAGTGTATCCTGATTATTTCTCTTTATGCCATAAACATCAAAGTACAAACTTGAATTCGGGAACACATCCTGCTGCCAGTTAAAGTTCTGCCAGGTCTGAGCAGGCCCGAATGTTTGTGTGATGGAACCGTTGGAGTAAAGGAAATTATAATTTCCTTGTACGATAGATGGATTTGCATCTCCTCCTCCTCCAGGATAATAGTTGAAAGATTCTTTTTTTAACGAAGCATTAGTTCCTTGATATCCAATCAGACTCCATGTATTATACCATCCGAATGAACCAACAGAGTCAGCATAATTACTACCAAACTCTTTAAGTTTATTTCTGGCATTTACAGATAAAGTTATACCACCGCTAATTGCAAAAGCTTTACAAACAAAAAGATATTTCGTGCTATCAAATGAATTTAGGAAGGTTATAATTGAATCTGATACAGAAGTGTTTGTAACTAAATAATTTTTCCTCTCCAACACAGAACAAGTCAATTTATCAATTTTAAATAAATTTAAGCCCGCATAACTAGGGTCAAATGGAAATGACTTTTTACCAAGATTTAAAAACGAAGGCGCCCAAGGGAACACTGTTTGAGAACGAATTGAAACATCGGTATAATAATTTTGCAAATTAAATGGAGGAGTTAATGTAACATTATTTAAATCATCTGAAATAAACTGGTTGCCATAATTTTTAGAAACCCAAATTATTGAGTCACTTGAAACAATATTTGCTTTATATTTTAACTTCCTAATTCCTGACCACCCAACTGAATCGCCATTAACAATAGTGTTTAATCTCCAATAATAAACAAGGTTTGAATCGAGTATGGATAATCTCTTTTTAAATTTTCCAACTAAACCATTAATGTTTGTTGAGAAGTATGATTGTATTATTGAGGAGTTAAAATTTAATGTTGTATCAATTTGCAATAATAATTTAATCGTTTTATTTCTATAATCTAAGTTTGGATTAACCCCAACAAACTCTACAGAATCACTCGTTATAGTTTGGTTATCGTATGGTTTCAATGGAATGTACGAATAATTCTTCACAATAATTGGAAAAGCAATAATATTGTTTGTTTTTAATTCATTCGGATACCAATTTTCTGGATCAATAATAACACTCATTGCAAAACTACCCGAAGAATCTATTGTGAATTTATAATTTAACGTATCAACAAAATCAAAACCATAAATAATGGTGTCTTTGACTAAATAGGAGGCATTGTTTTTGTTCAGTTTAAATCTGATTTTGCAAGAATCAGCATGAGTGCCTATGTTCTTAGGAATGATTCTTAAATTAATTTTTTCTTTTGAATTTGGATTAATATTTGAAATTACATAATCATTGTCTTGAATATAAAATTCAGGATATGACGGAAGAATCAATTTTGCTGCTGGATCACCAATAAGATTATAACAATTATTTGTGTTTTTTGCAGCAAAACTTGAAGAATCCGGAGATAATCTCTGGGAAGCAAAAGTTACAATATCACCTATTCTTCTTAAAGTGTCTAAATTTAAACCATTTAATAAGTAATCATTAAAAGTATTGCCAGTACCGGAAAAACTCCAACCAGTAGTACCAACAAATCCAATAGCTCCTTTATTTGAATAAGTAACATATTTTTCACCATAACTTCTTATCTTTGGTTCGGCCATCTTTCCCGTAAAGCAAGTCATACTAAAAATCAAAGGTAATTTATTTCCATTAGATAGTATATTGGGGTCATCAAAAACATAATCCCAATACCCATTACCGGCATGTGCTATAAAATTTGCAATCAATGTGCCTCTGTTAATCGTATTTTTTATTGAATCCGAATAATTATAATTTAATAGTCCTAGACTATCATTTATATAAATTCTTGTTGGTGTTGAACTTGATGGTGGTGAAGTTATATAAGAATTTATAAAATAATCAGATTGAGCCATAAATTGTAATTGATCAGAACGAGAATACCCACCCGTTATAAATAAAGGCTGTTTTGCCCATACCTGCAATCCCTGACCTTCATACTCTATTATTTTATTCACCATATCCTGAGCTTCCTGGTTAGTATAAGCAGGTAATCTTCCCACAGAAATATTATGAGTATACGTAAAAGCACCAAAATTGAAGTTTGCAAAATATCCATCAGTTACGGGATTTCCATAAACCGGCACTAAATTTTGATAATATATTGACGAAGCACCAAAATTCTTTTTAGGGTCAACAGAACCTCTTCCAAACAAGCAAATATATTTAACTTTTGGTGTAGCCCACACGTCAAACACATTCTTTGCAAATCTTCTGACAGCGACAGGGTCTTCCATACCATAATTAAAGACATCGTATATGTCTTCAATTTCAGCTTTGAATGAACGGAATCCATCGTGAGTATTTCTGTAAATTCTTAACTGTTCTGCCGGTGTTTCAAATAATTTATTATAGACTAATAAGTAATCAGCACCTGTTGATGATATAACCAGATTTGGAACCTGTTTTTGCTTTATCCGTGTTGGTTTTTTAGTAATGTTTTTGTTTACAATTTGATAGTTCCCATTACCCTTTCCAACAAAGAATAGTGTGTCATTCGAAAAAGAATAATTGATAATTCTTGTATTATTCTTTGTGTCAAAAATGTTTAATTGGTTTACAGAATTATATCCTTTTACTTTAAAAATTTTGGAAGTGGAATCTGCTATTTCACTGTTAAAATAAATTGCATTACTGTCAAAAACGAACTGTCTTGGATAAAACACTTCAAACATATCAAAATTAACTACTCCTGCAAAACCTGTTTCAGGTCTGTATAAAAACCTCATAGTGTTATTCCCATTTACCAACGAAGAACTTGAAAAATATACAGTAGTATCAAATCTGTTAAAATTATCTCTGTACATTGTATCAAGTTGTGTCGTGTTCATTTTAAGTGCTATTCGATGTTCGTTGATAACAGTCGTACTTTGATTTACTGGGTATGCAAATACTTTTAGTCTGCATTGTTGAGGTGTTACAGACAATGAATTTACATTAATTACCTGGTCAAAAAAATTCGAAGTTTGCAGAGTTCTCCAATACCAGCCTTCACCTACATATTTATCATTAGAAAAGTAACCATAATCAGTACCTGAAATATTCTGACCAAGAGAGTAAATTAAATCCTGCTCAAAATGCTGCTTTTGATAATAATAATCATTTGGGTATGATGTTGCAGAACTATTATTGTAATCAGAAAAACGCAGACCGTAAGAGCCTCCCCAGCCTACAAAGTATGCTGAAGTGTCAGAATACAAATTATAAAATTCGTCTGTAGTATATACAACATTATTATTAATATCGTGAGCATTCGTTAAGCCTCCATAATTTCTGGTACCATAGAAATCAAAATAATCCGAATCGTTGAATATGCCGTCCTGTTCTCCCAAAAAATATATTGGTATTTGATTACCTTTATAATATACCTTTACTGTTCGCGGATCAATAGTCGTAACTGTAATCCCAGCATTAACAAAATCATTCTTGTCTATTCTATACATACCGTCGCCAGCTATGTACATTTTTAAGTATGTCTGGTTTGGAGTAATCCAGTTGTAGTTCTGAGAAAAAGACAGATTCGAAATAATGAAAAGAAATAAGAATAAGTAATAAACGGAAAAAAGAACAAAACGCTGATGTATGCTGATGGAACGGATTTTAATAGATATACCATTGCATAACTGTGAATAATTGTACTTCTGCGGGTTCTTCATATTAATATAATTGTATTATTTTATTTAAGTATTACAAGTTTTTGTAAAGATGTTTCCTTTTTATTATTACCCTCTATAATTAACTTATAGAAGTATACACCATTTGCAATATAATCACCATCTGCATCTCTTCCGTCCCAGAATATCTGATTATAGCCAATATTCAATGGAGTTTCAATAGTCTTTATAAGCCTTCCTGCTACGGTAAATATTTTAATTTTTGACATAGAAGGAGGCATATTTCCTGAAAGGTTAATCACAAAATTAGTCTCATTCTTCATTGGATTAGGGAAATTCTTTAAATCAATAATTTTCAAATCGGGATTAACAGTCAGATAGTAAATTGAAGTATCAGCATAATTCCCGTTGTTATCATAGGAAACAAAGTCAAACCTGTGTTCACCGTCTTCAAGTTTAGGGTTATAATATAATGTAGCCTGAAGGGATTTACTGTTTACAAACTGTAAATCAATAAGCGGGTTCTTCTGGCCGCCTATAAAGTATGGAACATAAACATTATCAAGTTTTACCCGAATGTTTGAAGTATCCTTAATAAATATTCTACTGTCATCAAGAAATTTTAACACGACTTTCGGGTTTGACTGAACAAAGTCACCGGAAAAAACTTTAGTGCCATCAAACGTAATGTCCATAAGTGGCTTCGCGGTATCACCTTTCACTACAATTCTTGTAACAGCAGTATTATTATAAGTAAAGAACTCATTCTGTTGATTAATCAGAGATGTTTCAAAAAACAGAGTAATTGTATCGGATAGTTTATTCGGGTTTCTAAGCCCTATTGTGGATAATCTTACAACTGATGATGTTACAGAGTCGATTTTCAAAACATAACTTACTGTATCAATCCTTAAAGTTTTCAGACCGAATGGAGATGTTGCAGTCCATTTATTCACAACACCAACAGCATTTGCATAACCAAAATTACCATAGTTCACTGATATATTTAACGTATCTCCATCCTGAAAAACCGAATCACTTTTCACAAATGAATAATTATCAACTATAATTTCTGCAGCAGGAATGTATGTGAATTTAAAATTATTTAAGACAGGAGATTCTGTACCATTCAAAGAGTCGATATGAAGTTTTGTAATCAACCTTAAGCCTGGATACAATGAAGGATTTACAGTATCGAGGCTAACAAAAGAATTATTACTAAGGTTAGTATATAATGATACAATATTGTTTTGCCTTGTAATACCATTGACATCAAAGGACAGATATGAACTTTGAGGTACTATACCAGACCATTTAAACGACCCCCAGGATTTAGCAGGAACATAATTGTGATATACGTATGCCGAATCGTAATAAAAATTCGGCTGTATTGAGCATGTTGCCGGTCCGGAAACAGGAGAGTATTTTTCTGCTTTTACAACGTTTGGAAACTGACTATAACTTACGAAACTCCAGAATGAAGAATAACTCTGTAAATTAACCGAGTCAACCGCCGTACTTCCAAACAATTTAATCTTAGCTTTCAAACCACTATTCATTCCGAAATTAGTGTTGTAAGGAATCGTTTTAATTATGGCTAAAATGTTCTGCTCGGTAAAAGTGTTCAGATATGTTAATGCAGAATCATTAGACAGGTTTGTGTTAAACGTAAAATGTCTTGAATCAATTATTCTTGCGTTAACTTTATTAATTTTAAAAATTAATAATCCACCCCAGTAAATCTGATCAAATAAAGATATCGTTTTATCGTTTAGAATCATCTTTGTCGGTTCATAGTCAGCCGAACCCCAAGACTGAGCTGTAATATTACCATTATACCTTTTAATTAAGATACTATCACCGGTTCCCCAGGCATTAAACAAGTCACTACTACTATACTGTTTAATCTTTTTCCTGTATATATTTACAACCTGGTCTGATGTCTCCGTTGGTTTCTTAGAACTATTAATCCCTGTAATTGAATTACTATAAATAAACCTTCGGACTTCCGACCACCCTGAAGAATCATTATTAATTACGGCATTCATTCTGAAGAAATATACAACATTGGAATCTTTAACCGGGAAAGGTACTTTAAACTTTGTTATCATCCCGCTTGGATTATTCACAAAATAAGTCCGTGATAATGCCGAGTTATAATTTTGCGTAGAATCAATCTGAAGTATTAATTTAACATTATTGTTTTTCAGATCAATATTCGGATTTATACCAACAACCTCTACAGAATCAGTTGCTATAACCTGATTATCTATTGGTTTTAAAGGAATAAAAGAGAGATTTTTCAGAGCAAGCGGAATAGAAAGGTTGTTATTAAATTTCCTCTCCTTAGTATTCCAGTTATCAGGATCCAAACCCAATTGAACAGAATAATTACCTGCAGAATCAAGAACAAAATTATAATTAAGTGTATCTATTAGCCCAAAATTATATAAGATAGTATCTTTTACTCTATAAGATATATTATTCCTTAAAATCTGAAACCTTATTTTAACTGAATCAGCATTAATACCATAATTTTTAGGATAAACCGTTAGTTTAATTAATTCTCTGATTGAAGGAAATGGATTAGCAAATTTATAATCGGAAGGTTCAAACGCAAATTCAGAATAAGTGGGTAACAATAATTTTGCAGCGGGGTCTCCCAGCATTCCATAACAATTGATGGTATTTCTTGCCGCAAAACTCAGCGAGTCAGAGGAAAGGGTTCTGGAGGCATACCTGACTAGGTCTCCAACTCTTCGTATTGTATCTTTTGTAAAATTCTTAATAAGGTATTCGTTAAATGTATTTCCCGAACCTGAGAAACTCCATCCTGTAGTGCCAATAAACCCTATAGCACCCTTATTTGGCATAATAATAAACCTCTCTCCGAAACTCCGGAACTGGGTTTCCGAATTTTTACCTGTAAAACAGGTCATACTAAATATAACCGGCATTCGATACTGATTAGAAAGAACATTCGGGTCATCCAGACCATTATCCCAGGTATTGCTTGCTGCATGTCCTATATAATTAGCAATCATGCCGCCTGTGTTTAAAGCATTTTTGATAGAATCCTGGTAATTAAACGTAACATATCCTGATGTATCATTTCTGTATATTCTTACAGGATATCCTGAAGTAGGGGCAGGCTTTATATAAGTGTTTATGAAATATTCCGACTGTGAGGCAAACTGTAACTGTTCCTGCAGTGTTGTACCCCCTGTTATAAATACAAAATTCTTAAACCATCTTGCGGGTACAGAACTTTGATTTTCATACTGAATTATATTATTAACAATATCCTGCCCTTCCTGCTGAGTTAAAGCTGGAATTCTACCGATAGATATCTGATGATAATATGTGAATGTCCCCATATTGAAATTTCCAAAGTAACCGTCTGAAGGAGGGTTTCCATAAACAGGGACAAGGTTTTGATAATACAAAGAAGAACCTGAATTCTTTTTAGGGTCGAGAGAACCTCTTCCAAAAAGACAAAGATATTTAACCCTGGGCAGCTGCCAGTTATCATAAGCATTTTTCACAAAATATCTGACTGCAACAGGATTTTCCAAACCGTAATTAAAGACATCATAAATATCTTCAATTTCCACTTTGACCGCCCGGAAATTATCCTGAGATGCTCTATACTGCCTTAAGGCTTCGGCAGAATTTTCAAGGATTTTATTATAAATGATTAAGTAATCAACTCCAGTTGAATTTGTTAAAAGATTAGGTACCTGCCTTTGTTTAATACGCAAAGGCTTTCTGCTGTTATAAGCATTAACTAATTCATATTTACCGTTTTGTTTTCCTGTAAATATCAAAGTATCGCTTATATTGCTATAACTTGTAAGGCGGCAATTATTCCTGACGTCATAAAAACTTAACTCATTTGCTGGAACAAAGGAATTAACCTTAAACCTAACAGCAGAAGTGTCATTCCCTGAGTTAAGAAAAGATAATCTGTTATTCTCAAAAGTAAATTTTCTTGGATATTGGAGTGTAAAACAATCAAACAGCATTCTTCCCACATAAGACCCTGCGCCAGTATAGGTAAACGAAACAGTGTTTATATTAACATTGGAAAGCAATGATGATGAAAATAAAATAGTAGTATCAATTTTATTATAATTATCTGTTTCAAGTGTATCAATAATAGTATTGTTCACGCGGACTATAAGTCTATGCTCGTTGGATATCGAATCCGAATATGAATTTGGATATGCAAAAACTTTTAACAGACAGTTTTGTGGTACATCTGATAAATATGGAGTTCTAAAAGTATCGGATAAAATATTTCCTCTTTGCAGTTCACGCCAGTACCAGCCCTCACCCGAAATTTTTTCATTGTTAAAATTTCTATAATCGGTACTGTTCCGATGCTCCCCAAGTGAATATATTAAATCTTTTTCAGACTGCAGTGGCGAATAAAAGTAATTTTGTCCGAATGGAATTGTCGAAGAGTTATTGTAATCAGTATACCTAAGCCCGTATGCGCCATCCCACCCTACCCAGTAAACGCTCGTATCTGAATATAGATTATAATATTCGTTAGTGGTATAATCCGGAACATTCGTCCCACCGGATTCCTTATAAGCAATAGTGGTACCGCCATAATTTCTCTGGCCATAAAAGTCAAAATAATCATTATCATCAAATACCCCATTCAGTTCACCAAAGAAATACACAGGAATCTGAGCTCCCTTATAATAGACTTTTACTGTTCTTGGGTCAATGGATGCAGTATTTATGCCGGCATTAGTAAAATCAGACTTGTTAATTCTGTACATACCATCATCTGCAACATACATCTTCAGATATGCTTTATTCGGAGTAATCCAGTTATAATTCTGAGCAAACGCTAAATTAGCCGAAAGTATAAACAAGTAAAAAATACGTTTCATCATATTATTACGTACTTTCTTTATTAAACATTAATTTAACCTTTATTAAAATAATATTAAACATAAAAACAGGAATGCCGATTATATACCTTTTCCATAATCTTTTAGGTTCCTGGAACAATCTGTACAGCCATTCAAGCCCTGTTTTCTGCATCCAAACCGGGGCACGTTTTTTAGCGCCAGACCAAAAATCAATCGCACTACCAACCAGAATAATTATGGAAGATTCCAACTTACTATAATTATCTATAATCCATTGCTCTTGTTGAGGGGTTCCAAGTCCTATTACTAATAAATCTGAATTATTACTAATTTTCAAATTACCTAACTCACATGAATATCCATCATACACGGAAACAATGTTTATATTAGAAAAGTTTTTTTCAAAATATAGAATAGTTTTGTCAGAATGGTTTCTCTGGCCACCTATAATTGTACAATTAATGTGGTTTTTATTTAGAAAAGTCAACAAATAATACCAAAAATCAGTACTAACCACTCTACGACTAAAATTTTCAGTAGCAAGACCTAACATCTTTAATCCTATATGAATACCTACACCATCCGGAATAAAATAGAAGGGTACTCCACTCTCAAGAAATAAACTCTTTTGATATTTCTCACATGTATAAGCATTTAAATAAGACAAAACCAGCTTACGCCTATTCTCCAGGCAGTCATTAATATAGCGCAGGAAATCATCACTATAAGGATTTAAAACCACATTGAAGCTATTGAACATATTGGATATTGCTTTGTCGTTAGCCATTTAAGAATTTTAATATTTTCTAAATTTAGCAAAAAAACGAAAATACATAATCTTTTACAATATTATCTTTCTGATAATGTATTTAGAAGCTCTTATAATATCTAAATTATTGATTAATATTTTGTTAACAATTTATTTTACAAAAAACATAGAGAGTATTTTTTCTATTAATAGTATTAGTAAAATATAGTATTTTTGCTAATTAATCAAACAATTACGCCAACGCATTTTAGATCATAGAATAAGTGCCTAGGTAATTAAGTGTAAGTAAATAAGCATATAATGACCAATATTTTACATCTAAGTCCAAATTTAGAAATTGCCTGCGGAAGAACAAAATACGTATTGCGGTTGCTTGAATCAATCAAAGCCTCAGACATAAATCTTTTTTTAGGGTCAAATGAGATTACTAATCATAACATTGTAATTCCAAAACATGTAAGATTTCTCAATATTCAAATATCTCCCGAGAAACGTAACATCATTAATTTTTTCCACTCAATTTTCAAACTGAATGATTATGTTATTAAAAATAACATACATATTATTCATACACATCACCGTTACGCAGAAGTTATTGCCTATATTGTCAAAAGATTATTTCGAAATAACATAAGACTTATCACAAGCATCAACAGTCTTTCGGAAAGCGTGTTCCCTTTTGAGTATAAATCTGACATTCTAATTGCGGTAAGCAACTATGTAGAAAACTTTGTTAAAGAACACCACAAAATAAATCCAGAGAAAATTATCACTTTATACAATTATGTGGAAGAATATATGTACGATAAAACTACTACATATAAAAAATGCGAAAACACATTAACTTTATTTGCTGCTGGCCGTTTTCACAAAGATAAAGGGTTTATGGTATTACTTAAAGCTATGAGAATTTTGACTGATCAGAATATAAATCTTTTATTGATAGGTGAAGGATGTGAAGAATCAAACTATAAAGAATACATTGCAAAACATAAACTTAACGTTAAAATACTATCACCAAAGAAGGATCTATCACCGTATTACAGCAGTTCTCATATTTGCATAATACCTTCAATTGTTGAGCCATTACCCTACTTTATCCTTGATGCCGGAATGTTTTCAAAACCAATAATTGGTTCAAACACAGGTGGCATTAAAGAAGTTATTAGAGATAATATTAACGGATTACTTTTTGAGGCAAATAACGAGACTGAGTTGTCTAAAAAAATACTCTTTGCCCAAAACAATATTGAGTTTTGTAACTTATTAGGAGATAAGCTAAATGAAACCGTAAAAGAAAAGTTCAATGAAAGACAACACATAAATAAAATTCTATATTTATATAAATGTTCAAATAATCAACCTGGAAACATCTATATTAATATTATTTAAGCACAACGGATAAGTATAAACACATTTCCATTGACACCCAAAACAAGGAACTTTAGTGAAATAATAATTTATTTTACAATATCTGTTTGGAAGTGGAAAATATCTTCCATACATCCCTCCACCAATTATTGCTACTGTTTGGACCCCGAGTTTGGTGGCAAGATGTGTTAAGCCAGAATCATTTCCAATAAATAATTTTGAATTAATTATCAAATCTACAACATCTGATAATTTACAGTCTCTAATTGTCAAATTTGTAGCATTTCTAAAATCTTTAACTGCCCGACTTCTTTGGCTTGGCGAACAAATAATATATACCTTATACTCTTTACCTATTTCGTTAATTAGCTTTAAATAATTATCTACATTCCAATCTTTAATTTTATTAGAACTATAAGGAGAAATAGTGATATAGGGTAAACTAACCGAGCTGCTTTTATTAATATCTGTAAAAATATTATTATGACCCTCTATGGATCCTGGAGATAACATGTTTAGCAACTTTTCAATCTTCAAATATTCATTTAATATATCAGAATACAATATAGAGGTATATTTTTTATTCCAATACCTAAAGAATTTATCACCTAAATAAAATGAATCGTTGTTACTAGTATATCTTAAAGGGGCTTCGGTTATATGTGTCAATATTTCATTGATGGGCCCTCTAGCTGGACTAACGTTATAGACTTCTGTTATCGCCAAACTTTTTATATGTTTGATAAATTTAAAATTGTAAAACCAAGAACAAATAAACCTTTTTTTATCAAATGGAATAATTTGAACCTTTCCCTTGTAATTTTTTAGAAGCCCACAATACTTGCTTTTAATCAAAAAATACACATTGTCATAGTTAGAATAATAGCTATCGTCATTCAGTAAAGCTGAAGAAATAACTATATCTCCAATTTGTTCTGTATTAATAAAAAGCAGATTTCTTTCGAAATTAGGTGGCCTTTTTTTTAAAATCGATGTGATAAAAATCAAATAAACACTAGCAATAATATTTTTGTAAGCTATTATCATTTATACCTTATTGAGTATGTATCGAAATGAATATATTTCAATATTAAGGCATTTAATTTAATTAAAAAACCGTTCTTTCTTAATTTAGCTAAATTATTTCCAAATAAAGCAGGGATTAGATACCTAATAACCATAGACTTATTTAAGCGAGAACTAATTAGCAGTTTGAAAAACACTTTACGCGCTTTTCTAATATCATTTCTGTAATATTCCAATAACCCTATTTGAAACATTGTCTCATTATTATTCAGGTCTGAATTATATTTTTGATTAAGATATTTTTCTCCTAAGAGGTAAGATATCCTATTGCATTCAGTATTGATCGGTTTATAATTTATTCTATAATAATACAGTGTCTCCTGATGGTTATGATACTTTAGTATTCGTAATGATTTCAAAAATAAATCTAGGTCTTCTGCATAATTTAAAGTTTCATCATAAGGAGTAATTCGTAAATATTTAGATTTTTTTAACATTATTGAAGAGTGCAAAACCGAAGTAATAAAGGGCATCATAAACTCTATTTCCTTGTGATATTCAGGCAACCTTTTCTCGTATAATATCGAACCCGTTTCATTAATACAAAAATAATTTGTTCCCAATACATCTATTTGAGGATTATCCAAGAGAAAGGATATTTGCTTTTCCAATTTTCTACTGTCAATAATATCGTCACCATCCATTCTACAAATAAACTCATATTGGGCAACTTGAAGTCCGTAGTTCAGTTTATGAGAAATGTTTCCGCTAACAATAAGGTGTTTTATTCTTTTGTCTGAATAGCTTTTAATAATTTTCGATGTAATATCATCAGAATCATCCAATATAATCAGTTCAAAATCCTTGTGTGACTGACAAATAACACTATCAATGCAATCCTTAATGTATTTTTCTGCGTTTTTAACCGGCATTAAAATTGAGACTGGATACTTAGTCATAATGGTGTAAATAATAATCTTTAAGAATATTGCCCCAAGAAAATCTAGTGAAGTTATTAAATCTTCCATATTGATTTGGACGTTTTAATATTTCTTTAATACAAGATATAAGTGAAACATTATCACCATAATATATTACTGAAGATGGGAAATAACTTTCAATAAGTTCGCTAAGGCCTGTTTGTTTTGTTAATATTGGATATAAGCCACAAGAAACAGACTCAAGAATTGAAATATTAAAAGGGTCATATTCGCTTGTTGAGACAATAATGTTTTTATCATTTAAAAACACTATCATTTCATTGGGAGACATTTTATTAATACTAATTACTTGAATGTTTTTTAAATTTAAATAAAACGAATTATTACTGCTGTTATCTATAATATATAATTTAATATAATCATCAAGTAAGGACAAAGCATCAATCAAAAAATCAAACCCTTTTTCTTTTCTATTTATTGAGCCAATAAAAACAATTGAGTTGAGTTCTTTGTTTGAATATCCCTGGCTTTTTTGTTCCAAGAAACAATTATCTAATCCGTTTTGTGTAACAGATAATCTTTCCTTATCAAGCGAATAATATAACGATAATATACCCCTTGAATATTCAGATAGATAAAAAATTCTGTCTGATGAATAAATGACAATATTCTCAGCAACAATATTCTTTATGACTGTGAACACTGACTCTTTATTGTAATATTTATTCTCATGTCTAATAATACCATTTATGGTATAATATATCCTCACTCTTAAAAATATTTTTACAAGATAAAGGAATATTGCAAATCGACTAAAGCACACAATATGGAGATACCTTGGCTTAAGTTTGATAATTTCAAGTAACATACGAAATATCCCAAGTTTTAATACTTCGCTACCATTAACTTCACCTGTTTTCTCATATCCAAATAATTTTTTAAGGTAACCATATTTATTACCGTCCTGGAAATAATGTATAAACAATGTTTTATCAACCTTTGAATATTCTTCAAAAATTCTTTTTGAAACTTTTTCCGGACCAGATAAAATCTCACTTGTATTATATAGACCTATATAGATTACTTTCATTTTACCATAATTTCTTTTTTAGATAGTATATGTCAAAAACCAGTATAAATACTTCTGTTAATAGCGTAGAATAAACTGCGCCAATAACACCAATATAAGTTAACAAAATAACATTAAACACAACATTTATCAACAGAGCGAAAAGAACAACAATTAAATTCTCCCTGAACATTCCTAGACCATTCAATGTAATACCGGTAAGATTATTAAAAGCCAGCGGAATAATAGAAACAGATAAAACCTGAAGCAAAAATACTGACGGCAAATATTTTTCACCATAAACATACACAATAATACTTTTTGACAATAGCAGCGTAGATACAAAAACCGCAGTACTTACCAGAAGAATATATACAGAGTATTTTTTTAAAAACAATTTTACTGCAGAATGCCTTTCAGAAAGTGACGATACTCTTGAAAACCCAGTTACGAGAATAAAAGAAAATAGTAATTGGGAAGACTTAAAAATACCGTAAGCAATGTTATATATCGCAACTTGTTCGGCATTAATAATCTTTGAAATAAGTATTACATCTATTTTATCATATAAGAAATTAGACATGGAGGCAATACCAATTGGCAATGACAAGACAAGTAAACTCTTCAGAACCCGAAAAGATACCTTGTTTTTCTTGTCTTTGTCAACATATTTTGTAAGCAAGTAATAATAAAAGATAATCGCTATTATTATATTCCCTACTAAACAAACAGTAACGAACAATAATATATCGTTTATTAAAAATAAAAGCGATAAGATTATGATTACAGAGAATAATCGAACAAAGTAATAAGATAAGAACTGTAACCGCTGTTCGCCTTTTCCCAAGAGGAATGAATTGAAGATAGAAACAAAGAAAAAGGAAAAAACAAACGAATGAATAACAATAATTAACAAATAATGTTTATTATTATAAAGTATGCCAACGAGAAAAAGAATAAGAAATACACTTACTAAGAATGCCATAACTCCATAAACGACCACACTTATTAAGTTTGATCTATCCACTTTGGATTCCTTTGCTGTTTGCCTCTGGAAGTATACAGGTAACCCTAATTGCAGAATATACAACAAGATATTCGAAACCGAGAATATTATTACAATATCTCCATAATCTTTGACAGACAATATTCTAGCAACAGCCAGAAATAAAACGAAGAAAAATGCTTTATCAATAAGTTGAACAAACAAAACGTACTTACTTTTCCTAAATATTTTAAGTATTTGATTAGCCATTGTGTAAAATTACAATTCTATTTATTAAATTGAAGTAAACAAAAATAAGAACTATTTTAAAACGTTCCTAAACTAACGGTTTCAAATTAGAAATAACATAAATTATCAATACTTTATAATGAAAGAATAGTGGCTCTGAAATATTATTGTTTTCTATTTATAGGTTTTATATTTATCTCTACATTGATCAAGGACAAGAGCAGATTTATCCATAATGTTCAATTTGTTTTGAATATTGCAACATTATTATTTTCATCTGCAGGAATTCTAAATTTATTCAATACCCCTATTACTCGCAGTAGTGCCATATTTGGAGACCGGGTGTTTGATACAGATTTGCTGGTATGTTTAATGGGCTTTTCATTATTTTTAGGAATTGACAACAAATTCAAATCTAAAAACAGCAATCATGGAATATTTCTTTTAAACATTATTCCTTTTGTCTATTTGGTAGCATTAAGAACTAGAGTTGGGTGGGTTGCATTAGGTGTTATAATAGTTGTAATGATATTATTTTTACTGCTGCAGTATAGAAATTCGATTAAACTTAATATTTTAACAATAAGATTAGGAATTGTGGTGGTTTTTTCAATATTTTTAGCCTCTTTTATACCTGTTAATGCTAACAACGAAAGGTCTAATCTTGTGATAACCGCTAGTAGCATTTTTGACAAGAATAACTACTCGAATCAAGCCCGGTTTGGTTTCTGGGAGGCTTCAATAAAAATGTTTGCAGAAAACCCTATTCACGGAATTGGGAGCGGTAAATGGCCAGGACTTTATCCGTTATATAATGGTGAGTACTACACAGATGAAAATGTTGATATGAATTCAGCAATTAACCCACACAACGATTATCTAGAAATACTATCGGAAGAGGGAATATTCGTATTCTTATTATTCACAGGACTTATCTTCTTAGGACTTTATTTTGTGTTTAAAAAATCAAAAGATAACATAGCTTATTTGCCATTTTTACTTTCGATGATTGGCACAATGATTGCAATGTTCTTTTCGTTCACAAAAGACAATTTCTTGGTAATGTTGGTATTTTCGGTTTGTATGGGAGTAGGATACTCTTCTAATTATCAATTATCAAATATCAATTATGAATTTTTCAAAAAGAATAAATTACTCTTAAAGAAGTTAATATTACTAGTCGGAGTTTTAATGTTAAGCATAGGTTTATGGTTCAAGGTGATAAGTTTCTTGAATGAGAGAGAATATATAGAAGCTATGCAACTTAAAGCAGAGGGAAAATACGTTGAGATGCTGGAAAAACTTGAGGGGGTTTCAAGTTTCTATTACCCAACTGATATGAATAAAATGCCCGTTGATTATTATAGAGGGGTTGGATATTTTGAACTAAAAGAATATGATAAAGCATTTGAGAAATTTAAGAATGCCAGAGTTTATATGCAGTATTATCCAACAATAATGAACAATGAAGCTGCGGCACTTTATATGAAGAAAAAAACAAAAGAAGCGGAAATATTGTACCTAGAAATCAAAAAAGTATTTCCATATTATATAGAACCTCAGATAAATTTATTAGCTTTGTATGCTAATGATAACAGGGTTGAGGATTTAATGCAGTTGGGGTCGGATATAAAAACGAAAATTCAAAAAGTTAATAAAATTAATAATTATGGATTATTTAAAGAAATAGAATATAAATATGGTTTCTGATAGATACACAATAACCCACTTTATATTACTTTATCGCAATATTAATCAATATAAATGATTTAATTGCACTTCCCCCACTTTGAAAGACAAAACGAAAAGCGTAATTTTGTAGAGAAAGGAACACAAAATTATGGAAGGAAAAAGAACTTATCGAACATTCGATAAAGACTTCAAAGTAAATGCCGTAAAACTTGTTCTTGAAGGATCAAGATCAATGGCTAAGATAGCCTCAGAACTTGGCATTAGCTCCAACACACTGACTAACTGGAAGAAAGATTATCTTAAAGACAGAGATAACTCATTTCCGGGAAAGGGCTATCAAAAGCCAGATGACGCGGAGTTCACAAAACTCAGGCGTCAGCTGGCAAGAGTTACTCAGGAGAGAGATATATTAAAAAAAGCAATGCTGTATTTACAAAACAAGGAGAGTAACTTATGGATTTATCAGGGAAAGCAGTTCAAAATACAGCATCGGACTAATGTGTGAAGCGTTGAAAATATCCAGAAGCAGTTATTACGGCTATATCTCAAGAAAATCTGAGAGTAAGCGAAGTATTGAAAATGATATGCTTCTCAGTAAGATAAAGACGATATACCAGGAAAGTAGATGCAGATACGGAAGTCCGAGAATAACAGCAGCCTTAAGAGCACAGGGAATACAGACAGGTAAAAATCGTGTAGCCAGAATAATGAAAGAAAACTCTATAGCTGTAAAATGCAGACAGAAAAGAAAGTATACAAAGACTATAGTAAAACAGATTAATACTGACCTTGTGGAAAGACAGTTTAATCCAATTATCCGCAATAGAGTCTGGGCTTCGGATATTACCTACATCAGAACAAAACAAGGCTGGAAGTATTTATCTGTAGTTATGGATCTTCACTCAAGGATGATAGTGGGATGGAAAGTAAACAACTCTCAGGATGAGAACATAATCATCAGAACGATAGAGAATGCCTTACAAAACAGAAACCCTAAAACCGGTCTTATCTTTCATTCTGACAGAGGTACTCAGTATTCTTCAACAAGGGTAAGAAATGTTCTTCAGTGTTATGGAATACGTCAGAGCATGGGAGCTAAAGGTACGTGTTACGACAATGCTGTACTTGAATCTTTCTTCAGTACGCTTAAGAAAGAACTTATTTACAGAGAAAAGTATTACGATGTGGAAGACTTGCAGAAAAGCTTGTTTGAATACATTGAAATCTTTTACAACAGACAGAGAAAACATTCTACTTTAGGATGTTATGCTTCAGATGGAATTGGACAAATTAAATCATTAAATTTGTAGAAAAGGAGATTTAAGATGTCAAAGTACAAAGTTATTTCATCAAGGGACAAAGTTCTGATTTTGAGAGAACTACTTGAAAACAAGGTTCCAAT
>JAPLFJ010000024.1 GCA_026390735.1 Ignavibacteriota bacterium
GACTCTCGGATGTGTCGCCGCTTTCGTCCTTGCTGCCGTTGGTTTGTGTTATTCCCGTGGTTTCTGTTTTGCTTTCCACTGATGTCGTGATTTCGATTTTTGACGTATTTTCACGTCCTAACATTTCCATAAATGTGGCCCTTTCTAAATTTTAAAATTTCTGTTTATTAAAATGATTTCTTTCACTCGCTCTTTCCTTCTTCTCTGCTCTCGCATCTCGTACCTCCTTTCTGGTTTATGAAGAATTTCTCCCCCTGTTTATTTCCCTATATTATATAATACTCCATTTCTACCCCATTTCGCAATTAGTCCATAAATTTTTACCCTCTTTTCAAAATCCCCCTTCCAAAAGAGTATATCTAATATTACAGCAATATCTCTTTCTCTTAATTCTTAATTCCGAACGCTGAATTGCTCTAATTGCTCTTAATTCTGAACTCTGAATTCTGAATTCTGAATTGCTCTTACTTGTTTCATACTCGTTTCCCGTCCATCTTCCGTCTATCTTGTATCTATCTTATACCAATTCACCACCCATTTCATACTAATCTCTATCTCTTACCCTAATAATTCTCTAATTAGTCTAATTAGTTTAATTCGTCTAATTCGAATAGATTAATTCTCTTATTCACTCGTTGTCATTCCTTTATGATCTTAAAAGGAATCGTGGACATCTTTTCTCTTTTTAGTATATTTCGTGAATTTAGCGGGAAAAGCTTTTATCTCTTACCCTAAAAAATCCACGTTCTTTGTGTCCGCCGTCTTGTCGCAGACCCGTCCGCCGCGGCGGATTGGGAGGGTTGGGCGGATCTTATCTTTCTCTAATTCGTCTAATTAGTCTAATTCGAATAGATTAATTCTCTTATTCACTCGTTGTCATTCCTTTATGATCTTAAAAGGAATCGTGGACATCTTTTCTCTTTTTAGTATATTTCGTGAATTTAGCGGGAAAAGCTTTTATCTCTTCAATCGTCAACTGATCAATGACTTTTGAAACTCAAACATACCTCATAAACCAAATTCAGAAAGGACCAATCTCATGGCTCGTTTCGTTAACGCCCCTCTGGGCAAACTTCGCGGTGCTCTCGGCGACGCGATGTTCCGCAAGAAAAACGGGAAGTTCCTCGTCGGTATTAAACCCGATGACTTTACTCCCGGTGAAGATATCGATTCTGTTAACCGCAGACTCAGATTTAGCCTCACCGCTAAATTCTCTAAAGCCGTTAACCAGAACCCGAATCTCAAAAAAATCTGGGATGTATGTACTCCCGATACTATGAGCCCCTTCAATGGCGTGCTCAAGGAAAATTACCACCGCATCACTTTCGACAACGTCACCGATGATGCACTGGTAACTCCCGAAACCGACGCGTTCAATGTCATAAAAGACACCATAACCGCCACATCTACTCAGTTGCAGGTCAAACTCCAGATCATTGGAACAAACAATCTTATCGACCCGATCACCGAAGTCGAAATTCAGATGGCCGCTGTAATCTTCCACAAAAGCGCCGTCGACGCCGACCTCCACACGGCATTCAACTTCCAGTCCTTCAAATCTCCGAGCATTGCTCTCTCTCTTATAGCACCGCTCACTTTCACCATCGATCTGATCGACTCCGAAACTCGCACCTGGGAATGGTACACGACTCATAAACCCTTCTTCGCATTCTACACCCTGGACGCAGACGGTAAAGTCGTTCACCACTCCACCACCATCATCGAATAAGCTTCATTACCATTCGGTGCCCACCTAAACAATTGAGGGCTCTCCCGAGCCCTCAATTCTAATAAATCTCTCTATCTTAAAATCTCTAATTCGTGTAATTCGTTTAATTCGCGTAATTCGCGGATTCTTTTCTTTAATCTCTTTGCCTAAAAATCTCTAATTCGCGTAATTCGTCAAATTCGCGTAATTCGCGGATTCTTTTCTTTAATCTCTTTGCCTAAAAATCTCTAATTCGTGTAATTCGTTTAATTCGCGTAATTCGCGGATTCTTTTCTTTAATCTTTAAACTCAAAAAAACATGGCCAGACTATTAAATTCTCCATTCGGCAAAGCTTCCGGCAAAATCGGAAACTTCATCATCCGTAACCGTAACGGAAAATCTTTCCTCTGCTCCCGTCCCGTAAAATTCACTCCGGGCTCTGACATCGACTCCATCAACAGAAGAAAAAAATTTGCTCTCGTAGCATCATTCGCAAAATCCGTCACCTCCATACCATCCCTAAAATCAACCTGGAAATCCGCATTCCCAAACTCCGCTCCATTCAACTCCATCATCAAAAACATCTTCCCAAACTTCTCTCCCTCCGAACCAAACGAAAACCTATCTCTCACTCCCGAAATCGGATTCACCGCAGGCAAATTCAAAACCTCATTATCTCTGTCCGAAATCTCACACTCCCTTTATCTTAATAAAGACACTCCATTCCTCTCCGAAATCAAATCCCTCAGAATTCATTCCGTAATCTTCCTGAACGAACCCCTCGACACTTGCCTAAAAGAATCCATAAATCTCAGCATCTCCTCAAACTCCATCCCCGTCTCCATCAGCAAAAATCTCAAAATTCATACCCCCTTCCTCAACATCGAAAAACAGTACATCTCATCATACCAAAACGTATTCGTATATTCCGTAATCATCCTTCTTGACAAAAACGCCGCCCACATCTCTAACTCCCAAACCCTCTTCCTCTTCTCCAAACTCTCCACCACTCCCATACCCGCCACCGCTCTCTCCCCCTTCCAAATATTCTCACAAAAATTCTTCCACTCAAAATAACCCACCGCCTCAAAACATCCTCCCACCCCAAATCAAAAGAGCCGACTCCGTCGGCTCTCTTCTATAATCCTGTAGTTCCGGCATTCCTACCGGGAACAATAAGAATCGATACCATCCTCAGCTATATATATATTCCTGTAGTTCCGGCATTCCTGCCGGAAACAATAAGAATCCCCTCCTTGGAGGGGTGTCTTACGTCCGCACTAGCGGTAGGAAGACGGGGTGGGTGCTATTGTTCTTCTTTCAAGATGTCGCACTAAATTTTATTGTTTGAAAAATTCTTCTTTTGATCTATTCCTTTAATTCAAACTCTTGCAAAGCAGAATTATCTTTTCTTATCTTTAACCCCTAAAAAATCTCTTCTCTCTGAACTCCAATCTTTTCTCGATGGTCTCTGTGAACCTATTCCTTATTTTTTAGTGTTTTGGTGTTTTCGTGGTAAAATATTTTCTTTCCATCTTGAGTATTTTTTCACTCGTAACTGTATAATTAAAAACTCAACCTCTTAAAAAACTCCTCTTCAATTTCCGCCAGCTCCGCCGCGGTAAACTCTTTTAACTCTTTATTCATGGCTCGTTCAGAAAATTTCCCGCTGTTCTGCTCAAGAAATCTGATTATTAAATTTGTTAACTTATCAGGTATGTCAAACCTGTTGTTTATACATTCTTTCATGGCATCATATCTTCTAAGATAATTAATCTCTTCAGGTAATGTTACTTCAACTGTTTGCTTAACACACTCATATAAAAACTCTGCCTGCTTTGTTGCATCATAGTACCTGTATAAATCTATAGTATCATTCAGGACTTCAACATTGTTCGCAGGTGTTACCCTCCATTTTATATATTCCAGCCTTGGCTTGGAATATCTTTCAAGAATTTTCCTGTATTCATTTATCCTGTCAAGCAGAACAGATGATATAGGAAAAATATACCCGTATTTTGTAAATCCTTTCTTTATTAATATGTCGTTTATCAGAAACCTGTGAATCCTGCCGTTACCGTCTGCGAAAGGATGTATAAATACAAACCCAAAACTTAATATTGCCGACATTAAAACTGCATCATAATCACTCTTTTCAAGTTTCCTGTATGTCTCATAAAAACCGTTCATTAATTTCTCAATGTCCTCTGCTCTTGCCGATATGTGATCGGGTATCGGGTTTCCGTTGTACCTGTCATGCTCGCCTACAAATCCGCCATCTGTTCTGTATCCGAATTTTGTAAACCGTGAATCGCCTAATACTATTTCCTGAAGCCTTATTAATTCATTCTTCGTAATTTCATTTTTTCCTGCCTGACCGAGTGCCGAACACCACCTGCTAATTCTGCTCTGCGGCGGTGTCTCGCCCTCAATATCAAAAGATGCTTTCGTGTCCTTTAATAAAAAATATGTGACCGCCCGTGATATCAAATTAGTTTTGTCCTTGCTGAATTCGGCTCTCAATTTCTCACCTAAATTTTCATCAATATAGCTTTCTAACTTCTTTGTCTTTCTGATTATCGGACAGAAATCCTTTACTCCCGAAAGATTGTTGTTTATTCTGTGCCTGCTTGATTTTGTCGTTGCTCCCGGATACTGATGCTTCTCATCAATCAGGTCTGCAAAATTCCCCGTCTTTAAATCATTGATTTGTAAAACTTTTTCCGTCAGCCATTCATATAAAAACCAGATCTTCCTCGTGTACTTCCCAAGCGGCTCACTTTTTACAATATCTGTGATCTCTTCTTCACTTACTTCCCTGAATAAACTCTTCAGAACATTCAAATCAATTCCTTCATACTTAAGCGCAAATACCAGATTCCCTTTTAATGAATCTTCAGGCTCGTACTTCTCGTCAAAAATATACCACTCCTCACCCCTGTTATTATAATGCCTCTTTGAGATTATACATAATATATCGGGCATCGGTACCTGCAATGAATAATATTTAATCAGTGCCAGATAACCTACCGTTGAGCCTGCCTCAGGTAAATCCCTGCCCCGAAAGCCACTTATTTCCTCTATAAAATACTTATTATTTGTCATTTTATCCGATATTCACTTATTTATTCCGAAATCTACTTATTAATTAAGTATATTTCTGTAATATGATTATTATAAGTTAACATATATTTCGGTAATATCCAAGTTATTATTAAGATTGTACGGATTTAGAGGATAAACTTTGAATTTGCTTTCTTACTCTTTTTCGTGTATTTCGTATATTTAGCGGGAAAAAGTTTCTGAATATCTGTGGTTTAAACCTAAATAATCGATTGTTATAATTAGCGTAATTCGTCTAATAAGCAAGAATAATTCTCTTATACCATCTGTCATTCCGTTATGTTTTTAAACGGAATCGTGGATTCTTTTCTCTTCAAATCTCATACTTTGGTTTTATTTGCTGTGATAATATTTCGGCAGCTTCAAAATCATTTTCGGCATATTCCAGCCATTTGAAATATTCATTGTCTTTATCCATAGATTTTCTGTCCCTCTGATGCTATTAAATATTCAAAAGTTGATTCAATGTCTTTTCTGCTGTTAAAATCTTTTATATCACAAACCAATATATCAACTGGCATAAATACTTTTTTTAAAAGCAGCCTCCTCGCTTGCTAAGTCACTTCAATCTTCTTCTTGCCGCTCAAATCTGCTACAACAAAAATATCCAGATCACTGTCTTCAGTCTCCTTATTTTGTGCATAAGACCCAAAAAGATATACCTGTCTGGCATCAATCCCGCTAACAAGTATTGCTGATATCTTATCTGTTATTTCCCTTATCTCAGTTGTCATTTTTTAATTCTATCTTTATTCTTACTATTACAAATAATTTATTTCCATTTGCGTTAAACTTGTTTTTAATTGACAATTAATAATTTATAATTGATAATTGATAATTAAAGAAATCACTTTCTCATTGTTCTAAATATAATCATTATTCAAATAATTTAATTTGAATGTCTGTTCTCCTTTCTGAATTCTGAATTAATTTCGCGTCTTTAGTGTATTTAGCGGGGAAAAAGTTCTTAATTCTGATTTCCGCGTTCTTTGTCGAAGATTCGCCGTGGAGAACGTCCGCTTTCTTGTCGAAGATCCGCCCGCCGCCGCGGATTGGGTGGTCTGGACGTCACCTTGTCACTGCTCTAAAAACCTTCTTCCATTCCTCTAATTTCTCTCCCCTCTGTTGCGCAAAACTTATATGTAACTTTTGTAACTCAATGAGATTTAAAAACTTCTCCTCTACCTTTAACAGCGCTTGTTTTCTGTGATATTCACTTTTTGTTTCACTTACTTTTATTTCCAATTCCCTGTTATTCATTCTCTAATCTCTTAATTGATAATTCATACACTGGTAAACCAGAATTATCTTTTCTTGTCTTTAACCCTAAAAAACAATCAGTGAGAATCAGCGTCTTTCAGCTCTTATCAGTGTGCCATTTCTTCTTCTATCTTTTCTTGCCATTTTGTCCGCCGCGGCGGATTTTCTCTCGTAACTGTATACACTGGTAAACCAGAATTATCTTTTCTCATCTTTAACCCTAAAAAATCTCTATCTGCGAATTAGCTTGCTAATCGCTCTTTAAAATCCGCTCTTTCAGCGTCATCCGCGTTCCATTCCTTCTTCTATCTTTTCTTTGCCATTTTGTCCGCCGCGGCGGATTTTCTCTCGTAACTGCTAAATTGCTCTTTACTGAACCCTCCCAAACCCGCATTCATTTTTAAAGATACCCGTTTATTGCATTTATTATTTTAACATTCTTCCATAAATTTTATCTGTTGCAAACCCAAAAATATTCTCTATGAAAACATTCATATTTATTTTGGGGTCCTTTCTTATTTTGTGTGGTGGGTTGTCGGCTCAGTCCGATGGTGATTTTCGAACCAGTACTACCAGTCCGGGCGGTAACTGGAATGCTACAAATATCTGGCAAAGATACAACGGTACATCCTGGGTAGATGTTACCACTTATCCTACAAGCGCAGACGGCGCTATAGAAATTTCCGCGAATTCAATCATTATAATCAATCTGTCTGTTTCTCTTGACCAGCTTACTGTTAAAGGCACTTTGAGAATGTACAGCGATTATACATTCACTCTCGCAAACGGTACCGGCACTGATTTAGTCATTTGCGATGGCGGCTCTTTTACTATGTATGCCACTTCTAAATGGGTAATAAGTTCAGGCGCAGGCTGGCAGATACAGGAAGGAGGTTCTTACATTCATTATTCGTCTTCTGCAACTGTCACAACGGCATTAAATGCATGTACGCTCGACCAGGGAAGTACTGTCTCATTCGGAATCAGCAGTTCTACTGAACCTTATCTCGCTTTATCGGGAAGAACTTTTCAGAATCTTAAGTTCGAAAGTTCATCGGGGTCTGTGACTTTAAGGAATGTTACTACATCTTCTCCTTTTACAGTAAACGGGAAATTTATTATCGGCCAGAGTGTTCAGGTAACTTTTTCAAGCAATGCAGGAAATAATTTTAACGGTGACATTGAGTTGTACGGCTCTGTTTCCAATTTGAATTCTTTCACGCTTGCCTCTGACAAAAAAATCACTGCCTATTCAAGCGGATTCCTTACCATGGCTACAGGGAAAACCCTTACTGTTTATGGGAATGTGTATTCGTCTTACCTGAATTCACCTATTAATAATTTAGTAACTTTTAAATCAGGAAGCGTTGTGGAAATTACGGGTAATGTGAATGTGGTTTTTGAAAATGCTACATGGGAAGCTGGCTCTACGCTTAAGGTTACAGGTATTACTTCGTGCACCACTCTGACTTTTCCGATAAATCTTTACAACGTTATATGGAATTGTCCGAACCAGACTTCAAACACAGAATTATATAACTATAGTTCTGCAATTTTCAATATCAACGGCGACTTCACTATCATCAATACAGGTACAGGGAAAATATCAAACAGTTCTTCTGCAAATTCACGTACTATAAATGTACTCGGTGACTTAAACCTTCAGGGCGGCTCTTATCATCTCTATTCAGGTACCGGCGCATATACTCAAACTACAAACATCACAAGCGACCTGAACATTTCGGGCGGCACTCTTGACCTTTCATCTTCTTCTAACGCTTCAGGTGTCGGAAATCTTTTCGTTAAAGGAAACATTAATCATTCTGCAGGCACTATCACTGAATCAGGAATTGCCTCAAACAAGATTTCACTTAACGGCACAACGCCGCAAACCATATCCACTGCAGGTTTCGACCCGAACAGCACAATTAACTTTGAACTGAATAATTCAAACGGAGCAACGCTCCTTTCCGACCTTTCACTTTACGGTTCATTCACTTTTACGAACGGGAAGTTTAATCTCGGCGATAAGAACCTTACACTTTCATCAACTTCCGCAATATTAAGCAATACAACTACAAATTACTTTATATCAAACGGTGCGGGGACGCTTGTTCGAAAAGCAGTAACATCCGAAACTCTTTTCCCTATCGGGACTTCATCCTACTACTCCCCTGTCTGGGCAACGAATTCAGACGCTGCAGATGATTTCGCCGCAAACGTTATGACAGATGCAACTGGCTCGAACAGTGGAAGCGACAGGGTTAAACTGAAATACGAAGTTCACGGTACACGCTCTTCATTTAATAACGGCATAACTCTTAAGTTCGGATGGATGTCCGCTTCCGAAGGCACTAACTTCAAAAACAATCGCAGTGCATACGCAAAAATGTGGCATGTAGAATCCTCCAGCTGGATTGAAGCGGGCACGGGTGCATACACTTTAACAGAAACATCTGAACCGTATACTCTTTCCCGTGCAAACATAAACAGTCTCTCACCCTTTGCAATCGGTCAGAACGAAAGTGCACTCCCTGTTCATCTTTCATCATTCACACATTCCGTAAAAGAGAATTCAGTAACTCTGTTCTGGTCAACTTCATCCGAAGAAAACTGCTCGGGCTTTGAAGTCCAGCGTTCATCAGCCACAGAGGGCATCAACAATTCCATCTGGCAATCACTATCATTCATAAAAGGCAGCGGCACCACATCAGCAACTCACAATTATTCATTCACCGACAAAAATCTCAGCATCGGAAAATACCATTACCGCATAAAGCAAACCGACTACAACAGCAACTCCACAATATACAATCTTTCATCCGAAGTGAACATCTCCGCACCTCAAAACTTCGTCCTCTCCCAGAATTATCCAAACCCTTTCAATTCCGAAACCATAATTCGTTACACGGTACCAGATAAAGGGTGCAACACAGAAAACATAGCAACACACAATACCGAATACGTATCAATCAAATTATACGACATATCCGGACGACTCATAAAAGAAATCATAAACAGACAACACAACCCCGGATACTATTCCGTAAAACTCGACGCCTCATCTTTATCCTCCGGCATATATTTTTATTCAATGACATCCGGCTCATTCATCAAAACCAAAAAACTGATTATCATGAAATGAAAAGAAGAATCTGTCTTTCCGGTCCGCCGCCGCGGACGACGGGGTGGGTTGTTCTTGAATCCCCTCCGAGGAGGGGTGGCGGCCACGCAAGTGGACGACGGGGTGGGTCACAATATTAAATTAACAATGAGAAAAATAATCAAATACCGCAAAGACCTTAAACAAATAGCAAATAAACTAAGAAAGAACATGACCCTTTCAGAAGTATTATTATGGAATAAAATTAAAAGCAAACAACTTCTCGGTTATGACTTCGACAGGCAAACACCAATTGATAATTACATTGTTGACTTTTATTGCAAAGACTTGAAACTCGTTATTGAAATCGATGGCATTTCTCATTCAGGGGATGATAAATATTATGCAGACATTGAAAGAGAAAAGAACATTAAATCATTAGGCATTGATGTAATTCGGTTTAGTGATATTGAAGTTAAAAGAAATATGTCAGGAGTCATGGATGCATTAGCTTCTTGGATAAATAATAAGACCGAAGCCTCGTAACCCTTTTAATTTCCTGACCCACCCCCCGGCTTCGCCGTACCCCTCCAAGGAGGGGATTCTTTAATATCAATTATCTTTTAATGTTTTGAATCCACTCCCTGGAGGGGATTCTTTATATTATGTTAACTGAGCTAATGCAACTTGAAACATACCCACCCCCCGGCTTCGCCGTACCCCTCCAAGGAGTAATGGCACTAACATAGTAAATTAATAGAATAATGGTTATATTAGAGTAATTAAATTAAACAAGATGACTCCAAATGTATCCTTGCAAAAAAGTACACAAATAAGGGACCTAATGCGTATAGGTTGTTTAAATAGT